>NZ_BONE01000009.1 GCF_016862555.1 Asanoa siamensis | reverse complement strand
GGCGGTCGATCGCGTCGCTGGCGGCCGACGCCGGCGTCGACGGTGCGGAGGTCGTGCTCGACCTGCTGGCGTCGCTGGGCAACGGGGTGCTGATGACCGCCGGCGGGCGCAGCGAGGACGACCTGCGGGCCGTGCTCACGCATCCCGCGGCCGTCGTCGCCTCCGACGGGCTCGCGCTCGATCCCGGTGGGGTGACCGGCGCCGGCGTGCCCCATCCGCGCAGCTACGGGACCTTCCCGCGGTACCTGCACCGCTACGGGGCCGACCTGCCGGACGCGGTGCGCCGCTGCACGTCGGCACCCGCCGCCCGGGTCGGACTGCGCGACCGCGGGCTGCTGCGGCCCGGGGCGCCGGCCGACGTGGTCGTCTTCGACCCGGCCGCGCTGGTCGACCGGGCCACCTTCACCGCGCCGCACCAGTTCGCCGCCGGCATCGACCTGGTGCTGGTCAACGGCGCGGTCACCGTCGACGGGGGAGCACACACCGGCGTCCGCGCCGGCTTGGTTCTCGAAGCTGGCAGAGCCTGAGAGGCAGCGCATGATCGACGTACACACCCATTGTCATCTCGCGGAGCACTGGGGCTGCGAATGGCACCGCAACTGGCAGCCCGTCTACGGCCACGAGTACGCGGACCGCACGCCGGAGCAGTACGACGAGGCGATGGCCGCGGCCGGCGTGGACCTCGCGTTCGTGTTCGGCATGCGGGCCACCCGGGCCGGCGTGATCACACCGAACGAGTACGTCGAGCAGTTCTGCGCGGCCACGTCGACGAACACGATCGGCTTCATGGCGCTGGACCTGTCGGACGCCGACGTCATGGACCAGTTGGCCGACGGCATCGCCCGCGGTCTGCGCGGCGTCAAGCTCTACCCGGTGCTCGCCCACTTCGACCCGCGGGACGAGGCACACGACCCGTTCTTCCGCGCCGCGACGCAGGCCGGGCTGATCGTGCTCTGGCACATGGGCACCACACCCAGCCCCGAGGGCCGGTTGGAGTTGACGAACCCGCTGCTGGTCGACGACGTGGCCCGCCGGCACCCCGACCTGAAGCAGATCATCGCCCACCTCGGCCACCCGTGGCAGCGCGAGACCATCGTGGTGCTGCGCAAGGCCCGCAACGTGTTCGGCGACGTGTCGGCCTCGTGGGCCCGGCCGCTGGACGGGTTCATGGCGCTGGTCCGCGCGCAGGAGTGGGGAGTGACGCAGAAGCTGCTGTTCGGGTCCGATTATCCGATGTGGACGCCGGCCGAGGCGGTGGCCGGCCTGCGATCGCTGGCCGACATGCGGCCGGCGGGGCTGCCGGCGATCAAGCCCGAGACGCTCGAGTGGCTGCTCGACGGCGACCCGCGTGCCGCGTTGGGGCTCGCATGATCCCCCTCGACGCGCTGCCGACCCCGGCGCTGCTGGTCGACCTCGACCGGCTGGAGCGCAACATCGCCGACATGGCGGGCGCGTTCGCGGCGGCCGGCGTCGCGCTGCGCCCGCACGTGAAGACCACCAAGTGCTGGGAGGTGGCCCGCCGGCAACTCGACGCCGGCGCGATCGGCTTCACCTGCTCGACCGCGGCCGAGGTGGCCTGGTTGCAGAGCCGTGGCGTCGGCGACCTGCTCTGGGCGCACATCCCGATCGGGCCGCGCAAGGTGGCGTTCGTGGTGGACGCGCTGCTGCGGCACGGTGGCGGGCTCACGGTCTCGCTGGACTCGGTCGAGGCCGCGCGTCCCCTGTCGGCCGCGGCGGCGGCGGCCGGCGTGACGGTGCCGTTCGTCCTCGAGGTCAACACCGGGCACGCGCGGCTCGGCGTGGAACCGTCGACCGCCGTCGCGATCGCGGCCGGGATCGCGGCGCTGCCCGGGCTGCGACTGCGTGGCGTGCTGACCCACGAGGGGCACATCTCCGCGTCGGCCGACCGGGCGGCGCTGGAATCGGCCGGTGCGGCCGCGGGCGCGTTGCTGGTCTCGGTCGCGGGCGACCTGCGTACCGCCGGGCACGAGGTCGAGATCGTCTCTGTCGGCTCGACGCCCGGTGCCACCTCGACGCCGTTCGTGCCGGGCGTGACGGAGGGCCGGCCGGGCACCTACGTCTACTACGACGCCAACCAGACCCGGGTGGGCAGTTGCACGCTCGACCAGTGCGCGCAGACCGTGCTCGCCCGGGTGGCATCGGTGCAGCGGGCCGGTCGCCCGATCATCGACGCGGGCATCAAGGCGATGAGCTCCGACGCGATCGCGGCCGCGGGTTCGGTCGGCCTGGTGCTCGACCGACCCGACGTGGTGTTCGCCGAAGCCAACGAGGAGCACGGTTTTCTCCTCGACGGCGGCGCGATGCCGTTGGCCGTGGGCGATCTGGTGCGTCTCGTGCCCAACCATGCCTGCGGCACCACGAACATGTGGAGCCACCTGTACGCCGTGCGCGGCGACCACGCCGTCGAACGCTGGGAGATTTCCGCGCGCTACTGATTGACATGGAACGGCGTTTCACGTTCGCTTCAGTCATGAAGGTGATGACCATCTACGCCCATCCGGCGGACACGATCACGAACTGCGGCGGCACCCTGGCCCGGCACGCGGCCGCGGGTGACGAGGTGGTCGCGCTGATCCTCACGCACGGCGGGCGGATGCACGCCAACCGGTACGCGGAGGAGTGGCGCAAGGACCAGCCCGACGAGTCGATCGTCGACGCCGACCTGGCCGCGATCGTGGCGCACAAGAAGGGCGAGTTGGAGCGGGCGGCCGCTATCCTGGGCATCTCCCGCGTGATCACGCTCGACCTGGACGACCACTACGCCGCGCTGCGGGAAGACGTGGTCGACCAGATCGCCGAGCAGCTCGCGATCGAGCGGCCGGACGTGCTGATCTGCGACTACCCGCTCAATCCGGTGATGGCGGCCAACATGCACACGGTCGCCTCGGTGAGCGTGCTGGCCGCGCTCGGCCGGGCCGGCATGTTCTTGCGCAACCTCGACGGGCGGTCGGAGTTCCACGTGAAGCAGGTCTTCTTCACGTCGCTGCCCGTGATCGCGGGCGACGGGCTGAGCCTGCACGGCCTGCGCAACGACGTCTACATCGACATCACCGACGTGGTCGGCCAGAAGGTCGCGGCGATGGACTGCTTCGACAGCCAGGGCTACTCGGGGCTGTTCGCCCGCAAGCTGATCGAGGCCAACAACGGCGAGAACGGCCGGGTCGCGGGCGTCAACTTCGCGGAGGCCTTCTACCGCCTCAACAACGAGACCCACACGCTGCTGCCGGTCACCCAGGCCGCGCGCGACGAGGACGTGTTGACCCGGCACATCACGTACAGCCGGATCGACCTGCGGGCGACGTACCCGCTCTGATTTCTGGAGGTTGGCCATGGCGGCGCGCTATCTCAAGTCGGCACCCCCGGTGACCCACGACGACGCGGCCTCGCGCGGCGTCCGCGAGACGGTCGCGGCGGTGATCGCGGACGTCCGCGCCCGCGGCGACGCGGCGGTCCGGGAGTATTCCGAGAAGTTCGACAACTGGTCGCCGGCGTCGTTCCGGCTCTCGGAGTCGGAGATCGAACAGATCGTGGCGACGGTGCCGGCGCAGGCTCTCGCCGACATCAAAACGGTGCAGGCACGGGTACGCGACTTCGCGCTGCGGCAGAAGGAGTCCCTGCACGACTTCGAGGCGGAGGTCGAGCCGGGCGTCTTCCTGGGGCAGAAGAACATCCCGGTGTCGGCGGCCGGCGCCTACGTGCCCGGCGGCCGTTATCCGCTGGTGGCGTCGGCGCACATGACGGTGGTGACCGCGAAGGTGGCGGGTGTCGGCCGGGTGGCATCGTGCACACCGCCGATCCGCGGCGAGATCCCGGCGGCGACGATCGCGGCGCTGCACCTGGCGGGCGCCGACGAGATCTACCTGCTGGGCGGCACCCAGGCGGTGGCGGCGATGGCGCTGGGCACGGAGACGATCGGCAAGGTCGACCTGCTGGCGGGCCCCGGAAACGCGTACGTGGCGGAGGCGAAGCGGCAGCTCTTCGGCGAGGTCGGCATCGACCTGTTCGCGGGGCCGACGGAGATCCTGATCGTCGCGGACGGCGCGGCCGACCCGTTCGTGGTGGCGGTCGACCTGCTGAGCCAGGCGGAGCACGGCCCGGACTCACCGGCGATCCTGATCACGGATTCGGAGCCGCTGGCGCGCCGGGTCATGGACCTGATCGAGGAAATCCTGCCGGGAATGCCCACCCGTGACTTCGCGGCGCCGGCGTGGCGCGACCACGGCGAGGTGGCGGTGGTGGCGGACCTGGCGGAGGCCTACGCACTCGCCGACGCGTACGCGTCAGAACATGTCCAGATCCTGACGGAGTCGCCCCGCGACGCGTTGACGGCGATGCGGAACTACGGGGCGCTGTTCCTGGGCGAAGGCACCTGCGTCTCCTACGGCGACAAGGTCATCGGCACGAACCACACCCTGCCCACCCGCGGCGCGGCCCGCTACACGGGGGGTCTGTGGGTCGGCAAGTACCTGAAGACGGTGACCTACCAGGAGGTCACCAGCCGGGAGGCGAGCGTGGAGCTGGGCCGTCTGTGCGGGCGGGCGGCTCGGGTCGAGCTGTTCGAGGGCCACGCGCGCTCAGGAGACATCCGGGCCCACCAATACGCCGGCGACCCCCTCCCGTGGGCGCCCGCCGGCCTCTAACTCGACTTCGCCTCGTCGATGTCTCAGAAATCGCCGTCGGCGACCTGGCAGACCGTGAGGTTGAAGGTGTTGCGCCACATGCGGACGACGCTGGCGCGGTCGTCGATGACGAAGGCGACCTCGTAGCGGGGCGCCACGAAGCGGCGGTAGAGGTCCGCCTTGGTCTTGTGGTCCGGGCGGTCGTCGTGGTCGGCGCGCAGGCACAGGTCGTCGAACACGATGCCCTGCGCGTCGAGCCACATCTCCGTCTGGCGACGTGACTGTTCCTTGCGGCCCGACATCACCACGATCCGGTGCCGGCCGGCGGCCATGATCGTCTGCACCAGCTCGATCACCGCGGGGTTGGGCTGGTCCTCGCCCACCCGGCTCCAGTCGTAGGGCGAACGTTTCCCGCGGATCGCCAGCGTGCCGTCGACGTCGACGAGGATGGCGCGTTGTCGTCCGGCCCGTTGGTCGACGTCGTTCGTCGGGAGGAGGTCGCTCACGTCCTCGATGATCGCTTCGCCCACCGTTCGCGTCGAGCGGATTCACGACGCGTTGGCACGGCGGAGGCGTTCGGTTGTCTGCGCGCGCAGCGCTTCGGCGCCCGCCGCGGGGCCATGGCACAAGGCCAGCTCGCGGGCGTTGTACGCGGCCATCCACAAGCTGGCCGCCCAGGCGACCTCCAGCTCTACGGCCGTGAACGGGTGTCGTCGCATGTCCTGGTAAGCCGAGAGGAACGCCTCGGAGCTTTCGATCGGAGCCAGCGTGGGCGGGCCGGCGCTGGCGAACGACCCGCTTGCCGCTCCTACCAGCGCCGCCTCGGGCTGCCAAGCCAGGCTGTCCCAGTCGTGCACCGCCCACAACGCCCGACCGTGCCACCGCAGGTTCTGCGCCTCGAAGTCCGCGTGGCCGAGCACGCACGGCAAGCCGGCGGCCAGCAGTCGTCTCCTGGTGCGCTCTGCCGTTCCGACGATGTGGTCCGGCACGAGACTCTGGTCCCGGCTGTCGAGAAAGTCGATCGCCGGCCACACCCCGGGATCGGTGTGGTCCCAACGCACCCAGGGCGGATTCGGCAGCGGCGGTGCGACGGTCACGCCGGCGAGCTTGGTCATCAGCTGGGCGAACACGTGCGCGGAGGCGGTGGCGACGGCCGGCGAGTCACCTTGTGACACCTCGCCGCCCGGGCGGAACTCCTCAG
The DNA here is from genome assembly GCF_016862555.1 of Asanoa siamensis. Taxonomy (GTDB): domain Bacteria; phylum Actinomycetota; class Actinomycetes; order Mycobacteriales; family Micromonosporaceae; genus Asanoa; species Asanoa siamensis. Next base: position 144,605 of record NZ_BONE01000009.1, on the reverse strand, counting down.
CGTGCACGGCCAGCGCGCCGACACGAAGCACCGGCGTGAGCGGTCGGGCGCAGGGGTATCCGCGCTCGGCCAAGCTCGCCTGCGCCGCGACGCACGACGCGGCCCGGCCGTCGTCGGCGCGCGCCTTGACGACGACGTCCCTGCCACCGGCCAGGCGCAGACCGAACACCGTCGAGACCTGTCGCGACCGGAACAGGACGCCGGTGGGTTCGGCGCCCAGGTGGTCGCGACACCAAGCCGGCAGCCAGTGCGGCAGCTCGTCCAACGACACACCCACGACTGTGCCACAGGCGCTGCTTATGCCACGCTCACCTGGCCTACGGGTGGCAGGGTCGGGACCGGTGAGCCGGTGGACGGCTCGATGGTCACCGCGAACGCGTCCGCGGACGCCGCACCGGAGACCAGGCGGGTGGCCGAGGTCGTGCCGACGGGTAGGACGCCCGCGTTGATCGCTGTGCTGCCGTCGAGCATCCATAGCTGGTAGGTGCGGTCCGTGCCGGCTGCCCGCTCGGCGGCCATCGTCAGGACTGCTTCGTCGCGGGCCGCGGAGGTCACGACCGTCAGGCGGACGCCGCTCGCGGAGGTGGCCGTGCGGAGGATCGCGTCTGGTGCGGCCAGCACCTCGGTGACCCGTGCGGACTCCGCCGCCGCGGTCGTGCGCTGGTCGTCGAGGCGGCGTTCCTGGACCGCGAACGTGCCGGTTGCCGCCGCCGCGGCCAGGATCACCGCCGCGGCCACCGTGAGCAGGCGGCGCGATCGTGGTGGGCGGACCGGTTTCGCCGCAACCGGGGCGTCCTGGCGGGTGCGGGAGACCTCGGCGAAGACCTTGTCGCGCAGCGCCGGCGGCGGCACCGACCAGGCGCCGTCGGCCAGCCGGGCCGCCGTCTCCTGTAGCTCGGCCACCTCGATCGCGCAGGTCGCGCAGCCGGCCAGGTGGCGCTTGAACGCCGCGCGTTCGAGGTCGGTCAGCGCGTCGAGCACATAGGCTCCCGAGAGCGCGTGCACGTCGGCGTCGGTCATGTCGGCACCTCCACCCCCAGGCAGTCGCGTAGGCGGATCAGGCCGTCGCGCATCCGGGTCTTGATGGTCGGCAGGCTCACGTCGAGCAGTTGCGCCACCTCGCGGTAGCTGCGGCCGCCGTAGTAGGCCAGCGTGATGGACTCCCGCTGCAGCGAGGTCAGGTCGTCCAGGCAGCGGCGGACCTGTTGCCGCTCGAGTCGCTCCTCGACCTCGCCCGAGACCTCGTCGTAGGGCGTCTGCGCCGACCAGGATGCCGTCTTCTGCACGCGGTCGGAGGCCGCCTGCTCGCTGCGGACCCGGTCGACCGCCCGCCGGTGGGCGATGGTGAACACCCAGGCGGTGGCCGAGCCCTTGGCCGGCTCGAACCGTGCGGCCGTGCGCCACACCTCGACCAGAACCTCCTGGGCGACCTCCTCGGCCTGGGCCGGATCGCGCAGCACCTGCCGGGCCAAGCCGTAGACCCGGGCCGCGACGAGCTCGTAGAGCTCCCGGAACGCGGCCTCGTCGCCCCGCCCGACCGCGACCAGCAGGCGATCGGCCGCCGACCGGTCGTCGACCGGCGCGGGCACCGCCGACAGGTGGTCGCGCGGCGGGTCGCCGTGGCTCTGCTCGCGCATGAAGACTCCTTGCCGGGGCCGGTGTCGCGCTCTGAGGGGGAATGATTCCGCGCCCGCGGTCATGGTCGCCACCCCGGGTCAGACGATTGTGGAAAACGCGCGCCCGGCCAGGCCGAGCCCGACGACGACGATGAGCGCGGCGGTGGCGGACGGCGCCGCCGCCTGCCAGCGCAGCAGCCCGCGCAGGCGCCCCGCGAACCGGTCACGGACCCGGATCAACAGCAGGCCCGCGGCGGTCAGCGTCGCCGCCATCCCCAGGCCATAGGCGAAAACAAGCAGAATCCCGAAGGCGGTACGGCCCAGCGCGATCGCACCCAACAGCACGATCAGCGCGGACGGACTGGGCACCAGCCCACCAGCAACGCCGATCCCGGCGATACCCCACTTCCCCGGCCCATGCGAGTGCCTGTGGACAACACCATCGTGGTGATCGTGCGAGTGCGCGTGCCCAGGACCGTGCGAGTGGCCGTGACCGTGCGAGTGACGGTGCCCGTGCGAGTGACCCGCACCCACGGCGCGACGCCGCCGTAGCGCCGACAACAGCGCACCCACCCCGATTCCCGCCACCAGCACCCCGCTCGCGACCCCCAGCCACCCCAGCACCGACTCCCCGGCGACTCCCGCGAACGTCGTCAACAGCAACCCGAGCGCGATCACCCCGCCGGTGTGCGTCAGCGTCACCGTCGCGCCGACTGCCACGGCATCACGCGGACGCCCGGCCCGGCCCGCCAGGTACGCCGCCATCACCGTCTTGCCGTGCCCCGGCAGCGCCGCGTGCGCCGCACCCAGCACCAGCGCCAACAACACCGCGAGCAACCCCACCAACGGCGTCAGCCGCGCACCACCCACCACGGAGTCCAGCCACCGCTCCGCCCCGGCCAGCGGCCCGGTCAACCCGAGCGGCGCCGCCCCCGACCCACCACCGGAGACCGGACCGGCCGCGGCGACCGCCGACCCGTCCAGCACCGCCGTGAACGCCGCCGTCCGCACGTCGACCGGCGACGACAGCAGGTCGTCCGGATACCGCCGCAGCTCGTCACTGACCGTCGCCGAAGGCACGGTGGACCCCACGAGCCGTACCCCGACACCCGTCGCCGTCAGCTCCCGCCACCCGATCCGATCGGCCCGGAACTCATTGGAGACCGTCACCGCACCGGGCAGCGCCGCGGAAGCAGACAACCGGCAGTCGAGCCGACCGGTCTTCAACCCACCGGCCCCGTCGGCCAGGACCAGCGCCGACGACGAAACGGTCCACGACAGGCGCGCGCCGGACACGGTCACGGCCAGAGCCGAGGCCGCCTCCGCACACGTCGGCGCCGGATCCTGCAGCGTCGGCAGCTCCGCCACGTCGGCCACCACGACCGCCGCGACCCGGTCCGGATGGAACGTCAACCCGACATAGCGGTTGACCGAGAAGTTGCCCAGCGGATGCGCCGCGGCGGGCGCGGCCGGTAACAGAACGAAACCCACGAGAGCCAGAGCCACCAGTACGCGCCTCACGGCCGTGCCTCCAATGCGGACAGTGCCCGAGCCGCCGTCGGCCCGTCGACAGGGGAGAAGTACGGGTTGACCGAACGCGCCTGGCGCAGCGCGTCCCGCGCCCCGGCGCTGTCGCCGGAGGCCAGCAGCACCATGCCCAGGTGATAGGCGAACAGCGCGTTGCGCGGCGCCGACGAGACGGCCCGGCGCAGGCGCGGCAACGCCTCGGCATCCCGCCCGGCCAGGTGCAGCGACCACCCGAGCACGTCCGCCACGTCAGCGAACGGCCGCCGCCGCCACTCGTCCTGCGCCAGCCGCACCGCGGCCGCGGCGTCACCGCGGGCCAGTGCGAGCTGAGCACCCGTCAGGTCGTCCTGCCCACCGTTGGCGACGAACAGCCGGTGTGCCGCGTCCGCCAGGGTGAGCTGACGGTCGGCCTCGGCCACGTTGCCGGCCAGCCGCAGCAGCGTCGCGTACTCGAGCAGGCTGTCGGGCGTCGGCGTCCGGGCCGCGACCGCGCCGGCGTCGGCGAGCGCCGCGGGCAGGTCGCCCCGCGCCGCCGCCACCCGCGAACGCCCGCGCAACAACGCCTGGTAGCCCGGTCCGGCGGCGAGACCGGCCGCGTACTCCCGTTCGGCGCCGTTCAGGTCCCCGACCGACCAGGCGAGGTCGCCGAGTTGGTTGCGGCAGAACGCGATGTCCGCCGGGTCGGCGGCGGACTCGAGCGCCCGCCGCATGAGGTCGGTGGCTTCGGCCACCGATCCGCGCTGTTCGAGGTCGTACGAGGCGCGCGCGTAGGCGGCGAGCCCGGGCCGCAGGTCCAGCATCCGTTGGATCGCGGCGGTCGCCGCCGCGGCGTCGCCGAGTTGCGTGTGGGCATCGGCCAGCACGGCGTACGCGTCGGCGTCGTACGGATTCGCCGCCAGGGCGTCGGTGGCGTACGCCCGCGCGGCGGCGAACTCGTGCCGGGCGTTGGCGAGCGCGCCGAGCCCGACCAGGGCGGCCGGATTCTCGGTGGCCCGCACAGCCAGCGACCGCTCCAGCGCGCCCGCGGCTTTGGGATAGAGGCTCGGATCGGCGGTCACCCGGGCCTGCTCGACGTACGCGAGCCCGAGCGCCGCCCACGTCTCGTGGTCGCGCGGCAGCGCTCGCAGGCGGTCCTGAGCCCGGGCGATGGACTCGGCGAGCCGGTCGGGAGCACCAGCCACCACACTCGCCGCCGGCGCGGGGGCGGGCGACCGGAGACCGAAGACCGCCCCGATGCCGAGCAACGCGACGGCGGCGACGGCCACGACGACAACTGTCCGAAGAGGAGCGCGCATGACGGATGGTCCTTCCCACGGGCGGTGGGGGCGCGCCCCGGCGACGGGACGCGCCCCCGAACCGGTCAGAGCTTGACGGTGTCGTCCGAAACGGCGTCCGGCCGGCGCCGGCGGTACCACCAGGTCACCAGGACCAGCGTCAGGAGCAGGGTGCCGATCACCGCGACGGTCAGCACCGCGCCGGTGCCCATGTCGTCGCCCGCCGCCGCGGAGGCCGGCGACAGTTCCGGAGCCGGCGAGTCCGGCCGCACGGCCGCACCCGGGTCCGCGGCCGCCTTGCCACCGTTGACCGCGCCGACGTTCGGCAGGGCCACGTACGGGAACTGATCGCCGAACTGGTTGTCGTTGGCGTCCACCTTGTCGCCCGCGGCCAGCGCGTCGACGAGCTGACCGGTCTGCGCCGCGCCCTCGACCGCCTGGATGGAGATGTCGACGGCGTCGTCGCCGAGCCGCCGGCCGTTCGGGAAGCCCTGCAGGTCGCCGCCGAGCACGCCGAGCCGGTTGGGCTGGTCCGCGACCGGGACGCCGAGGTTGAGTCGCAGCATCTCGGAGGGCCGGAACCGCTTCGGGTTGACGTCCTTGTTGTTGAGCTGCGAGTTGAGGTCGGCCTTGATCGGACCGTTGGCCTTGGTGGTGATGCCGGTCAGGAAGATCTCGACCAGGTCGTTGCGGGGCGTGGCCGGCGCGGGTACGCCGTAGATGGCCTCGATCAGCTTGGGTAGCTCGGGGTCGGTGACCCGCTTGACGACGGCCGGGATGCCGGCGTCCTTGTCCGGCGAGATCGAGTTGAACGCGTCCTTCAGGTTCGCCGGCACGACGACCTCGTTGACCAACGGGTTGCCCAGCCGGGAGACCTGCACCCGCTCGCCGCGGATGCCCTGCGTCTGCTGGCCGGTGACCCGTACCTTCGCGCGGTCCGTCGTGGTCCAGACCCCGACGACCGGGTTGCGGTTGCTGTCGCCGCGCAGGGCCACGTCCTTGAACGGCACCTGCAGCGCGATCGTGTTGACGTTGTAGCCGGCCAGCGTGTCCTGGCCGGTCTCGCTCAGGTCGCCGCCGTAGAGCAGGTCGAAGACCCGCAGGTCGAGGAAGAACGGGTCGTCGGCCTGGCCCGCGAACAGCTTCCAGCCACCGTCGAGCTGGATCGTCGCCTCGTCGCGCAGCTTCTGGTAGTCGGGCATCGAGGCGTTGCCGATCCGGGACGGCGCGACCGGGGCGCCCGCGACGCGGGTCTTGAACGGAGCGCCGTCGAACGACGACTCGAGCGTGTAGGTCTGCTTGAACAGCAGGTTCGGGTCGTCGAACGAGTCGACGGGCCCGTTGTTGTAGAGGAATGTCGACCCGCCGCGCTTGTCGACGTTCTTGAAGGTCCAGCGGAACACGGCGTCGGCCTTCGCGTCGCCGTCGTTGTCGATATTGATGTTGTACGCCGCGTCGGTCGCGAACGGGTAGAAGTTCGGCCCGCCGTCGGGCTCCTCGAACGGGATCCAGTTCGCGATCAGCGTCACGTAGTCGGGCCGCTCGGGGCTGACGAAGGCGTACAGGTCGGTGTTGTCGGCGGCCGGGTCGCTGGCGATCAGCGGCGCCTCGCGGTGGCTGGACGCCACCGACGACTGCGGCCCGAGTGCGGCCAGCGCGATACCGGTCACGGCGAGTGCCGCGAGGATCGCGCGGGGTTTCCTGGTCATCTCTGTCCTCCGATCAGGCGTGCCTGCGCGAGGACTTCGATGCGGGACGGCCGGGCGGATTGGCCGGAGTCGACTTCCTGTCACCGACCCATCCGGTACGGGGGTCGCTCCGAATAGCGCCCCGGCGGCCGGCACGGCCGACCGCGGACCCGTACCATCGCCCGATGTTGTGGAACCGGAAGAAGTCCGTTGCCGAACTGTGTGCCGAGTTGGCCGAGGCGGTCGACCGGCACGACGAGGCCGCCGCGCAGCGGGCCTTCAAGGAGATCGTCAGAGGCGTCGAGCGCGCCGAACCGCCGCAGCTCACCGAGGCGCTGGTCGCGTTGCGGCCGGCGCTGGCGGAGGTGCCGCTCGGCAACGGCGCGCCGCTGGCCGCGCTGGCCGCCGGGCTCGTCGAGGCGGGCGGCGATCCGGTCGCCGCGCTCGACGTGCTGGCCGAGCGGGTCGCGGCGGGCCTCGAGCAGGCGGCCCGGTTCCCGGCGCTGGCCGGCACGGAGGTCGACCAGCCGAACGACCCGGAGTCGGCGCGGGCCGTGGTCGAACGGGTGGCCGCCGCGGGCGGGCTCGACCTCGACGAGGCGTCGGCCGTGACCCAGGCGTGGTTCACCGTCGACGAGTGGATCCCGGCGCTGCTGCTGCCGTTGCAGCAGAAGGCGGGGCGGGCGGCGGTGCCGCAGCGGGACAGGTTGATCGAGGCGGCGTCCGTCGCGCCGGACGAGATCGACGCCGCGCACTGGCTGCTCGGCCTGCTGCTCGTGCTCGACGACGAGCAACTCGTCGTGGTGCACCGGGCGTCCGGCGCCGTGTTCACCGTGACGGTCAGCGGTGTCGGCGACAACTTCCAGCTGCACACCCTGCTGGCGCACACGCTGGTCGGCGGCGGCCACCTGCCGGGCCGGGCGCCGGAGCCGGCCTGGGTGGCCGCGGCGACCGACGGCCCGCTGCAGCCGCCGGCGCCGATCCAGGGCCAGTTCAACCTGGTCGACGCCGGCGGCAAGTGGATCTGGAACGAGGGCCGGCCCGTCGACATCGAGCCCGTCGCCGGCCGCCGGATCGTGGTGCTCGACCCGGCGCCGTACGAGCGGTCCTGGAACGTCGGCCGGGTCTATCCATTGATGGTGCCCGAGATCCGGCTCGACGCGGTGCTGCCGGCCGACGAGGCACAGGCCTGGCTCCAGCTGGTCAACCCGGCGAAGTCACCCACCGACGACTAGGAACGGCGACGGCCCGGGTCCACAGAGGACCCGGGCCGCGCGAGGGAAACTCAGTAGCGGTAGTGCTCCGGTTTGAACGGGCCCTCGACGTGCACGCCGAGGTATTCCGCCTGCTTCTTGGTCAGCTCGGTGAGCCGCACGCCGAGCGCGTCCAGGTGCAGTCGCGCCACCTTCTCGTCGAGGTGCTTCGGGAGCACGAAGACGCCGGTGGCGTGCTCGCCCTGCCAGAGTTCGAGCTGGGCGAGCACCTGGTTGGCGAACGAGCACGACATCACGAAGCTGGGGTGACCGGTCGCGTTGCCGAGGTTCATCAACCGGCCCTCGGAGAGCACGAGGATCGCGTGCCCGTCGGGGAACCGCCACTCGTGGACCTGCGGCTTGACCTCGGTCTTCTCGACGCCCGGCACGCGGGCCAGGCCCGCCATGTCGATCTCGTTGTCGAAGTGCCCGACGTTGCCGACGATCGCGTTGTGCTTCATCCGGGCCATGTGGTCGGCCGTGATGATGTCGACGCCACCGGTCGTGGTGATGAAGATGTCGGCCGTCTCGACGACGTCCTCCAGCGCGACGACCTGCAGCCCGTCCATCGCCGCCTGCAGCGCGCAGATCGGGTCGATCTCGGTGACCACGACCCGGGCGCCCTGGCCGCGCAGCGCCTCGGCCGAACCCTTGCCGACGTCGCCGTAGCCGCAGACGACGGCCAGCTTGCCGCCGAGCATCACGTCGGTGGCCCGGTTGAGGCCGTCGGTCAGCGAGTGCCGGATGCCGTACTTGTTGTCGAACTTGGACTTGGTGACCGAGTCGTTGACGTTGATCGCCGGGAACAGCAGCGTGCCGGCCCGGGACAGCTCGTAGAGGCGGGCGACGCCGGTCGTGGTCTCCTCGGAGACACCGCGCATGCCGGCGGCGATCCGGGTGAACCGCTGGCCGTCCTCGCCGAGGCTGGTCCGCAGCGTCTCCAGGATCAGCTGGTATTCCTCGTGGTCGTCCGCGGTCGCCGCCGGCACCGAGCCGGCCGCCTCGAACTCGACTCCCTTGTGGACCAGCAGCGTGGCGTCGCCGCCGTCGTCGACGATCAGGTTCGGGCCCTGCCCGTCGCCGAAGTCGAACAGCCGCATGGTGCACCACCAGTACTCCGCCAGCGTCTCGCCCTTCCAGGCGAAGACCGGCGTGCCGGTGGGCGCGTCGACCGTCCCGTTCGGACCGACGACGACCGCGGCCGCCGCCTCGTCCTGGGTGGAGAAGATGTTGCAGGAGACCCAGCGGACCTCGGCGCCGAGCGCGACGAGCGTTTCGATCAGCACGGCGGTCTGCACGGTCATGTGCAGCGAGCCCGCGATCCGGGCGCCGCGCAGCGGCTGCTGGTCGGCGAACTCCCGGCGCAGCGCCATCAGCCCGGGCATCTCGTGCTCGGCCAGGCGGATCTGGTGCCGGCCGAACGCGGCCAGGTCGAGGTCGCGCACGGCGAACTCGACACCATTGATGGTCTGGGTGTGCATTGAGGCACCTCCCGTGACAGGAGGCGCCCTTGACAATCGTCAGGCCAGACCGAGCGTGGCGGACCCGGTGGTCCGTCGCAGCGCCTCTCGGCCGGCCCGACCACCATAACGCGTCACGGCGACGGCGTCACAAGTCCCATTTCATAAGCCATGATCACCAGGTGTACGCGGTCCCGCGCGTCGAGCTTCGTGAACAGCCGGGCGACGTGGGTCTTGGCCGTGGCGACACTGATCACCAGCCGCGCGGCGATCTCGGTGTTCGACAGCCCCTGCCCGACCAGCGTCAGCACCTCGCGCTCCCGCTCGGTGATCCCCGCGAGCGCGCCGGGCCTGGCAGCCGGCGCCGCCGCCGTGGGCCGGCCGGCGAACTCCGCGATCAGCCGGCGCGTGACGCTCGGCGCGATCAGGCCGTCGCCGGCGGCCACCACCCGGACCGCGCCGAGGATGTCCTCCAGCGCCATGTCCTTGACCAGGAAGCCGCTGGCACCGGCCCGTAGGGCGCCGTACACGTTGTCGTCGTCATCGAAGGTGGTGAGCATCACCACCCGGGCCGCCGACCCGCCCTCGACGATCATGCGGGTGGCCGCGATGCCGTCCATGACAGGCATCCGGATGTCCATCACCACCACGTCCGGACCGACCTCCCGGGTGAGGTGCACGGCCTCGACGCCCGTGCTGGCCTCGCCGACCACCTCGAGATCGGGGTGATCGGCGATCAGCACCCGCAGGCCGGCCCGGACCAGCGGCTGGTCGTCGGCCAGCAGCACCCGCACCGTCATGCCGGCACCGGCAGGGTCGCGGTCACCTGGAAGCCGCCGTCGGCCCGGGGGCCGGCGGTGAGCTCGCCGCCGAACAGGGCGACCCGCTCGCGCATCCCGCGCAGGCCGTAGCCGGTCCCGTCGCCCGTGCCGCCCCGGCCGGCGTCGGTCACCTCGACGCGCAGCTCCGAAGGGCCGTACGCGATGAGGATCTCGCAGGTTTCGACGTGCGCGTGCCGCACGACGTTGGTCAGCGCCTCCTGGACGATCCGGTAGGCGGCCAGGTCGACGTCCGGCGGCAGCACCCGGGCCTCGCCCTCGGTGCGCACCCGGGCCCGGACCCCGGCGGCTTCGGTGGCGGTGACCAACCGGTCGAGGTCGGTCAGGCCGCTGGTCTCGTTGACGGCCGCCTCGGAGTCGCTGCGCCGCAGCGCGACCAGGGTCCGGCGCAGGCCCGCGAGCGTCTCCCGGCTCGCGGTCTCGATGGTGTCGAGCGCCTTGCGGGCCTCGTCCGGCTGGGTGTCGATGACCCGGCGGCCGACGCCGGCCTGGATCGCGATGACGCCGATGCTGTGCGCCACCTGGTCGTGCAGGTCGCGGGCGATCTGCAGCCGCTCCCTGGTGACCGCCTCCTCGGCCGCGCGGCGCAGCAGGGCCGAGCCGTACTCGCGCCGCTGGCGGACCGCCGTGCCGGCCAGCCAGGCCACCACGACGCCGAGCAACATCGCGATCAAAACGTTGACGAAGGCTTCGCTGTTTTCCAACGTGGCCGCGCCGAACTGGACCAGCAGGGCCACGACCGCGGCGATCACCCCCGAGAGGCGGGACCGGGTGGCGGCCAGAACGGCGACCGCCACGTCGAGCACCACCGCCTGGACGCCGATGATCAGCCCCGTCGGGTGGAACGGGGCCAGCCCGGCGACGCCGGCCGCCATGAGCAGGAACCCTGCCATGGGCCAGCGCGGCACCACGATCGCCGGGAGCCCGAGCACCAGGACCGGCAGCACGGTCGCCGAGTCGTTCAGGCTGACGACCGCGAGGACGAGGGCGAGTGGGTACGCGGCGAGCGCCACCCACGACAGGGCGGCGGAGGGGAGGCGGTGCACGGCTGCGGCGCTCATGCGGTCGATGGTAGGTATCGGCAGGTGGGGGCGCGTCGGCCCACGGATGTACGTCCGCAGGTCGATCCCGCGTCGCCCGGGGTGGATACGGTTGCGGTCATGAATATGGGCGGCGTGGTCCTCGGCGTCGATTTCGGGACGTCCAACACCGCCGCCACCCTGCGCTGGCCCGACGGCCGCGGCCAGGCGGTGCTCTTCGACGGCTCGCCCCTGCTGCCCTCCGCGATCTGTGTCGAGGGCGACGCGATCCTCGTCGGGCGCGATGCCGTGCAGGCCGCGCGGGCCAACCCGGCCGGTGCCGAGTTTCATCCCAAGTCGCGCATCGACGACGGCACGGTGCTGCTGGCCGGGGTCGAGCATCCGGTCGTCGACCTGATCGGCGCGGTGCTGCGCCGGGTGGTGCAGGAAGCGACCCGGACCGCGGGCGCGGCGCCGGTCCGGTTGGTCCTCACCCATCCGGCCGCCTGGGGTGCCCACCGGCGAGAGACGTTGCTCGCGGCGGCCGGCAGGACGGGCGTAGCCCAGGTCGATCTCGTGATGGAGCCGGTCGCGGCCGCGGGCGCGCACGATCTTCCCGACGGCGCGGACGCGCTGATCTACGATCTCGGCGCCGGTACGTTCGACGCCTCCGTGGTCCGCCGCACCGGCGACGGCTTCGCGGTGCTCAGCACGGAAGGCCTGATCGGCACCGGCGGGCTCGACATCGACGCGGCGATCGTCGCGCATCTGACGGCGGTCTACGGCGGCCGGGACGGCTGGCAGCGACTGGTCGAGCCCGCCTCGGACGCCGACCGCCGGCTCAGCCGGCAGCTCTGGGACGACGTGCGCCTGGCCAAGGAGGCGCTTTAGCGCCGCACGTCGGCCCGGATCACGTTGCCGCTGCTCGACGAGGACGCCCCGCTCGGTCGCGAGCAACTCGACGCCCTGGCGCGGCCGCTGATCGACCGCACCGTCGCCGCCTGCCGTGCCGCCTTGGCCGCCGCCGGCGTCGGGCCGACCCACGTCTTCCTGGTCGGCGGCGCGAGCCGCTATCCGCTGGTGAGCACCGCGCTGCACCAGGCGCTCGGCATCATCCCGACGGCCGCCGAGCAACCGGAGCTGGCGGTCGCGGAGGGCGCGGTCCGACCGTTGCCGGTCGAGTCGGGCGCCGGGGCGCCGACGCCGGGCTCTCCGGTGCGGCGGCGCCGCTCCCGTCGTGGTGTCGTTCTCGTGGCGGGGCTGGCAGTCGTCGCCGTCTCGGCCGGCACGGCGTTGGCCTTCCGGCCGGACGGTCGTGGCGTTGCCCAGGAGTTGGTCGCACCCGCCACGCATGCGGCGTCGTCGGTGGCGACGCCGACGAGCACACCCACACCCACGCCGACGCCGAGCGTCGCCGCCGGCGTCGATCCGTGCCTGGTGGGCCGCTGGCAGGCCGTGTCCTACCACCAGCCCGGCGTGAACATGTGGGGCACGAAGGTCGACCTCGGCCTGTCGGGCAAGGGGTGGTTCGTGAACTACCTCGCTGACGGCACGGGCTGGACCGACTACCGCGCCGAGGGGAACAAGTCCGGGCGGGCGGGCGGCAAGACGTACCGGGTCACCCACAAGGGCACGGTGACCTGGCGCCACAAGACGGTCGGCGACAAGCTCGTGATCACCTCGGTGCGGAACAGCGGCACGACGACCTGGCGGGTCAACGGGTCGGTGCGGGTGAGCGCCGCCCTGACGCAGGACCCCGAGGCCGATCCGTCAGCGAGCTATCGCTGTGACGACGACGAGCTGACGGTCGTCGACAACGTCAACTCGGAGACGTACCGGCGAATCGGGCTGGCCCAGCCGCCGCCACGCTGATCTGCGGTTGCAAGAAACTGATCGCTGACCGCAAGCGCGCAACAAGTTCTCGCAAATCATAGACGGATGCTTGTGTCATCAACATCTATGGCTCTAAGGTCAGGGTCCCCATCTCCCTACCTCGCTACGGAAACGAGTCCTTGATGTCGCGGACACCACCTCGTTTGCTGGCCGTCGTCACCGTCGCCGCCGTTGGCCTCGGTGTCGCCGGCATCGCGGGCCCGGCCCAGGCCGGCACGGCGCCGGTCGTCACCCGCGCGGCGCTCGACCCGGCGCTGGTCGCCGGCCGGGGCGCCACCGTCAACTTCCTCGAGCAGGAAGCCGAGAACGCGGCCACCACCGGCACCGTCATCGGGCCGGACCGCACCGCCTACACGTTGCCGGCGGAGGCGTCGGGCCGCACCGCGGTCAAGCTCCAACCTGGACAGCACGTCGAGTTCACGTTGCCGGCCGCGGCCAACGCCATCACGGTGCGCTACAGCATCCCGGACGCGCCGAACGGCGGCGGGATCCGGGCGCCGCTGCAGGTCACCGTCAACGGCGGCGGCAAGAAGACCATGAACCTCACGTCCGAGTACGCGTGGCTCTACAACCAGTACCCGTTCACCAACGACCCCCAGGCCGACCTGCTGCACCCGGACTGGTGGATCACGGAGTGCGCCTGCGTCCCGGCGGCGACCACGCCGACTCCCGTCATCACCAAGCCGTTCCGGCCCATGCACTTCTACGACGAGGAGCGGTTGCTGCTCGGCCGCACCTACCCAGCGGGCGCGAAGGTGCGGCTGACCGCGCCGAAGGGCACGGCCGCCGCGTGGACCGTCATCGACCTGCTCGACTCCGAGATGGTTGGCGCACCGCACGTCAACCTGCTGGCGTCCAACGTGCTCCTGTTCGGCGCCGACCCGACCGGTCGTCGTGACTCGGCCGCCGCCTTCGACAAGGCGATCGCGCTCGCCCGGCTCGCCCGGCTCAAGGTCTACGTGCCGCCGGGCACCTACCAGGTCAACCGGCACATCATCGTCGACAACGTGACGATCGAGGGCGCGGGCAACTGGTACACGAAGATCAAGGGCAAGGAGGTCGCGCTCGACCCGCCGGCGCCCGACGGCTCGGTGCACACCGGCGTCGGGTTCTACGGCAAGGACGCGGCTGACGGCGGCAGCCGCAACGTGCACCTGTCGGGCTTCGCCATCGAGGGCGACGTGCGCGAGCGGATCGACACCGACCAGGTCAACGGCATCGGCGGCGCGCTGAGCGACTCCTCGATCAGCGGGCTGCACATCAGGCACACCAAGGTGGGCCTCTGGTTCGACGGCCCCATGCGCAACACGCGGGTGACCGACAACATCATCGTCGACCAGATCGCCGACGCCCTGAACTTCCACATCGGAGTGACGGACTCCGTGGTGCGCAACAACTTCGTCCGCAACACCGGCGACGACGGGCTGGCGATGTGGTCCGAGAAGGCCGCCAACGCGCGGAACGTCTTCGACCGCAACACCGTGCAGACGCCGACGCTGGCCAACGGCATCGCCATCTACGGCGGCACCGACAACACCGTGTCCCGCAACCTGATCGCCGACCCGATCCGGGAAGGCAGCGGCATCCAGGTCGGGTCGCGGTTCGGCGCGGAACCGTTCGCGGGCAAGCTGTCGATCACCGACAACACCGTGGTGCGGGCCGGCACGTACGAGCTCAACTGGAACATCGGGCTCGGCGCGATCTGGATCTACGCGCTGGAGAAGAACATCGACGCGGACATCCGGGTCACCGGCGACCACTACCTCGACAGCACGTACAACGCGATCATGCTGGTCAGCGAGTGGTCGGTGAAGGACCTCTACTCCATCACCAACGTGCACTTCAAGGACGTCCGCGTCGACGGCACCGGCACCTCGGTGCTCAGCGCCCGGGTCAAGGGCGGCGCGACGTTCGAGAACGTCGACGCCCGCAACGTGGGCGCGGTCGGCATCAACAACTGCGGTTCGTTCAACTTCCCGCCCACCGGCTCCGAGTTCAGCGTCACCGACCTCGGCGGCAACGACGGCGGCGGGACGACCGGCCCGTGGCTGGCGGCCTGGGAGCTGCCGAACACGATCACCTGCGACGACCGCCCGCCGGTCGTCGTGCCCCCGCCACCCGCGCAGTGGTGAACCAGCGGGCGGGCGCTCTCCGGGCGCCCGCCCGCTCCGTTTCTAGGGCGGTGTCACCGGTGCGCTGTTGGCGCCGCGGACGGAGTCGAGCACGGCGTGGCCCTGCTGGTCGACGAGGCGGGTGAAGAGCTGTTGGGCGTAGCCGAAGACCAGCGCCCAGGCCAGGATCTGGGCCGAGGTGTCCAGGGCGCTCAGGCCCGGCACGAACTGGCCGCGCATCAGCAGCAGGCCGAGGAACGCGGTGAGCGCGCCAGTCGGCAGCTTCAGCAGCGCGAGCGCCACGGGCACGCCGTAGCGTTCGGACGACCCCCGAATGCCCCGGACGGCCGCGGCCGCGGCGACGGCGGCGGCGATCAGCCCGATCACCATGATGAGCAACAGGTCGTACGGCCGCACGGTGCGCGCGGTCGCCTGGTCGATGTTCTGCTCGACGCTGGCTCCCGCCGCGCCCGGCGCCGCCGGGAACGGCGCGGACTGCCGGGTCGGGCAGACCACGATGGCCTGCGCGCCGTCCTCGGGCGCGAAGCACAGCGGCACCATCGCCGGCCGCACGAAACCGCCGACCGCCACCGCGACCACCAGCAGGGCCAGCACGACCGTGGCCGCGACGACCACGTTGCGAAAGCTGCGCAACCGCACCAGTTCGCGGTGCGCCGCGGAACTGGCCGCCCGCATCACGCCGGCGATCGTGCCGCGCTCGCGGGCGACGATGGTCAGCCGCTCGTCGGGCGGCACCCGCTGCTGCGAGTTGGTGATCCCGAGCGCCTGGGCGACCCGCTCGAGTTGCCGCCGGCGCGGGTCCGTCGCGACGAGGTGCCGCTGGGCGTGACCGAGCACGCTGGGGATGGCGCCGAGCAGGTACCAGGGCGGTGCGATGTCGAGCAGCAGGGACTCGGCCGCGTCCAGGTTGGTCCGAGCCCGCTCCAGCGGAGCACCGCCCCGCCCGCGGGTGGTCGCCGCCTCGCGGGCGGCGCCGAGGTGCACCCGGATCGCCTCGAGCAGCACGTCGCAGCCGGGGTGCGGCTCCTCGCCGGCCCGGACCCAGTCGGCCAGCGACTCGATCTCCATGGCCCGGGTCAGGGTGGCCTCCCGCCACCCGGAGCGCGCGGGACCGCCCACCCGCGCGCCGGCCGGGTCGCCGGCGGGGCGAAGGCTGGGCGGCGGCTGGATCCGGGCGGGAAGTGTGCTGGTCATCGGGGTAACCCCACGTGTTCGGAGGGACGCTCGTCGACAGTAGGAGGTCGCGCGTTCCGCGGAAATACGTGTCGCTGGTCCGTGGGTAACCCGATCGTGGCGAACGTGCTGGTCAGGCGGTCGCGATCGGCGCCGCCGGCCAGCAGCACGCGGGCCTTCCAGGGGTCCAGCGTGCCGGCCGGGATCAGGCCGCGGGCGATCAGGTCCGCCTCCGCGCCTGGATAGCCGTAGGTGTGCGTCAGCACCGGGCCGGCACCGATCCGGGAGGCGAGGACGACCGGCTTGGCGGCGGCGAGCGCGGTCAGCACGTCCACGGTCGCGTGCGGAGCCGCGGCCGGCCCTCGGCGACCAGGCCGATCGGACCGGTGTCGGGGGAGCGGAACGCGGCCGGGCTCGTCGGGTGCGTCTTACGCACCCAGCGGCCAGCCCGGGCACGGCGGCGGCGGCGTCGGGCAACCTCTTGCAATCGGTTTCGTGGTCAACCATCTCGGTTGTGCTGGCACTGCGGCGGGCATGTTGCGAGTTGTTGACGAAATCGATTACATCATGTCTACTACGAGCCAACCTCACTTCCGCAAACCGTCCCACGAGAGGCCGCGGGCCGCCCGAACCGGCACCGGCTCCGCTGGTCTGTCCACAGTAGATAGTGAACTTCCGGCGACATCCCCTTAGGGAGGAACGGTGGGCAAAAGGCATATCGCGTCGGCCTTCGCGGTCTCGACGGTTCTCGTCGCGTCGTTGGGCCTCGCGGCCTGCGGCGGCAGCGACGAAGCCGGCAAGACGGCCGACGGCAAGACGGTCGTGACGTTCTGGCAGCAGCAGTTCGAGGACTATCAGCAGGCCTGGTTCAAGAAGCAGGTCGACGCCTACAACTCGAGCCAGGACAAGGTCAAGGTGCAGATCCAGGTGGTGCCGGCCGACACGTGGGCGCAGAAGCTCAAGGCGGCCCAGGCCGCGGGCAACGCCCCCGACGTCGCCACCACCAGCTACGGCAACATCCCGGCCGGCGCGGCCAACGGCGAGCTGGCGGAGCTCGACGGACTGCTGCCCGCCGAGGCGTTCACCGACATCAAGGACAACGTCAAGAGCTTCGTCACCATCAACGGCAAGCACTACGCGTACCCGATGCTGGTGGAGCCGTCCACGGTGCTCTACTACCGCAAGGACCTCGTGCAGGCCGCGGGCCTCGACCCGGCCAACCCGCCCAAGACGTGGGCGGAGCTGTCGACCTGGGCGACCAAGCTGACGCAAGGCAAGGTCAAGGGCATGACGATCGCCTCGGTCCCGGCCGACCTCGGCTGGTCGAGCTGGGGCCTGCAGTACAACGCCTGTGGTCACCTGCCGGTCGCCGACGACTGGTCGAAGTCGGTGGCCAGTGACGCCTGCTTCGGCCAGCTGCTCGACTTCTACAAGGGCCTCTACCAGAGCGGCGTGATGCCCAAGCAGCCCAAGGTCGGGTACGCGGACGGCTCGCCGTACGGCAACGGCGAGGTCGCGATGATGGCCGGCGGCTCGTGGGTCGTGGGCCAGCTCAAGAACGAGTTCCCCAAGATGATCGACAAGACCGCGGTCGCCGCGTTCCCGTCGATGGACGGTGACCAGACGAAGCCCACCGCGACCCTCGGCGGCTGGACGCTCAGCGTCGACGGCAAGTCGAAGGTCAAGGAGCAGGCCGCCGGCTTCATCGGCTGGCTGCTGGCGGGCGACCCGGCCATCATGGCGGACTTCTTCAAGAGCAGCGGGTTCTCGAAGTACACGGTGCGCGCGACCGTCGACCAGGCGCTGGAGACCAACCCCGACGCCACTGCCGACCCGTTCATGAAGACGATCTCGGAGCAGGTCGTGCCGTTCGGCAAGGCCGAGCCGGCCTACCCGTGGGAGATCGCGCTGGCCTTCGGCACCGCGATCGAGTCGGCCATGAAGGGCAACGCCGACGTGCCGGCGGCGCTCAAGAAGGCCGACGGCGAAATCAACGACATCATCAAGAAGCAGTCCCTCGCCGGGACCGCCCCCGTCCGCTGATCCCCCGACATCCGGGACCGCCCGGGGACGCGCGTGGCCGGCGTCCCCGGGCCTCGATCTTCGTAAGGGATTCGCTGTGGCCCTCACCCCTACCTTGGCGCCCGGCCCGCAGACCGCGGACGCCGGCCGATCGGCGCGCGGGCGCCGCGGCCGGGTCAAGACACCGCCGCACCGCCGGGACAACCGCACCGCCTACCTGATGATCGCCCCGATGGTCATCCTGCTCGGCATCTTCGTGATGTGGCCGTTGGTCTACTCGGTCTACCTGAGCACCTATGAGATCAACTTCTACCGCGGCTCGACGTTCGTCGGGCTGCAGTTCTACCGGTACGTGTTGGAGAGCCCCGACTTCTGGCACTCCATCGTGGTCGGCCTCTACTACTCGGCGCTGACCGTACCCGCGATGATCATCATCGCCCTGCTGCTGGCCAGTTTCATCAAGACGCTCAGCCGGCGCGCGGCGGCCTTCATGAAGACCACCGTCTACCTGCCGACCGTGGTGTCCACGGTGGTCGCCTCGGTGCTGTTCGTGCTGATCTACCAGGACGAGGGCGTCGCCAACTGGCTGCTCAGCCTGATCAGCTTCGGCCCGGTCAACTGGCTCAACGACCCGCAGCTCGCGCTGCCGGCCATCGCGGTGCCGGGGATCTGGCTCGGGTTCGGCCTCACCACGCTCATCCTGCTCGCCGCGCTGCTCGACATCCCGGAGAGCTACTACGAGCAGGCGGCGCTGGACGGCGCGGGGTTCTTCGCCCGCCTCTGGTACGTCACGCTGCCGCTGCTCAAGAACGTGCTGCTGTATCTGTTCGTCACCGGCTTCACGCTGGCGATCCAGATGATCGACCTGCCGCTGATCATGACGAACGGCGGCCCGTCGGAGGCGACCAACACCCCGAACCTCTACATCTTCAACACCTTCCGGGACGTCACCCCGTACGCGACCAGCTACTCACTGACCGCCTCGCTGCTGCTGTTCGTGGTGATCGGGGCGATCTCGGCGGTCGTCTTCCGGCTCGTCCGGTCCGACAAGGCCATCGACGGCTAGGAGAAGCCATGACACCGCGTCTCTTCCAGCGGACCGCGTCCGCCGTGCTCGTCGTGCTGATCACCGTCAGCGTGCTGTTCCCGTTGGCGTGGATGGCCATCGCCGGCTTCAAGGGCCGCAACGAGGTGCTCCGCTCGCCGTTCCAGTTCTTCCCGGACATGTGGCGGTTCGACAACTACGTCGACATCGCGCGCGACCCGGAGTTCACGCGGGCGATGGGCGTCACGTTCGCCGGCGCGCTCATCTTCACCGCGCTGAGCCTCGTCGTGAACTCGCTCGCCGCGTACGCCTTCGCCCGCCTCGAGTTCCGCGGCAAGCGGTTCTGGTGGGTCTACTGTGTCATGCCGATGTTCATCCCCATGATGGCCATCCTGCTGACGTCCTTCATGGTCGTGACGAAGCTCGGCATGCTGAACACGATGGCCGTGCTGATCATCCCGGGCGTCGCGTCCGGCGCGCAGATGTTCTTCATCCGCCAGTTCTACCTGGGTTTCCCGGTGGCGGTGGAGGAGGCGGCGATGATCGACGGTGCCAGCCGCTGGCAGATCTTCCTGAAGCTGTTCCTGCCGCAGTCGGCCGCGCCGTTCGTGGTCATGGGCATCGCGTCCTATCTGGCCTTCTGGAACGCGTACGTGTGGCCGATCCTGACCATCACCGACCCGAACCTGACTCAGATCATGCAGTTCCTCGGCACGTTCCGGTCGGCCCGCGGCAACGACTGGGGCATGCTGATGGCCGGCTCGACGCTCGCGTCGTTGCCCACCATCCTGCTGCTGCTCGTCTTCCAGCGGTTCATCGTCAACGGCGTGCGGATCAGCGGCATCAAGTGAGGCGAAAGGAACGGTCCGTTCTTAACGCTATGCGTTAAGAACGGACCGTTCCTTTCACTCAGACCGCGCTGAGCGAGACGTCGTCGAGTTGCACCCAGATGTCGCCGTGGTCGGTCCAGACGCCCCCGTAGACCACGACGGACGTGCGGGAGCCGCTGTTGAACGTGACGGTGAACCGGGTCCACGGCCCGACCGCCCGGTAGTTCACCTCGCCGATGACCGCGTTCGCCGTGCTGCGTACGCCGAAGAAGCCGTTGTCGCTGTTGGGTGACGTGCGCAGGTACCCGGTGAGCTGGTAGGTCGTGTTGGCGGCCACCGGCACCGTCTGGTGCACGTCCTGCCAGCCGCTGTTGTAGCGGGCGTAGGCGTTCCGGTCGCCCGAGTAGCCCCACCGCGCGTTGTCGATGCCGCAGTTGCCGGTGCAGGCCCAGAAGCCGCCCGTCCCGCTGCCGTTCAACGCTCCCCGCTCGAAGCTCGGGTCGCCGACCAGGTTGGGCTTGACGATCTGACCCGCGGTGTTGATGGACACCTTCATCAGATAGACGTTGTACGGGTTCCACTGCGACATCAGGAAGTAGAGCGTGCCGTTGGCGCTCCACGGGTGGAAGAAGCCGCCGTAGAGACCGGGGTAGTCGGCCGAGCTGACCGCGATCTGCGGCGCGCTCCACGCCCCGGTGGGGCTGGTGGCGCTCTGCAGCACGATGTCCTCGCCGCGCAGATACATCATCAGCCACTTGGCGCTGTAGCTGTCGTAGCGCACCGAGAGTTCGGCCACCGGTCCGGAGACGATCGCGGTCGCGGCCGACTCGGTGGCGACCCACGCGCTGCCGTTCCAGTAGCGGTACGCGCTCTGGGTCAGCACCTGCGCCTCGGGCACCCGGGCGACGTAGAGGCTGCCGAGCCGGCCGCTCGGCGTGCCGTAGACGTAGACGTAGCCGCCGTTGCGGACGAACGCCTGCTGCTGGAAGCGGTTGGTGCCGCCCGGGTTGTTCCAGGTGGGCGTGCCGCTGGTGACCCAGGTGTTGCCGTTGTCGTCGGAGTAGGCGATCCGCGCGTAGTTGGTGTCCCACTGGCCGGGCACGCCCCAGTGGCGCACCGACATGAACGACATGTACTGCCGGCTGCCGACCGCGATGCCGGCGGTGGGAATCTTCGTGACCTCGCCGCCGTCGTCGTTGCCCTGGTGCAGGCCTGGCACGACCTCCCGGGCCCGGCCGTCGGCGCCGATGACCGCGCTCGCGAAGCTCATGCCGTCGGACAGGTTGGTGTCGGTCGAGCGGAGCAGGACGTTGCTGCGCCAGTTGACGTCGCCGGGGCCGAACCCGCCGCCGCCCGGACCGACCCAGGCGTCGCCGAAGGTGTCGCCGAAGGCGGTCAGCACCTGGCCCGATCCGTTGTCCCACATGATGCCGAGGTCGGTGGCCTTGACGTTCCAGCGGCCCCAGGTGTCGTTCGGTGAGTCGGGTCCGGTGACCTTCTGGACCAGGGTCGCCGGTGTGTGCGCGGATGTGGCGGCGGCGGGTTGACCGGTCGCCACCACGGTGACCGCCGCTAACACGGCGGCCGCGGTCAGGACACGGGGGATGGTTCCGGGTACGTGCGGCACAGCGGGTCTCCTCCCTGTTGGCCGCGCGCCGCCCGGCTGGGGGTCTATGCCGGCGGGCGCGGTGGCTGTGCGCCGATGTCCGGCACGGGCGCGCTACCCAGGTGGACCTCCAAGTCGTCGACGCTGGGCGTGCGCGGTCGCCGTGCCGTCGGTCGGTCGAGGTAGAACAGTGCGGTCGAGGCGATGTCGTCGCGCAGCGGCAGGTAGCGCCAGCCGGCCCGCCAGCCGAGCGCCTGGACGTCGACCTTCTTCAGGTGATGTCCGAAGTGGATCGGGTCGGGCAGGTGCCAGCGGTACATGCCGAAGCGCTGTTGGCTCACGTACAGGCCGTCGGGGCGGATGACCTGGTGCATGCCGAGGTAGGGCGTGGAGTATTCGGTGTAGCCCTGCCCCGGCACGTCGAAGTTCCAGGCGCCGCCGAAGTAGTCCTCGGTGCCGGTGCCGCAGATCGTGGGAAAATCCTCGTCGTCGTCGAGGTAGAATTTGACCTCGCCCTCGCCCCACCAGCCGTTGCTGTTGACGCCCCAGGCGAGATAGGTGCCCACGTACTGGCCCTGGCCCTCGACGCCCTCGACGATCGTGTGCGGCGTCAGGTCCTCGAGCGGGTTGCTGCGCCGCCACTGCGCGTGCAGATAACCCGCGTCCGCGTAGTCACCACCGGTCTCGAACGTGATCTGGTAGTAGACCCGGACCTCCACGGTGGACAGGTTCTCCAGCGTGAGGCGGGCGCCCGACCGGAACGGCATCGGCCAGTAGGAGTTGAAGCCGCCGTGCGGGTTCACCGCGATCGGCTGCGAGTTGACCTGGGCGAACCGGCCCCAGCCCTGCGCGAAGAAGTCGCCGTAGGGCACCTCGACCGCGGGCTCGTCGGCGCCGTCCCAGTAGGCGCGCAACAGCATCGTGCGCCAGTTGTCGGTGTGTGTGGTGATCCAGATGTGGTTGATCTGCCCCGGGCCGTCGATGGCGGCGAGCTCGAACGTCGCGCCGGGGGCGATGTCCACACTGGGCGAGATCTTCCAGCCGGGGCCGAGGTCGCGCGCGCAGGCGGCACCGGTGCCCTCGGTGGCGCGACCACCGCCGCCCGCCGCACCGTCGAAGTTCTCCGGGCTGATGGAACGGGTCTGGACCGCGCGCAAGCGGGCGATCGAGCCGAGACCGGCTTGATTCACAGGTGTCTCCGGGGGCAACGGCTGTAATCGATTTCACTTAAGTTAGGCGGGGTGGTGGAATGTGTCAACCCGCCCACGTTCCGCACAATGGGGATCACGCGCAGGCAGGGCCGACCCGACGTGAGGAAACGAATGCCAACGATTTACGAGGTCGCCGCGCGGGCCGGCGTGTCTCCCGCGACCGTGTCGCGGGTCTTCAACGGGCAGAACGTGTCGGCCGACAAGTCCCGTCGGGTGCGCGAGGCGGCCGAGACGCTCGGCTTCACCCCCAACCGGGTCGCCCGCACGCTGCGGCTACAGAACTCCGAGGTGATCGCGCTGGTCATCCCGGACATCGAGAACCCGTTCTTCACCTCGCTCGCCCGCGGCGTCGAGGACGTGGCCCAGGCCGCCGGCTACTCGGTCGTGCTCTGCAACACCGACGAGGACCACGAGAAGGAGTCCCGCTACCTCGACATCGCGCTGAGCGCGAACATGGCGGGCGTCATCCTGGCCGCCGCCGGCGACCACAGCGACCTCGACGCGTTGATCAGGCGCGGGCGGCCGATCGTGGCGGTCGACCGGGGCCCGCACGGCTACGACATCGACGCGGTGCTGGTCGACAGCCGGGCCGGGGGGCGGGCGGCCACCGAGGCCCTGGCCGCGCAGGGGTTCCGGCGGATCGCCTGCATCACCGGCCCGCGCGACGTGGAGACCGCGACGCTGCGGGCCGAGGGCTGGCGCGCGGCGGTGACCGGGCTCCGGCTGGAGCACGACGAGCAGCACCTGATCTACGCGGACTTCCGGATCGACGGCGGCCACAAGGCGATGCGGCAACTGGTCGAGTTGCCGACGCCGCCCGACGCCGTCTTCGTGGCCAACAACCTGATGGGTGTAGGCGCGCTCCAGTTGCTGGCGGAGCGGGGGCTGCTGCCGCCGGCCGTCGGCATGGCGGTCTTCGGTGACCTGCCCATCTTCGCGCCGACCCCGCTCGCCGTGACGCTGGTCAGCCTGCCGGCCCGGCACCTCGGCGTGACCGCGGCCGACCTGCTGCTCAAGCGGATCAACGGCGACGACCAGCCGCCGCGCACGATCGTGCTGCGCAACCAGATCGTCGCCAGCAGCTGAGCCGCTTCCGATGCAGGGCCTGACAGTCGGCATCGAGAACCCATTGACGGTGAAATCGATTTCTGCCATCGTCTAGCCCATGGTCGGGGCCCTCGCCGTGGTCGGCATCGATATCGGCACGTCGTCGAGCAAGGGCGTGCTGGTCGGGCTGGACGGCGCGGTCCTGGCGACCGCTGTCCGTGAGCACGACGTCGCCCGGCCCGCGCCGGGTCAGGTCGAGATGGACGCGGCGCTCTGGTGGGACGAGGCGGTGGCCCTGATCCGCGAGGTGACGGCCGACCGGCCGGCCCGGGTCGCCGCGGTCGGCGTCAGCGGCATGGGGCCGTGCGTGCTGGTCGCCGACGAGAGCGGCAAACCGTTGCGGCCGGCCATGCTCTACGGCATCGACACCCGCGCCGGCGCGCAGATCGCCCGCCTGACCGCGGCTCTCGGGGGCGCCGACGCGATCCGGCGGCGCTGCGGCTCGGCGCTGTCGACCCAGGCGGCCGGCCCCAAGCTGGCCTGGCTCGGCGACCACGAGCCCGAGGTGCTGCCCCGCGCCCGGTTGTTCTTCCAGCCGGCCTCGTGGCTGGGCTGGAAGCTCACCGGTGCCTACTACCTCGACCACCACTCGGCCAGCCAGTGCACGCCGCTCTACGACCCGGCCGCGCTGGACTGGCACCGGCCGTGGGCCGCGCTCGTCGCCCCCGACCTGCCCCTGCCGCCGCTGTGCTGGCCGGGCGAGGTGGTGGGCACGGTGTCCGCGGCGGCGGCCGCCGAAACCGGCCTGCCGAGCGGGATCCCGGTCATCGCCGGCACGATCGACGCCTGGTCCGAGGCGATCAGCGTCGGCGCCCACCGGGTCGGCGACCTGATGCTCATGTACGGCACGACCATGTTCCTGGTCAACACCGTGGCGGAGGCGCGCACCGCGGAGACGCTGTGGGGCACGGTGGGCGCGTTGCCCGGCACCCGCAACCTCGCCGGCGGCATGGCCACCTCGGGCGCAGTCACCCGCTGGCTCGGCGACCTGTTCGGCTCGCGCGACTACCCACGGCTGCTGGAGTTGGCCGACGCGGCCGGGCCGGGCGCCAACGGCCTGCTGATGCTGCCCTACTTCGAGGGCGAGCGCACGCCGATCGCCGACCCGGACGCGCGCGGCGTCATCGCCGGCCTGACCGTCAGCCACACGCGCGGCGACCTCTACCGGGCCGCGCTCGAATCGACCGCGTTCGGCGTGCGGCACAACATCGCGGCCATCGAGGCCGCCGGGGGAGTCGTCGACCGGGTCGTCGCCGTCGGCGGTGGCGCGCAGGGCCGACTGTGGACCCAGATCGTCAGCGACGTCACCGGCCGCCCGCAGCAGATCCCCGCGCGGACCGTCGGCGCCAGCCTGGGCGCGGCCTTCTTCGCCGCCGGGGCGGTGGCGTCGGTCGACATCGACGCCTGGAACCCGGTCGTCGAGACCGTCTCACCCCGCCCGGAGCTCCGGGCGACCTACGACGACCGCTACGCGCTCTATCTCGAGCTGTATCCGGCCACCGCGGGCATCGCCCACCGGCTGGCCGCCGCGCAGCAGCGGGCGTCGGCGTGAGCGTCTTCCCGCGGCCGCCGCTCGGGCCGGACGCGACGGCCGCGGCCTTTCCGCTCGGCGGCATCGGCACCGGCAACGTCTCGGTCGGCGCGCGCGGCGACCTGCGCGACTGGGAGCTCGGCAACCGGCCCGCCAAAGGCACCCGCCTGCCGTTCAGCTTCTTCGCGATCCGTTCCGCGTTTGCCGGACGCGAGCCCGTCACGAAGGTCCTGGAAGGGCCGCTGACGGGGCCGCACGAGGGCGACCAGGGCTACGACGCCGGCCGGCTCGCCGGGCTGCCGCGGCTCGCCTCCAGCGCGATGCGCGGCGAATATCCGCTGCTGCACATCGACTTCGCCGATCCCGAGGTCGGTGTCGACGTGACGCTCACGGCCTTCACGCCACTGGTCCCGCTCGACGCCGACGCGTCCGGGGTGCCGGGTGCGGTGCTCCGCTACACCGTGCGCAACCCGACCGCCGAGCCGGTCGAGGTCACGATCGCCGGCTCGCTGGCCAACCAGGTCGGGATCAGCGGCTGGAACGTGTTCCACTTCCCCGAGTACGCGGGGAACCCGCGCAACACCTGGTTCGCGGAACCGGGCCTGTGCGGGATCGCGTTCGCCAACGACCTCGATGCCGACGACCTGCGGCACGGCACCGTCGCGCTGGCCACCACGGATCCGGCCGTCACCGCCAAGCCCCAGTGGCTGTCCGGCTTCTGGCAGGACGGTGTGCAGGTCTTCTGGGACGAGCTCCGCTCCACCGGCCGGCTCTCGGCGGAGGGGGAGTTCTCGCTCGACGCGCCGCCGTACCCGGAGTGGTTCACGAAGTTGCGGGTCGGCTCGCTGGCGATCGCGCACCCGCTGGCGCCGGGCGAGAGCCGAGACTTCAGCTTCCTGCTCACGTGGCACTTCCCGAACCGGCCGCGGGCCTGGCAGGGCAACATCAACCTGGACAACGCGAACGCCGGCGAGGTCGTCCGCAACCACTACGCCACCCGGTTCGCCGACGCCGTCGCGGTCGCCCGGCACCTGGTGACGCACGGCCCGGCGCTGGAGGAGAGCACGCGGGCGTTCCACCGGGCGCTGTTCGGCAGCACGCTGCCCGCCGAGGTGGTCGACGCGGTCAGCGCGACGCTGGTCGCCGTGCGCAGCACGACCTGCTTCCGGCTGGCCGACGGCCGATTCGCGGCCTGGGAGGGCTCCTTCGACCACCGCGGCAGCTGCGAGGGCACCTGCACGCACGTGTGGAACTACGCGCAGACCGTCGCCTATCTGTTCCCCGAGTTGGAGCGCGACGCCCGGCGCACCGAGTTCCTGCACGAGACCCGGCCCGACGGGCGGATGAACTTCCGGGCCAACAGCGTGTTCGGCAACCCGGCCTGGGATTTCCACCCCGCGGTCGACGGCCAGCTCGGCGCGGTCGTCCGGCTGCACCGGGAGTGGCGGTTCAGCGGCGACGACGCGCTGGTGCGGGACTGCTGGCCGGGGGCGAAGCGGGCCCTGGACTATGCCTTCGCCAAGTGGGACGGCGACGGCGACGGCGTGCTCGACAGCGAGCAGCACAACACCTACGACATCGAGTTCTTCGGGCCCAACTCGCTGGCCAACTCGATGTTCCTGGCGGCCCTGCACGCGGGTGCGGCGCTGGCCGACCGGGTCGGCGAGCCGGACACCGCCGCGCGGTGGCGGGCGGCGGCGCGGACCTGCCGGGACCGGGTCGACGAGCTGTTGTTCAACGGCGAATATTACGACCAGCGGCTCGACGACGTCGACGCGCGGCGCTACCAGTACGGCACCGGTTGCCTCAGCGACCAGGTGTTCGGCCAGGCGCTGGCTCACCTCGGCGGGCTGGGCTACGTGCTGCCCGAGGCCCACGTGCGCAGCGCGGTCGCCGCGATCCACCGACACAACTTCCGGCGGGAGCTGACGAGCCATCAGAGCGTGCAGCGGACGTACGCGCTGGGCGGCGAAACCGGTCTCGTGCTCTGCTCCTGGCCCCGGGGCGGTCGACCGCGCATCCCGTTCGTCTACAGCGACGAGGTCTGGACCGGCATCGAATACCAGGTCGCGAGCCACCTCGTCTACGAGGGCCTCGTCGAGGAGGCGCTCGAGCTGGTGCGCGCGGTCCGGGCCCGGCACGACGGCCACCGCCGCAACCCGTGGAACGAGGCCGAGTGCGGCAACCACTACGCCCGCTCGATGGCGAGCTGGGGCGTGCTGGTCGCGCTGACGGGCGCCGACTACCACGCACCGACCGGCTCCCTGTCGTTCACCCCGCGCGTCGACGGCGACCTGCCCTTCACCACCGGCACCGGCTGGGGCGTCCTGCGCCTGTCCGACGCCGGTGCGGAGGTCGAGGTGCTGGGCGGGGAGCTCGTGCTCAACCTGCTGCGGGTGCACCACCCGCGGCACGGTCCACTCGCGACCGGCCCCGTGCGGCTGGCCCCGGGGCAACCACTGGCGTTGACCACGCCTGACCACGATCGTCTGGAGGTCCACCGATGACCGCTTACCGACTCCCCGCCGTGACGCAGCGGCCGTCACTCGCCCCGTCCACCGTCTACACGGTGGCCAGCGGCGACCTCCGGCCGAGCGCCAACGTCACCTGCTGGCCCGCGCAGCAGCAGCTCGAGACGGCGTTCGCCGCGGCGATCACGGACCTGGGCTGGGCGGTGCACCGGGCGCACCCGTTCGACGAGGACAAGGGCCACGGCTTCATCGACAGCCAGCGCGCCGGGATCGAGGTGTTCAAGACGATCCCCGTCGACGCGCCGCTGGTCGTGGTCGACGCCGTCTGGCAGTACAGCCATCACGTGCTCGCCGGCCTGCGCAGCCACCGCGGCCCCATCCTGGTCGTCGCCAACTGGTCCGGCGAGTTCCCGGGGCTCGTGGGCCTGCTCAACCTCAGCGCCAGCCTGACCAAGGCCGGCGTCGCGCACTCGACACTGTGGAGCGAGGACTTCACCGACGAGTGGGCGCGCGAGGGCCTGCGCACCTGGCTGTCGACGGGCGTCCTGCGCCACGACGAGTCGCACGTGCGGGACCTGGGTGCCCTCGACGCGGGCTCGCCCGAGGTCGAGCTGGGCGTCGCGCTGGCCCGGCAGCTCCGCGACGACAAGGCGATCATCGGCGTCTTCGACGAGGGCTGCATGGGCATGTACAACGCCATCATCGACGACGAGCTGCTCAACCCGCTGGGTGTCTACAAGGAGCGGCTGTCGCAGAGCGCGCTGGTGGCCGAGATGCGCCGGGTCGGCGACGAGGAGGCCAAGGCCGCCCGCGAGTGGCTCGACGAGCGCGGGCTGACCTTCCACTTCGGCACCGACGAGGCGACCGAGCTGACCGAGGCCCAGGTCACCTCCCAGCTCAAGATGTACATCGCCGCCCTGCGGATCAGCGACGACTTCGGCCTCGACGCGGTGGGCATCCAGTACCAGCAGGGCCTCAAGGACACGGTGCCGGCCAGCGACCTGGCCGAGGGCCTGCTCAACAACGCCGACCGGCCGCGGGTGTACAGCCGCGACGGCGCCCGCGAGCTCTACCCGGGCGTACCGCTGCCGCACTTCAACGAGGTCGACGAGGGCGTCGCGGTCGACGCGCTGGTGACCAACCGGATCTGGACCGCCATGGGGTTCGACCCGGAGACGACGCTGCACGACATCCGCTGGGGCGACCCGTACGACGGTGAGTTCGTCTGGGTGTTCGAGATCTCGGGCTCGGTGCCGGCCGCGCACAACGGCGGATACCAGCACAGCTACAGCATGCGGCAGCCGCCGATGTACTTCCCGCTCGGCGGCGGCACGCTCAGTGGTGTCTCGAAGCCGGGACACATCGTCTGGTCGCGGGTCTTCATCGCCGACGGCGCGCTGCACGTCGACATCGGGCGCGGCCACGTCGTCGCGCTGCCGGAGGAGGAGACCCGGCGCCGGCTGGAGGCGACGACTCCACAGTGGCCGATCATGCACGCGGTGCTGCACGGCGTCGGTCGCGACCAGCTCATGGCCCGGCACAAGGCCAACCACGTCCAGGTGGCCTACGCGCCGGACGCGGACGGCGCCGACCGGGCCCTGCTCGCCAAGGCCGCACTCTTCCACGAGTTGGGGCTCGCCGTGCACCTCTGCGGCGACGTCAGCCTCTGATGGAATACGTGCGGGCGGGCGCCGAGCCGCGCTGGGGCTTCGCCGACGGGCTCCAGATCGGCCTGGCGCCGCTGCCCGGGCCACGCGGGCTGCTCCGGGTCTACGCGCCTTATCTGGGCCACGGGCCGCTGCGCGTCGTCAACTTCATCGCGGTGGAGCCGACGCCGGTCGGCGCGACCGAGCGCGGCTTCTCGGAGCTCGAGTGGAGTGCGCTCGACGGGGAGCGGGGCAAGCGGATGGGCAGCGCCGCCGCGCCGACCGACGCGTTCGGGCCGCTCTCGCCCGGCGTGGTCGAGCCGTCCGGCGAGCTGACGGTCTACGTGCCGGTCGAGCGGTTCGACAACGGCGCGCACGTGTACGTGCGGCTGCGGTTCCGGCCCGACCGCCCGTACGCGGTCGCCGTGGCGGGATTCCACCACCCCGACTCGGTGCCGTTGGCCCGGCTGACGCTGACGGCGACGATGGGCAACTGGGCGCGGCTGCGCCGGCTGCACCTGGCCTCCGGCCCGGTGACGCCGGCGGAGCTGTGGCCGGGCTTCACCGGCGACCGGTTCACGGCGCACGCCCGGTTCGGCCTCGACGCGCTCGGGCGCGACGCGGACGGCGCGGTGGTGGTGTCGGCGACGACCGACGAGGCGGCGCCGACCACCGTCGCGTACGCCGAGGGCACCGCTCCACATTGGCACTACGAGGGGCGCACCGCGGTGCAGACCTGGCGGGCCGCCGATCCCGACCCCGACCTGGAGGTGCTGGTCAACGGCCGCGCCTGTTACTGGGCGAGCCAGTCGCCGATCCCCGGCGGGGTCTCGTTCGAGAACTTCGAGTTCGGTGCCGCGTACCGGCCGGGCCAGGAGTACGAGTTCAGCGTCGAGCCTAGCTGAGCAGGTCGACGAGCACCTGGGCGTGGCTGTGCGCGACGTCCTTCGTCGCGGTGAGCAGGGTGACCGGCCCCTGGTGCTGGAGGTCGCGAAGCTGGTCGAGCGCGCGGGCGTGCCCCGGGTCCTTCAGCTCGGCGAGATAGCGGCGCCGGAACTCGGCGAACTTGGCCGGGTCGTGCCCGAACCACTCGCGCAGCTCCGTCGAGGGGGCCACCTCCTTGAGCCAGTCGTCGAAGCTGCCCTTGCGCACACCGCGCGGCCAGATCCGGTCGACCAGGACGCGCGTGCCTTCGTCGGGCCCCGTCTCGTCGTACACCCGTCGTAGCCGCATGTCTCCCAACCTATTCGGGTCGAGTCACTCGCGGGTCAGACCCGGCGGCACCGCGTCCTCGTCGAGGCCGACGGTGCGGGCGTTGACCAAGGGGTTGCCCAGGAGGGCGTCGACGACTTCAGCGCTGCCACCGAAGGCGGTCCAGGTGTCGTCCCAGAGCGCCGAGACGAGCCACGAGTGGTCACTGGGAAAGAAGAGGTCGGGCAGCGGCCCGTCGCCGCGCATGTGGCCTGCCCGCCAGGTGAGCGCCTGCTCGGGGCCCGCCTCGACCAGCACGTAGCCCCAGCGCCAGTAGAGGTCCACCCGCGGCGCCTGCGGGAAGACGACGTCGTGGGCGCCGGTGTCGAGGTAACCGAGCCACCAGGGCTGGTCCGTCGTGTGCCGGGCGAGTTCTGTGACGAGGGCC
Source organism: Asanoa siamensis (assembly GCF_016862555.1). Classification (GTDB taxonomy): domain Bacteria; phylum Actinomycetota; class Actinomycetes; order Mycobacteriales; family Micromonosporaceae; genus Asanoa; species Asanoa siamensis. The sequence continues at coordinate 113,623 of NZ_BONE01000009.1, read as the reverse complement.
CGTTCGTGGGCGGGATAGGAGACGCCGTCGGGCGGGTGGCAGGTCGCGTAGGCCGCGAAGACCGGCGGCACCGCCGCGGTGATGGTCAGGCCGTCGGTCGTCTTTCCCGCCAGCCAGGCCACGTCGGCGGCGGTGCCGATCCGCCAGGCGCGCCCGTCCCTGCGCAGTTCCATGGTTCACAGGATCGCACCCGGGTGGCCGATCGCCACCCGGGTGCGCGTGCGGCGGTTCAGCAACTGGCGGTCAGGCCCGCCCAGTCGGCGCGGTCGTTGTAGCCACCGTCCCCGGCGTCGCCGACGACCAGGTCCAGGACCCGCACACCGGTCAGGTCGACGTCGACCTGGCGGACGTCGTCACGGGTGAGCACGCCGCTGTCGAACAGCACGCGACCGTCGCCGACCACCTGGAAGGTCGACGTGGCGCCTTCCGGGCCGACGTCGCGGACCGCGTCGTCGATGCCGACGGTCGCGGCCAGCCGGCCGCAGCCACCACCGAGGTAGTAGCGGACCGTGGACGGCGACGCGACACCGATGCCGGTCGGGTAGACCTGGCCGAGCATGCTGATCGGCGACCAGCCACCGACGCTGGCGTCGACGGTCGGGCTCATCCAACCGCTGGTGGCGCTGATCCAGGCGTGGTGCGACAGGACGACCTCGCCGTCCGGTGCGGCCGGCGCGACCACCACGCCGGCGGTCGTCGTGCGTCGCTGTCGGCCGTGCCCGAGCGCGTCGTACGTCGTGGTGGCGGTCAGGTCGGCGGTGCCGGGAGCGGCGCCGGCCGGCAGCGTCACCGCGAAGACGAGCGTGGCGCTGCCCCTGGGCGCGATCAGCAGCGGAGCGCGGCCCTGCGCGCGGACGGTCCACCCGGCCGGTGCCGCGAGCCGGACGGCCGGCGTGAACACCGGCAGTGAGCCGTCGTTGCGCACGGCGACCTCGACGCGGACCTCGTCGCCACCGGCGACCACCGGCGCCGGTCGACCATCCACATCGGTCACGACGGGCAGGCCGGCGGTCACGTGCGGGACGCCCGGCCCGCCGCGGGCCTTGCTGACGCGGAACAGCGCCGCGCCGTGCGCCGGGACCGCCGCGCTGATCGTGCCGGCGCTCTCGGTGACCTGGTCGGTCCAGGCGTTCGCGAGCCGGACGCGCCCGCCGCTCAGACCGACCGCCGACGCGGTGGTGGTAAGGGTCCGCGGGGTGTCGCCCCGGTTCAGCAGGACCACGGCCCGGTCGCCGTTCGCCAGTCGCTTGACCCACGTCTCGGTCGCCCCGGCGGGGCCGACGCGGACCGCCTGCACCACGGCCGGGTCCTGGTTGATCGCCAGCACGTCGGGGTCCTTGAGCGTGTCGAGCGAGGCCTGGCTGAGCGTACGGAGGTCGCTTCCGATCATCAGCGGCGCGGCGGCCACCGACCAGAGCGTCATCTGCGTACGGAACTCCTCGTCGGACATGCCGAGTTGGGGTCCCAGGTAGTCGGGGTCGTTGACGTGTCCCGGCCCGGCGACCTCGGGGTGGCGGGCGTTCGCGTCGTAGTTGCGCAGCACGTCCTTGAACTTGATGTCGCCCTGGAAGCCGACGTCGGTGTAGGTGCGCCAGGACTGCGCGATGGCCGGAGCGTACGACCAGGAGTGGGTCGACTGCTGTTCCTCGGGGTAGTTGCCCCAGTCCGGCGAGGTCACCGGGTTGCACAGGTTGAACAGCATCGGCCGGCCGCTCGCGTTGTTCCGCAACGCCGTCGCGAACTCGGTGTAGACGGTCTTCGGGTCGAGGTCGGCCGCGATGCCGCACAGGTAGTCGACCTTCACCGCGTCGAACCGCCACGCGGCGAACTGGTCCGCGTCGCGCTGGTAGTGGCCGCCGCTGCCGAGCCCGCACTTCCCGGGGATGTAGGGCCCGGCGTCGGTGTAGATGCCGGCCTTGAGGCCCTTGCCGTGGATGTAGTCGACGAGACCGGCCAGGCCGTTGGGGAACTGGGCGGGGTTCGCGACGAGGTCGCCGGCCTCGTTGCGCGGGGTCGGCGCGGCCCAGTTGCCGTCGATCCAGACGTAGCGGTAGCCGGCGTCGCGCAGGCCGCTGCTGACCAGGAAGTCGGCGGACGCCCTGACCTCGGCCTCGGTCGGGTCGCCGCCGAGCCCGTAGTAGGTGTTCCAGCCCAGGTACGGCGTCGGGCTGAGCACCGGCTGTGGCGTGGCGGCCGCGGCCGGCGTTGACACGGCCAGCGGACCGGCCGTGACGGCGGTCGCGACGGCAAGCAGGGCAGTGAGCGCAGATCGGTTCACATCGGAGTCCTTCGCCCGGCGGAATGTTTCGACGATCGTGCATCTCATGACGAGCGGATGTCAACATTAATTACTAATTTATGCGTACGGGCGACGCTTAGGCGATGAGGCATCCTCGGAGATGTCGGGGCCGCACGGGATCGGCCACCCTAATCACCATGACCGACCCGACGACGATGGGCCCACGGGAGCTCGGCGCGTTCGTCAAGCGGACGAGCACCCCCGAGCTGCGGCGGCTCATGCATGGCGACCGGCGTCCCGCCGTACTCGACGAGATCTTCAGCAACATGCCCGAGGTGTTCCGCTCGGACCGGGCGGGCGCACTCAACGCGGTCATCCACTGGCGCGTGGGCGACCGCCCCGACGGCCGCACCGACGACTACGAGATGACGGTGGCCGGCGGCCGGTGCTCGGTCCGCAAAGGCCACTACCTCGCTCCCGACCTCACGCTCTCCATCGGTGGCGTCGACTTCCTCAGTCTCGTCACCGGCCAGGCCCATGCGGTCATGCTCGTGATGCGCGGCCGCCTCAAGACCAAGGGCGACCTCGGCCTGGCCGCCAAGTTTCCCACCCTGTTCGACCCGCCCAAGGTCTGAACCGACGAGAAGGCGGCGCCGGTCATCGGCGCCGCCTTCCGTATGTGCGCGGGTCAGGCCGGGTCGCGCGGGCAGTTCTGGTAGACGGCGAGCCGCCAGTCGCCGTCACGGTTGACGAGGATCCACGACGCCCGGATCGCCGACGCGTCCGGCAGCGCTGTCTCGCCTGCCGGGATCACGCCACCCTCCGTGATGAGCGCGACCGCCCCGGCACCCAGCGGCTTGATGTCCACCGGCGTCCCGGTCACCCGCGTGCCCCGGTAGGGGCCGGCGAAGGCACCGGTCATGAACGCCTCGATGTCGGCGCGGCCCTTGCGGTAGACGCCCGGCAGCAGCATCGTGCCGTCCTCGACGAACAGGTCGGCGAACGCGCGCGCGTCCTGTGCGGCCCAGGCCTGCACCAGCCGGCTGGGAACTGCGGCGATCGCGGCTTGTTCGGCCCCGCCGACGCCGGTGGCCGGGGGTGCGGAGGAACTGGTGGTCATTGTTATCCCTCGATTCCTGGCGTGACCTGAGTGCCCCATCGACACACCGCCGACGCTAGTTCCGCGGGGTCCGCATTCCGTTCTCCTGAAATGCGCGGCGTCGGCATTTCGGGAGAAGACAGCGCGCTTCGGGCCGGCGCATGCTCGGTGAGCCTGATCCCGACAAGGAGGCCATCGCGTGACCGAACTACGTAGTGTCATCTCCGACCTCGTCGCGGAGGGTGACGAGATCGACGACCTCGTGTCCGATCTGGAGCCCGCCGCCTGGGCGACGCCGACGCCGAGCCCGGGCTGGACCGTCGCGCACCAGATCGCCCACCTCGCCGCGACCTTCCGGCTGGCGGCACTGTCCGCATCGGACCCCGAGCGGTTCCGGGCGCTGCTCGGCCAACTCTCGCCGGACTTCAACACCAACGTCGACCGCGCCCTGGCGGAGTACCTCGCCGAGCCACCCGCGGTGCTGCTGGAGCGCTGGCGCACCGAGCGCGCCACCGCGGAGAAGGCGCTCGGCGCCCTGCCGCTCGACCAGCTCGTGCCCTGGCTCGTGCGGCCGCTGCCCGTCGCGGTGCTCGCGTCGGCGGGCATGATGGAGCTGTTCGGCCACGGCCAGGACGTCGCCGACGCCCTGCGGGTGCGCCGCACCCGCACGGATCGCATCGGACACCTGGTGGGCTTCGCGGTGCGCACCTGGGACTTCGGCTACCTCGCCCGTGGCCTGGAGGTGCCGGAGGTGGCGTTCCGGTGGGAGATCACGGCCCCGTCGGGGCGCGTGTGGGAGTTCGGTCCCCCCGACGCGACCGAGCGCGTCACGGGCCCGGCCGAGGACTTCTGCCTGCTGGTCACCCGCCGGCGGCACCCCGCCGACCTCGCGGTCACCGCGACCGGTCCGGAGGCGACGCGGTGGCTCACCATCGCGCAGGCGTACCGGGGCCCGGCCGGTGACGGCCGCAAGCCGGGACAGTTCGCAAACCTGCCCCGGTAGGAACTCTCCGCGCGACGTCAGCCCGGTGCGGACCCCGCACCGGGCGGTTCGTCGTCGGCCGGGCCGAAACGGTTGGTCACGTAGTGCTCCCGGGCCAACCGGTGCACCGCGGTCAACGCCACCTCGAGCAGCACCGCGCGCACGACGGCCGCCGCCCGGTCGATCCCCTCGCTCTCCGGGCGCAGCAGGTCCATCTCGGCCGCCACGAGCTGTTCGGCGGTGGTGGCGTAGGGGGCGAAGAACTGGATGCCGCAGTCGCACCCGAGTTGGCGCAGCGCCGCGACGACCTGGACCAGCCTGTCCCGGCCGGCGGCGTCCGGCGAGATCGACCAGCCCAGGTCGTCGATCAGCTTGTCGACGTCGGCCGTGGCGTCGGCCAGCCCGTTGAGCTTCGGGGGCGCGGCGTCGTCGGGAAAGGAGTGGATGACGCCGTAGAGACTGGCCAGGCTCAGCTCGTCGTCCTCGATGCTCGCCAGGAGCTGGCGGACGGTCGAGAGGTCGAGCTTGCCGACGTTGGTCAGCGCCCGGATGAGCCGTAGCCGGCGTAGGTGTCCCTCGTCGTAGTCGGCCTGGTTGCGGCCGGTGGGCGTGCCCGGCGGCAGCAGGCCCTCACGTAGGTAGAACTTGATGGTCGCGACGGGCAGGCCCGTCTGCCTGCTCAGGCAAGAAATGCGCATCGATCCCCCCAGAAGGATGCAGGTCCTGGTCGAACCCGCCGTCCGCGCCCCCGTACCGGGCCCGCCCGTGCCGGCGGGCACGGCACGGGCGAGCGATGGTGCGGTCAGGCGGCCGAGCGGGTCGCCGCGGGCCGGGGCAGCAGACGCGTCGGGAGGACGGTCACCGCCCGCGCCTTCTCCTGGGCCGCCAGGACGCTGAGCGCGATCTTGCGCGCGTCGAGCAGGGCGAGCAGGACGGGTGGGTCCAAGGCCGTAGCGGGCTGGAGCTGGACGTCGACCTTGAGCACGGTGTCGTGCGAGATGGTGAGCGGACCGTGCGTCGCCACCGAGATCGACTGGTGGTGCGGGTTCGGCGCGATCTCCTCGGGGTCGCCGTCGACGGACTGGGCCAGCAGGTACCAGGTGCCGGGCGGCACCGAGGTGAAATGGAACAGGCCGGGCCCGGAGAGGATGCTGCACCGCACGGGCCGGCCCTCCGGGACCCGGTCCGGGAAGAGGCCGATGAAGACCAGGCTGCCGTCGTCGGGGTCGGCCGGCTGGACCTGACCGTGCACGCACGCGGTCGAGGCCGGGCCGGTCGGGTTCGGCGCGACCTGGATGTGCGGCGCGTAGCCGGCCAGTTTGCGGTACGCCGTCGGCGACATGCCGACGCTCTTGCTGAAGCGGGAACTGAACGTGCCGACGCTGTTGTAGCCGACCCGCAGGCTGATGTGGGCTACGTTCAGTGACGTCGATACGAGCAGGTACTTGGCCCGCTGGAGCCGCAGGGCCGACAGGAATCGGCCCGGTGAGACTCCGGTTGCCCGCTGGAAAATCCTCGTGAAATGGAACTTGCTGAACATCGCGGCGCGCGCCATGTCATCCACCGTGATTTGCTCGCTCAGATTCTCACGCATGGCCTCGATGGCGCGCTTAGCAGCTTCCTCGACCGGGTCCCCCACGATCCCCTCCCCAGAGTTCGCAGTAATTTCCTCGACCGTTTTCCGGTGCGCATTCCCCCTGGAGACCTCAACGTCTCTTATCGAGAATTGCAATTGAAGTCACTGCGGGAAACCGTCAGCGCCCGGTTGCCTCCGTGCTGCCGGTGTAGCTGCCCTGCTCACAGTCCCCTCGCAATGCGCCCGAATCCACGTCGACGTTAGTCGATCGTCCGGCCGCCCGCAACAGTCGCGATTCAGACGGATACGGAGCGCAATCACGGAGTAGGGACCTATGCATGGGAGCGCGTGCGGTGGATAGCGATAATGTCCGATAACGCGTCCGGAGTTTGCGCAAACAACAAATGAGTCCGAAATTCGGCGTTCGTCTGCGTCCGCCCCGGTGGGTCATACCTTGGCCGCGGCCGCCGGCATCGCGCCCGGCCCGACGCCGGCCCGCACGCCGGTCGGCAGGCCGCCGGTGTAGGCCACCGCGACGCCGCGAGCGCGGGCCGCCGCCACGATCCCGGGCATGGCCCGCTCGGCCAGCGCGGCGATCGTCAGCGCCGGGTTGACGGTGAGCGCCGCCGGCACGGCCGACCCGTCGGTCACGAAGATTCCCGGGTGGTCGCGCAACTCGTGCCGATCGTCCAGGGCCGACGTCGCGGGATCGTCGCCGATGCGACAGGACGCCAGGGGGTGCACCGTGTACGCGCCGACCAGGTCGTTGGTCCAGGGCGCCACCCGGGCCAGGCCGTCGCGCTCCAGGATGTCCTTCACCTCGGCGTCCGAGGCCCGCCAGCCGCGCCAGGTGTTGGCCGTCGGCTCGTAGCGCAACGGACCGACCCCGAGCATCTGCTGCGAGAGGCGGTGGGCGTTGCCGGTCTCCGGCGGTGGCCCGAAAACCCCCTCGTTGTCGTCCTCGGACATCGTGAAGATGGTCAACCACGATTGCCAGCGGCGCAGCATCTCCTTCTTCTCCACGCCGAACCAACTCGGTCCGGTCGCGCCGGGGACCTGCGCGAGGATGGTGCCGAGGCCGGGTGGGAAATAGAGCTGTTCGAGCGAGAAGCGCTCGTACTCGGGAAGTGAACCGTCGAGTCTGTCCCAACTGGCGACCGTCGGGCCTCGGCCGATCTGATAGGCGGAATAGGCCTTTCCGTCGGACCGTTGCAAACCGAGGACATCGCGTACGCGGTCCTCGTCGTAAATCGCGGTGTTGAGCCGTTCCCCATTTCCGGAGAAATAGCGGCCGACCGCACGCGGCATCGTCCCGAGATGGGGTTCGGAACGCTGCAGAATGACCGGAGTGGCGCCCGCTCCGGCGGCCACGACGACGATTTTCGCGTCAATCTCGCCGGCCCCGTGCAGAATCCGGTAGTCGTCGTCGTCGACGTGCCGGTAGTGCACGCGATAACTGCCGTCGGCGTTCCGGGTCAGGTGTTGCACCTCGTGCAGCGGCCGAATCTCGGCACCGTGGGAAAGGGCCGCCGGCAGATAGTTGAGCAGCAGCGACCGCTTGGCGTCGAAGCGGCAGCCGGCCATCATCCAGTTACAGTTCGTGCATAGGTCGAGGTCGATAGCGGAGGGTGCCGGGTTGGCCGTCCGCCCCGCGTGGTCGCAGGCCGCCGCCCAGAGCCCACCGGCGTACGGCACGCGGTCCCACGACTGTTGGGTGATCGGCAGCGCGTCGCTGACCCGGTCGTACCACGGGTCCAGGACGTCCCGGTCGATCGACGCCGGCCACATGCGCCGGCCGATGCTGCCCCGCCGCTCGAAGACGAACCGCGGCGCCCGCGGCATCGTGGCGAAGTAGACGACGCTGCCGCCGCCCACGCAGTTGCCACCCAGGATGCTCATGCCGTCGCCGACCACGAAGTCGAAGATCCGGGTGTACGACTTGCCGAGCTCGAAGTCGTGGTCGAACTCGTCGGCGCGCAGCCATGGCCCGCGCTCCAGCACGACGACCTTCGCGCCGCCGGCGGCGAGGTGGTAGGCCGCGATCGCGCCGCCGAAGCCGCTGCCGATCACGAGGACGTCGGTTGATTCGATGGTGTTCATGCCGGGCTTCCCGTCGCGGTCGTGTGTGGATGGTGTTTCGCCAGTTGGCGGCCGTAGCTGAAGTCAGGGAAGCGGAATTCGCCCGTCGTGTCGGGTGGGAAGTAACCGATGCCCAACAGGCCGGGATGACCGTCCGCGAACGCTTGCGCGGTCGGCAGGTGTGCCGCGCTGTCGAACGCCATGTTGCAGAAAAGGGCGAGGCTCACCCACATCTGCTTCTCGGGATGGGCCGGATCGGTAAGGATGCGGACGAGCTCCGTGCGGTGGTCGAATGGCAGGGCCACGAAGGGCGGCACGCTGTCGTCGAGCACCAGCCCCTTTCCCCGGGCGTATTCCGCGGCGTGCTCGTTGACCGTCACCGCGAGCGAATCCAGCGCCTCCGCCAGCCCACCGCCGGGAAGCCGGAGAAGGTCGAGGGCACCGGCCTCGACCGCGCCCGCGCCCGGTGCGGCACCCGCCACGGCCCGGTCGTCCGGCGACCGTTTCTCGCCGGGCACGATCGTGTCGGCGAATGCCTCGATCGTGAGGATCTTGACAGGATCTTCGTCCACCATTGCCTCCTGAAACCGCGCAGGACGGGCTTTCCGAATCGACGCGAATATTCTCCGGCGGTCGGACCGGCGGCTCGTTCTCCCGGCGTGCCCAGGACAGGGGCGCGCACGAACGAAGACGCCCGGCCGGGATGGGGTCCCGCACGATGGAAGCAATCTGCCAGAGGAGACCGACATGCCGATGCTGGGCGCAGTGCGCCGGTTGGCCCTGACACCGTCGTTGGTTGACGTCACGTTCGAGCGCCGCGGCTTTCCCGTCACGCCGACCACGGCGACGCGGCGGCTGGAGGCGATTCCCGAGTCCGTGATCTGCGGGTTCGAGTGGGGGATCGAGGTGCGTAGCCAGTGGGAGCTCGAACGCCGGCTCGAGCTCGTCGACCAGGAGATGCGCGGCTTCGCCTACGAGGGCGCCGCGATGGCGTTGACCGTCCGGGACGCGCTGCCCGGCGGGCGCCGCGACCAGGCCCGTGACCTGCTCCGCGGTCCCGGGCTGCCGCACACCTTCCTCACCTACATCGGCATCGGGTTCGCGATGGCCCGCCTGCCCCGCCCGCTGTGGAAGAACGTCCTGCCTGACCTGACGGGCACTCCCTACTACCCGACGATGAGCTGGCTCGCGGTCGACGGCTACGGATTCGACCGGGCCTACTTCGAGACCGCGCGCTGGGTCACCCGACAGGAACGCCTGCCGGCCTATCCCTGGCTCGGCCGGGCCGACTACTTCCCGCGCGCCGCCGACCAGGGCATCGGGCGCGCGCTCTGGTTCATCCACGGTGGACAGCCCGACGACGTCGCGGCGGCCGTCGACCGTTTCGGAACCGACCGGCGCGCCGACCTGTGGAGCGGGGTGGGCCTCGCCGCCACCTTCGCGGGCGGCACCGACGCGGAGGGCCTGCGCCGGCTCGCGGCGGCCGCCGGCCCGCACCGCGACACCCTCGGCCAGGGCGCGGTCTTCGCCGCCAAGGCCAGGACGTTCGCCGGCTTCGTCCCGCCGCACAGCGAGGTCGGCGTGACGGTGCTGGCCGGCCTGTCCGCCGGGGACGCCGCCGACCTGGCCGACCAGGTCGCGGAAGGCGGGTTGCCGACCTCGGCCGATCCCGACTACGAGGTGTGGCGCGACCGGATCCGCGCCCACCTCGCCAGCCACCTTCACGACGCGGGGAGGACCCGATGAGTATCTGGCGAACCATGCGGCGCAGGGTGCTCACGCCCGGCGTCGCCGCGACCCGCATGGACGTGCGCGGGTTCCACGTCAAGTCCGCCGAGGGGCGGGAGCGGCTGGAGACGGTGGGCCGCACGTTCCTCGCCGGCTACGCGTACGCGGCCGAGGCCAAGCACCCGACCGACGCCGAGGAGCCGCTCGAGCGCGTGCCGATGGGCTTTCGTGGCTTCGCGTACGAGGGTGCGGCGATGGCGCTCGCTGTTCGGGACGGCCTGCCGCTCGGTGGCGGCCGGCACGTCGAGCGGTTCCTGGCGGGCCGCGCCGCCGACCACGTCTACATGGTCTACGTCGGCGTCGGATGGGCCATGGCCCGATTGCCCAAGTTCCGCTGGTCGACGCTGTACGCCCCGGACCCGCTGCTGCGCTGGCTGGTGCTCGACGGCTTCGGCTTCCACCAGGCCTACTTCGCCACCGACCGCTACGTGCACGACCAGCACCGCGACCCCGCGTTCCCGTGGCCGCACGACGGGCGGTCCTACGCCAACAACGCGATCGACCAGGGCATCGGCCGCGCCTCCTGGTTCGTGGCCGGTGCCGACCCCCGGGTGGCCGCCGCCCTGATCGGCAAGTTCGCCGCGGACCGGCAGCCCGACCTGTGGGCCGGCGTCGGCCTAGCCGCCTGCTACGCCGGCGGTGCCACCGGCGACGAGTTGCGGCGCCTGTGGGAGGCCGCGGGTGCCCACCAGCCGGAGCTGATGCAGGGAGCGGCATTCGCGGCCGCGGCGCGGGTCAAGGCCAACCTCGTGCAGCCGCACAACGAGCTGGCCAGCGAGCTGTTGTGCGGGATGTCGGCGGCCAGCGCCGCCAAGGTGACCGACGAGGCGCGGATCGACCTGCCGCCCGACGGAGACCTGCCGGCGTTCGCCGTGTGGCGCGGGCGCATCGCGGACGCCTTCGTGGCCCACCGCGGCTGACGCGCGAAGAAGGGGGCCTTCCAGATGGAGGGCCCCCTTCCGTGTGGGTCAGTTGCTGGGCGCCGCGTAGGGCCGGCGCAGGTAGAGGAGCGCGAGGACCACCAGCACGGCCGCACCGTCGACGGCGAGCAGGAATCCGCTGAGCGGGTCGATCGTGTGGGCGTGGGCCGAGATCGCGTCGTCGGTCGCGGCACGCTCGGCCTCCGACGGCGCGGGCGGCGCGACCCCGGTGCCGACACTGAACCGCAGGCTGCCGCTGGTCTGGCCACCGTCGGTGAACTCGACGTGGTAGGCCACGGTCAGGTTTCCGGGCCCCTTTGCGGTGAACGGCAGCGTCAGCGTCGACCGCGACCCGGCGCGCGGCGCGTCGGCGGTCAGCGCGACACCGTCGCCGCCGATGACCGCGACGTGGGACCTGGCCGCGTCGGGTGCGGCCGAGAACGTCAGCGACACGCTGGCGGGTGCCGAGTCGAGCACGGCACCCGCGGCCGGGTCGCTGGCGACGAGCCCACCGTCGGCGGTCGCCGGCGTGCCGCCGGCGACCGCGAAACAGAAGATCAGGAGCAGCAGTGCCCCGCCTCGGCGGAGCACGTCACGCGGGGGACGCGGCCGGCACGGCGACCTGGGGGCGGCAGCTGCACGTCATCGCCTCCGCCTCCCGGCGGTTGGGCCGCAGGTGCAGGTAGACCGCGATCACCATCGGGATGAACACGACGGAGTTGTAGAACAGGTGCAGCTCGACGCGGGGCATCACGAGCTGGAGGACGCTGGTCGGCACCGCGGCGCCGAAGAACGTGGTGCCCGCCTGCGCCTGGATCAGCAGCAGCAGGTGCTCGATGTGGTGCCAGAACTGGATGACCAGCGCGATCGTCCACCAGGTCCGGGCCCGCCCGACGAAGCCGGGCAGCAGGAGGAACAGGCCGACGAGCATCACGATCGCGTAGCCGTAGTGGAGCCACTCCGACGTGACCAGCCACGGGTAGAACTGCCCGAGCACGCCGCGGGCCTGCGGCCGCGGCCGACCCTGCACATAGATCTGGTACGCCTGCACGAGGTGCTCCGCCCAGTGCGCGACGACCACGAACATGAAGGCGTTGAGGGCGGCCCGATGGTGACGGACGTTGAGGAAGGCGAGCGGACCTGGCCGCGTCGGCGCCGTGACAGCAGACATGGGAGCTCCAATCGTCGGTAGCCGACGGTAGTCAGCTTTTGACCGTCCGCCTTCTTCGAGCGTGCGCTCCCGCCCGCGGCATTCTCGGATATCGCTCCGGCGCCGTGCGGTGGCCATTGTGGTCGCGGAGAGGGGGAACCGATGGGCGTGATCATGATCCACGGCACCCGGCGTGCGGCGGCGACCGTCCGGCACGTCACGCCGGTGCCGATCGGCACCGCGCGCGGCCTGGTGGCCCGGGTCTACGCACAGGTCGAGGGCGACTTCGGGATGCTGGCGCCGCCGGTCAGCCTGCACTCGCCGGCGCCCGAGGTGCTGGCCGCGTGCTGGTCGGTGCTGCGCGAGACCCTGGTCGCCGGCGGCACGGTCGACCGGGCCACCAAGGAGCTCGTCGCCACCGCGGTGTCGCTCGGCAACACCTGCCCCTACTGCGTGGACGTGCACAGCTCGGCGCTGCACGGGCTCGCCCGCGGGCGTGAGGCGGCCGTCGTCGCCGGTGGCCGGCTGGACCAGATCGCCGATCCGGCCCGGCGCCGGCTGGCACAGTGGGCGCGCGGCAGCGGCCAGCCGGGCGGCGTGCCCGACGTGCCGGCCGACGCGCTGCCCGAGGTGCTCGGCGTCGCCGTGGTGTTCCACTACATCAACCGGATGGTCAACCTCTTCCTGCCGGCGTCGCCGTTCCCCGACCGGTTGCCCGGCGGCTCCCGCGCGCTGGTGCGCCGCGTGTTCGGCCGGATGATGGGGCTGGGCCGCCGGGACCCGGCGCCCGGTGACTCGCTGGCGCTGCTGCCCACGGCGCCGACCCCCGACGATCTCAAGTGGACGGCCGGCAGCCCCGTGGTCGAAGATTCGCTGGCGCGGGCGGCGGCCGCGATGGAGCGGGCCGGTCTGCGCGCGGTGCCCGCCTCGGCCCGCGCGCTGGTCGTCGACCGTCTGGAGACCTGGCACGGCGAGCCGCCCGGCCCCAACCGCGGCTGGCTGGCCACGGCGGTGGACACGTTGCCCCGCGCCGACCGGCCGGCCGGCCGCCTGGCGCTGCTGGCCGCCTTCGCGTCGTACCAGTCGACCGACCGCGACATCGAGCGGCTGCGCGCCGTCGGGGCCGGCGATCGCGAGATCGTCGAGATCGCGGCGTGGGCCGCCATGGCCGCGGCGCGGCGGGTGGGCACGTTCGGAGTGGGGGAGCCTCCCGGTCCGGCGTGATGCTGGTGCCAGGACCGATCCCGGGAGGAACCCATGGTCGCCGGCAGAGTCGTCTCCTCCGTCGTCCAGCGTCAGGTCAAGTACGTGACGCCGGTGCCGGTGCCGGCGCCCGCGCCCGGCGGGCTGGTGGCCGAGGTCTACCAGCAGGCCGCCCAGGAGATGCGGCTCGTGGTGCCGCCGTTGCTGCTGCACTCGCCGGCGCCGGAGGCGCTGGCCGCCTACTGGATGTTGATGCGCGAGCCGCTGATGACCGGTGGTGCGGTCGACCGGCTGGCCAAGGAGGCGGTGGCGGCCGCGGTGTCCGTCGCCAACATCTGCCCCTACTGCGTCGACATGCACAGCACCGGCATGTACGACCTGTCCACCGAGGACGATGCCGAGGCGATCGTCGCCGACCGGGTCGAGGACGTGGCCGATCCGCGGGTCCGTGGGCTGGCGGCGTGGGCGCGCCTCGCCCACCGGCCCGACGAGTTCCCCGCGGTGCAGCCGGCCTTCACGGCGGCGGAGCGCGCCGAGCTGGTCGGCGTGGTGGTCGCCTTCCACTACCTGAGCCGCATGGTGAACGTGTTCCTGACCAGCTTCCTGCTGCCGCCACAGCTCGGCCCGCGGGCCAAGCGGCGGATGAAGCGCGGCGTGAGCCGGCTGCTCTCCGCCAGCCTGCGCGAGGAGCATCCGGCGGGGCGGTCGCTGCCGCTGCTGGCCGAGGCGTTGCTGCCGCCGGACGCGGCCTGGGCGGCCGGGCAGCCCTCGGTCGCCAACGCCGTGGCCCGGGCCGCCGCGGCCTTCGAGGCCGCCGGTGCCCGGTCGGTGTCGCCCGCGGTGCGCGCGCTCGTGCGGGGCAGGCTCGCGACCTGGCGGGGCGAGGAGACCGGGCTCAGCCGCGACTGGTGCGAGGACGCGGTCGCGGGCCTGGCCGGCCCCGACCGCTCGGCCGGCCGGCTCGCGCTGCTCGTCGCGCTCGCGTCATATCAGGTCGACGAGGAGACGGTGCGCGCGTTCCGGGCCGAGCGGGCGGACGACGCCGCGCTCGTCGAGACCGTCGCGTGGGCCAGCTTCGCTGCTGCCCGGACCGTCGGCGCGTGGCACCTTCCGTAGCTCGCTCGACTTGTTGAGCTATTCACGTCGAATCTATTCGCGTGAATGCCGGATGTTGCCTGCATAACGCCCGTACCGCACGAACGAAGAACCCCGGCGCACAGCCGAAGAAGACATCGCCAGGCCCCCCTGCGAGGCTCGATTGCAGCGCACTCACCAGCCAGTGAGTGGGGAGTCTCCCCTGGTCGGAGGGCTAGGAATGGAAACCGGCGCTCACCGGTATCGGCGCGGGGATCGCATTTCGATGCGCGCGACGGTGGCTCGGAAATGTCATTGCCGAAGCGAAATCCGGGATCTGCCGGACGCACAGGAGTTCGTCTATCGGAGGTCAGGTTAGATGTCTCAGAAAGCCTCGTGGCTGCGTCGGCGGCTGCCCGCGATCGCGGCGCTGGTCCTGGTCGCGGTCCTCTTCCAGCTGGGCCGGCTGCCCAGCGCGTCGGCCGGGGACCTGGACGAGCTCGCCAGCGGGTTCGCCTTCCGGTCGAGCTCGATCGCGCTGCCGGGCGGGTTCCGGCAACAGGCCATCCGTACGGTCAACCAGGACTACAAGGACATCGACGCGTGGATCTCCTCGGTCGGTGCCGGGGTCGCCATGAACGACCTCGACGGTGACGGCCTGCCCAACGACCTGTGCATCACGGACCCGCGCATCGACCAGGTGGTGGTCACGCCGGTGCCGGGGCTCGGCAACGTGCGCTACGCGCCGTTCGCGCTCGACCCGGCGCCGCTGCCGATGCTCGAGCCGATGGCGCCGATGGGTTGCGTGCCCGGCGACTTCAACGAGGACGGCCGGATCGACCTGCTGGTCTACCTCTGGGGCCGGACACCGATCCTCTACCTCGCCAAGGCCGGCGCGACCGCGCTGACCACGTCGTCGTTCCAGGCCGTCGAGCTCGCGCCGCAGTCGGCCGGCTCGCGCTACAGCGGGCCGCTGTGGAACACCAACACGGTGGCGGTCGACGACTTCGACGGCGACGGCCACCCCGACATCTTCGTGGGCAACTACTTCCCGCACGGCCCGGTGCTCGACGACACCAAGAGCACCGGCGTCGCGATGAACCAGTCGATGTCCAACGCCTTCAACGGCGGTGAGGACTACTTCTTCCGGTGGACCGGCGGCACGGCCGGGTCCGCGCCGACCGCCACGTACGAGATGGTCAGCGACGTCCTGCCGCGGGACATCTCGAAGGGCTGGGCGCTCGCGTCGGGTGCCAACGACTTCGACGGCGACCAGCTTCCGGAGCTGTACGTGGCCCACGACTTCGGGCCCGACCGGCTGCTCTACAACCGCTCCACGCCGGGCCGGATCTCGTTCTCCGCGGTCAAGGAGGTGCGCAAGCCGTTCGTGCCCAAGTCCAAGCGGGTGGGCGGCGACTCCTTCAAGGGCATGGGCGTCGACTTCGGCGATCTCGACGGCGACGGCCTCTACGACATGTACGTCAGCAACATCGCGACGACGTTCGGTCTCGAGGAGAGCCACTTCGCCTTCGTCTCCGACGCGAGCGACCGGGACAACCTGCGGGCGCACTTCCAGGACGGGAAGGCGCCGTTCGCCGACAGGAGCGCCGATCTGGGCCTGGCCTGGTCCGGCTGGGGCTGGGACGTCAAGCTGGCCGACTTCAGCAACAGCGGCGAGCTGGTCGTCGCGCAGACCACCGGCTTCGTCAAGGGCGACGTCAACCGCTGGCCCCAGCTGCAGGAGCTCGCGATGGCGAACGACGGCCTGCTCAGCGACACCACCTGGTGGCCGCACGTGCGCTCCGGTGACGACATCGGCGGCAGCCAACGACTGCACTTCTTCGTCAAGTCCGACAGCGGCCGCTATTTCGACCTCGCACCGAAGCTGGGGCTCGACGTTCCGGTGCCGACCCGGGGCATCGCGACCGGCGACGCCGACGGTGACGGGCGCCTCGACTTCGCGGTGGCCCGGCAGTGGGAGGAGCCGGTGTTCTACCACAACGAGAGCCCGGACGCGGGCGCCTTCCTGGGCCTGCGCCTGACCCACCCGGCCGGCGCCGCGACGACCGAACCAACCAGCACGACCGACCCGGCCGCCACGACCGACCCGGCCGTGGGCTCCCCGGTCGTCGGCGCCCAGGTGCGGGTGACCACCTCCGACGGGCGGGTGCTGCTCGGCCGCGTCGACGGTGGCAGCGGCCACGGCGGCAAGCGCAGCCAAGACGTCCACATCGGACTCGGCAAGGACGTCAGCGGACCGGTCACGGTCGAGCTGACCTGGCGGGACCGCACCGGTCAGCTGCGGCAGCAACAGCTTTCGATGAACCCGGGCTGGCACTCGCTCGAGCTCGGCGCCCAGGCCCAGGAGAGGTGACCGACATGGCCGACCGCACCGTCAACCCGCCGCGCCACGACCCGAAGGTGATCAAAGCGCTCCGCAACTTCGCGATCTCGATCACCGTCTTCAACATCCTCGGTTTCACCGTCTTCGGCTTCGAGCAGCCGTGGACCTGGCCGTTCATCGCCATCTTCACCGGCTACGCGATCGAGATGGGGCTCGAGGTCATCGGTGCCCGCGTCGAGGGCCGGGCACCGCGCTTCCGCGGCAACGGCCTGCGCGGGGTCGTCGAGTTCCTCTACCCGGCCCACATCACCAGCCTCGCGCTGAACATGCTGATCTACGTCAACGACCAGCTATGGGCGATGCTCTTCGGTGTCGCGGTCGCGATCGGGGCCAAGTGGGTGCTCCAGGCGCCGATCCGGGGCCGGATGCGGCACTACATGAACCCGTCCAACTTCGGCATCGCGATCATCCTGCTGGTCTTCCCGTGGGCCAGCGTCGCCCCGCCCTACCACTTCACCGAGTACCTCTACGGTGCGTGGGACTGGGTGATCCCGGCGGTCATCATCGTCGGCGGCACCATGATCAACGGTAAGCTGACCGGTCGCATGTGGCTGATCCTCGGCTGGGTCACGGCGTTCGCGCTCCAGGCCGTCGTCCGCGGGCTGCTGCTCGACACGTCCATCCCCGCCGGCCTGGCGATGATGACCGGCGTCGCGTTCGTGCTGTTCACGAACTACATGATCACCGACCCGGGTACGACGCCGTCGCGCCCCGCGGCCCAGATCGCGTTCGGCGCCGGCGTGGCGGTCACCTACGGCCTGATCACCGGCTTCGGCATCGCGTACGGCATCTTCTTCGCCACCGCCGCGGTCTGTCTGCTCCGTGGCGGCTTCCACTGGACCCTGTTCTTCATCGAGCGGGCCCGGGTCCAGCGCGAGGCCGAGGAGGCGCGCGACCGCACCGAGGTCCCGGCCGCGGCCAGCCTCAACGGCAACGAACCGGCGGAGCCGCAGTCCAGCAGCAAGGAGGTCGTCTCCGCATGACCCGTGTCGCGATCGTCGGGATGGCCTGCCGCTATCCGGACGCCACCTCACCCCGCGAGCTGTGGGAGAACGCCGTCGCCGGGCGCCGGGCCTTCCGGCGCCTGCCCGACGAGCGGATGCGGCTCGACGACTACTGGGACCCGGACCCGGCCGCCCCGGACAAGTTCTACGCGCGCAACGCCGCCGTGATCGAGGGCTACCAGTTCGACCGGATCGCCTACAAGATCGCCGGGAGCACCTACCGTTCGACGGACCTGACCCACTGGCTCGCGCTCGATGTCGCGGCGCAGGCCCTGGGCGACGCCGGGTTCCCGATGGGCGAAGGGCTGCCCCGCGAGCGCACCGCGGTGGTCGTGGGCAACACGCTCACCGGCGAGTTCGCCCGGGCCAACCAGTTGCGCCTGCGGTGGCCGTTCGTCCGCCGGATGGTGGCCGCGGCGCTCAAGGAGCAGGACTGGGACGACGACCAGTTGGTCGGCTTCCTCGACTCGTTCGAGGCCACCTTCAAGAGCCCGTTCCCGGCGGTCGACGAGGACTCGCTGGCCGGTGGGCTCTCCAACACGATCGCGGGCCGGATCTGCAACCACTTCGACCTCAAGGGCGGCGGTTACACGGTCGACGGCGCCTGCTCGTCGTCGCTGCTCTCGGTGGCCACGGCGAGCAAGACGCTGCTCGACGGCGACGTCGACGTGGCCGTCGCCGGCGGCGTCGACCTGTCGATCGACCCGTTCGAGATCATCGGTTTCGCCAAGACCGGCGCGCTGGCCACCGGCGAGATGCGCGTCTACGACCGTGGCTCCAACGGCTTCTGGCCGGGCGAGGGATGCGGGATGGTGGTGCTGATGCGCGAGGACGAGGCGCGCGCGGCCGGCCATCGCGTCTACGCCACCGTCGCCGGTTGGGGCATCTCCTCCGACGGCAAGGGCGGCATCACCCGGCCCGAGGTCAGCGGCTACCAGCTCGCGCTGGACCGGGCCTACGAGCGGGCCGGCTTCGGGATCGACAGCATCGGCCTGTTCGAGGGGCACGGCACCGGCACCCGGGTCGGTGACGCCACCGAGCTCACCGCGCTGTCCCTGGCCCGCCGGGCGGCCGACCCGAACTCGGCGCCGGCCGCCATCGGCTCGATCAAGGGGATGATCGGCCACACCAAGGCCGCGGCCGGCGTGGCCGGGCTGATCAAGGCGTCGCTGGCGGTGCACCACCAGGTGCTGCCCCCGGCGATCGGCTGTGTCGCGCCGCACGAGCTGCTCAGCGACGACGGCGACGAGCGGCCGGCGCTGCGCGTGCTGCGCCGGGCCGAGCCCTGGCCCGACCTGCCCGCTGTGCGGGCCGGCATCACGGCGATGGGCTTCGGCGGGATCAACACGCACGTGGTCCTGGAGGGCGTCGCGCCCCGCAAGCGGCGGGGTCTCGACGGCCGCACCGAGCGGCTGGCGTCCTCCGGCCAGGACGTGGAGCTGCTGCTCGTCGACGGCGAGTCGCCGGCGGAGCTGCGCGAGCGGCTGGAGCGGCTGGCCGAGTTCGTGGCCACGGTCGCGTACGCCCAGCTCTCCGACCTCGCCGCGACCCTGCACGGCGACCTGCGCGACCTGCCCTTCCGGGCGGCGGTCGTGGTGTCGTCGCCCGACGACGCCGTGGCCCGGCTGCACCGGATCCGCGACGCGCTGGACGCCGGCGAGACCAGTCTGGTCAGCGCCGACGAGCGGTGCTTCCTCGGCCACGCCAGCGGCCCGGGCCGGATCGGCTACCTGTTCCCGGGCCAGGGCTCGGGCCGGGGCACCGGCGGCGGCGCGCTGCGCCGCCGGTTCGCCGAGGTCGACGAGGTGTGGACCAGGGCCGCACTGCCGACCTCGGGCGACATGGTGGCCACCTCGGTCGCCCAGCCGCGCATCGTGACCGGCTCGATGGCCGGGCTCCGCGTGCTGTCGGCGCTGGGCATCGAGGCGACCGTGGCGGTCGGGCACAGCCTCGGCGAGATCTCCGCGCTGCACTGGGCCGGTGCGCTCGACGAGGACACGCTGCTGCGCACCGCCGAGGTGCGCGGGCGGACGATGGCCGAGCACAGCTCGTCGGGCACGATGGCGAGCATCGCGGCGTCCCCGGAGGCCGTCGTCCCGTTGCTCGCCGGCCTGCCGGTCGTGATCGGCGGCTACAACGGTCCACAGCAGACGGTGGTGGCCGGCACGGCCGAGGCCGTCGAGGTGGTCGGCCGGCGGGCCGGCGAGGCGGGCCTCGCCGCGACGCCGCTGCGCGTCTCCCACGCCTTCCACTCGCCGTTGGTCGCGCCCGCGGCCGACGCGTTCGGTGCGCGGCTGGCGGGCGAGGCCATCGGATCGCCGCAGCGGCGGGTCTTCTCGACGGTGACCGGCGCCGTGCTGGCGCCCGACACCGACGTGCCGGACCTGCTGCGCCGCCAGATCACCGAGCCGGTGCTGTTCAGCCAGGCCGTCGAGCGGGCGGCCGCGGAGGTGGACCTGTTCATCGAGGTCGGTCCCGGCCGGGTGCTGGGTCCGCTGGCCGCCGGGACAGGGGTGCCGGCGGTGTCCCTGGACACCGACGACGAGTCGGTCAGCGGGCTGCTCAACGCGGTCGGTGCCGCGTACGTCATCGGTGCCTGCCGGGTCGACGAGGCGCTGTTCCACGGCCGGCTGGTCCGGCCGCTGCGGGTCGGCGCCGAGTTCTCCTTCTTCGCGAGCCCTTGCGAGGCGGCGCCGGCACTCGAGGTGCGGTCCCCGGCCACGAAGCCGGCCGCCGCGGAGACCGTCGAGGTCGCCGCCGGCGAACCGCCGCTCGAACTGCTCCGCCGGCTCGTCGCCGAGCGGGCCGAGTTGCCGATCGAGATGGTCCGGGACGAGAGCACCCTGCTGGACGAGCTGCACCTCAGCTCGATCACCGTGGGTCAGGTGGTCAACCAGGCCGCCCAGATGCTCTCGATCCCCAGCACCCAGACGCCGACCAACTTCGCGGTCGCGACCGTGGTGGAGCTCGCCCAGGCGCTGGAAGAACTGGCCGACACGGCCGGGGACAGGGCGCCGGCGGCCATGGCGGTCGCCGGTGCGGCCGCCTGGTCGCGGGCGTTCTCCGTCGACCTCGACCCGCTGCCCCTGCCGCCGCGGGGTGAGGCCGAGACCGACGAGCCGTGGCGGGTCTGGTCGCGCGCCGACGACCTGCTCGCCGAGCCGTTGCGGCACGCGCTGGAGAACGGCGGCGTGGGCGGCGGCGTGCTGGTGATCCTGCCGGCCGAGTGCACGGAGGCCGACCTGGCGCTGGCGCTCGACGGCGGCCAGGCGGCCGTCGCCGATGTGCGGTGCGACCGGTTCGTGGTCGTCCAGCGCGGCACGGGAGCGGCCGGCCTGGCCAAGTCGCTCCGCCTGGAGAACCCGCGGATCCGCACGACCGTCATCCGGGTCCCGGACGGCTCGGTGGACCCGGGCACGGTGGTCGCCGAGGTGGCCGCCACGTCCGGCTTCAGCGAGGTGCACTACGACACCGACGGCGTACGCGGAGTGCCGACCCTGCGGCCCATGCCGCTGGCGCCGGCCCGGCACAGCGCGCCGTTGGACGCCACCGACGTGCTGCTCGTGACCGGTGGCGGCAAGGGCATCACGGCCGAGTGCGCGCTGGCCGTGGCGCGGGACACCGGGGCGGCGCTGGCCCTGCTCGGTCGCAGCGAACCCGGTGCCGACGCGGAGCTGGCGGCCAACCTGGAAAGGATGACGGCCGCGGGGGTACGGGTGCGTTACGTGCGGGCCGACGTCACCGACGCGGCACAGGTCGGTGCGGCGGTCGACACCGTGCGCGCCGAGCTCGGGCCGGTGACCGCGGTGCTGCACGGCGCCGGTCGCAACGAGCCGCGGGCACTGTCCAATCTCGACGCCGAGGCGTTCCGGACGACCTTCGCGCCCAAGCTCGACGGCCTGACCGCGGTGCTGGCGGCGGTCGACCGGAGCGCGCTCAAGCTGCTGGTCACGTTCGGCAGCATCATCGGCCGGGCCGGCCTGCGCGGCGAGGCGCACTACTCGACGGCCAACGACTGGCTCGCCGACCGGACCGCTGCCTTCGCGGCCGCGTACCCGGACTGTCGCACGCTCTGTCTGGAGTGGTCGGTCTGGTCCGGGGTCGGCATGGGCGAGCGGCTCTCGGTCGTCGAGACCCTCCAGCGCGAGGGCATCGTGCCGATCTCGCCCGACGAGGGCGTCCGGCTGCTGCGCCGGTTGCTCGCCGACCCCGACGCGCCGCCGGTCGTGGTGGTCAGCGGCCGCACCGAGGGGATCGACACGGTCCGCCGGGACACGCCGACGCTGCCGCTCCTGCGGTTCGTCGGGACGCCGCTGGTCCACTACCACGGCGTCGAGCTGGTCAGCGAGGTCGAGCTGAACGCCGGCACCGACCCCTACCTGGCCGACCACCTGCTCGACGGCAACCTGCTGTTCCCGGCGGTGTTCGGGATGGAGGCGATGGCCCAGGTGGCCACCGCGCTCACGGGTTGGGCCGGTCCGCCGGCCATGGAGGACGTCGAGTTCCTGCGGCCGATCGTGGTGCCGCCGGACGGTGGCGTCACGGTCCGGATCGCGACGGTCGTCACCGGCGACGATCTGGTCGACGTCGCGATCCGGGCCGCCGACACCGGTTTCGCGGTCGACCACTTCCGGGCCCGGCTGCGGTTCGGTGTGCCGCCGGCCGCCGACGGTCCGCCCGACCAGGTCGAGGGGCTCCCCGTGGTGCCGCTCGACCCGGCGGCCGAGCTGTACGGCGGCATCCTGTTCCAGGGCGAGCGGTTCCAGCGCCTGCGTGGCTACCACCGGGTCGCCGCCCGGCACGTGGACGTAGACGTCGCCGCGCTGCCGGCCGACGGCTGGTTCGCCGGCTTCCTGGCGGGCGACCTGTTGCTCGGCGACCCGGGCATGCGGGACGCGCTCATGCACGGCATCCAGGTCTGCGTGCCGCACGCGACCCTGCTGCCGGCGGGCATCGAGCGGGTCCAGGCGGCCGGTCCGCTGCTCGCGGAGAAGGGCGAGGCCCGGTTCACCGCGGTGGAGCGGGCCCGGGACGGCGACAGCTACACGTACGACATCGTCGTCCGGAATCCCGGCGGCGAGGTCGTCGAGCGCTGGGAAGGCCTGCGGTTGCAGGCGGTCCGCAAGGGCGACGGACGCGGCCCCTGGCCCGCGCCGCTGCTCGGCACGTATCTCGAGCGGTCGCTGGACGACCTGCTCGGTGCGCGGATCGGCGTGGCGGTCGAGCCCGACCAGGCGGACGTCCCGCCGGAGGCGGCCGCGACCCGGCGCAGCCGGACCGAGATCGCCGCCGGCCGCGTCTTCGGTGGGCCGGTGCTGCTGCGGCGTCGGCCCGACGGCCGCCCGGAGGTCGGCGACGGGCGCGCGGTCTCCGTCGCGCACGGTGCCGGCGTCACGCTCTGCGTCGGTGGTGACGGCACGCTCGGCTGCGACCTGGAGCCGGTGACGGCGCGGACCGACGCGACGTGGGCGAGCCTGCTCGGCCCGCACGACGGGCTGGCGGGGCAGATCATGAAGGACACCGGCGAGGCGCGGGACACCGCGGCGACCCGGGTGTGGTCGGCGATCGAGTGCCTGCGCAAGGTGGGGTTGCCGGTGCACTCGCCACTCACGGTCACCGCGGTCGGGCCCGACGGCTGGCTGACGCTCGCCTCCGGCACGCTGCGGATCGCGACGCTGGTGACCGGCCTGCGGGACACCGCCGAGCCGGTCGTGGCCGCGGTGCTCACGGACGGGTGGTCCCGCCGATGAGCAAGTACTTCGAGTATCCGCACACGGTCGGGTTCGAGGAGACCAACATCGTCGGCAACGTCTATTACGTCAACTACCTGCGCTGGCAGGGCCGGTGCCGGGAGATGTTCCTCAAGCAGCGGGCGCCCGACGTGCTCAGCGACCTCCAAGGCGACCTGAAGCTGTTCACGCTCAAGGTCGACTGCGAGTTCTTCGCCGAGATCACCGCGTTCGACGACCTGTCGGTGCGGATGCGGCTGGTCGAGTTGGCGCAGACCCAGATCGAGTTCGGCTTCGACTACGTGCGGCTGGACCCGGGCGGCGGCGAGACGCTGGTCGCCCGGGGCCGGCAGCGGGTCGCGTGCATGCGCGGACCCAACAACCGTACGGTCCCGGCCCGGGTGCCGGACGCACTGGCGCGGGCCCTCCAGCCCTACGCGCAAGGGGAGGCGAGATGAACGGCGACTTCCAGTCCCCGAGCGGGCTGGCAGGTTCGAAGTTGTTGCGACGGGCGTTCGGGACGTTCGCCACCGGGGTGACGGTGGTGACCGTCGGATCGGGCACGCCGCACGGGATGACGGCCAACTCGTTCGCGTCGGTGTCCCTCGATCCGCCGCTCGTGCTGGTCTGTGTCAGCCGCGACGCGGTGATGCACCGGATCCTCACCGAGGCCGGCAGCCTGGGGATCTCGGTGCTCGGGCACCGGCAGGAGAAGGTGGCGCGGCACTTCGCCGACCGGTGGCGGCCGCTCGGCCTGGCCCAGTTCGACCAGATCGAGTGGACGCCCGGTGAGGTGACCGGCGCACCGCTGATCGACGACGCGGTGGCCCACTTCGAGTGCCGGGTCTGGCGTACGTACGACGGCGGCGACCACACGATCTTCCTCAGCAGCGTCGTCTCGCTGCGCTGGGAGGCCGACGCCGACTCGCTGGTCTTCGTCAACGGCCACTTCCGCGGTGTGAGCGAGATCGGTCGCGTGCCGGAGCCGAGCGAGGCGACGACGTGACGCTGGCCGAGACGCGCCGGGTGCCGCCCGGGCCGCCCTTCTGGGCGGCACCCGGCCTGCTGCGGAAGCTCAACAAGGACCGGCTCGGCCTGATGTCGTCGGCCGCGGCCACGTTCGGCGACGCCGCGCGGATCGCCATCGGGCCCAAGGTGCTGTTCTTCTTCAACCATCCCGACCACGCCAAGCACGTGCTGGCCGACAACCCCGAGAACTACCACAAGGGCGTCGGGCTGGCCCAGGCCAAGCGGGCGCTCGGCGACGGGCTGCTGACCAGCGAGGGCGACCTGTGGCGCAAGCAGCGGCGGGTGATCCAGCCGGTGTTCTCGCCGAAGCGGATCGCCCGGCAGGCCGACGTGGTCGCGCAGGAGGCGGCCCGGTTCGTCGCCGGTCTGCGGGCGCGGATCGGCGGTGACCCGGTCGACGTGGCCGGCGCCGCGACCGGGCTCACCCTCGGTGTGCTCGGCCGCACCCTGCTCGACGCGGACCTGGCCGGTCTCGGCGACATCGGCGGCTCGTTCGAGGCCATGCAGGACCAGGCGATGTTCGAGATGGTCACGATGAGCGCCGTGCCGATGTGGCTGCCGCTGCCGCGCCAACTCCGGTTCCGCAGGGCGCGGCGGCACCTGCAGACGGTGGTCGACCGGCTGGTCGCCGACCGTGGTGAGCGGCCGGGCGGCGACGACGCGCTGAGCCGGCTGATCCAGTCGACCACGGCCGAGAGCGACCCGGCGGTCGGCCGCCAGCGGATGCGGGACGAGCTGATCACGCTCTGCCTGGCCGGGCACGAGACCACGGCGAGCACGCTGAGTTGGGCGTTCCACCTGATCGACGAGCATCCGGAGGTGTGGCGGCGGCTGCACGACGAGGCCGTCGGCGCGCTGGGGGACCGGTTGCCGACCTACGCGGACCTGCACCGGTTGCCGTACACGTCGATGGTCATCGAGGAGGCCATGCGCCTCTATCCGCCGGTCTGGATGCTCTCGCGCATCCCGCAGGCACCCGACACCATCGGCGGGTACGCGGTGCCGGCGGGCGTCGACGTGCTGATCTGCCCGTACACGCTGCATCGCAACCCGGAGTTCTGGCCGGATCCGGAGCGGTTCTCGCCCGAGCGGTTCCGCAAGGACGGTGCGGCGTCCCGGCCCCGGTACGCGTACATCCCGTTCGGGGCGGGGCCGAGGTTCTGCGTCGGCAACAACCTGGGTCTGATGGAGGCCACGTTCGTCATCGCGATGGTCGCGCGCGAGTTGCGCCTGGCCAAGCCGCCGGGCTATCGCGCGGTCCCCGAGCCGATGCTGTCGCTGCGGGTGCGCGGTGGCCTGCCGATGACGGTGCACCCGGCGTGACGGGGCTGCGGGCACTGGCCGACCTCGCGACGCCGATGGCGATCCGGGTGGCGGCGACCCTGCGGGTGGCCGACCACGTGGCCGCCGGCCGGGACACCGCCGCCGCGATCGCCGCGGCGGCGGGGGTGCACGCCGACGCGCTGGGGCGGGTGCTCCGGCATCTGGTGGTGGTCGGCCTGCTCACCGTGGACGAGGCCGGCCACCACACGCTCACGGCGCTGGGCGAGCAGATGCGCGACGACCATCCGGGCGGGCGGCGGGCGTGGCTCGACATCGAGGGCGGGGTCGGCAAGGGCGACCTGGCCTTCGTCGACCTGCTGCACACCGTGCGCACCGGTGAGCCCGCCTACCCGGTGCGCTACGGGCGACCGTTCTGGGCCGACGTCGCGGCCGACCCGGCCCACTCGGCGATGTTCGACGCGTTGATGGGCCACCACATCAGCCTCGACAACGGCGGCATCGCCGACGCGTACGACTGGGCGGCGCTGGGCAGCGTCGTCGACGTGGGCGGCGGGAGCGGCACGCTGCTGGAGGTGCTGCTGACCGCCCATCCCACGCTGACGGGGACGGTGGTCGACCTGCCCGGCCCGGCCGCGGCGGCCCGCGCACGGCTGCTCGACGGCGACCTGGCCGACCGGGCCGCGGTGGTCGAGGGCAGCTTCTTCGACCCGCTCCCGGCCGGCGCCGGCGGCTACCTGCTCTCCGCGATCATCCACGACTGGGACGACGAGCGGGCGACCGCGATCCTGCGCCGCTGCGGCGAGGCGGCCGGGGACACCGGCGTGGTGCTGGTCGTGGAGGCGGCCGGCGCGGTCAACACGGGCATGGACCTGCGGATGCTGACCTACTACGCGGGCCGTGAGCGTGGGCTCGACGAGATCGACGTCCTGGCCGGGCGGGCCGGTCTCGCGACGCGCTCGGTCACGCCGGTGGGCCGTTACATGTCCATCGTGGAGCTTGCCGCCTGAAAGAGAACGGGGGCCCCTGGTCGACGACCAGGGGCCCCTTCTCGTGCCGTCGTTCAGCCGAGCCCGCGTAGCTTGCGGCCGAAGGCGCGCAGGTCCGCCACGAACAGGTCGGGCTCCTCCATCGCCGGGAAGTGGCCGCCGCGGTCGTACTCGGCCCAGTGGACGATGTTGGAGAAGCCGCGGTCGGCGAAGGACCGGATCGGCGGTGCCGGGTCTCGCGGGTAGACCGCCACGCCGAACGGCGTCGGCAGCACCGGCGGCGGGGGCGGCGGCGTCGGCGCGGTCGGCATCACGTCGGCGTTGTCGAAGTAGAAGTTGGCCGTCGAGCCCGCCGTGCCGGTCAGCCAGTAGATCATGACATTGGTCAGCAGGTGGTCCCGGTCGACCGCGTCCTCGGGCGCCTTCTCGGAGTCGGTCCACTCCTTGAACTTCTCGACGATCCAGGCGAGCTGCCCCACGGGAGAGTCGGTCAGTCCATAGGCGACGGTGTTGGGGCGCGTCGACTGGAGCTTCATGTAGCCGGAACCCTCGGCCGCGAACCGGCTGAGCGCGCCGAGCCGGCCCAGGTCCTGCTCGCTCAGGCCCGCCATCTCGGCCGGGTCACCGGAGGGCGGGGTGACGAGGAAGTTGACATGGGTGCCCCACACGTGCGGGAAGTCCACACCGGACAGCGTGAGGTTGATCCAGGCGCCGACGTCGCCGCCCTGGGTCACGTAGCGCTCGTAGCCCAACTGGGCCATCAGCCGCGCCAGGGCGCCGGCGATCCGCGGCATCGTCCAGCCCGGCTCGTTGGTCGGGCCGGAGAAGCCGAACCCGGGCAGGGACGGGATCACCAGGTGGTACGCGTCGGCGGGGTCACCGCCGTGCCGGCGCGGGTCGGTGAGCGGGCCGATCACGTCCAGGTATTCCGCCACCGAGCCGGGCCAGCCGTGGGTGACGATCATCGGGATCGCGTCGGGCTCGGGCGAGCGGACGTGCAGGAAGTGCAGCCGGGTGCCGTCGATCGTCGTGGTGAACTGCGGGAACGCGTTGAGGCGCGCCTCGGCCCGCCGCCAGTCGTAGGTGGTGCGCCAGTAGGTGACGAGCTCCTTGAGGTAGTCGAGTGGCACGCCCCGCTCCCAGCCGACCGTGGGTTGTTCGGCCGGCCAACGGGTGGCCGCTAGCCGCTGCCCCAGATCGTCGAGGTCGGCTTGGGGAATCTCGATGCGGAATGGTTCCATCAACCGCTCCTCTGCGCACGAACACAATGAGAAATGCCCCGTTTTCGGGGCTCGCCGATGACGTTAGCGACCGGCACCGGGCGCTCGAAAGGCCAGCAGAGGCATTGAGCATCCTGAAAGAATCGCGCGCCCGTACGAGTCGTTAGTTTGATTTCGGCAAATGAGATCGCCATCAATTCCGGAGGGTCGCAGTGCCTAATTATGTCGGCGACCACGCGGTCGTCCTCGGCGGCAGCATCGGCGGCTCGCTGGCCGCCCGCGTGCTGTCCGACTTCTACCGCACGGTCACCGTGGTCGAGCGCGACGACGTCGACGGAGTGACGGGCCCGCGCCGCGCCATCCCGCAGGGCCACCACATCCACGCGTTGCTCGCCCGCGGCAAGCAGATCCTCGACGAGCTGTTCCCGGGCTTCACCGCCGAACTGGTCAGCATCGGTGTGCCGGTCGGTGACTTCGGCACGAGCCTGAGCT
Source organism: Asanoa siamensis (assembly GCF_016862555.1). Taxonomy (GTDB): domain Bacteria; phylum Actinomycetota; class Actinomycetes; order Mycobacteriales; family Micromonosporaceae; genus Asanoa; species Asanoa siamensis. The sequence goes on along the minus strand of NZ_BONE01000009.1, from coordinate 85,365 downwards.
GGTACTTCAACGGTGAGATGATCAAGAAGGCGGAGACGGGGCTGACCTGTGTCGCCGCCGGCCGGCCGCTGCTCGAGCACCGCATCCGCCGGCGGATCGGGCAGCTTCCGTCGATCACGCTGCGCCAGGGCACCGACATCCTCGGCATCGTCGCCTCGGCCGACCGGTCGCGGATCACCGGCGTACGGGTCCAGCCGCGGGCGGGTGGCGAGCCGGAGCTGATCGAGGCCGACCTGGTGGTCGACACCACGGGCCGCGGCTCGCGTACGCCTCGGTGGCTGGTCGAGCTCGGCTACCCGCAGGTGCGGGAGGAGCAGGTCAAGATGGACCTGACCTACACCACGTGCGACTTCCACGGCCCGCTGGCGTACGACCCGATCGGCGACGACATCGCGCTGATCCCGGTCGCGACGCCGGCGATCCGGCGGGGCGCGATCTTCGCCCGGCTGCCCGACCGGTACGCGATCTCGCTGACCGGCATCCTCGGTGACCGGCCGCCGACCGACATGAAGGGCTTCCTGGACTACGTCGAGACGCTGCCGGTGCCGGAGATCCACAAGGCGGTGCGGGACGCCGAGCCCATGGGCCCGCCGATGCAGTTCCGGTTCCCGGCCAGCATCCGCCGCCACTACGAGCGCCAGTCCCGCCATCCCGCGGGCTTCCTGGTGATGGGCGACGCGGCCTGCGTGTTCAACCCGGTCTACGGCCAGGGCATGACCGTGGCGGCGATGGAGTCGCTGGTGCTGCGCCAGTCGCTCGAGGGCGGCGAGCCCACGCCGGCGGCCTTCTTCCGCGGCCTGTCCAAGGTGATCGACGCGCCGTGGGACATGTCCGCCGGTGCCGACCTGGGCTTCCCCGAGGTGGAGGGCAGGCGGACGCTCAAGACCTGGATGGGCAACGCCTACATTCCGCGCCTGCAGGCGGCCGCCACCCGCGACGACGGCACCCTGTCGACCGCGTTCCTGCGCGCGGCCGGGCTGGTCGATCCGCCCACCGCGCTGATGAAGCCCGGGATGATCGCCCGCGTGCTCCGCGGTTGACCGAAAAGGGCCCCTCGCCGACCGGCGAGGGGCCCTTTTCGCAGCTTCAGCGCCGCGCCGTCAGGTGGACGAGCACCTCGGCACCGGCCTCCTTGCCCACGGTCTTCTTCAGCGCGGCCCGGACGGGCAACCAGTGCGGGCCGTTGCCGGACGGCATCAGCGTCGCGTCGAACGGGTGGCCGTCGATGGTGCCGCTGACCTTGACGGGCTTGCGCGTGCCGAGCACGTCCTGGGAGCCGGCGAGTTCGATGTACGTGGCGAACGCGCCGTCCGCCAGAATCGGTGCGGTGAACTTGGCGTCGATCTTTTCGGTGGGCTTCTCTGCCGTAGCCATGGTCCTGTCCTCCGGATAGGGCTGGGATCGTGAATGCGACATGGGAACCGCCGTCAACAGCGGCCACCGCGATTTGGCGTCAGCCGCCACAGTATGGCAGAACGTCGCGTCTGTCCAAGTTTCACGAGTGCGGATGGCGCGCCTCGAATGCCCATCGGGTCTGGTCATTGCCCAGATTGGTGGCGCGTCGGGCGCCGGTGAGACCGACCGCGGCGGCGCGCCGGATCATCTCCTGCTCGTCGTAGCGGGCGAGGCCGAACTGCCGTCTCAGCCGAGCGTACGGCGACACCAGCACGCCCGCCATGGCGACCACGGCGGAGACGAGGAACCGGTCGCGCGCGGCGAACCGCAGCAGCTCCCACGCGTCGGCGAACAGCCGCACCCCGGACGGGACGATGTCGCTGATCACCAGCCGGCCGGTCGGGCTGAGCAGCCGGGCGGCCGTCGCGAGGAACGCGTCGAGCTCCGCCGGCGTCAGGTACTGCACCACCGAGTGGGTGACGACCAGGTCGACCGAGCCGGCCGGCAGCTCGGTGAGCCCGGCGGGCCCGATCACCGAGACGGCCGGATGGTCCGCGAACCGCTCGTGCAGGCGCGCGCGGATGCTGTCGGCGGCCTCGCAGAGGATCACCTCGCCGCTCGCCGCGGCGACATCGCCCGCGAACAGCGCGTCACCCGGGCCGTAGTCGAGCACCCGCTTGGCGCCGGGCGGCAGCAACGCGATCATGCCGTCGGCCATGGCTCGGAAATGGCGGTCCTTGTGGCGGTCGCTGACGTAGACGTCGGTGCCGCGGTTCCACGCGTCGAGCCAGGGTGACTCCGGCACGGTCGCTCCCTCCCGGACGCGGACGCATCGCCGCCAGTCTGGCCGATCACCGGCCCGCCCGTCGTCTTCGAGAGTGCCGGCAGACCGCGCACTGTGGAGGATGCCGCGGGCGGTCGCGGTGCCGACGCTGGTTGTACATCGTCCGAGGTAAGGGGCCGCGCCGCATGACCGCCACCGCACAGCGACCGATCGCGCCGACCCGGACGCTGCTGACCGAGATCGTGATCCCCATCAAGAACGAGGCACGGGTTCTCGAGGCCAGCGTCCGTCGCCTGTACGCCTACCTGGTGCAGCACTTCCCGTACCGGTTTCGCATCACGATCGCCGAGAGCGGGGCCACCGACGCGAGCCCCGACATCGCGCGGCGCCTCGAGGACGAGTTCGACGAGGTCCGCTACGTGCACATCGACCTGCGCGGCCGGGGCCTCGCGCTGCGGGAGGTCTGGGCGGCCAGCGACGCCGACATCGTCTGCTACATGGACGCCGACCTGTCGATCGACCTCGACGGCTTCCTGCCGCTGATCGCGCCGCTCGCGTCCGGCCACAGTGACCTGTCGATCGGCACGCGCCACGCACCCTCGTCGAGCGTGCGCCGGTCGATGAAGCGCGCGGGACTGTCCCGCACGTACAACTTCCTGCTCCGGATGATCCTCGGGGTGCGCTTCTCCGACGCGCAGTGCGGGTTCAAGGCCGGCCGGCGGGAGGTGGTGCAGGCGCTGCTGCCGGTCGTCCACGATGGGGAGTGGTTCTTCGACACCGAGTTGCTCTGCGTGGCCGAGCAGCACAGCCTGCGGATCCACGAGGTGCCGATCGACTGCCTCGACGACCCCGACAGCTCCGTCAACGTCCGGCGGACGGTGTTCGACATGCTGCGCGGGATCGTCCGGATGAGCCGCCGCAAGCTCAGCGGCGACCTCAACGTCGCGCTCCCGCCGCACCTGCGCCGCAGCCGCGTCCCGACCGGCCTGGCCTACCAGTTCGTGCGGTTCGCCGCCATCGGCGCGTTCACCGGCCTGGTGCACGTCCTGTTCTATCTCGGGCTGCGCGAGTTCCTGTCGCCGGTGACCGCCAACGCCGTGGCGCTGCTGCTCTCGACGATCATCAACACCGCCGCCAACCGCCGGATCACCTTCGGTGTCCGCGGCCGCAAGGGTGCGCTGCGACATCAGGTCGAGGGCGGGGTGGCGTTCGCGCTGAGCCTGCTGTTCATGAGCGCCGCGCTGTGGGCGGTCGGCGCGGGGATCGGCCGGCTCTCGGAGGTCGTGGTGCTGCTGGCCGGCGACGCGCTGGCGACCCTGGCCCGGTTCACGCTGCTGCGGCACTGGGTGTTCGCCCGCACCCGGGGGCGCGACACGTGACCCGGCGGCTCATCGTCAACGCCGACGACTACGGGCTGAGCGAGGAGCTGTCCCGCGGTGTCCTGGCCGCACACGACCGGGGCGTGGTGACCGGCACGTCGGTCCTGGCGGTGGGCCCCGCGGTCGGCACGGCGGCCGGGTGGCTGCGCGACCGGCCCGCGCTCGACGTCGGCGCACACCTGGCGCTGGTGGGCGAGGACCCGCCGCTGCTGTCGCCGCGCGAGGTGCCGACGCTGGTCGACCGGCGCGGCCGGTTCCCGTTGCGCTGGCGGGCGTTCCTGCTGGCCGCGGTCACCGGCCGGGTCGACCCGGCCGACGTGCGCCGCGAGTTCGCGGCGCAACTCGACCGGCTCACCCGCGATTTGCGGCTCACCCTGACCCACGTCGACACGCACCAGCACCTGCACCTCTTCCCGCCGGTCGGGCGGATCGTGACAGACCTGGCGGTGGAACGCGGGATCCCGGCCGTCCGGCTGCCGACGAGTGCGGCCCGCGGCCCGCAGGGCGCCTGGATCCGGCACTGGAGCCGCGCGCTCGCGGGCCGGCTGCGCGCTGCCGGGCTCGCGTTCCCGGCGGCGTACGGGGGGCTGGACGAGGCCGGTGGCCTCACCCTGGACCGGGCGCGGGAGCTGGTCACCCGGTTGGCGGCGGGCCCGGCGCCGGTGATCGAGATCAACTGCCATCCGGGTACGCCGTCGGCCGCGGACCGGGCGCGCTACGCCTGGGGTTACCGCTGGGAGGAGGAGCTCGACGCGCTGACCAACCCGGCCCTGCGCGCCGAGGTCGCGGATCTCGGGCTGACGCTGAGCGGCTGGCGCGCACTGACGGCCCGGTGACGGCGTCAGCGGGGCGGTGCGGCCACGCCGGCGATGATCGTGTCGACCACGTAGGTCGCCAGTGCGTCGAGGATCGGCGGGTCCTGGGCGCGCAGCGGTCCGCGGGTGGCCAGGTCGGCGAAGCCGTGCACGGTCGACCAGCAGGCGACCTCGGCGTTGGGCCGTTGCGCGGGGGTCAACACGCCGGCCTCGACCAGGCCGTCGAGCGCGTCGACCAGCAACTGGTAGGGCGGCGCCACCCGGGACTCGATGGTCGGTTGTGGACTGTCGTCGCCCGGTTCGTCGCGGGTGAGGATGGCGAGCTCGAACCAGCCCGGCTCGGCCATCGCGAAGTGGACGTAGCCCTCGCCCACGGCGCGGAGCCGCGCCAGGGCCCGGTCTGCCGGGTCGGCGTCGGCGCGGATCGCCTTCATCCGGTCGAGCATGGTCTGGGCCAGCCGGTCCTGCGCCTCGACGGCGATCGCCAGCACGAGCGCCTCACGGTCGGCGAAGTGCCGGTAGGCGGCGTTGGGCGTCACGCCCACCGATCGGGTGAGCTCGCGGACGCCCAGCGCGCCGATCCCACCCGTGCGGGCGAGCTTCAGACCGGCCTCCACCAGGGCGGCCCGCAGGTCACCGTGATGATAGGAGCGTGCCGCACGCACCATCGTTGTAAAACCTCCCCGTTCGTGTTGTACGGTGTCAACATGGTGGATGTGGACAGCGTAGACACTCACCTCTCAGACACTACGCCTTCTCCATCCGATCATGCGCCCGACACCTGACGAGCCGATCATCGAGGGAGAAAGATCGTGTCCACCGTAAATTCGCGCCGGCCGGCGGAGTCCGCCGAGGTGTCGCCGGCGGAGTCGCGCAAAGGTGACGGGCAAGTCCAGCCCGACTCCCCGACGTCCGAGCTCGACCCGCGCCGCTGGCGCGCGCTGGCCCTGTTGTGTGGCCTCCAGTTCATGATCTTGCTGGACATCACGGTGGTCAACGTCGCCCTGCCCCGCATCCAGGACTCGCTCGGGTTCTCGGAGGCCGGGCTGACCTGGGTGGTCAACGGCTACGTGCTGATGGCCGGCGGCCTGCTGATGCTGGGTGGCCGGCTGGCCGACTTCTACGGCCGGCGGCGGCTGCTGTTGACGGGTGTGGCGATCTTCCTCGTCTCGTCGGTCATCTGCGGTGCCGCCGTCAACCAGCCCATGATGATCATCGGTCGTTTGGGTCAGGGTGTCGCCGAGGCGATCGCCGCGCCGGCCTCGCTGGGTCTGATCGCGCTGATGTTCACCGACCCCAAGGAGCGCACCAAGGCGCTGGGCCTCTGGGGCGGCCTGGTCGCGCTCGGCGGCACGCTCGGCTACGTCATCTCCGGGCTGCTCACCGACCTCGCGTCCTGGCGCTGGATCTTCTACGTCAACGTCCCGGTGGCCGTGCTGGTGCTGCTGATCCTGCCGCGGCTGGTCTCGGAGAGCCGGATGGTCCGCGCGAAGGGCCAGTCGCTCGACGTCGTCGGCGCCACCACCCTGACCACGGGTCTCGTGGCCATCGTCTTCGGCCTGCTCCAGGCGGCCGAGCACCCGTGGGGCACGGCACGGGTGATCCTCCCGCTGCTGGCCGGCGTCGCCCTGCTGCTCACGTGCGTCATCGTCGAGCGGCGGGCCGCGCATCCACTGATCCCGCTCGAGTTCTTCGCCAACCGTACGCGTTCGGTCATCAACGTGACCTCGCTGTTCTACATGGCGGCGTTCATCTCGTACACCTTCATGCTGACCCTGTTCGCCCAGCACATCCTCGGGTTCTCGCCGCTGCAGGGCGGTCTGGCCTGGTTGCCGCTGGGCTTCTCGATCGGCGCCGGCATCGGCCTAGGCACCGCGCTGACCCCGAAGCTGGGCGTCAAGCTGGTCGCCGCGATCGGCTTCATCGGCGCCGGCGTCGGCCTGTTCCTGACCAGCTTCATCAGCGTCGACAGCAGCTACGTGGGCGGCATGCTGCCGGGCATGATCGTGTTCGGTGTGTTCGCCGGCGCCACCATGCCCGCTGCCACCAACGCGGCCCTGCACGGCGTCACCGCGCAGGACTCCAGCCTCGCGTCCGGCGTGCAGAGCACCGCCCAGCAGGTCGGCAGCGCCCTCGGCCTGGCCGTCCTGGTCACGCTGGCCATGCGGCACGCGACCGGCGAGATCATGTCGGGCACCGAGCCCAACCTGGCCGTCACGTCGGGCTACGTGCTGGCGTTCCAGATCGGAGCCGGCCTGATGGTGCTGGGCGGCGTGCTGATCCTCACGCTGATGGAGAAGGTCAGCGCCGAACTGCGCGACCCGACCGCCGAGATGGTCGAAGCCACCCGCTGACCTCGACCCTGGCCGGACGCCGCTCCACTCCCCCCGGGGAGCGGCGTCCGGCCTTTCCGCATCGTTCGGGTCGTCGAGTGGTGGGCGCCGGGAAGCCGTTGTAAAGTAACCACATGGCTGATGTAGACAGCGTAGACATCAAGGAACCCGAAGGCTCCAACGTCCCCGGCTGGTTCGATCTGTCCACTCCCGACTCCGACCGCGCCCGCGCGTTCTACGCCGAGCTGCTGGGGTGGAAGGTGCAGACGCTCGACGACTCCTACTCGCTCATCGTCGACAAGCACGGCGAGGCCACCGGCGGCATCGGCAGCGCCGGCCCCGACGCGCCCTACACGGGCCTCGTGGTCTACTTCCCGGTCGACAACGTCGACGCCGCGATCGAGAAGGCCGAGAAGCTCGGCGCGACGCGGGTCTTCGACCCGGTCGAGGTGCCCGGCCGCAACAAGATCTGCGTCTTCAAGGACCTCGACGGCAACGCCGTCGGTCTGATGGGCCCCTGACCGTTGACAGCGTCGGACCCCGAGCCCACGCGGGCTCGGGGTCCGTTTGTGTTCACCAGGTGACCGGCAGGCTGCGCAGCCCGTAGACCACCGTGTCGTCGGAATAATCCACTTCGGACTCCGGCACCGCCAGGCGCAGCGTCGGAAACCGCCGGAGCAACCGCGGAAACGCCTCCCGCAGCTCGAGCCGGGCCAACGGCGCGCCGATGCAGAAGTGCGGGCCGTGGCCGAACGCCGCGTGGCTCGACGGCGGCCGGGTCACGTCGAGCCGGTCGCCGTCGTCGACGAGCTTCGGGTCCCGACTGGCGGCCGCCAACGCGGGCAGCAGCAGCTCGCCCTCCTTGATCGACAGGTCGCCCAGGGTGGTGTCACGGGCGGCCCGGCGCACGAACGCGCCGTGCATCACGCCGACGTAGCGAAGAAGCTCCTCCACCGCGCCCGCCACCAGCGACGGGTCGTCGCGCACCAGCGCGAGCTGGGCCGGGTGGCGCAGCAGGGCCAGCGTGCCCAGCGCCAGCATCTGCGTGGTGGTCTCGTGCCCGGCGACCAGCAGCGCGTTGCCGAGCCCGACGATCTCGTCGTCGGTGAGGTCGTCGGCCGGGGAGCCCGGCCCGTGCTCGCGCAACAGCATCCCGATCACGTCGTCGCTCGGGTGCTGCCGCCGGTAGGCGATCAGCTCGTGGGTGATCCACTGCGCGTCGCCGAGCCGGCGCAGCTCCTCCAGCGGGCTCGACGGGCCGGCGACCCGGGCCGCCCGGCTGCGGAACCGCTCCCGCTCGGACTCCTGGATGCCGAGCAGCTCGCAGATCGCCATCACCGGCACGGTCTTCGCGAACATCGGCAGGAGGTCGACCGGCGGACCCGCCGCCTCCATCGCGTCGAGCGCCCGCTCGATGATGTCGACGACGAGCGGCCGCATCCGCTCCACGCGTCGCGGGGTGAACCACGAGATGACCATCCGCCGCAGCCGGGTGTGCTCCGGCGGGTCCATCACGATGAGGTTGCCGGCGTTGCGGCGGGCCACCTTCTCGAGGTCGTAGCCGCGCTCGGCGAGCACCGGGGGCGGCGGGACCGTGCCGATCTGGAACGTCTGTGAGTCGGCCAGCAGCGTACGGACGTCGTCGTACCGGGCCACGTAGGTCGCCTCGTGGCCGAACGCGGTCGTCACCCGGCCACGTTCCCCGCCCTCCCGCCACCTGCGTACGTCCTCGGCCATGTCCAAACCGACGCGGGTGCCCGTGAGTCGCGCCGGGCACCCGCCGTGCTGCTCGCTCACGAGGCGAAGAAGTCCGCGAAGATCGGTGCACCGGTCTTCTGGTTGAAGAGGTGACCCTCGCCCTCGAGCCGGATCAGCGTGCAGTCCGGAATGCCCTCGGCGACGATGCCGCAGGCCTCCTGGATCGCCGCGGAGCTGTCCCGACCGCTGAGCATCAGCGTCGGCACCGTCACCTGCGGCAGCAGCGAGAACGGGATGTTGGTGTGGTGCGCGCTGATGATGGCATCGTAGATCGTCGACGGCGCCATCGTCTGGAACGCCTGCCACGCCGGGTGGAGCTTGAAGTGCTCGAGGGTCTCCGGCGTGATGAACCGCACGATGTCCCGGGCGAACAGCGTGACGGCCTCCTCCTTGCGGTCCTCGGCGATGAACTTCTCGAGCTGGTCCATCTGCTCCTGGGTCGCCTTGGGCGAGTTGTACGGCGGCTCGTACATGCCGAGCTTCATCATCGGGACGCCGGCCGCCGCCGCGTGGATGGCGATCATGCCCCCGGTGCAGTTGGCGAACACGTGGCTCGGCTCGCCGACGGCGTCCAGCACGGCCGCCAGGTCCTCCACCTCGCGCTCGAGCGTGTACCGCTTGGCGTCGCCGGTGCCGCTGTCGCCCCGGCCGCGGCGGTCGTAGTTGTAGACCTTGAACCGGTCGGACAGGATCGACGCGAACGGGGTGAACATCGCCCGGTCGTTGAGGCCGCCGCCGATCACCACGACCGGCTCACCGGCGCCGACGATCTCGTACGCGATCGTGGTGCCGTCGGCCGACGTGACGGTGTGCATCTCCAGGTCGCGCGGCCCGGTGTAGTCGTCGTCGAGGGGCAGACCCTCGGGGGCGACGCCGTGGTCCTCGACCGCGGTGCGATCAGACATCTTCGACTCTCCTTACCGATGGATGGGCGCCCTACCGCCGTGGCCGTAGGGCGCCCAGAGGGGGAAACCGCGCGTCAGGCCGTCGCCGCGACCCGCGCCTTCAGGCGGACCGGGAGCTGGGCGTGCCCGTTGACGACGAAGCTGCCCTGGCCGACCAGTTCGTCGCGGCGGACGGCGAGCTCCATGTCGGGGTAGCGCTCGAACAGCGCCGGGATGCCGATCATCCAGGCGTGCTTGGCCAGCCGCGCGCCCAGGCAGTAGTGCACGCCGTGGCCGAAGGACAGGTGGGTCTTGTCCGCGCGCAGCGGGTCGAACTCGTCGGCCGTCTCGCCGTGGATGGCGGGGTCGCGGCCGATGCCGGCGAAGTCGATGAGGATCGGGTCGCCCTTGGCGATCTTCACCCCGGCGACCTCGAAGTCCTCGGTCGCGTACCGGAACGGCAGGTGCGCGACGGGCGACTCGACCCGCAGCGTCTCCTCCCAGACGTCCTCCCACGAGATCTCACCGGACATGACCTTCTTGCGCAGGTCGGTGTTGGTGAGCAGGAACAGCGACGAGTGGGCCAGCGCGTTGACCAGCGTCTCGGAGCCGGCGCCCAGCAGCAGGTGCAGGGTGCCGATCATCTCGGAGTCCGACAGCCGCGAGCCGTCCTCCTCCTTCGCGGCGATCATGCCGCTGGTGAGGTCGTCGCCGGGGTGCTGCTTCTTGTACTGCACCAGGTCGGAGATGGCCTCCTGCCACTGGTCCAGGTTGGCTTCGGCGTCCTCGGCCGAGATCCGGGTGTCGATGTTCTTGTGGCCGCCGGCGAGGACCTCCTGCCGCCGCTCGACGGGCACGCCGAACAGGTCGCACATGAGCCGCGTCGGCAGCTCGGCGTGGAACAGCCCCTTGAGGTCGATGACGTCGCTCTTCTCGGCGGCCGCGTCCATGTTGTCGAACAGGTCGTGGACCGTCTTCCAGATGTGCGGCTTCATCGCCTCCACGCGGCGCTCGGTGAAGGCCTTGAGCAGCAGCTTGCGCAGCCGCGAGTGGTCCTTGCCGTCCTGCGTCGCCATCGTGTCCATGGCGACCCAGGTGATCAGCGGCCAGCCGTTGGAGATCTCGCCGTTGATGTAGTCGGGCCAGTTCTTCCGCGGGTTCTTCGAGAACCGCTCGTCACCCATGATCTGCTTGGCGGCCGCGTAGTCGTGCACCGACCACGCCAGCACGCCGTCCTGGAGTTCGACCCGCGCGATCGGGCCCTGCTCGCGGAGACGCTTCGTCTCACCGTGAGTGTCGGCGCCCTGGTCGTCGAGACGGTACGGGCACACAGCTTCTGACATGGACATGACCTCCAGCAGGGGTCCTATGTGGATCGGATGTCGAGCCTGTCGGGGGCGGCTCGATCGGTTGTTCACGCTACGCAGCGGGATCGGGGCCGACATCTTCCTGCGTGCGGCCGGCCGCGGCGGCGGATCGACAGCGCACGTGCGGAGAAGCCGCCGCGGATCGGCGCGTGTGACCGTATGGGAATGGCGGAGCTCGTGGCGGTCACCGGTGCCGAAGGCTTCATCGGTTCGCACCTCGTGGAGGCGCTGGTGCGCCGGGGCACACGCGTGCGCGCGATGGTCCTCTACAACTCGTTCGGCTCGTGGGGCTGGCTGGACGCGCTCGACGCCGACGTGCTGGCCGAGGTCGACGTGCGGCCCGGCGACGTGCGCGACCCGGCGTCGGCCGCGGCGCTGGTGCGCGGCGCCGACACGGTGCACCATCTGGCCGCGCTGATCGCGATCCCCTGGTCCTACGAGTCGCCGCGCTCCTATGTGGATACGAACGTGCTCGGCACCCTGAACGTCCTCGACGCGGTGCGCGCGGCCGGTGTCACCCGGTTGGTGCACACGTCGACCAGCGAGACCTACGGCACCGCGCGCGCCGTGCCGATCGACGAGAGCCATCCGATCCAGGCGCAGTCGCCGTACGCGGCGTCGAAGGTCGCCGCCGACAAGCTCGTCGAGTCCTACCACCTCAGTTTCGAGGTGCCGGCGGTGACGCTGCGGCCGTTCAACACGTTCGGCCCCCGCCAGTCGGCCCGCGCGGTCATCCCGACGGTCGTCAGCCAACTCGCGGCGGGCGCCCGCGAGATCCGGCTCGGCGCACTGGAGCCGACGCGCGACTTCCTGTACGTCGCCGACACCGTCGCCGCCTTCCTGGCCGTCGGCGCGGCGCCCGCCTCGGCGGTGGTCGGCGAGGCGTTCAACGCCGGCACCGGTGCGGAGGTGTCGATCGGCGACCTGGCCGCGGAGATCGTCGGCCTGATGGCCGCGGACGCCACGGTCGTCGCCGACCCGCGCCGGGTCCGTCCCAAGGACTCCGAGGTGCTGCGCCTCGTCAGCGACGCCACCAAGCTGCGCGAGCGCACCGGCTGGGCGCCGGCCGTCGACCGGGCCGCCGGCCTGCGGGCGACGATCGCCTGGTTCCGCGACCCGGCCAACCTCGCCGGCTACCGGCCCGGGAGGTACGAGCGGTGAGCGGCCTGCACGCGGTGATCCTCGCCGGTGGCAAGGGAGTGCGGCTGCGGCCCTACACCAGCCGGCTGCCCAAGCCGCTCGTGCCGATCGGCGACCAGTTCTCCATCCTCGAGATCGTCCTGGCCCAACTCGCGCAGCAGGGCTTCTCCAGCGTCACCCTGGCGATCGGCTATCTCGGCCACCTGATCCGGGCGTTCGTCAACGACGGCAGCCGGTGGAACATGTCCGTCGACTACGTCACCGAGGACACCCCGCTCGGCACGATGGGCCCGGTCCGCACGATGTTGGACCGGCTGCCCGAGCACTTCCTCGTCATGAACGGCGACGTGCTCACCGACATCGACTTCGCCGACGTGCTGCGCCACCACCGCGCCCAGAACGCCCCGCTGACGGTCGCGACGTACGCCCGGGAAGTGGTCATCGACTTCGGAGTGCTCTCGACCGTCGACCGCCGGGTGGTGCACTTCGTCGAGAAGCCGACGATCAACTACAGGGTCAGCATGGGCGTGTACGGCCTGAGCCGGCGCACGCTCGAGCCGTACACCCTGGGCATGCCGTTCGGTTTCGACGACCTGGTGCTGGATCTGTTGGCCCGGTCGGAGCCGCCGGGGGAATATCCCTTCGACGGCTACTGGCTCGACATCGGGCGACCCGACGACTACGACCGGGCCAACGCCGAGTTCGACTCGGTCAAGGGCACCCTGCTGAAGGGGGCCTGATGCGCGTCCTGCTGGCCGGCGCGACCGGCTTCCTCGGGCGGCACGTCTGGCAGGCGCTGACCGACCGGGGTGCGCGGGTCACCACCGTCGGCCGGCGCCGGCCGTCCTGGTCGCCGCGGCACCACAGCCTCGACCTCGCGGATCCCGGCGGTGCCGCCCTCGGCGCGCTGCTCGGCGCGGGCGGCCCGGCTGTGCTGGTCAACTGCGCCGGCGCGACCCGGGCCGACCTGCCCACCCTCGCGGCCGCCAACATCGACATCCCGGCCGGGCTGGTCGCCGCCGCGGCCGGGCGGCCGGTCCGCCTGGTGCACGTGGGCTCGGCCGCCGAGTACGGCTGGGTGGAGCCGGGCCGGCACAGCGTCGAGACTGATCCGGCGGCACCGGTCGGCGCGTACGGCCTGTCGAAGCTCGCCGGAACCCGGGTGGTGACAGCGGCCCGCGCGCTGGGGGTCGACGCGGTGGTGCTCCGGGTCACCAACCCGGTGGGTCCCGGTGCGCCGGCGGGCAGCCTGGCCGGCGACCTGGTGGCCCAGGTCCGGCGGGCGCGCACGGGTGCGGGCATCGGCGCTGTGCGCGTCGGACCGACCGACGCGGTCCGGGACTTCGTCGACGTGCGCGACGTCGCGTACGCGGTCGTCGCCGCGACCGAGGCCGACGCGCTGACCGCGCCGGTGGTCAACGTCGGCAGCGGCCGCGCCACCGCGGTGAAGGAACTGGTCGACACGCTCGTCGCCGTGGCGGGCTACCACGGCGAGGTGCACCACGACGGCGGCGGTTCGGCCCGCACGGCCGCCGTGCCGTGGCAGTGCGCCGACGTCGGCACCGCCCGCTCCGCACTGGGCTGGCAGCCGCGGCTCTCGCTGCGCACCGCGCTGGCCGACCTCTGGCGGGAGCCGGCCTGGACGCCCTCCGCCTCACCCAATGTCGAATGGAGTTGAAGATGACGTCCGTGGCCCAGCGCCCGCCCCTGGCGCCGACGCCGACCGGTGAACCCGCGCCAGCACCACGGCGGCGGGCGAGCCCGGCCCAGATCGGCGCGCTCGTCGGCATCTGCGCGCTCGCCGGTCTGCTCTACGCGTGGGACATCGGGGCGAGCGACTACGGCAACTCCTACTACGCGTCCGCGGCCAAGTCGATGACGCAGAGCTTCAACCACTTCCTGTTCGGGGCGTTCGACCCGTACGGCGTCATCTCCACCGACAAGCCACCGATGGCGCTCTGGCCGCAGGCGATCTCGATCGCGATCTTCGGCTTCACGCCCTGGTCGGTGATCCTGCCGCAGGTGCTGGAGGGTGTGCTGGCCGTCTTCCTGCTGCACCGCACGGTGCGGATGTGGAAGGGCGAGAACGTCGCGCTGCTCGCCGCGCTCATCTTCGCGCTCACGCCGATCACGGTGGCCATCAACCGCGACAACAACACCGACGCGCTGCTGGTGCTGCTGATGGTGGCGGCCACGTACGCCTTTACGCGCTCTATCTACAGTGGATCGGCGGGTGGTCGTACCCGATGGCTGTTGTTCTCGGCCTTTCTGATCGGGTGCGGGTTCGTCACCAAGTGGATGGAAGCCTGGATCATCGTGCCGGGCTTCGCGCTGGCGTTCCTGCTCGCCAGCACCGGCTCGATCCGGCGGCGGATCACCGACCTGCTGGCTGCCGGCGGGGTGCTCACGGTCGCCTCGTTCTGGTGGCCGGTGCTGCACGACGTGTGGCCGGGTCGCAAGCCCTACATGGGCGCGAGCCTCGACGGCACCGCGCTGGACGTCGTGTTCGGCTACAACGGGTTCGGCAAGATCTTCGACTTCGGGCAGACCTACAACGGGTCGGGCATCAACGTGGCGCTCGGCATCGTCGGCATGTCCGGCGGCAACGCCGACATCGGCCGCATGTTCATCCACGAGGTCGGTGGGCAGATCTCCTGGCTGCTGCCGCTCTGCCTGCTGGTGCTCGCGCTGGTGGGCGCGGCTGGCTACCGCCGGATCTGGGACCGGGTGCCCGGCGACCGCCTCGACAACAACGGCTGGCTGACGTGGGGGAGTTGGCTGCTGGTGACGATCCTGGTGTTCAGCTTCGTGCAGGGCATCTGGCACCCTTACTACACCGCGTTCCTGGGCCCGCCCGTCGCGGTGGTGGCGGCCGCCGGCATCGCCTTGCTGTGGAACCGTTATCGGTCTTCTGCCGGGCGCGGGTGGCTGCTGCTGCCGTTGGGTGTCGCCGTGACCGTGGTTTGGGCGGTGGCGTTGAGCGGCCGCGACGCGCACTGGCACGGGTGGACGCGGTGGGTCGTGGTGGGCCTGGGCGCGGTCGCCGTCGTGGGTCTGGTGCTCGGGCGGGCCCGGCCGGGCCTGGCGCGGGGCGGGCTGGCGGTCGGTGTCGTCGCCGCGCTGTTCACTCCGGCCGTGTGGTCGGCCGGCACAGCGATCGAGCACGGCACCAACGGCGGTTTCCCGTCCGCGGGCCCGCCGAACACCGCCTTCATGGCGCTGCTCCGGGGTGAGCTCGGCCCGGACGTGGAGTTCCCGTCGTTGCCGCCCGGCATCGAGCCGGGCATGGAGCCGCCGCCCGGGATGGAGCCGCCGCCGGGGCTGCTGCTGCCGCCGGGTGTCGAGCTGCCCGACTTCTCGAATTTGCCGACGGGACCGCCGCGCGGTGGTGGCATCGGCGGTCCGACGCTGTATCCGTTGATGCGGCAGATGCTCGACTACGCCGTGGCCAACTCGGGCGACGCGGAGATCAAGCTGGCGGTCGAGGGCGGCGGGCTGGTCGCGGGTGCGTTCATCATCCAGAGCGACCACATGGTCATCGGGATGGGCGGCTATCTCGGCGCCGACAACGCGCCGTCGGTGGCGCAACTGGACCGGCTGGTGGCCGACGGGGACCTCCGTTTCGTGGTCTCGGCCGCGCCGGGTGGTCCGCGGCTGGGCGGGATCGCCGGCATGGGTGGTGAGATCCAGCAGCAGAGGGTGGCCTGGGTCGAGTCGAACTGCGCGGTCGTGCCCCCGTCTGCTTACGGCGGCAGCGAGTTCGACCCCGAGCAGATGCTGCCGATCCCGAACTTCGCCGACGCGATGCTCTACTCGTGCGGGGCGGGTCGATGAGGTCGACGGAGATCCAGCGGTTGTCCGATGTGGAGGACCGGCACTGGTGGTTCCGGGAGAAGCGCCGGATCCTCGCCCGGGAGTTGCGCCGCCTGGGGCCGCCGCCGGGCCGTGCTCTCGACATCGGCGCGGCCGGCGGCGGCAACAGCCGGGTGCTCGTCTCGCACGGCTGGCGCACGGTGGTGGCCGACCTCTCGCCGACGGCGGTGGAGATCGCCCGTGCCCGCGGCCTGGACGCCCATGTGGCGGATGCCCGCGACCTGCCATGGGCCGCGGAAAGCTTCGACCTGGTGACGGCCTTCGAGATCCTCGAGCACATCGAGGAGGACGGGGTGGCGGCGGCGGAGATGTTTCGGGTGCTCCGCCCGGGCGGCACGGCACTGATCACGGTGCCGGCGGACATGCGCCTATGGTCGCCCCACGACGAGGCGGTAAACCACGTCCGGCGCTACGACCGCGCGGGTTTGACGTCGGTGATCGCGGGGTCGGGGTTGGTGGTCGACGAGGTGTGGAGCTGGAACGTGCTGCTGAGACCGCTGATCGCGCTCTACCGCACGCGCTCGACGGGCAGCGACATCGACGACCCACCCATCGCCCCGGTAAACGCACTGTTGGGCGCAGTCGTAGCGGCGGAACGGGTGCTGCCGGTGCGCTCCCTGCCGGGTGTATCGCTGATCCTGCGCGCCCACCGCCCCTGACTCGGCACTGCGCGCTCGCCTTTACAGGCGAAGGCCCGGTTTCCTAGAGAGCCGGGCTTGCTGCGAAGTTGCCTGTCAACCCTTCGAGCGGTGCGGGTCGCGGCTCCAGGGGTACGTGTTGCGCTCGGCGATCGTTCCGTTCTGCGTGTGAATCACGTGTTCAACTTCCCGGTCGGTCGCCATGTCCCGTTGGCCCACCGGTCGCCGTTCTTGCTGGTGTGAATGTCTCCCGTAGCCATGTGGCCCTCCGCGATCTAGGAGAGTTGACGTTCTGGTTGGACGTGTTCTCCGCGTTGCATCGTTGCCAGATGGAGCTTCGTGACGTCGGCCGCCTGATCAGCGCCGGAGGGTTTAGTGCTGTCTGTGGAAGCGGCCCGGATATGCGACAGGTGCATCTGATCTAGTGCCGGCCGCCGCGCGGTGGCGGTACTGAAGATGTCGATCGGTACCCGCGCTTGGGCGGCGAGGGTGCGGGTCGCATAGCCAGCTTCTTCGAGTAGCTCGACGCTTCGCGCGAGCAGGGACGGGTGTTCGGTGGCGGTCCCTTCGCCGGGCTCGCGGCGGCGCCACCCGCGGGCAGAGAGGGTGACCATCGCCTTCTGGTAAGTGGTCTCGGTCATCACCTTGAGCTGGCGGCAGCGCATGAGCAGTGCCTGGAGGCTGACGCCCCACCGTTCCTTGAGGTCGAACAGGGTGGTCCAGTCGGCCCGGGTCGGGAGCTCGTCGACAATCGTGTCGGCGGGCATGAGGAATTCGGCGGCGAACCGGTGGGCTTGGTCCTCGACAATCTTGCTGCCGGGTTCGGAGTCGCCGTGCATGACCAGGTGGCCGAGTTCGTGGCCGACGTCGAAGCGTTGCCGGTAGTAGTCCTGCTTGACCGGATTGAGCAGGACGATCGGTCGGTTGCCGGCCTCGATGGAGAAGGCGTCCACGGCTGCGGACTGGGCGAGGGAGTAGACCACCAGGACGCCGTGGTTCTCCAGCAGCCGGATCAGATGTCCCGCCGGCCCGCTACCCAGTCCCCAGTCACCGCGGAGCTGCATGGCGGCGTGTTCTGGTTGCCCGACGGCGATCTCCTCCGGCGGCACCGGGTATCGCGGGACGTCACGACTGGGCAGCTCGACGTACTTCTCCAGGGACGCGGCGACGTCGGCTGCCAGGCAGCCGTAGGCGTGGGCCTGGTCGCGGATCAGCTGTGTCGTGGAGCGCAGCGATCGGAAGTGTGGCGTGGGCACCGGGTTCTGAGGGGAGTCACCGCCGATGAAGAACGACGGCTCGACCTTCAACGCCAGGGCGAGCTGGGCGACGGTCGCCGAAGCCGGCCTTTTCGAGCCGTTTTCGTACCCTGCGACCGCGGTCGGTGTCTTCCCGATGAGGTCGGCCAACCCATTCTTGCGTAGCCCGGCGACCTGCCGGGCAAGGGTGAGGCGGCGCCCGTTGAACAGCCGCGCGGCGTCGGCGAGCCGCGCGGGCGGCGGTGGTGCGCTGTTCATGCGCCTGTCGGCTCCCCGGAGGCCTCGCCACCAGCGACACGGGGCCGCAGACGCACGGGCGCGTCCGGGACCTCGACACCACGGGTGGGCGGGGTCTGCTGAGGCGCGGTCGCGCGGGCGCCGTCGCCGCCGTCGGTGCGGTGCAGGGGCCGTAGCCAGTGCCAGGCGGGCCCGCCATCGGAGTTGAGCCGCGCCCGCCCCAGGTAGAGCTCGGTCGCGCCGGTGTGCGGGTCGACGCTGTGGGCGAGGATCACATCGATCATGGCGGCGGCGTTCGCCGCCATCAGCTCGCCGAGAGTCATCTCGTCAAGGGCCTGCCCGAGCGGCTGGTCATAGGTGTACGGCAGCAGGATCTGATCCGGGTTCGCCGACTTCAGCTGAGCGGCGATCCGTTGCTTCGTGGGGCTCTTCCTAGCCCAAGACAGCTCGTTGACCTTGCCGAAGTCGAATGCGGTCGGAAACCACCGATACCGACCGAACCGCCACGCAGGCGAGCCGCTGACGTCCGCCCGCTCCACGCCGTCGCGGTGCGGCAGACCGTCCTGTTCCGTCGGGGCCAAGCCGGCGCGCAGTACGTCTTGACCGGTGTCCTCGTTGCCTGAGTCTTCGCCGTCGGTGAGGAGGTAGCGACCCAGCCGGAATACGCGGTCCTGCCGGTCGACCAGAAGCTTGTGCGCGGTGTATCCGAGCACGGCCTGGTCGTGGCCAGTTTCGGGATCGAAATCCGCCCACGCCCGCGCGTGCGCCGACCCAGCGGCCCACTGCAGCACGGGAATGATCCCGCCCTCGGCCAATGCCGAGACCACACTTTCCTCTTCGGTCACGTCGCGAACTCTAGCAGTCAGCCGAAGTTGATGTATAAAACTGAACCGGCGGGCGTGGCGCGACGGCGCATAACTCCGTCGCTGTCGTCGCGCCGACGGGACCATCGTGCGCTGGTCCGTCTACGGCGACCCCGCCTGGAGGTAGCTCGACGAGGTGGGGTCGCTGCGGCTTAAAGGCGGCCCCGCAGGGCCTTCTTGTCGACCTTGCCGACGCCGGTCAGAGGGAGTGTGTCGACCACGATCAGGCGCTCCGGGAGCTTGAAGCGCGCCAACCCCGACGCCAACAGGGAGGCGCGGATGTCCGGTAGCCGGACCGTTTCGCCTGGGGTCGCCACCGCGAACAGGCAGATCCGTTCGCCCAAGTCGTGGTCCGGCATCGCGACCACCGCCGCCTGGGCCACGCTCGGCAAGCGCAGCGCGAAGGTCTCCACCTCCTCCGCCGTGATCTTCTCGCCGCCGCGGTTCACCACGTCCTTCTCGCGGCCGACCACCACCAGGTTGCCGCCCGCCACCTGGCGCACGACGTCGCCCGTGTTGTACCAGCCGTCGCCCACGTACGCGCGGGCGTTGATCTCTGGCGAGCCGTAGTAGCCGCGCGGCGTGCACGGGCCGCGGGCCAGCAGCAGGCCGGGCGAGCCCGGCGCCACCGGGGCGCCGGCCTCGTCGACCACCCGGATCTCATCCGCCGGCGAGATCGGGCGGCCCTGCGTGTGGTGCACGATCTTGTCGGGATCGTCGAGCCGGGTGACGCAGACCAGGCCCTCGGCCATCCCGAAGATCTGTTGGAGCTGCGCCCCACCCAACGAAGGCCGGATCCGCGCCGCCACCTCCGGCGCGAGCCGGGCCGCGCCGACCTGTACGAGCCGCAGCGACGACAGGTCGGCGTCGCCGGCGTGCGCGAGCCAGCGCTGCACGATCGCCGGCACCGTCGACGTCGCGGTCACCCGTTCGCGCGCGATCAGCGGGAACGCCACCTCCGGCGCCGGCGACGGCGACAGCACCACCCGGCCACCGGCGATCAGCGTGCCCAGCACGCCCGGGCCCGTGTTGACGAAGCCGTGCCCCAGCGGCAGCACCGCGAGATACACCGTCTCCGGTCCGAACCCGCACAGCTCCACCATCCGCTTGACCGAGTAGCTGAGGTCGTTGTGCGTCCGCGGCGCCAGCTTGGGCAGGCCCGTGGTGCCACCGGACAGCAGGAACGTGGCGATGTGCGTGCCGTCGGGCGGGTCCGCGTCGAAGGAGACGTCGCCCGGCGCACACAGCTCGGCGACACTGACGCTGCCAGCCCGCACCTCGGAGCCCGCGACGAGAACGTGCGGCACGTCGAGCGAGTGCGCCAGCTCCTGGTGATCGAATCCCTTGTAAACATCGGGTACGACGATCGCCCGCGCCCCCGTGTGGCCCAGCACTCCCGCCAGCTCGTGCTCGCGGTGCTGCGGCATCGTCCAGACCGGCAGCGCCCCCAGCCGGAAGCACGCCACCGTCAGCACGGTGTGCTCCCAGCGGTTGGGCAGCTGGATCACCACCGGGTCCCCGGCACCGATGCCGAGCCCGGCCAGCCGGGCCGCCGCGCCGTCGGCCCGCGCCATCAGCTCCCCGTACGTCATCCGCATCGGGCCGTCGACCAGACACACCGCGTCGGGCCGGGCGCGCGCCGAGTCGGCGATGTGGCTGCCGATCGCGCGACCTTCCCAGTAGCCCGCCGCGACGTACCGGGCGGCCGCTTCGGCGGGCCAGGGCACGAATCCGGACATGGTCGAGAGCTCCGTCATGGCCGCAGCGTATGGACGCCCGAGCGCCCCCGTCGTCTTGCGGAATGCGGTCTGCGGCGGCGTCACCAGCGCCGACCGGCCGCGCCGCACGACAGAAGTTGTCCGCTCCACGCGGCGCGGCCGAATCTGTTGCGGTAGAGGGGCGGCCCGCCTTCCATGCCGTTCGGGTGAATTGAAGAGGTGCGCGACTTGACGCAGAACGCCGCAACCGACGAGGCCATCGCCATCATCGGTATGAGTTGCCGGTTCGCCCCGGACCTGACCACACTGGACAGGTTCTGGAGGTTCCTCGTCGACGGCCGCAGCGCCATCGGCGACATGCCGGAGAAGCGCTGGAAGCCCTACGCCGCTGCCAGCCCACAAGCCACCGCCCTCATGCGGGACACCACGACGCGTGGGTCCTATCTGGACGACATCGAGGGCTTCGACGCCGACTTCTTCGGCATCTCCCCGCGCGAGGCCGAATACCTCGACCCGCAGCAGCGGTTCATGCTGGAGCTGTCGTGGGAGGCGCTGGCCGACGCCGGCCTGCAGCCGCTCGCCTTGCGCGGCACCGACACCGGGGTGTTCGTCGCCGCCAACTCCAACGACTACGGCCGCCGGCTGCTCGAGGACATCCCGCGCACCGGGGCGTACGCGGTCAACGGGACCACGTACTACGGCATCGCCAACCGGGTGTCGTACTTCCTCGATCTGCGCGGCCCGAGCGTCGCGGTCGACACGGCCTGCGCCGGCTCGCTGACCGCCCTGCACGTGGGCTGCCAGAGCCTGCGCTCCGGCGAGACGCCCGTCGTCATCGTCGGCGGGATGAACCTGATGGCCACGCCGGCGCTGAACGTGGCGCTCGAGGCGACCGGCGCGCTCTCGCCCGACGGCCGCAGCAAGGCATTCGACAAGGACGCCGACGGGTACGGGCGGGGCGAAGGCGCGGGCGTCGTGGTGCTGAAGCGGCTCTCCGACGCCGTCCGCGACGGCGACCCCGTCAAGGCGGTCATCCTCGGCAGCGTCGTGTTCCAGGACGGCCGCTCCGACGGCATGATGGCGCCCAACGCCGAGGCACAGGAGCACATGCTGCGTTCGGCGTACGAGCGGGTCGGTGTCGATCCGGTCACGGTCGACTACATCGAGGCGCACGGCACGGGTACGCCGATGGGCGACGGCAAGGAGATCGAGGCCATCGCCAACGTGTTCGGCCCGGGTCGCCCCGCCGACCGCCCGCTGCTGATCGGCTCGGTGAAGCCGAACGTCGGCCACGTCGAGGGCGGCTCCGGCATCACCGGCGTCATCAAGACCGTGCTGGCCCTGCAGAAGCAGCAACTCCCGCCGAGCCTGCACCGCGAGCCGATCGCAGAGGTGGCGGGGCCGGGAACGGGCCTGCACCTGGTCGCCGAGAACACCCCGTGGACGGCGGGCGAGCGGACGCGCCGGGCCGGCGTCTCCAGCTACGGCGTCGGTGGCACGATCGCCCACCTGATCCTCGAGGAGGCGCCTCCGCCGCCACCTCAGCAGAAGACCGCGCCGGCCGGGCCCGCGGTGTACCCGCTGTCGGCGATGTCCGATGCCGGGCTGCGGGCGCTCGCCGGCGAGGTGGCCGACCGGTTGACCGCCGAGACGGATCTCGCCGCTGTCGGCCACACGCTGGCCCACCGCCGGTCGCACCTGTCCCACCGCGCCGCCGTCGTGGCCGGCTCCACCGCCCAGCTCGAGGAGCGACTCCGCCTCGTCGCCGACGGCGGCAGCATGCCGGGTGCGACGGTCGCGCGTACCGGTGTCGGTCAGGAGTCCGGGGTGGTCTGGGTGTTCTCCGGCCACGGCGCGCAGTGGTCCGGCATGGGCCGCGAGCTGCTGGCCGAGGAGCCGGTCTTCGCGGCCGCCATCGACGACCTGGGCGACATCTTCCGGGCCGAGCTCGGGTGGACCCCGCGCGAGGCGATCGTGTCCGGCGGCCCGTGGACGGCCGCGCACATCCAGGCGCTCACGTTCGCGATCCAGGTCGGTCTGGCCGAGGTGTGGCGCAGCCGGGGCGTCGAGCCGGCGGCGGTGATCGGCCACTCGGTCGGCGAGATCGCCGCGGCCGTGGCGGCAGGCGCGCTGGGTCGTGACGAGGCGGCCCGGTTCGCCTGCCGCCGCGCCGCCGCCCTGCAGCGCCTGGAGGGCCTGGGCGCGATGGCGATGGCCAGCCTGCCGTTCGACGAGGTCGTCAGCCGGCTGGTCGGCGTCGACGGCGTCGAGGCGGCGATCTCAGCCAGTCCACAGTCCACCGTCGTGTCCGGCGACAAGGACGCTGTCGACGCGCTCGTCGAGCGCTGGCGCGCCGACGGTGTCGAGATGCGGGTGGTCGACTCGACGGTCGCGTTCCACAGCCGTCACGTCGACGCCGTCGTCGACGAGGTCGGGGCGGCGGCCCGGGCGCTGTTGCCGCGGCCGCCGGCGGTGCCGCTCTACTCGACCGCGCTGGCCGACGCCCGGTCCGGCGTACCCCGGGACAGCCTCTACTGGGTGGCCAACCTGCGGGAGCCGGTGCGGTTCGCCGCGGCGGTGGCGGCGGCGATCGACGACGGGCACCGGCTGTTCGCCGAGATCTCGTCGCATCCGGTGGTCGCCCACTCGATCAGCGAGGCGCTGCACGAGCGCGACCTGGACGAGGCGGTCGTCACCGGGACGCTGCGGCGCAACGCCCCCGAGGGGGAGACGCTGCTCGGAAACCTCGCCAAGCTCTTCGCGTACGGCGCCGTGGTCGACTGGTCCAAGCAGCACGGCGGCGGGGCGTTGCTCGACCTGCCGGCGGCGGTCTGGCAGCACCGGGCCTACTGGATCTTCCCGGACGGCGCCGACGGTGAGGCGGGCCTGGGCGGCGGTCACGACCCGGCCAGCCACAGCCTGCTCGGCGGGCGGATCACGGTCAGCGGCGCGCCGTCGCGGCAGGTCTGGCAGACCTACCTCGACCTCGACAGCCGGCCGTACCCGCAGAGCCACGGCCTGGTGGGCGTCGAGGTCACGCCGGCGGCGTCGATCATCAACTCGTTCGCCGCGGCGGGCGACGACGACCGCCCGGCGACCGTGACCGACGTGATGCTGCGTACGCCGCTTGCCGTGGAACCTCCCCGGATCGTCCAGATCGTCCGCGAGGGCCGGACGATCTCGCTGGCCACCCGCGTGCCCAGCGGTGCCGACGACGGCGACGAGTGGATCACCCACACGACGGCCGCGCTCGACTCGACCGCACCGCCCCCGAGCGGCTTCGTCGACGCGGAGGCCCTGCGGTCGAACCTGCCCGTCGGCTCCTGGCAGCACGTCGACGACAACTTCCGGCAGATGGGCGTCGAGGGGTACGCGTTCCCGTGGGATCTCGACGAGTTGCGCCGCGACGACGACGAGCAACTGGCCATCCTGACCATCGAGCGCGACGCCGACCGGGCCAGCAGTTGGGCCCACGTGATCGACGGCGCGCTGACCATCAGTGCCGTCGTGGTGGCGCCGCCGCGGGCGGAGACGCTGTGGATGTCGCGGTCGATCGAGAAGGTCGCCTTCGACGGCGTACCGCCGGCCCGGATCATCGTGCACAGCACCCGCTCGCGGAAGTCGCCGCACGACACCGTCGACGTCCGGGTGGCCGACGAGTCCGGCACCGTCGTCTGCGAGGTGATCGGCCTGCGCTTCGCGGCTGTCGAGCACCTGGGCGCGGCCGTCCTTCCCCGAGACCTGGTGTACGAGATCGCCTGGCGGCCGCTGCCGACCGACACCGCCTCGCACACCATCGAGCAGGTGGTGCTGGTCGGCGACGCCGGGCCGTTCGCCAGCCAGTTCGCCGCGGCCGGCGTACCCGTGGTGCATGTGGTTCCGGAGCCTGACCCGGTCAGTGGTCAGGTCGACCTGCGGCCGGACCTGTTCACGAAGCCCGGCGTGGTCCTGGTCGTGCCGGCGCTCGACCGCGACGGTGAGGGGCTCGAAGCCGCGGCCGAGCGGGTGTCCCGGACCCTGTTGCGCACCGTGCAGCAACTGGTCGAGGTCGGTACGGCCGCGCCGCAGCGGGTCTGGTGCCTGACGCAGGGGGTGCGCGACGCCACCGACGAGCGGTCGGTCGCGCACGGCCCGCTCTGGGGCCTCGCCCGGATCATCGCCGGCGAGCACCCCGAGATCTGGGGTGGCGCGGTCGACGTGGCCGGTGTCGACGCCGCCACGGGGCCGGCGCTGCTCGAGATCATGCGGGCGGCGGCGGGCGCGGAGGACGTGATCGCGCTGACGGACTCCGGCGCCGAGGCGGCGCGGCTGACCCCGATCGAGCGCAGCGCCGACGGCACACCGCTGCAGTGCTCGCCGTCCGGCACCGTGTTGATCACGGGCGGTCTCGGGGCGCTCGGTCTCGAGGTGGCGAAGTGGCTGGTCGACCGGGGCGCCCGGCGGCTGCTGCTGGCCGGCCGGCGTGGCCTGCCGCCGCGGGCGGAGTGGCCGGCGGTCACGGATCCGGCGGTGCGGCGGCAGATCGAGAGCGTCCTCGCGATCGAGGCGCTGGGGGTGACGGTCGCCGTCGTGGCGCTCGACATCACCGACGCCGAGCAGGTGGCCGCGACGCTGGCGCCCGGCGCGCTCGGCCTGCCACCCATCCGCGGCATCGTGCACGCCGCCGGTGTCGTCAACAGCGACCTGGTCGACAACGTCGACCTGGCGGGCCTGCGGGACGTGCTCGGTCCCAAGGTCAACGGTCCGATGGTGCTGCACCGGCTCTTCCCGCCGGGATCGCTCGACTTCTTCGTGCTGTTCTCCTCGTGCGGCCAGTTCGCCCGGCTGTCGGGCCAGGCCAGCTACGCGGCGGGCAACTCGTTCCTGGACGCGCTCGCGGCCCACCGCAACAGCGGCGGGCACCACGAGACGCGCAGCATGGGCTGGTCGGCGTGGCACGGCGTCGGCATGTCGGCCGACATCGCCACCACGATGGTGGAGGCCAACTCCCGCGGTCTGGGTTCGGTCAGCGTCACCGACGCGTTCCGGGCCTGGTCGTTCGCGGACCGGTTCCAGGCGAGCTACCAGGCGGTGCTGCACGTGCTGCCGCTGCCGGCGGACACGCCGCGGCTGCCGATGTTCCGCGAGCTGACCACGGCGGACCCGGTCGACACCGAGGTCGGCGGGCAGCGGTTCACGATCGACCTGGGCAGCCTGCCTGAGGCCGAGGCCCGTGAGCGGGTCACCGCCGACGTCCGCGAGCAGGTCGCGGCCGAGCTCAACCTGGAGGCGGCCGACATCGAGCTGAAGCGCCCGCTGGTGGAGTTGGGCGTCGACTCGGTGATGACGGTGGCGCTGCGGGTCCGCCTGCAGCGTCGGTACGGCCTGGACCTGCCGCCGACGATCCTCTGGGCCAAACCGACGGTGGCGGCGCTCTCGGAGCACGTCACGGAGAGCCTCCGTCCACAGGGCACGGATAATTGACCGCGACCCGACCGTCGACGAAAGAGGTCAGCGTGAGCAAGGCATTCGTGATCCGCTACGAGATGCGTCCGGACACCGCCGACGACAACCAGCGCCTGATCGAGGGCGTCTTCGCGGAGCTTGCATCGAAAGCACCGGAAGGCATCTCGTACGCCTCCTTCCGCCTGGGTGATGGCGTGACTTTTGTCCACGTCGGACAGATGGCGGAAGGCGCGGCCCTGACGGACTTCCCGGCGTTCCAGGAGTTCCAGAAGGGCTTCGGCGAGCGGGCGGCCGGCGCCCCGGACGCGAACGAGGCGAAGATCATCGGCTCGTACGGGTTCGGTAGCTGAGATGGCCACCCACGGGCCGGGGCAGGGTGGGGAAGCCGTGCCCCGGCTCGTGGGCCAGCTCCACACGGACGCGGCATTGCTGGACGCGGCGTCGGTGGACTTCGGCCGGCAGACGGTGCGGCGGCCGCGAGCGGTCTTCGAGCCGGCGCACGCGGCCGATGTCGCGGCGATGGTCCGGCGCGGCCGCGCGACGGGGGTGCCGGTCGTGGTACGGGGTGCGGGCCACACGGTCGACGCCCAAACCCTGACTGCCGGCGGTGTCGTGATCTCCCTGACGGCCTTGGCGTCGGTCGGTTCCGTAATCTCTGAGCCCACGTCGGCGGCGGCAGGTTCCGCGCCGCCGGTTTCGAGCGTGCGTGTCGAGGCCGGGGCGCGCTGGCGGGACGTCGTCGCCGTCACCCTGCCCCTGGGTCTCGCGCCCCCGGTGCTGCCCGACTATCTCGACCTCACCGTCGGTGGCACCATCGCCGCCGGTGGTGTGGGTGGCGCCAGTCATCGGCACGGGAGCGTGGCCGACAACGTTATCGCGCTCGATGTCGTGACGCCCGCCGGCGACCTCGTCACCTGCTCCGCAGGCGGGCTGTTCGACGCCGTCCGCGGCACCCAGGGCGCCCACGGCATCATCACCGCCGCCACCCTCACCCTGCATCCGGTGGCCGCGGCGGTCGTGCGCCACCGGCTCGCGTACCCGAGTCTCGGTCCCTTTCTCGACGACCAGCACCGGTTGATCGCGGCGCCCCGGTTCGACCACTTCGTCGGCCAGGCGTTGTGGGCCGGCCAGGGCTGGAGCTTCGTCATCGACGCGGCGGCCGCCGATCCCGCGCCGCTGGACGATCTCGCCGCCGCCGAGGTCACGACCGAGAAAGTGTCGGCGGCGGAGTTCGTACACCGGCTCGATCCGCTCGTCGACCAGGCCCGGGCCACCGGCTCATGGCAGGGCGACGCCCACCCGCGGGCCAACGTCTTCCTGCCGGGACGGCACGCCGCGGGCGTCATCGGTGCCGTGGTGCGCGAGCTGACGCCCGCCGATCTGGGCCCGGGCGGGAGCGTGCTGATCTATGCGATCCCGACCGCGCGCTTGGCCGCGCCGCGGATGCCGAAGGCCGACGACCCCGTCACGGTGGTGTTCGGCGTGCAGCGGACCGCGCCGGCCGGCGATCGGGTCGCGCTCGCGCGGATGCGGCGCGCCAACGCCGCCCTGCAGGTGACGGCCCGGCGGCTCGGGGGTGCCAGCTACAGCCACCCGGCTGCGGGCCGCCGGGTCCGTCGTTATCCCGTTTGAGAGGAGCACACGATGCGCGCCACCGTCGACCTCGCCGTCTGCCAGGGGCACGGCGTCTGTTCCATGAACGCACCCGAGGTGTACGAGCTGTCCGACGACGACCTTGCCATGGTCATCGTCGACCCGGTGCCCGCCGAGCTCGAGGCGGACGCCCAACTGGGTGCCGCGAGCTGCCCGGAACAGGCCATCACGCTGCGGTGACCGGTTCGTTGCTGGCGATCAGTGACCTGCACGTCGCGTACCCGGAGAACCGCCGTATCGTCGACCGGCTCCGACCCGGCTCCGACGACGACTGGCTGATCGTGGCGGGCGATGTCGGCGAGATCTTCGCCGACGTCGTCCACACGCTGGCGACGCTGCGGTCGCGGTTTCGGCAGGTGATCTGGACGCCGGGCAACCACGAGCTGTGGACGCGCGCGGACGACCCGCTGCCGGTGCGGGGAGCGGCCCGTTACGACGCACTGGTACGGGCATGCCGCGACAACGGCATCGTCACACCGGAGGACGAGTATCCTATCTGGACAGGCGCGGGCGGGCCGGCCGTCGTGGCGCCGTTGTTCGTGCTCTACGACTACTCGTTCCGGATGCCGGGGGTGCGGGACAAGACGGAATCGCTGCGCCGGGCGTACGCCGCCGGGATCGTCTGCACCGACGAGGCGCTGCTGCACTTCGACCCGTACCCGAGTCGTGAGGCCTGGTGTTGGGACCGTCTCGAGCGGACCTCGCGCCGGCTGGCGGAGCTGGACCCGGCGCTGCCGACCGTCCTCGTCAGCCACTGGCCGCTGGTGCGGCAACCCACCGACGTGCTGCGGCATCCGGAGTTCGCGCAATGGTGCGGTACGGTCCGGACCGGCGACTGGCACCTGCGCCATCGGGCTGTGGCCGCGGTCTACGGACATTTACACATTCCACTGTCGACGTCGTACGACGGCGTGAGGTTCGAGGAGGTCTCGTTGGGCTACCCGCGCGAGTGGGGCCGTCGCGGCGGAGCGCCGGAACCGCTGCGGCGGATCCTGTGATTTCGTCGCTTCTGCCGGCGGTCGCCGTGTCGTGCGAGGTCTTCACCGACGATCCCGACGAGGCGCCATTTCCGGGTGAGGAGTCGGCGATCGCCGGCGCCGTGGAGGGACGCCGGCGCGAGTTCATCACGGCCCGCCGTTGTGCGCGGCAAGCCCTTGCCAGCCTCGGGGTGCCGGCGGTGCCGATTCTGTCGGGTCCGCGCCGTGAGCCGTTATGGCCGGCCGGGGTGGTCGGGAGCATCACGCACTGTGCTGGTTACCGGGCTGCGGTGGTGGCTCGGCGAGCCGACCTGGCGGGCCTCGGCATCGATGCGGAGCCGGACCTGCCGCTCCCGGACGGGGTGGCTTCGCTGGTGGTGCTGCCGGGGGAGCGCGCCCGCCTCGCGGCGGACGCGCCATGCGAGCATTGGGAACGTCTGGTGTTCAGCGCCAAGGAGTCGGTGTTCAAGGTGTGGTACCCACTGACCGGCCGCTGGCTCGGCTTCGAAGACGCCAGCCTGACCTTCGACGCCGACTATTTCCGGGCGGAGATCCTGGTGGACGGCACGCGGATCGACGGTGGTCCGGCACTGACGGAGCTGCGGGGGCGCTATCTGCTCTCGACTGGGCTGATCGTGACGGCAGTCGCTGTCGCGGCGTAGGTGTGCAGCCGGCGGCACCGTCCAGGCGGAGATTCTGGTGGATGCTGCCTGGATCGACGGTGGTTCGGCGCTGAGGCATTGCGGTGCCGCGTTGCGGTCGCCGCGCGTGGTTGATCAAGGCGGCGGTCGCTCTCGCGGCATGGAAGGGACCGCGCGGGCTGATCGTGACCGCGATTCTTTGGTCTGACCTATGGACGTTCGGTTCGCGTCGGGTCGCCGCGGACGAGTTCGTCGTGGATGTGTCGGCGGGCGGCGACCGCCGCCCGCTCGGCGGCGTCGTCCGCGCGCATGAGACGGTGCCGGATCAGCGCGATCGCGCGGCTGCGGTTCTGGCCGAAATGGCGTTCGGTGTCGACCACGATCACCAGGCCGGACGGGCGGTGGGTCGCCCGGGCCGCGGTGCTGACCTTGTTGCGGCGCTGACCACCAGGGCCGCCGGTGCGGCAGGCGACCACGTCGACCTCGCCCTCGTCGAACTCCGTCCGGGTGGTGTCCGGGTCGCACGGCTGGGCGACCACGTACCAGTTCTTGCGGCTCGTGCCCTGCCGAAACGGGCTCGGCGCCTGCCAGCACAGCGTGCCGCTCCACGCGGTAAGGAGCGCTTCCGCTTTGCCGCCGCTGATTTTGACGAGGATCGACAGAAAGGTGCCGGGCCGGTCGCCTTTGACGGTCTCGACCCGTTCAATGGTCAGACCTTTTCGTGCGGCGTCGGCCTCCAACCTCTGGGTGAGCCGGGCGACGGCCCACGCGCACTCCTGCGGACCACGGCCGGCGGAGATCAGCAGGTGCCGGGTCGTCACGAGCGGTCCTTGGTCTTGTAGGTCACCAGTGGCGCGGTCGCCGCGACCGGCGTGGCCAGCCCGTGGTCGGTGAGGTCGGCGATGACCTGCTCGATCCGCTTGTACGCGGTGGGCGCCTCCTCGAACAGCAGCTGCCGATCGCCACACACCACGATCGAGCCGAGCTTGGTGCGCCGGAGCTCCTGCACGGTGTGCTTCGCCTTCCCCCGCCGCAGGGCATCCGCGCGCGACATCTTGCGCCCGGCCCCGTGCGCGACGGACCAGTTGGCCTCCGGCCCGGCGTGCGCGGCGACGAGGTACGACAGCGTTCCGCGCGTACCCGCGATCAGCACGTGCCCTTGATCGCCAGGCGCGGCCCCCTTGCGATGGAGGTAAAGACCGTCCCTCACCTCGACGAGGTTGTGACTGATGTCGACGATGGGCGCGACGGGTCGTGCACCGATGGCCCGCAACGTGCGCGCGGCGATGAGCCGCCGGTTGAGCGACCCCCACCGCACAGCGGCGTCGTGCTGCTCGAGGTACTGCTCCGGCTCCTCGGTCGGCTTCGCGCCGTGGAGCTCCGTGTGCGCGCGGAGGATGCGCTCACCGAGACCACGTGAGCCACTGTGGACGATGAGCACGAGACGGCCCTTGACGAGCGGCCCGTCCGGCTCGAACACCGTCTGCACCCTGGCCAACTCGACGAAATGGTTGCCGCGCCCGACGGTGCCGATCCCGTTCCGATAGCCGAGCGGAATCTCACCGTCGATTTCGTCCCAGGCGGGATCGTCGTCCGCGGGCTCACGGTCGAGGTCGGGAAATCGCCGAGCGAGTTGTTCGGGTGAGACCCGCTTGAGCGAGACGGGAAACACGGCGATGCCACACCCGATATCGGACCCGACAAGGTGCGGATAAAGCAGGCTGGACAGCATGGCGGCCCCGATCGGCGCCCCTTTGCCGGGGTGCAGATCAGGCATGCCAGCAACCCGCACCATGCCTTCGAACGCGGCGACCTGCCGACACTGCTCGACAGCATCGGACTCGATCCAACTGCCGGGAGACGCGAAAACGGCGACGGTGCTCTGCAGAGACAACAACGCTCTTTCTTCCTACGGGAAGCACGGACGGGACAACAGCCAACGCGACAGCGGCGCGCAGGGCGATGAGGAGATGAGGTGTGCCCGTCAGAACGTCATAGGATCAAGCTTCCGGGAAGCCCGACGACTCGGCAATCGATTTTCTAGATGCTCCGAAATCTCGCCTCGTGACGGCCCCGGGCTGCCTATCGGCGGCTGGTCAGAATCGCAGCTCCGTCCAGCTGCGCCGATCAGAGGAGTGGAAATACGGCGGCTCCTGGCCGCTCTGGCCGCTGCCAGCGAGGAACCGGGCGCCGATGCGGTCGGATGGACGCCGCTCCGCGGCGGTGACCGGCGCGAACCGCTCACCGTTCCCGGGCAGCGTGAAGCTGCGACCGGTCAGGATGTCGAAGACAGTGAGCCCGCCGTCAACCTCGGGGGTGGCCTTCATTCCGATGTCTTCGGACGGTTTGGAGATCGGTGCGGTCAGCGCAACCCAGTGTCGTCCGTCGTCCGTCGTGCGCCACAGACGGTAGCCGTACGCGTCCACCAGGAAGGCGGTCCGGCCGTCATGGACGGCGAGCCGGCCGGTCGTGCGATGCGGTACGCCCGGCTCGGCCGCCTCCGCGGGAAGCGGGACATCGTTCCACGACCGGCCGCGGTTGCGACTGACAAACACCCACGACCGGTCATCATTACCGCCTTCAACCCAGGCGCTTCCATCGGCACCGAAGGCAACGTCGGTCATCGACTCGATCAGCGGTGCGACCGGCGGGGTAGCCAACCGCGCCGAGCGGCCGTCGGGTAGCAGCACGACAATTCCGATCGGGCCGCCGGCGTTGCTTTCGACCTGGGCCAAACCGTTGGCTGGGATGCTGTCCACGACGCCGTCGGGGCGCGGTGACGGCTGAGTCCACGTGGCACCGGCGTCGGTGGTGAACCAGCGCCGGTCGCCGTCGTAGCCGTCCAGGGCTGCCCGGGACGCGTCGAGTACCCGGAGGTTGACCCGGGGTTCCGCGCCCTCGTCGGTGTTTGGATAGGTCAGGTCTGGGACCTGGTGCGCCTGCCAGCTCCTCCCCCCGTCGGAGGTGTTCGCCAACCACACCCCGCAAGCGCCGGCGGAGGCCGGACACGAGGACGCCAGGGCGAAGCCGTGGTCAGCGTCGACGAAGTGGACCTGCGGCGGGCCGGTGACAGCCAGGTTCGCTGGCAATGTGGCGGCCGCCGGCGGGGGCGGCGATTCGCCGACGGTGAGGATGATGCCCGCGAGGATCGCGAGCACGGCCAAGGCGCCGGCGACGGCGCCGATACCGTGGCGCCGTCGGCGACGTTTCAGCCGACCCAGCATCGCGACCACGTCGGGCTGCGGCAGTGCGGCCAGCTCTTGGAACTCGTCGCGGAGCAACGGCTCGACGGCGGGATACCTATCGTTCATCGCTGCTCCCCTGGGCCTCGCGTACGAACTGGCGGCGGAGCGTGGCCAGCCCGCGCTGGCGCAGCGAGCGCACCGTGGCGGGGCGCCGCCCGATGAGGGCGGCTATGTCGTCGTCGGCTACGTCGTCGAGATAGCTGAGCACCAGGACCGCCCGCTGCGCGGGCGGCAACCCAACCAGCGCGCGGCGCAACAGATCGCGGGAGTCGACCAACGGATACTCATCGGGACCGGCCCAGTCGGCCGACAGCGGGACGGTCCGCGGCCGACGCAGCAGACCTCGCCACGCGCTCAGGTAGGTGTGCAACATGACCTTTCGGGCGTACGCGGCGGGATTGCCGTCGATCTTTATGCGCCGCCAGGCTCGAGCTACCTTTACCAGCGTGTCCTGGACGAGATCCTCGCCCGCGTGTGCCGACCCGGTCAGCGCGTTGGCGTAACGGCTGAGCATAGGCAGGCTCGCATGGACGAACTCATCGAACGACTCCTCCGGCACCGGGCGCCACCTCCACTGCTCTTGTACTCCGCCGACAGCCGATCCGTTGCTGCCGGACCACGTCTCATTGATTGCTGACGACGCGGGCGGTAGCGAGCCCCATCGGCTGGTCGAAGCGAGCGACACGCAGCCGTTCGGCGGCAGGATGGCGGCCGGACCACGCGTTGGCCATCCGACAGCCGCTGACCGCCACGATGATTCTCTTCAGTTGCTGGCCGGGTCGATGCAATCAAATCGTCTGCCGACTTCACGTGGCATTCAACGCGGCGCGGCCACGTCGTCGGTGTGCTCGACGTCGCGCGGACAGGTGTCGGGGGCACAGTCCGTAGCAATAGGCCACCCCGGCGCAGCATCTCGCTTGCAGCGTTGGACTTCGGCATCAGCGCGTGAAGATCAACTTGGGTCGGTCAACAAGCATCGAAAGCACTGATCGACGAAAGGAGCCGAGTGGGTGCGAAAATGGCCATGCGGCACGCCGCCTGGGCGCCGGAGAGGCCGACGATGTCGCGGCCGAAGCCTTCCTCCTTGCCTTCCGGCGGCGAACCTCATTCGATCCGGCCGAGCAGGGGGCATACCGCGCGCACGCCGTGCTGCGGCCGCGGACCTTGGATTCCAAGATGACATCGAGCAGACCAACGCGCGGCTCGTCGCGAACTTCGTATGTTGGCCACCTCGTTACGGCACTCGCCGAGTCGAGCACACCCACACGATCGCAAGGAAGGCAGCAAAGGTTGTGGACGAGCTCGAAATGGTGCCAGCCGTGCTGGCTGCCGACCCACCGTCGGATGAAGCGATCGGCGCCGCGCGAGAGCAGAAAGCTATGACGTCGTGGGAAGGCCATGGAACTGACCGGGGCGGAGGCGCCACCCGGCGACGCAGGTGCCACTCTCTACAACGTCAACCATGAAGTCACGTCGGGGCCTAGCATTTGTCTATGCGTACATCGAATGCGGTCCTCTTCATTCCGACTTCATCGGAGCTCGGTCGCGTCGTCGTTCAGATATGCCGACCCGCCTGTCCACGATCGGCCCTCCTGCAGCCCTGCGCCGCCATTTGGTCGCGCGACGCCTGAACAGCTCAGAAGGGCCCAAGCACAGTGGGCGAGGCGCCGAGCGTGATGGAGGACGAACCAAGGTCCCGAAGCCTAGTGACGAAGTCCAGAATGCCCGCTGTGCCAGTGGACCAGGACATGTCGTTGGTGCGATTCCAGTGTGGACGTTGCTCGACCAATGACGTGCCAACGGCGGTAATCGAAATCTGAACGGTGACCGACTCGGCCGCCGCCAGGAACCGTTCGTCGTGGTCCACGAGGTCGCAGAACAGCTCTCCGATGCCCGCGAGCCCGCAGCATTGGCCGACCTTCGTCAGATAGGGCAGCCAACGAAGGCAACCATCCGCACAGGCTACCGCCAGGTCGACCAGCGAGTTGTCCGAATGTTGACGACCAGCCGCGAGGAGAACTCTCCCCATGCCAGCCATGCCGCGGCACCACGAGCTGGACAGCGGAACAGCGTTCCTTCTCCTGGCCCGGTCAATGAACCCGGGTACGCCTTCCGCGAGTCGCGCGAGGCGCGCGGCGTACAGCCTTCGCGTGTCTTCGGTTGGGGAGCGCAGGACAAGCTGCCGCAGGAACTCGACCGGTCCAGCGTGTCCGTGGGCAAGGCCGAACGTGGTGTCGAGCCCTGGCACCGAGGCGTCCTCAGGGTCGAAGAATGTCCGTGGCATGTCGTGTTCGGTGACGAACTCGAGACAGTGCCGGATGGCCGCATCGTGTTCTGGGCGCGGGTCCAGGTCTCTGAGCAAGAGGTGGCCGAGTCCGATGCCAGCAGCACCGAGGATGACGTCATCAACCTCGGTCCGCTCATCGGGTCCGCCGAAGAGCAGCTCCGACGGCAGTGGTTCGCCCGGCACTCCGGCCGCCAGAGCACGACGTAGGAAGATCTCGGCTCCGGTGGTACCCACGTACAAGGCGGGCTTCAGCGCCACCCGCTCCGCGGTACGCGACGTTGTGGCGGCGATTCGCGCCACGGTCGCGGCTACGCCGGGACTGTCCAGGTGCCGCAGCAGGGATAGCCCGACGCCAGCCGTACCGCGGTAGACGCTGGCATCGGAAATTTCTTCCGGCTGGTCAAGCTGTTCGTTCACCGAAATGAGAAGTGCGGTGAGGTACCGGTCCACCAGCATGGCCGCCTCGGAGCCACGTCGGTACGGGACCGAAGTGTGGCGTCGGGCCTCCCAGCCGTCAGTTCCGCCGCGACCATCGGCGAGTGCCGAGAATGCGGTTGTCATGACCTGAAGGTCGCTGGAGAGCAGTTCTGCGATCAGGGACACCACGGGTGGCGGCCGGTCGCCGAAGATCCGTTCGATCATGCGGAGCGCGATGACGCGGGACGCGTCCGGATCGTCATCGTCCACCACAGGTTCGGCACCAGTCATGGCCACGAACAGCGTCATACCCAGCGCGTGCAGGTCGTCGCCGGGGGCGGCGGGGTCGCCCGCCATCTGCCGCGCCGGCGCGTACCCCTTCGTGCCTCCTCTGAGCACCACGTTGTGGTGGTTGCAGTAGCCGAAGTCGATATAGGTAACGCTGTCACCGGCCGCTCCCATGACGATGTTCTTCGGGCTCAGGTCGCGCACGAGGTAACCGCGGCTGTGAATCTCCTGCAGTGTGAGCGCGAGCTGGTGAGCGAGCCAATCGAGGCTTTGGTGGTCCTTGCTGGTCGCGTGCGGATCCGTCTCGCGCAGGGGTGTGAATCGTCCCTTGCGGGCCACGAAATCCTTCAGGCTGAACCTTCCGTCGTACGACGTGACAAGGTACTCATCGATTCCGTGTCGGAAGTGGTCCCGGAAGCGTGCCACGCCCGCCACGTCCTGCAGGGCGGTAAGCACGAAGCGTTCATTGCGTAGGCGGATCCGCGCGTCGACGTCCAAAGCCTCCGCCACGTACGCGCGGGCCTGCTTCAATACCACCTTCTCGTCTGTCCGTACGTCCGTGGCTAGGTACACGTTGCCGCGCGCGGACTCCATGAGGCCCTTGTCAAGTCGATAGTGCTGGCCCACCAACGTGGGTAAGCCGGCGTCGTCCTTGGGCGAGGTCACTCGGAAAGGGTCAGTTGCCCATGGGGGCTGTTCGTAACCGAGTGTGGCGGTGCCTTCGAAGACGGAACCGTCGGGGCCGACCATTACGGACCGTACGATGCCCTCCTTGCTCGCCATGAGCGTGCTGCGAAAGGGCCCGTACCGGTAGAAGACCGGAGCGTCTTGCGCCACCCTACGGTCGCTAAGAACCTGCGGTCCCACCCGCCCGCGCAGCAGTTCGACGAGTTCGGCCCCGAGCCGGGTCACCTGGTCCTGGTGTGGATAAACCGTAATCGCCTTACCGACGCTCGCCGGGGAGGTGACGCCGTCGTTCAATTCGGTAAGCACGCGGATTGAGCTCGCCACCTTGAACATGCATTCCGCCGACAGCAGCAACGGCATCACCGTCTGCAGGAGATTCGAGAAGTCCGCAGGTCGCGATGATATGTGCAGCTTCCACCCGTGATCGGGAAAGGACAGTCGAGGGTTGTCCACGTGCAACCACGTATCGGTGTGCCGAACCTGGCCGCCGGCCGCCAAGACCAGGTCAGACACAATACTCGCGATGGAGGAGACCGGCGCTGAGACACCGTCAATCGCCTTTTTCAAAGCCACCTCTGATTGTTCCGACAGTGTTGTAAACCGAGCTGCGGCCGTTTAGGCGGATCGGACGCGGTTGTTCAGTTGAGGATCTCGTCTTCGGCAGCGAAGTGACTCGAGTCCGAGTAGTTGCACCGAATTGTGCACGTCACGTAGCAGGCGACGACCTCATGGAGGGAGGCGCTGTCCACGAATTCCACGTGCAGCTCCTCCGGAATGGTTCCAGCGTCGCGAGGGGCGAGTTCGAGTAGGGCCGTCATGGCGATCCTTTCGGGTCGAATGGCGTGATCGTGAAGGCGCCTTGGTGCCCGTCGGAGGAGGCGACCTGCAGATCACGACGAGGGCATGCGAAAAGGCTACGTCGATCTCGTGGCCCCCAGAACCCCCTTTGAGCAGCGTTGAAACTACTTTGAAAGCTGTGGGACGCCGCCCTGCCGAACCAGCCGTTGAACGGCGCGTTCGGGTATCAGACCGGGTGGTCAATGGCGCAGGGCTACGCAAGGTCACTGCGATGCCTGTGGTGATGGAATGGGGTCAGCGGTCCCCGCCGGCCAATGCCCCGGGTCGATGCGTCGTTCTGAGAAGCATGGGTCTTAGGTGCAGCGATTAAGTGGCTGCAGCGGCGTCCGGACTCGCGTGGTGAATATGTGCGATCCGCTGCTCCGCGGTGGAGCGCCGACGAGGTTCGACACTGACGTCGATCCCACCCAGACCAACTTCGGGCCGCAACAGGTCCCGTGTGGACGTGCGACCTCCCCCTCCGTTGTTGGACGAGATCCGTCGCTCGGGAGCTCTGCTGTGGCCCAGGCGCGATTCGAACGCGCGACACCCGCTTTAGGAGAGCGGTGCTCTATCCCCTGAGCTACTGGGCCATGAGGGCACAGTACCAGCGGAAGGTGCGGCGGCGACCCGTGCTCCCCTGCCTACGGGAGCGAGCTATGTACCCGAGGGCTGTTGGCCCGTACCGCCGCGGGCCCTGTCGGCGGCGTCGCCACTTGCCGTAGTCGAGTCCGGCAGGTCGAAACGCACTCCGACGCTCGACGTCGCGGCGAAGGCCGCTCTGACGTTACGCACGCCGGGTTGCCGCCCGAGCGGGTGGAGGACGTGGCTAAGGTATGCCAGCGCCGAGCGGGGCATGCCGACCCAGCGGGCCGCTCTCACCGCAGGCGCGGGGCGGTTGCTTGGATGGTCGGCGCCTTCGGTTACGCGTTCATCGGCTCCGCGGTGGTCACTCCAAGGGGCCGGCGAGTGCGGGGAACGGGTACTCGAACTGGAACGTCTCGTTGGTCTTCGAATCCCTGTACTGCCAGTCCATCGGCCCCGTCTGGGTCGCCGTCGAGCCTCTCGTGTAACCCGTCAGCCGCCCGTACGTGATGGCGATCCCGCCGAAGTTCGGGCCGAAATAGAGTTCCACCCAGTCGCGCCCCGGGCCGAGGGTCTTTTGCTCGATGTGCTGGACCACCATGCCGCCCGGACCCTTGCCCTGGTAGAAGTCCGTGATGCTCTGGTAGGCGGCGTAGTCCCCGGGCAGGCGCTGGAACTCCGCCTCCTCGAACACGAAGGCGGCGAACTCCCGGATGCTGCCCGGTGAGGTGAAGGGATAGTCGACGACGAATACGACCCTGCGCCGCTGCGCGTCGAAGCGGTACGTGAAGACGAACGACTCCATCACGTTGTTGAGCGCATCCCGCGGGTCGCGCATCAGTTCCACCGGGTTCTCCTCACGGCCACGGACCCTCGTAGACCAGGTGGGTCAGGTCCTGGACCTGCGGATGGTTCCACGGCACGACATTGCCGTCGGCGTCCAGGAAGAGCTTACCTTCGGGCCCATCGCCGGGCGTCGACTGCGACGACTGCCAACGCAGATAACCGTTGGCCTGGCGCGACCATTTGTTGGCCGACGGGTTCTCGCCGGTCGGCCGCATGAAACGCAGGCGTTCCACGCCGTTCTCGTCCAACCAGATGAAGCCTTCGTTGTCGCGGGTCGGCACCTCGCGCCAGTTGCTCGGGCGTTGCCGTCGCAAGGAACGGATCGATTGACCCCGCAGCGAGCGTACGGGGAACGGCGTCGCGCCCGGGTGGCGCAGGCGGTTGCCGGGCAGGCCCAGGTTGGTCAGGTCGTATCCCGGCCGCAGGAGATCGCCGATCGGGCCGAAGACGCCGCGGGCCGAGCCGCTCCGGCCCTGGCGCCGGAGTCGTCTCTGCCGGCCTTTAACCATTGAGCAGCGCGTCCATCGCGAGGCCGAAGATCTGGTCCAGGATCATCGAGGTGATCATCTTGAAGATGGGTATCTGGGCCAGGGACGCGCCGAACGTCACCGCCGCCGTGGCGATGGCCTGGGCGATCTGGATGGCCAGCACGATCAGCTGGATGATCACGTTGATCTTCAGGGTGAGCACCACGCCGGCGATGACCATCAGGCCGAGGCCTACGCCCTGTGCGGCGGTCGCGCCGTCGGCGAGGTTTCGCACCGGGGCTTCTTGACCGGTCCATCTGCCCTGGAACGCGGCGATCGCCTCGCCCGTGTTGGCCGCGACGACCGCCGCGCCCAGGCCGTCGGCGTCGGCGCTGGTCGTCCGCACCTGGTCGCTCAGTGCCAGCCAGTGCTGGGCCATCTCGAACAGCTTCTCCTCGTCGGCTTCCGGCCACGAGTAGCCGAGCATGCCGAGCAGGGAGACGAGCTCGCCGGGAAGCTGAAGGCCCACCGGTCAGCCACCGCCGAGCAGGCTCTGCAGCCGGGCCATGCTGTCGGCGATCTCCGTCTCGGCCGACTCGAAGCTGTCGGCCATCGTGTGCAGGCCGTGGGCGAACTGGCCGAGCAGCTCACCGTTGCTCTCGAAGCAGCCCATCGCCAGGTCGTGGACGCCGAGGTAGAGCTCGCCGATGATGGTGCCGAGGTCGTCGCCGCCCCACGGTTGGCCGAAGGCCGCGATCGTCGTCTCGAACTCCTCGAGCGCGTCACCGAACCGGTCAACCACGTCGTCGAGCCCCGTCGCGCTGGTGCGCAACGAGTCCGGCTCGACCTGGAAACCTGTCACCCGCCCTACCCCCGTTGCTTGAGCGCCGCCATGACCTCGCTGATCGACTGGGTGTACCGCGCCATCTGGCGGACGCTCTGGTTCTGCAGCTCTTCGAGTTGCCGGGCCAGCGCCGCGGGGTCGGGCAGCGCGGCTGCCTCGGTCACCTCCTCCCGCGCCAGGGCGGAGTTAACCGCTTCACGAAGGTGGTCGGCGAGCTCCGTCGGGAGCATCCGCATCGCCCTCGGGTCGATCAGCACCTCGGTGAGCCGGCCTGACTCGGCGGTCACCTGGATCAAGCCGTCGGCGGCGACGCCGGTCCGTGGCTCCGGCGGCTGCGAAGGCGCCGGAGCCGCGTCGCGCAGCGCTTGTCGTGCCGCGCTCAGCGCCTGATCGATGTCGTCCGACGTCATGAACACCCCCAAACCGACGTCGATGTTATCGACAACAGGACACAAGGGACAGGGGGTACGCGTGCCCGCGCACCCCTGCCGCTCGCCAAGAGGATCAGACCAGCCCGCCCATGGCCGGGTCGGTGAAGCTGTCCTCGCCGTTCTCCAGGTGCCCCGCGAGACGCTGCACGGCCGAACCGTCGACCGCGACCGCCAGGTCGTACCAGCCGTGGTTGTGCGCGAGCTTCCACTCCCGCCGCTCGACCTCACCCGGGCGCAGCGTCAGCGACACCGGCTTGCCTCGGTAGCGGTCGCGGACCGTGACCGTGACGCGCTTGCGGCTGTGGTTGACGAACGCCAGCTCGAGCTCCAGCCGGCGCTCGTCGTACGAGGTCCCGACCGTCAGACCCGTCTCCCCGCCCGTGAAGGCGCGGAAGAAGCCGTTCGGCCCGTGCACCTCCACGGCGGCGGCCGCCGCCCAGGTGTCGGTGAGGTGCTTACCCGGTTCAACGGTGTACGACCGCGGCGCCGCTGGGCTGCCCGCCTCGCGCACCTGGAACACCGCCGTCGCGGCACCCGTGTTGCGGAACTCCAACCGCAGCGCCGCGGCGTCCCGGGAGGCTGACACGTCCAGCACGTACGGCAGCGCCCGGGCCGGCTTGACGCCCTTCTCCTGCCGCGGCACCGCCTGGTCGGCCGGCGGCACCGGCACCAGGTCGGGGAAGCGGACCAGGTTGTCGGGCATGAAGTCGTCGGTGTCGGGCAGCTTCACCGACCTTGACCGGTTCGGCGTCTTGAAGTCGAACGCCGACGTCAGGTCGCCCACGACGGCCCGTCGCCACGGCGTGATGTTGGATTCGACCAGGTCACGGTTGCGGCCGGCGAAGCGCGCCTCCATGAACCGGATAAGCGACGTGTGGTCGAACAGTTGCGAGTTGACCCAGCCGCCCCGGGTCCAGGGCGACACGATGACCATCGGGACCCGCATGCCGAGGCCGTACGGACCCGGCTTGTTGCTGCCGGCGCCCGGGAAGAACTCGTTGACGGTCGACACCGTCGACAGACCCTGCGCCGGGCTCTGCGGTGGGGTGGGCGGCGGCATGTGGTCGAAGAATCCGCCCTCCTCGTCGTACGTGATGAACAGGGCCATCTTGCTCCACACCGCGGGATTCGCGGCGAGGATGTCGATGACCTGGGAGGTGTACCAGGCACCGAATCCCGGCTCCCAGTTCGGGTGCTCGGTGTAGGCCTCCGGCGCGACGATCCAGGACACCTGCGGCAGCCGGTCGTGCTCCACATCGGACCGCAGGTCGGCCAGGAGCTGGAGCGGGTCGCGACCCAGCTTGTTGACCTCGGTGCCCCGCTTCGCCTTGTCGGCCAGCGGCGTCCCGGCCGGCGCGTTCTGGTACTGGTGGAAGTAGAGCAGCGAGTTGTCGCCGTAGTTGCCGATGTAGGGGTCGCTGGTCCAGCCCCACGAGCCCGCGGCGGTCAGCCCGAGGCCGATGTCCTGGTAGATCTTCCAGCAGATCCCGTTGCGCTCCAATCGTTCCGGGTACGTCGACCAGTCGTACCCGGCCTCCGCGTTGTTGATGACCGGCCCGCCACCCTGGCCGTCGTTGCCGACCCAGCCCGACCACATGTGGTAGCGGTTGGGGTCGGTCGGGCCGAGCAGCGAGCAGTGGTAGTTGTCGCAGACCGTGAAGGCGTCCGCCAGCGCGAACTGGTACGGCAGGTCGCCGCGGTCGTGATAGGTCATCGCGGTGACGCCCTTGTTGGGCACCCACTTGTCGTGCCGGCCCTCGTTCCAGGCCGCGTGCCCGTCGTTCCAGCCGTGCGGGGGATCGGG
The DNA here is from genome assembly GCF_016862555.1 of Asanoa siamensis. Classification (GTDB taxonomy): domain Bacteria; phylum Actinomycetota; class Actinomycetes; order Mycobacteriales; family Micromonosporaceae; genus Asanoa; species Asanoa siamensis. Next base: position 43,471 of record NZ_BONE01000009.1, on the reverse strand, counting down.
CAGGAAGGTCTGGCCCAGATCGGGTACGTCGGGCCGGAACGGCAGCAGTTCGCCGGCGCCGTTCGGCTGGTGGAACACGCTTCTGCCGGACGGCAGCGTGATCGGGTGCGGGTCGGCGAAGCCGCGTACGCCACGCAGCGTGCCGAAGTAGTGGTCGAAAGACCGGTTTTCCTGCATGAGGAAGATGACGTGCTCGACGTCGGCGATGGAACCGGTGCGGTTGTTGGCCGGGATCGAGACGGCCCGGTCCAGGCCGGCCGGGAGTGCCGCGCCTACCGCCGGTGCTCCCATCATCTTGAGGAATGAACGGCGATCGAGTTCGCCCATGGCTCTGCCTCCCCTGGGGGTCAAACTGGGATGCTGGCCTGCGGAAGCTATGTGGGCGAAGTGGACGATAGGTGACCAACGCCGGGCAATCGCGGTGCCAGGCGTCGACGTTCACAACTCATCGATACGGGTACGGAGAGTCACCGGCGGCGCGGCCCAGCCTCAGACAGGTGAACCGATTCGGCGCATCGTGATCGTGCTGACGTCGACACCCTCCGGTTGGGACAGTGCCCAGACGATGCCCGCCGCGACCTGGTCGGCCGTCAGGTAGCCGCCGGGCCGGTCCGCCGGAGCGCCGCCGATCGGGTCGAAGAAATCGGTCTCGGTGCCGCCGGGTGAGACCAGCGTGACCCCGATGCCCTGGCCCGTGACCAGTTGGCGGGTATTGCCGGCGAGCCCGGTCAGCGCCCACTTCGTCGCGCCGTAGATGTTGCCGGGTGTGTGCAGCAGGCCCGCGACGCTGCCGACCAGCACGATCCGGCCATGGGCGGTGGCGAGGTGGGGGATCGCCGCCCGGATCAGCGCGGCCGGCCCGAGCACGTTGGTGAGCACCATGTGGCGCCAGGCCTCGGGGTCACCGTCGTCCAGGCCGTCGTGGGTGGCGTACCCCGCGTTGGCGACGATGTTGTCGAGCCTGCCGAACTTGGCGACCGTGCCGTCCACGGCGGCCTGCGCGTCGGCGGGCTCCGCGCTGTCGGAGACCAGCGTCAGTGCGTCGGGGTGCGCCTCGCTGAACCGGTCAAGCTTCTCGGCCCGCCGCCCGGTGACGGCGACCTGCTGCCCGAGCGCCAGCAACTGCCGGGCGGTGGCCGCGCCGATGCCGGCGGATCCTCCAGTGATCAGGGTGACTGTCATGGCCCGGACCATATGAGCTAGAGCGGGCTCTAGCTCAAGCGCTAGCGTGCGGAACATGGCGTACGGCATCGGCGAGGTCGCGGCCCGCACCGGTCTGAGCGTGCACGCACTGCGGTTCTGGGAGCGCGAGGGCGTCTTCGTCGGGCCGATCGTGCGGGACGGCGGGGGCAGGCGGGTCTTCTCCGACGACGACATCGGGTGGGTCGAGCTGTGCGCCCGGCTGCGGGAGGCCGGCATGCCGCTGGAGGCGATCCGTGCCTATGCCGACCTGGTCCGGCAGGGCCCGGGCAACGAGCCCGACCGACTCGCGCTGCTGCGCGCGCACCAGGAGCGGATCGAGGCGCGGATGGCGGCGCTGTCGGTGGGCCTGAGCATGATCAGTTACAAGGTCCGAATCTACGAGAAGCGCCTGGCCGAGGGCACGGCGGCGACGCTCTGGGCGACTCCGCCAGCTTCGAACGATTAAACCCGAAAAAGACCCATATCGCGGTACGTTGGCCCCATGGCCGACGGCTCCAGCGACACTCCCACGTCGAAGGCCTCCGTGCCTACGCCGGGCGAGCTGCGCCGCGCGTACCGGGAGGAGTTGGAGCCCGGCGAGCGCTCGGTCCTCTGGTCCTGGCTCGGTTTCACGCTCACGTTCGGCGCGGTCCGGGCGATCACCTACAGCATCCGCGGCGGCAGCACCCGCTTCCACAACCTGACCATCGGCGGCGTCCACCTGCACCACTACATGTGGGGCATCGGCATGGTCAGCGCCGTCGGCGCACTGGCGGTAGCGGGTTGCGAGCGCAAGCGCCGCCACCCCGTGACGGGCGTCGTCTACGGTTCGGGAATGGCCTTGATCGTCGACGAGTTCGCGCTGCTCCTGGACCTGAAGGACGTGTACTGGGCCAGCGAGGGCCGCGTCTCGGTCGACCTCGGCGTGGGCGTGGTCGCCCTGGGCGGCACGGCCCTGAGCATCCGCCCGATCCTCTCGCGCTTGGCCCGCGACCGCAGCCTGACCCACCACAGGCCTTGAGCCGGCCACGGCCTTGAGCCGGCCACGGCCTTGAGCCGGCCACGGCCACAGGCCCGGACGGGCCATTGGTCCTGACCCGGTTAAGCAGCGACCGCACGTTTCACAGCAGTTCCGCATTCACGCATGAAGGGGGCATAAAGACCTCGTGGCGCTACCCTCCGAAAGAGGGGCGGCCCGGCCAGCCTCGGTTCGCCCCAAGCGATTGGAGGCGCGCGACCATGCCAAGTGCCAGCACCGCCGGGACGATCGATATCGGTGGGGATCTGACCGTTAACCGGTTCGGCTTCGGGGCCATGCGGATCACCGGGCCTGGGATCTGGGGGCCACCGAACAACCGCGACGCGGCAATCGCGACCTTGCGGCAGGCCGTCGCCGAGGACGTCAACTTCATCGACACGGCGGACTCGTACGGGCCCGACGTGAGCGAGGAGTTGATCGCCGAGGCGCTCTACCCGTACCCGGACGATTTGGTCATCGCGACCAAGGCCGGCATGTACCGCACCGGACCCGACGACGGCGAGGCGGACGGTTTCTGGCCCAAGGACGGCCGCCCCGAGCACATCATCGAGGCGTGCGAGGCGTCGCTGCGCAAGCTGCGGCTCGAGCAGATCCCGCTGTACCAGTTCCACAAGACGGACCCCAAGATTCCGTTCGAGGAGACGATGGGGGCCTTCGTCCAGCTCAAGGAGCAGGGCAAGCTCCAGCACGTCGGTCTGTCCAATGTGACCGAGGAACAGATCCGCGTCGCGCAGCGGATGGTGCCGATCGTCTCCGTGCAGAACCGGTACAACATCGACGACCGCACCTCGGAGACGATCGTCGACCTGTGCGAGCAGGAACAGATGGTGTTCATCCCGTGGGCACCCATCCTGAGCTCGGACGACAGCCCGGCGGTCCGGGCCATCGCCGAGCGGCACTCCGCCACGCCCCGGCAGGTCGCGCTCGCCTGGCTGCTCGGTCGCTCGCCGGCGACGCTGCCGATCGCCGGCACCGGTGACCCGACCCACCTGGACGACAACCTGGCCGCCGTCGACGTGCACCTGGACCAGACCGAGATCGCGACCCTGACCCGGCTGGGCGGCCGGTGACATCCGCGCGCCGTAACCGCCGAATCGACCGAGAGCGAGCACCAAGGGGTACACAGCGAAACGGAGCTAGGCTCCACTCTGAAGGCGGAGGCGAGTGCCAATCGCATTTGCCTCCGACATCTGATTGGAGTGTCTGCACCCATGCCCAACGCCAGCTCCGCGGGAACGATCGACGTCGGTGGGGATCTCACGGTGAACCGGTTCGGCTTCGGCGCCATGCGCGTCACCGGCCCGGGCATCTGGGGACCCCCGGCGGACAAGGACCAGGCCATCGCCGTGCTACGGCGGGTGGTCGACGCGGGCATCAACTTCATCGACACCGCCGACTCGTACGGGCCGGACGTGAGCGAGGAGCTGATCGCCGAGGCGCTCCACCCGTACCCGGAAGATCTGGTCATCGCCACCAAAGGTGGCCTGCTCCGGCCTGAACCGTTCAAGCCCTGGCCGGCCGACGGCCGCCCCGAGCACCTGCGCGAGGTCTGCGAAGGCTCGCTGCGCAAGCTCAAGCTGGAGCAGATCCCGCTCTACCAGTTCCACCGGCCGGACCCCGACGTGCCGTTCGAGGACTCGATCGGTGAACTGGTCAAGCTCAAGGACGAAGGCAAGATCCGGCACATCGGCCTGTCGAACGTCAACGAGGAGCAGATCCGCGCGGCGCAGCGGCTGACGCCGATCGTCTCGATCCAGAACCGCTACAACGTCGACGACCGCGCCTCGGAGACCCTGGTCGACCTGTGCGAGCAGGAGTCGATGGTGTTCCTGCCCTGGGCACCCATCCAGGACCTCGACAAGAACCCGACCATCCACGCGATCGCCGAGCGGCACCACGCGTCGGCCCGTCAGGTCGTGCTGGCCTGGCTGCTCGGCCGCTCGCCGGCGATGCTGCCCATCCCCGGCACCGGCGACCTCGCGCACCTCGAGGACAACCTGGCCGCCCTCGACCTCGAGCTGTCACAGGCGGAGATCGCCAGCCTCACCCGCGCCTGAAACCCCCCGCAACCCCCCGCTCCGGCGAGCCCGGAGCGGGGGTCAGGTCAACAACTCCACCCGCACCGTCGCCACGTCGCCTGCGTCGAGGCCCTCCTTCGCGCGCACGGCGCGCTTCAGTGGCAGCACGTAGCAACCGCTGGCGCTGTCGGGGAACACCGAGGTGCGCCAGGTGCTCGCGCCGACGGCGACGTGGACGCGCACCGAGCCGAAACCCCGGCGGACGCCGGCGGTGCGCTCACGGATCTCGGCCGACGCGTCCGCCGGCAGGGTGACGAACACCCAGCTGTCGTCACGCCGCGCGTCCCAGACCCACAGCTCGGCGTCGAAAGAGAACCTCACCCGCACAGCTTCACACCCGGCTACGACAGTTCGGGCCGCAGCGACGAAGGACCCCGAATGATCAACACAACCGGCAGCCGGACAGGTCTCGGCTGCATGGGCATGTCCGCCTTCTACGAGGGCCACGGCGACGACCCCGAGTCGATCCGCACCATCCACCGCGCCCTCGAACTCGGCGTCACGATGCTGGACACGGCCGAGATCTACGGCCCTTTCAGCAACGAGGACCTGGTCGGTCGGGCGGTCGCCGGCAACCGCGACGCGTACGTCATCGCCACCAAGTTCGGTCAGCTCAGCCACCTCGACGGCCCGCCCGCCCGAAAGTTCGACAGCTCGCCCGCGAACATCCGGATCGCGGTTGAGGGCTCGCTGCGCCGGCTGCGTACCGACCGCATCGACCTGCTCTACCAGCACCGGGTCGACCCGACCGTGCCGATCGAGGAGACGGTCGGCGAGATGGCCCACCTGGTCGCCGAGGGCAAGGTGCTCCACATCGGACTCTCCGAGGCCGCACCCGACACGATCCGGCGGGCACACGCCACGCACCCGATCGCCGTGCTCCAGTCGGAGTACTCGCTCTGGACCCGGGACCCCGAAGCCGAGGTGCTGCCTGTCCTGCGCGAGTTGGGCATCGGGCTCGTCGCGTACTCCCCGCTCGGCCGGGGCTTCCTGACCGGCCGCTACACCAGGCCGGACGACCTGCCCAGCGACGACTACCGCGCCTCGATTCCCCGGTTCAGCGCCGACAACTTCGCGCCGAACCTGCGGATCGTCGAGGAGGTACGCGCGGTCGCCGACGAGGTGGGCGCCAGCCCGGCGCAGGTCGCGATCGCCTGGGTCCTCGCGCAGGGCCCGGACATCACGCCGATCCCGGGCACGACCAAGGTGTCGCGCCTGGAGGAGAACGTGGCCGCCGAGACGCTGACGCTCACGCCGGCGCAGCTTGACCGGTTGAGCGCGATCCAGCCGCCGGTCGGCGACCGCTACGCGGACATGACCCCGATCGGCCGCTGATCACTGCGAGGAGCGCCGCTCCCGCGCCCGTCGCTTGCCCTCGTGCATCGCGACGACCCGGGCGATCGGGATCGTGTGCCCCTCCTCGACGAGACCGGGATCGAGGCGCTGCGGCGGCGGCATGAGGTCGGCCCACGGGTCGCCGTCGCCCAGCGCCGCCGCGGCCGTGTGCACCGTGTAGTCGGTGGGCACGGCCGCTTCGAGCGCGTCCCACGGCAGCGGGAACGAGACCGGCACGCCGGGCCGCAGCCGCGGGCTGTACGCGGCCACGACGGTCGCGCCACCCGCCCGCGTCGAGTCGAGGAAGACCTTCCCTTCCCGCTGCTCGACGATGAACGCGGTCGTCGCCAACGCCGGGTCGAGCCGCTCGGCCCGCGCCGCGATCGCCCGGGTCGCGGCCGCCACGTCGTCGTGCGCGGACCCGGCGGCCAGCGGCACGAACACGTGCGCGCCCTTGGCGCCGCTCGTCTTCGCCGCACCGGCCATCCCGCACGCCGTGAGCACCTCGCGCACCAGCAGCGCCGCCTGCGCGGCCAACCGGAAGGCGCCGCCCTCGGGCGGGTCGAGGTCGAGGATGAGGTGGGTCGGGTGGGCCCAGTCATCGGCGACGGACAGGCCCGGGTGGTATTCGACCGCGCGCTGGTTGGCGAACCAGATCAGCGTCCGCCGGTCGTTGCACAGCCCGTACGAGACCATCCGCCGCGACCGGTCGGCCCAGACGTCGGCCCGCGCCACCCAGTCCGGCGTGTATTTCGGCAGGTTCTTCTGCATGAAGGGCGGCTGCCCGGGCCGCACCCGGATCACCGACAGCGGCCGGTCGCGCAGCGCCGGAACGATCCGGCCGTGGACCGCGTCGAGGTAGTCGACCAGGTCCCGCTTGGTCGCACCCGCGCCGTCGAACAGCTCCTGGTCGAGGTTGGTCAGGGGCACCCCGTCGCGCTCTTCGCCAGCCATACGCCCTATGTTTCCACGACCGCGCGCCGCCGGTACTCACTCGGCGACACCCCGTTCCAGCCGCGGAACGCGCGGTAGAACGAGGTGGCGTCGGCGAAACCCAGCAGGAAGGCCACTTCGCCGTCCGTGAACGTGGTGTCGACGAGGTAACCGCGGGCGTGCTGGTTGCGCACCTCGTCGAGCAGCCGGCGGTACGACGTCCCGTTCTCGTGCAGCAGCCGTTGCAGCGCTCGCCCGCTCATCGCGAGATCCCGGCCGACCGCGGCAAGGCTCGGTCGCTGGCCGCGCAACCGGTCCGCGATGGCCCGACGCACGTGGGCGAGGTCGTCGCCCGCGGGGGAGGGGGTTCGCTTCTCCAGGTACGGCAGCAGCGCGCGGAGCAGGTCCGGATTGTGGCTGACGAACGGCCGGGCGGCGTCGGTCGCGCCGAACGCGATCGTGGTGACCGGCTGGTCGAGCCGGATCGGGCAGCGGAAGTAGTCGTGGTGCTCCGGGCTGACCGACGCCGCGGTAAGCGCGATCCGGCGTGGCGCCAGGTCGGGCACCCGCGTCGCCCGCCGCGACACCTCGACCAGGAAGGTGAGCTCGGCGTCGACGAGCACCCGCGGCGGGCGCTCGTCGGGCCACCGCCAGGCCAGCGTCACCTGGCCATCCGAAGTGGACAGCTCCAGCGACTCCGGTGTCAGGATCCGCTTGTACGCGGCGACGGTGGCGAGCGCCGCACCCACCGTCGCCGCGCCGAACACCGCGAGGAACAACGGTTCCGTGTGATCGGCCCGCAGCGATCGGGCGAGCCGGATCCCGATGGCCGGATCGCCACTGACGTCGCCGATCGCCTGCCAGAGCGCGAAGTAGTCCGGCACGCTCAGCCGGGCACCGGGGATGTCGAGCAGGCGGGCGGGCAGTCCGGTCAGCGCGAGCACGTCGCTCGCCGCGACGCCGTGCTCGGCGAGCGCCGCGGCGAGCCCGACCGGCGGTTTACAGCGCTCGGACGTCACTGGTCACCGGCCGTCCGGCGGTCACGAGCGCCGCGGTCAGCAGCAGGCCGAGCAGGTAGTGGCTGGGGATCGCGGCCACGATCGCCACCCGGCCCTGCGTGGTGGCGAAGATGCCGTCGTCGCGCAGCGCGAGCCACATCGTCCAGTCCACCGTGGCGCTGCCGAACTGGTAGGCGGCGAGCGCCGCGACGATGCCGCGGTGCGGTCGGCGGCGGAGGAGCCAGGCCACGGCGGCCTGCACGACGAGCGAGACACCGAGGAGCTTCAGCGCCCACTGGCCGTCGGCGTTCAGGCGGAAGCCGTACAACGGCTCGACCAGATCCGGTGGGGTCAGGGCGACCACCGCGTACGCCGCCTCGACGAGGGCCACGACGGTGAGCGTACCGCTTAACCGGTTCATGCCAGCTCCGCGCGGTTCGTGAGCAGTTGCCAGGGCGTTCGGCCGAGCACGACGGGGAGGCCGACGAGGGTGCCGATCACCAGGACGATGTCGCCGGCGGCGAGCACCGTGACGAAGGTGCCGGCGGAGTCGCCGAAGCCGAGCGCGATCGTGGCGACCACGAAGGTGAGCCGGATGACGCCGTTCCAGAACGGGAACGCGCCGTACCGTTGAAGGTCCATTGCGGACAGCAGCAGCACGATGCCGGCGAAGAGGCCCATCAGGGCGGGCAGCCAGACCCAGAAATCCGAGTACGGCGGCGCGACGCCGAGCGCGTCGAGGGCGCCCGGCGTCAGGAAGACGATCACCGCGCCCGCGTTGTAGAGGCCGGCGGCGCGGACGAACCAGGTCATGAAGCGCATGACCCGAGCATCCGCGCCGCCGGCGGTGCCGGGAATGGCGGAACGCGCCAGCCGGCTTGCCGAACGCGCCCGCGTCAGTCCGGGGGCGGGTTATTGATCAACCAACGCAGGGTGAGTCCGGCGAGGTAGGCGAGGCCGAAGGCGACGAGTTGCCACAGCGCGTCGTGGCCCCGCCAGGAGAGTTGACCCATGTCGCCGGCGATGAAGCCGACGAACAGGAAGTAGGTGATCACCGCGAGGCCGAGGCTGTAGCGCCAGTCGGGGATGAGGACCGCGCCCACGGCCGTGGCGATCACCAGGCCGGCGAGCCCGAACGGAAGCGGGGCCGAGGCCAGGATGATCGTGAGTACGACGACCGCGACGGAGCCGATGCCCAGCTCGATTCCGGGGGTCACCCGGGGGGTCGTCGGGTGCCGAATTACTGCCATGCGCCCAGCTCAGCGCGCCGTTCGACAGTCAGCCACGATCTTGACGGCTTCGCTATGAGCGCGGGCCGCGTCTTGACGTACCCCTGATCTGTGCCCTGCTTCACATAATAAAACTTTTCGTGTTGTGCAAGATCAGAGGGTACGGTCCAGGGGTGAACACCGCACCCGTCCTCGGCCGTCGCGACCGGAAGAAGCTGGAGACCCGGGCCGCGCTGTCCGCCGCGGCGCTGCGGCTCGTGGCCGAGCACGGGCTCGAACACGTGACGGTCGAGCAGATCAGCGAGGCCTGCGACGTCTCGTCGCGGACGTTCTTCAACTACTTCGCCAGCAAGGACGACGCGCTCCTCGGCGGCGACACGGAGATCGGCCCCGCGTTGGAGACGCTCCGCTCGCTGCCCACCGACACCAGCCTGGTCGAGGCGCTCCGGCTCGCGTTCATCCCGGTGATCCACCAGATGGAGGACCATCGCGAGACCCTCGCCCTGCGGATGCGCGTGGTCTCCGAGAACCCCCAGCTGCTGCCCCGGCTGCTCGCCACGAGCGTCGAATCCGAGATGGCGGTCGCCGCCGCGGTCGCCGACCGTCTCGACCTTCCGCCCGACCACCCGTTCCCGGCCGTCGCTGCCGCGGTCACGGGGGCGGCGTTCCGGGTCGCGTTCATGCGCTGGGCCGACGAGGACCCCCGCGCTGAACCGGCCACGCTCGCGAAGCTGGTCGACGAGGCCTTCGACATCCTCGCGAGCGGTCTCGCCGAGCCGACCCGCGCATAGGCACCACCGCACATCCCTCCAGTAAGGACACTTGATGACCACCGACGTCACCACCTCGTCCGAACCGAACTCGGCCGAGCCACCGGGTGCCGACAGCGCACCCGCGCGGATGACCCAGCGCGAGGTGCTGCAAGCCCTGTCCGGCCTGATGGTCGGCCTCTTCGTCTCCATCCTCGCGTCGACCATCGTCGGCAACGCGCTGCCGCGCATCATCGCGGACCTCAACGGCAGCCAGTCCGTCTACACCTGGATCGTCACCACGGAACTGCTGGCGATGACCGCCACCGTGCCGCTGTGGGGCAAGATGGCCGACCTTTACAGCCGCAAGCTGCTGATCCAGCTCTCGCTGCTGCTGTTCGTCGTCGGCTCGCTGATCGCCGGCTTCACCCCGAACGTCGAGGTGCTGATCGTCAGCCGCGTCGTCCAGGGCGTCGGCGCCGGCGGCATGACGGCCCTCGCCATGATCGTGATGGCGGCGATGATCCCGCCGCGCGAGCTGGGCCGCTATTCCGGCATCTTCGGCGCCGTCTTCGGCGTGGGTACGATCGCCGGCCCGCTGATCGGTGGCGTGCTCGTCGACACGAGCTGGCTCGGCTGGCGCTGGTGCTTCCTGCTCGGCGTACCCTTCACCCTGCTCTCGATCTTCCTGCTCCAGCGCACGCTGCACCTGCCGGTGGTGCGCCGCAAGGTCCGCATCGACTGGCTCGGCGCCCTGCTCATCACCGCCGGCGTGTCCACTTTGCTCATCTGGTCGACCCTGGCGGGCAGCAAGTTCGCGTGGGCGTCCTGGGAGACTTTCGTCCTGGTCGCCGCGGGCGTGGTGATCCTGGCGCTGGCGGTGTTCGTCGAGTCGCGCGCCCCGGAGCCCATCATCCCGCTGGGCATCTTCCGCAACCGCACCGTGTCGCTGGCGACGGTCGCCTCGATCCTGGTGGGCGTGGCGATGTTCGGCGGCACGGTCTTCCTGGCGCAGTACTTCCAGGTGGCGCTCGGCAAGTCGCCGACGGTGGCTGGGCTGATGAGCCTGCCGCTCATCTTCGGCCTGCTGGTCTCATCCACAGTGGCGGGTCAGCTCATCACGAAGACGGGCCGCTGGAAGGGCTACCTGGTGGCCGGCGCGATCGTCATGACCGCCGGGATGCTGCTGCTCGGCACGATCGGCGCCGACACCAGCGTCGTGATGATCTCGGTCTTCATGGCCGTTCTCGGCATCGGCGTCGGCATGCTGATGCAGAACCTGGTGCTGGCGGCGCAGAACGACGTGCCGGCCAACGAGCTGGGCGCGGCCACGTCGGTGCTGACCTTCTTCCGCAGCATGGGTGGCGCGATCGGCGTCAGCGCCCTGGGCGCGGTGCTGGCGAACAAGGTGACGAGCGGCTTGACGGAAAAGCTCGGCGCCGCGGCGGGCGGCGGCTCGGGCACGGCAGAGGTCCCGGACATCTCGACGCTCCCGGACCCGATCCGCCACATCATCGCGGACGTGTACGGCTCAGCCACGGCGGAGTTGTTCCTGATCGGCGCACCGATCGCCTTCCTGGCGGTGATCGCGGTGCTGTTCATCAAGGAGAAGCCCCTCTCCACGATGACGGGCGACGAACGCCTGGCCGCGGAGACAACCGCCGTCCACTGACGGTCCTGGTCGTGAAGGGGCCTCCGCCGATGCGGCGGGGGCCCCTTCGTTGTGTCGGCCTCGGCCGGGCACACCGGCGCCGGCCAGCGCTCGGAAGGGGTGGGTCGGCCGACCAGGCCGGACAGGATCGGCCGGGCATCCCCCGGACAGGCCGAGTGTCGGCCAGGCAGCCCGGGTGGAACGGTTAAGTCGTCAGCACCCAGCGGGCCGCGTCCGCGATCACGTAGCCGTTGGTGTTCTCCGTGCGGATCAGCACGCTCGCTGCCGTGCCCGCCCCGCATGAATACGAACCCAACGAGACCCACTGCCCGCCGTTCGCGCGCTGGTCGACCACCCGGGTCGTCACGCCGCCGTTGTGGACGATGTCGATCGGGACGTTGCTTGACCGGTTCGGGTCCGCGGTCCAGCGCAGATACACCGCGTACGTGCCCGAGGACGGCAAGCTAGGGCGGAAGCGTAACCGGTTCACCCCCTTCGCCGTGTTGCCGTCATGCTCGTAGTCCGCGCCCCAGTAGCCCCGGATCGACGTGCTGGAGACCCAGGTGCCCGCGCGGGTCACCGACGGGTCGCGGCTGTCGACGATCACCTCGCCCGGGCCCGCCGGCGGCGGCCACTGCAGCAGTTGGCCGTCGGCCAGCAGGCGCGCCCGCAGCGTCGCGTACGGCACCTGCTGGACCGCCGTCGACGCCGACAGCGCCAGCACGGCCGCCGTCGCCGCGGACTGGCCCAGGATCATGAAGACCGGTTCCATCCGGATCGAGCCGTACGCGATGTGGCTCGCCGCCAGGCAGACCGGCACCAGCAGGTTCGCGCACTGGCTCTCGGTCGGCACGATCGACCGATAGCTGATGCCATAGGGCCCCGGCACCCCGATCTGCACGTCACCCTCGTTCTTGACGACGCCGTTGATTACGACCCGCTGGCAGTTGTGCGAGTCCATTGTGTAGCTTGCAAGCCCGACGGGATCCGGCACCGGCTCCTGGCCGCGGCAGTTGCGTTCGGTCATCACATGAGCTGACACCATCCGCCGGGCCTCGCGCACGTACAACTGCGGCGGCCAGCCGCCCGTGGAGACGAACTCGTCCGCCGCCAGGCCCCAGGACGCGGTCGACGTGCGCACGGCTGCCGGCAGCCGCGGATCGTTGGCCAGGAACCACATCAAACCCTGCTGGTACGCGCGATGGTCGGCGACCATGCTCTCCCGCGCCGCGTACGACGCCGTCGGATAGCCGTAGTTGGCCCCGATGAAGTCGGTCGAGAAGGCCCCGTTGTTGTTGGAGTCGGTCTTGCCGCCGCCGACACCGTGCGTCGTGAAGAACGGCCCGTTCCACCCCGCCTGCACATAACGCAACAGCAACTCGTACGCGATGGGGTCGTATCCCGCCGGTTTCGGGAACGGGATCCGCGAAGCCGCCTGGGTCAGGCACATCCGGAAGTTGTAGGCCTGGATCAACCCGTCACCCGACCCGGCCGGCGCCACGGGTGCCGCCGAGATCCCGGGCAACAACCCCGACGCAGGGCTGCCCGCCACGACATAGGGCGACACCGGGAAGTTGAACTGGTGTCCACTTCGGAGCTGCACACCGTTGATGGTCTCGCCGTAGGTCGCGTTGCTCTCGCGCCCCACCGTCCAGGACACCCCGGCCCGCGCCATCAGATCACCCTCGTACGAGGCGTCGACGAACATCCCGCCCTGGAACGCCTGCCCGTTGTCGCCGACGATCTCCAGCAGCCGGTTGCCCGAGCGGTTGACCGAGGCGATCCGCAGTCCGAAGTAGACCTGCACGCCGGCCTCAGCGAGCATCGCGTCGAACACCGTTCGCGCCACGTGCGGCTCGAACGTGAACCGCGCCGGCGACGTGGGCGTGACCGGCGTTCCCGCGTACGCGGCATGGATCCGCCGATAGAACTCCCCGGCAATGCCCTTGATGGACGCCGCCGTGCCGCTGTCGGTCTGCCCGAGCCCACCGGTCGTCAGCCCGCCCAGATGTGTCGACGGCTCCAGCACCACGGCCGTGCGGCCCATCCGGCGCGCCTGGATCGCGGCGACCAGGCCACCCGAGGTGGCCCCGTAGACGACGAGGTCGGCGGAGACCAGTGGTGCGGCCGCGGATTGCGGGCACAAGCCGCCGCAGAAGACGACGGCACCACCGACCCGCAGGAACGTGCGACGAGAGAACGACGGCATGAGGGACGCTCCTCCCAAACGAAAGGTGAGGTGAGCGCGCCGCCGCTCCTCGTACCGCCGACTCTAACGCCGCACGGCCGCCTTCTCTACTACGACGGTCGTCGATTTGATGACCGCGGTGGCCACCGACCCGACCCGCAGGTCGAGCTCGTCGACCGCCTCCCGGCTCATCAGTGAAACGATCCGGAACGGCCCGGCCTGGATGTCGACCTGGGCCATCACCGCGTCCTTGACCACCGCGGTGACGATGCCGCGCAGCCGGTTGCGGGCCGAGGTGTCGCCGCCCTCCGCCTGCTCGTGCTGCGCCCGCGCGTACGAGGCCAGCTCTGTGCCGTCGATCAGCCGATGCCCGTGCTCGTCGCGCTCGGCGGGCAGCCGTCCGGCGTCGACCCACCGGCGCACGGTGTCCGGGCTGACGCCGAGCAGCTCAGCCGCTTCACTGATCCGAAACCGCACCACCTGACCAGCCTAGGCCCAGCCTCGTGTCCGGGACCGCTCTAGCCGGCCCCGGACACGAAACATCGCCTACGGCACCGATCGCGGCGCGCGGTCGAGCGTGAGCCAGCGAGTGATGCCGAGCGTGCGCAGGAACGTCAGGTCGTGGCTGGCGACCACGAGAGCGCCCTGGTACGCCGCCAACGCCTCACCGAGCTGCCGCGCGCTGGCCAGGTCGAGGTTGTTGGTCGGCTCGTCGAGCAGCAGCAGTTGCGGCGCCGGCTCGGCCAGCAGCAGCGTCGCGAGCGTCGCTCGGAACCGCTCGCCGCCCGAGAGCGTGCCGACCGGACGCTCCGCACGCGCGCCGCGGAACAGGAACCGGGCCAGCCGCGCCCGGATCGCGTTGTCGCCGGCCGCCGGCGCCATGCGGTGCACATTGGCCACGATCGACAGATCGTCGTCGAGTACGTCCAGTCGCTGCGGCAACAACCGCACCGGGACGGCGATGTCGACCTCCCCGGAGCGCGGCGGCACCGTGCCGACGAGTGTGGACAGCAGCGTGGTCTTCCCCGACCCGTTGGCGCCGAGCAGGGCGATCCGCTCGGGGCCGTACACGTCGAGGCTGAGGCGGACGCCGTTGCGCAGCACGGCGTCGCGGACGGTCAGGACCCGGCGCCCAGGGGGTACGGCCGTCGCCGGCAGGTCGATCCGGATGATCGCGTCGTCCCGCACCGCCTCCTCGGCCGTCGCCAGCCGCTCGCGCGCGGACGCGAGCCGTTCCTCGTGCATGCCGCGATGCTTCCCGGCCGAGACCTGCGCCTCGCGCTTGCGCGCGGCCATGATCGCCTTCGGCTCGCGCTTGGTGTCCCACATCTTCTGCCCGTAGCGGAGCCGCCGCGCGAGCTTCACGTGTGCGTCGGCCAACTCTCGCTTCTGCCGCCGCACGTCACCCTCGGCGACCCGCACCGCGCGCTGGGCAGCTTCCTGCTCGACGGCCAGCGCCGCCTCGTACTCGCTGAGCGTGCCGCCGAACAGCCGGGCCGTGCCGTCCCGCAACTCGGCGACCTGGTCGACCAGTTCGAGCAGTTCGCGGTCGTGGCTGACCAGGAGGAGGACCCCGGGCCAGGCGGTCACGGTCGCGTAGAGCCGCTCCCGGGCCGCGCGGTCCAGGTTGTTGGTCGGCTCGTCCAACAGGAGTACGCGCGGTCGCCGTAGCAGTTGGCCGGCCAGGCCGAGCAGGACCGCCTCCCCGCCGGAGAGCGTGCCGACCCGTCGGTCGAGGTCGAGGTGGCCGAGACCGAACCGGTCAAGCTCCGACCGGGCGCGTTCGTCGACGTCCCAGTCGTCGCCGACGGTCGCGTAGTGAACCGGATCAGCGCTGCCCCGCTCGATCGCGGCAAGGGCGCGCCGGGTCGCGGCGATGCCCAGCACGTCGTCGACCGGCCGGGCGGCGTCGAGGGTGAGGTCCTGCGGCAGGTAGGCCAGGGCGCCGTCGACCCGGACGGTGCCGCCGGTCGGCGTCAACTCCCCGGTCAGCAGGCGCAGCAGGGTGGATTTGCCGGAGCCGTTGGCACCGATGAGCGCCGTGCGCCCGGCGCCGACGGTCAGGTCGAGGCCGGTGAACACGGGTTGGCCGTCGGGCCAGATGAAGGTGAGGTCGGAGATGGCCAGGGCGGCCGGGGACAGGGCAGAAGACATAGCGGTCCTCCAGGGTTGTCGGAAAGCGTCGACAACCTCAGATCCGCATCGGCCCTGCCCCTCTCTGTCCGGAGTCCTGAGCGACCACCGTAACGCCGCTCAACCGGTTCGCCAACCAGTTAAGGTCCGACGTAGACCGCCCGCAGCCGCAACGGGGTGCGCTGCTCGTACTCCTCCATCGCGTGTGCCAGCCACCCCGCGATCCGGGCAACCGCGAAGATCGCCTCGCCGGCGCCGGTGGGCAGCCCGGCCGCCCGGGTCAGCGTGGCCAGCGCGAAGTCGACGTTTGGCTCGGGCAGCCGCCGCCGGCGCGCCGCCTCGCGGAGGGCGGCGGCACTGGCCAGCACGGGGTGGTCCGGCGCGGCGGCACTGATCCGGTCAAGCAGGGCACCGGCCCGCCCGTCGCCGGCTTTGTAGACCGCGTGGCCGAACCCGGGAATCCGCTCGCCGCGGCGCAGCCGCAACCCGATGGCGGCGTCGGCCTCGGCCGGATCGGAGACGGCGTCCAGCAACGCCTCGGCGCCTAACGACGCGCCGCCGTGAAGGGCACCGCTGACGGTGGCAAGGCCGGTGACGACCACGGCGTAGGGGTCGGCACGCACGGACGCGGCCACCCGCGCTGCCAGCGTCGAAGCGGCGAGCTCATGGTCGGCGAGCAGCACGAGCGCGGCCCGGATGCTGTCGATGAACCGGTTCTCCGCCCCGAGCCGCGCCGCCAGCCGGGCAGCGATGCTCCCGGACGCGGCGGGGCCCCGCTCGGGCAGACAGTCGACGACGCCGGCGATCACGGCCCGCCCGACATCGACAACGGCGGCGGGATCGAGGTTGCCCCGGAGCGGGTCGGCGGCGGCAAGCGCGGGCACGATCGCCAGGATCCGATCGAGCAGCAACACGTCGGCGGGCAACGCGGCACTCGCCGCCCGCCCGGCCGCCAACGACGCGGCCCCAGCCCGCCACTCCGCCAAATCACCGCCGTCACCCTGCAACACGGTCCCGGCTTGCCACTCAACCGAAGCCGCGTCGGCGGTCTGGGCAGTGGGCGCGTCTGGGGACTCGGGTGGGCCGGCATGGGCGTGGCCGACGATCTGTGGGGTGCGCGCGTCTGAGGACTGGGGTGGGACGGCATGGGCGTGGCCGACGGTCTGTGGGTTGGGTGCGTCTGGGGACTGGGGCGGAGCCGCGTCGGCGTGGCCAACGGTGTGCGGGGTGGAGGCGTTTGATGACTTGGGCGAAGCCGCGTCGGCGTGGCCAATGGTCTGCAGGGTGGGCGCGCCTACGGACTCGCGCGAAGCCGCGTCGGTCTGGCCCGCGGTGTGCGTCGTGGGCACGTCTCGTGACTCGAGCGAATCCCCGTCGACGCCCCGCTGGGCCGTCGCGTCGAATGAACCGGTCCAGAGGCCCACCGCGACCTCCTCGAACGACGCGCTCGCCGCGAGCTCCAGCGCATCCCGCCCCCGATAGAACGGCCGATCACCCCCCAGCGCGGTGATCCGGGACTCGATCACCACCTCGGACGCCCCAGCCGGCCGCCGCGGACGTCCCCGGCGAGCCAGCCGTTCCACCTCCGCCGGGTCGAACAGGCTCTGGCCCGCCGGCGAGCGCCGCCGCGCCAGGACGCCGCGGCTCACATACGCGTACAGCGTGGCTGGCTTCACACCCAGCCGTTCCGCCGCCTCCGCCGCCGTCAGCCAGCCCGTGAGCTGCTCCATCGCGCCTCCGTACCCGAGTCGACGTTGATTTTAATCAACATTGACCCAAAACAACCCGCAGTGTCAACCTGAGGGTATGCCACGCATCCACTTCCTCGATGTCACCAACCGTGACGGTGTCCAGACCGCCCGGACCGGGCTGTCCAAGTTCGGCAAGACGATGGTCAACTTCTACCTGGCCAAGCTCGGCGTAGCGCAGTCCGAGATCGGCTTCCCGTTCCTCTTCCACGAGGTGCCCTACGTCAAGGCACAGGTGGCCCTGGCCGAGGCGGGCGCGTTCGGTGACCTGCGGCTGTCCGGCTGGACCCGCGCCGTCGCCGGCGACGTGGCCGCCTCCGCGCCGCTCGGCCTCAGGCACTTCAACCTGTCGATCTCCACCAGCGACCAGATGCTCCGCAACAAGTTCCGTGGCAAGTTCGACCGGGCCGCCGTCATCGCGGAGATGGTCGCCGCCGTCCGCACCGCCAAGGAGGCCGGTGTCGAGACCGTCGGCGTCAACGCCGAGGACGGCTCGCGCACCGACTTCACCTTCCTCACCGAGTTCGCCCTGGCTGCCAAGGAGGCGGGCGCCGATCGGGTGCGCTACTGCGACACCATCGGTGGCGAAACTCCTGGCCGCATCGGGGAGCGGTTCGCAAAGCTGGCCAGCGCGGTGGGCATGCCCGTCGAGACGCACTGTCACAACGACCTCGGCATGGCGGTGGCCAACTCGGTCGCGGGCGCGCTCGGCGACCTCGAGGCCGGCCAGGACGCCTGGATCAACACCTGCGTCAACGGGATCGGCGAGCGTTCCGGCAACGCCGACCTGGTCTCCACGATTCTCGCGCTGCGCAACGGCTTCGGCGTCGCCGACCGGGTGGAGATCGGCGATCCGCTGGACCTCTCCTGGGCACGCCGGTTCGCCGCCTGGGCCGCGTACGCCTTCGGTCAGCCCTTGCCCATCAACCAACCGGGCGTCGGGCGCAACGCCTTCGCGCACGAGTCGGGCATCCACGCCGACGGAGCGCTCAAGGACCACCGCAACTACGAGTTGTACGACGAGGACGTGCTCGGCCCGAACCCGGACGACTGGCACGCGCACACCGGTCGGGTCGTGCTGACCGGCGAGTACGGCGGCATGGCCGGCTTCCGCCACGTGATGGACGGGCTGGGCATCGAGATCACCGAACCGGATCTGACGTTCAAGCTGGTCCAACTCTGCAACGCCGCGACCGGCCGGCCGCTCACCGACGACGAGTTGCGCCTCATCGCGGCCTATCCGCATCAGCTGGCCCTGCTCTACCCCGGCCTCCTCGCGTAACCGAAAGTGTCGGTGGGTTCCGCTACCGTCTATGAGTCATGGGGACCCGGGTGGGGGAGTCGGTCATCGGGCGGGAGCATCCCGCCGCGGTGCTGCGTGCCGAGATCGACCGGGTGACCGAGAGCCACGGCGGGCTGGTGCTGGTCACCGGCGAGGCCGGGATCGGCAAGACGACGCTCGTGACCGGCGCGGTCGACGAGGCCCGGTCCCGCGGCGTGACGGTGATCGGCGGGCGCTGCTGGGATTCGGAGAGCGCCCCCGGTTACTGGCCGTGGGTCCAGGCGTTGCGCGCGCTGCGCCGGCAGGCGGGGCCCGAGGAGTGGGCCGCCATCCAGGAGGCGGGCGGCGGCGCGCTCGCGGTGCTGCTCGGCAAGACCACGGAAACCGAGGACGAAGCCTTCACCTTGTACGACGGGGTCACCGCGGCGCTGGTCGCGGCGTCCCAGCGGGCACCCGTCATGGTCGTCTTCGACGACCTGCACTGGGCCGACCCGGCCTCGCTGCGGTTGCTCGAGTTCGCGGCCCAGCACACCTGGTTCGAGCGGCTGCTGCTGATCGGCACCTACCGCGACGTCGAGGTCGAGTCGACCGCGCACCCGCTCCAGCCGCTGCTGCTGCCGTTGCAGGGCAAGGCCACGACGGTCACGCTCGCCGGGCTCGAGCCGACCCAGGTCGGCACGTTGATCGAGCGCGTCGCCGGTCGCGCGGCCGGTGACGACGTGGTGGCCGAGGTGCACCGGCGCACCGGCGGCAACCCGTTCTTCGTCGAGCAGACCGCGCGGCTGTGGCGGGCCGACGGTTCGCTGACCGCGATTCCCCCAGGTGTACGCGACGCGGTGCGCCGCCGCCTCGACCTCCTGCCCGGCTCGCTGGTCGAGTTGCTGACGGCCGCGTCGGTGCTCGGGCACGAGTTCCACCGGCAACTGCTGGCCGCCGCCGTGGGTGCCCCGGTGCCCCAGGTCGACCGCCTGCTCGACCAGGCGATCACGGCCCGGCTGGTGGTCGGGCGCGGCGGCGGGCGGTTCGCGTTCGGGCACGACCTGGTCCGCGAGACGCTCTACGACGCGCTCCCCGACGACGCGCGCCGGCGCTGGCACACGGCGGTGGTCATGGCCGTCGACGCGACGCCGACGTTGAGCGCGCGGCTCTTCTCGGCCGACCTGGCCCGGCACGCGTACGCGGCGGGCGACGACGTGCCGCAGGCCCTCGTCGTCGACCACCTGGTCACCGCGGCCCGCGACGCGTCCGGCCGGCTCGCGCCGGAAGAGGCACAGAACCACTTCCGCCGGGCGCTCGAGCGGGCCACCGAAGACCCCGGCCGCCGGGTGAAGATCCACCTTGACTTCGCGATGGAGCTGTTCCACGGCACCGATCGCGACGAGGCCTGGGCCCAGATCATGGCCGCCGCCGACACGGCCCGCGCCCTCGACGCCGCGGTGCTGGCCCGGGTGGCCCTGGTCGCCGAGCGCCATCGCGGCCCCCGCAGCACCCGGGGGCCGGCGATCGAGGCACTGCTCCGCGAGGCCCATTCCAGGTTTGTCGGGGCCGACGGGTCCGAGCTGTCCCGTGAACGCCTGGTCGGCGATCTGATCGCCCGCACCGAGGCCGACGCCCGGGCCAACAACAACGACGAGGCCCTGGCGTTCAGCCTGTGGAGCCGGCATGACTCCATCTGGGGTCTGGGCTCCGCGGGTGAACGCGCCGCGCTGATGGCCGAGATGGAGACCGTAGCCCGCCGGTCCGGCGACTGGCAGACGGCCGCCTTCGCCCTGTCGCTGCGCTGGGTCGCGCTCCTGGAGATCGGCGATCCGGGCTACTACGCGCAGCTCCAGGCGATGCAGGCGATGACCGAACAGCACGACGTCGCGATCGCCCGGATGATGTCGGCGATCGACCGCAGCATCATCGCCACCCTGCGCGGCGACTTCACCGAGGCCGCGCTGCTGCATCGCGAGCTCGCCAGCTTCG
The DNA here is from genome assembly GCF_016862555.1 of Asanoa siamensis. Lineage (GTDB taxonomy): Bacteria > Actinomycetota > Actinomycetes > Mycobacteriales > Micromonosporaceae > Asanoa > Asanoa siamensis. Next base: position 22,958 of record NZ_BONE01000009.1, on the reverse strand, counting down.
TCGACGGCGAGCACGACGAAAACGCCTACATGGGCCAGCACGTCCGCTGGGCGCTGCTGATGCTCCGGGGCAGGTTCACCGAGGCAGCCCGCCTGATCGAGGTACGCGCGGCCGCGCACCCGCCGTATTATCCGCTGGTCACCGCCCTGACCGCGGTCGCCCAGGGCGATCCAGGCCCCGGCTTGCGCCACGTGGCCGAGGTCGACGCGGGCGACCGCACCTACCAGCGCTGGATGGAGCCTTTGTTCCTGCGCCTGGTCGCGGAGTTGGCGGTGCTCACCCGCGACCCGGACCTGTGCGCCCGAGCACGCGCGGCCTTCGAGCCCCACCTGGGCCAATGGCTGGTCTCGCTCTACGGCTGCGACGTGAGCGGCCCGGTCGAGCTCTGGCTGGCCCGCGTCGACGCGGCCGAGGAACGGTGGCCGGAGGCGGAGGCGGGGTTCGAGCGCGCGCTGCGGTCCGCGGACCGGTTGGGTGCTCGGCCGTGGGCGGTGCTGGCCCGCTTGGGCCTGGCCACGACGCTGCTGGCCCGCGGCGAGCCGGCGGCGGGGTTGCTGTCGGAGATCGAGCGCGATGCGACGGACCTCGACATGCCGCATGTGGCTGAGGAGGCACGTGCGCTGGCGACCCGCCACGCGGGCCGCCCGCGCGCATCCGGTGCCCCGCCTGCGAGCAACGCGCCCGCCGGATCGACGGAGGCGCGGACGGCCAGCGGCTCAACGGCGACGAGCGAACCCGGTGCGGGAGGTTCGGCGTGGTCGATGCCCTGGGCCGACACTGACCCGGCGAACTCGGGCCACTTCCGAGCCGGTGGGCCGGGCCGGGCAGATTCTGGCGAGCCCGGTCACGTCGCACCCGGCGGGTCCGGCCAGGCGGCATCCGGTGGGTCTAGTGATGCCGCAACCGGTTGGTCTGGCAGGACCGCACACGTCAGGTCCGGTCATGCCGCATCCGATGGGTCTGGTGACGGCGCACCCGGTTGGTCTGGTGACGGCGCACCCGGTTGGTCTGGTGACACCGCACCCAGTCGGTCTGGCCAGTCCGCGCACGGCGGGTCTGGTCACGCCGCATCCGCCGGGTCGGTTGACGGCGCACCCGGTAGGTCTGGCCAGGCCTCACAAGGTGGATCTGGCGAGGACACCCACGGTGGATCGGGCCAGGCGGCCTACGGCGAGTCTGATTACGCCGCGTCCGGTGGGTTTGATGACCCGGCATCCGTTCGGTCTGGCCCGGCTGCGCACGGCAGGTCCGGTCACGGCGCACCCGGCGGGTCTCGCTACGCCGCACCCGGGGGGTCGAGTCACGCGGCGCGCAGCGGTGCCGCCGTGGACGGGTCGTCAGCCGGCAACTGGGCGCCAACCGGCAGCCAGGTCGCGCTCGCACCGACCGAGTTTCGCCGGGAGGGCGACGTTTGGCGCCTGGCCTACGGGGGCCACGTCGTGCATCTCCCAGACGCCAAGGGCCTACGCGACCTGCACGAGTTGCTCAGCCACCCGGGTGCCGAGATCGCCGCGGTGGTCCTGCTCGACCCCAGCGCGGGTCCCGAGTTGCTTGCGGCCCGCCGGATGGGCGGCGACCCGGTTCTCGACGACGAGGCCAAGGCCCGCTACAAGCGCCGCCTCGGTGAGCTCGACGAGGCGATCGACCTGGCCGCGGACCGCGGCGATGAGGCGAAACTCGCGAAACACGACGCGGAGCGCCGCGCCCTGATCGACGAGCTACGCGCCGCCGCGGGCATGGGCGGCCGCACCCGCATCCTGGGCGACGAAGCGGAACGCGCCCGCAAGACGGTGACCGCCCGAATCCGCGACACGCTACGCAAGATCGACGAACGCCACCCGGACCTGGCCACCCACCTCCGCGAATCCGTCTCCACGGGCGCGACCTGCCGCTACGCCCCGGCCGCCCCGACCGCTTGGCGCTTGTAGGCGCGGTCCTGTCGGACGGGGCTGAGCGAGTCGTGCGGCTTCGCGGCCGCTGCTTCGCAGTCTCGACCGGCGGGCGGCGGTTGGCCCGGCTCTATCGGGCGCGGTCAAGCGACTCGTGCGACACCGCGTCCGTGCGCGGCCGCTGCTTCGGCGTCAAAGACCGGCTGACGACGGTTCCCAGCAACGCCGCCTGCTCCTGCTTCAGTTGGGCGAACGTCGCGCGCACGTCGGCCGTGAACGAGTCCGGCCAGTTCACCTTGGCGGTCCAGCCGTACCGCACTCCCTCTTCCTTCCACCGCAGGTGGGTGATCCGCCAGGAGTTGTAGTGGTCGACGAAGTCCAGGTAGGAGGGTGGCAGCTTGTGTCCGACGATCAGATGCGTCTGCGTGGAGAGCAGGCTCTGGATCGCCACGTTGCGTGGCATCAGGTCGTGATCCACCCAGAAGAGCCAGAGTTCCAGCTCCGCCTCGGGCAGCTCCCGGCTGCCACTGAAAACGTACCGCCGCCCGAGCGTGCCCAGCAGGTCGCGGAACGACGACTCGCCCTCCTCGACCAGGAACATCAACGGGCCGTAGAGCTTCTCGAGCTGCCGTTCGACGTGCGCGAGCCGGGCGGCCGCGTGTTGTTTGCGGCGGTCGATCGCGGCCGTGACGACATAGTTGACCAACCATCCGACCGCCGTGATCGACGCCGCGATGATGCCGACGATGAGCGTTGCGGAGGAGGCAGCCATCGGATCCAAGTATGCGGCCCCGCACCGAGGTGCGGGGCCGCGCGAACAAGAGATCAGCGCCGGTTGTACCGGTACATCGTCAGGAAGCCGAACACCACCACGAAGCCCGCGCTCCACATCAAGGTCCACATGATGCTCGACGCGTCCGGGGACCCCGCCATCACCGAGCGGATCGCGTCCACCAGGTGGGTGATCGGGTTGACCTTGACGAAGGCCTGTAGCCACCCCGGCATCGTCGAGGGCTCGACGAAGACGTTGCTCAGGAACGTGAGCGGGAACAGGACCAGCATGCTGACGCCCATCACCGACTTCTCGCTGCGCAGGATCAGGCCGAACATCGTCCAGACCCAGGAGAACGCGAACGAGAAGACGACCAGCAGGCCGATGCCCGCGACCACGCCCATGACGCCGCCGTCGGGGCGGAAGCCCAGGATCAGGCCCACGCCCAGGATGACCAGCGCCGCCAGGATGTAGCGGAGGACGTCGCCGAAGATCATGCCGACCAGGGCCGACGGGCGCCAGACCGGGAGCGTACGGAAGCGGTCGAAGACGCCTTTCTCGATGTCGGTGTTGAGGCCGATGCCCGTGTACATCGTGATCATCACGACGCTGGTGACCATGATGCCCGGCAGGAAGAACTGCAGGTAGGCGTCCGTGCTGCCGGCGATCGCGCCGCCGAACAGGTACGTGAACATCAGCGTCATGATGATCGGGAAGGCGGTGACGTCGAAGAGCTGCTCGGGCACGTGCTTGATCTTCAGCATCGCCCGCCAGCCGAACGTGACCGACGCCGACCACGCGCTCGGCCTTGGCGGTCGGGCCCCCGGCGCGAGGACCGCACCCAGCGTCTCGGGCGACGGGACGAAGACGGTCTGGACGTCGGACGTGGTGGTGGCGGCGGTGCTCATCGGGCGGTCTCCATCTCAGCCGAAGCAGAAGCAGAAGCAGCAGAAGCAGCAGAAGCAGCAGGAACAGCGTCCGTCAGCGCCAGGAACACCTCGTCGAGCGACGGCTGACCGAGCGAGAAGTCGTCGACGACGATCCCGGCGGCGGCCAACTCGGACAGCGCCCGCGCCGCCTGCGTGCTCGCCTCGAAGTCGGACCCGTCGACCCGCGCCGTGAGCGAAACCGGGTCCGCGTCCGGCTCGACCGCGGTGCCCAACGCCAGTGACAAGACCGAAAGCGCCTTCGGCCGCGCGCCCGCGTCCCGCAGTCGCACGTGGACGGTGCCCGAGCCGATCGACGACTTCAGCTCGCCCGGCGTGCCCTCGGCGATCACCTTGCCGTGGTCGACCACGGCGATCCGGGACGCCAGGCGGTCGGCCTCGTCCAGGTATTGCGTCGTCAGCAGCACCGTCGTGCCGTGCCCCACGACCGAGCGGATGATCTCCCAGACCTGGCTGCGGCTGCGGGGGTCGAGACCCGTCGTCGGCTCGTCGAGGAAGAGCAGTTCCGGCGTGTTCAGGATGCTCGCGGCGATGTCGATCCGCCGCCGCATGCCGCCGGAGTACTTCTTCACCTGCCGGTCGGTCGCGTCGGTCAGCCCGAACGCGGCGAGCAGCTCCTCGGCCCGTGCGCGAGCGGCCGGCTTGCGGTGGCCGAGCAGGCGAGCAAGCAGCACGAGGTTCTCGAGCCCGGTCAGGTCCTCGTCGACCGACGCGTACTGCCCGGTCATGCTGACCTTGGACCGCACGGCGTTGGCCTCGCGCAGCACGTCATGCCCGAACACCCGCGCCGAACCGCCGTCGGGGCGGGTCAGCGTGGCCAGCACGCGTACGGCCGTCGTCTTGCCGGCGCCGTTCGGACCCAGCAGGCCGTAGACACTCCCCGCCGGCACCCGCAGGTCGATGCCGTCCAGCGCCCGGGTTTTCCCGAACGTCTTCACCAGGCCTTCCGCTTCGATCGCGTGGCCAGTCGAGCGGTCGCTCATGGTTTCCTCCCGAGAAACATAAAGATCAAGAGACATAGGGGCGGGCGGTACGGCCGTCCCGCAGCGCCAGTCCCCACCAGCAGAGCTGGTCGAGCAGCACCTGGGCCGCCTGCACCGGCGTTTCCGCGGCGAGCAGTGACTCGACGTCGTCGCCGTCGAGCAGGTCGACGCCGACCCCGTCGCGCACGGTCATCGCGTGCAGGGCCGTGAAGACCGCGCGGAGCTGGCTGACCGCGTGCTGCCCGGCCGAGCGGCAGCCGTACGAGATGAAGCCGACCGGTTTCGCGTGCCACTCGTCGTAGGCGAAGTCGATCGCCTGCTTGAGCGACGCGGGAAAGCTGTGGTTGTACTCCGGGGTGACCACGACGAACGCGTCCGCGCGCTCGACCGACGCGGCGAAGGCCGACATCGCGGGCGTCGCCCGGTTCGGATAGCCGTTCGGGAAGGCGAACGACGCGAGATCGACGACCTCGACCTTGACCTCGGTACGCCCGGAAGCCTGCGCGACGAACCAGTGGGCCAGCCGATCGCCGACCCGCCCTTCGCGCGTGCTCCCGATGATCACCGCCAACCGCAACGGCGCGTCGCTCATGGTGACCACCTCCCTCTCACCAGGAAGGCGCGAGACGCGCCGCTAGATCGGATCTAGCGGGGCGGCCGGGCGCGCCGGCCACGTGCTAGTTCCGTCTCCAGTGCGTCCAGCCGCTGCGACCAGAACCGGCGATAACGGTCCAACCAGGCATCAACCTCCTGCAGCGGGGTCGCGTCGACCGCGTAGAGGCGGCGCGTCCCGGCCGCGCGCACGGTGGTGAACCCGTTGTCGCGCAGCACCCGCAGGTGTTGCGAGACGGCCGGTTGCGAGATGCCGAACTCCGCCTGCACGACGGCCCCGATCTCGCCGGCCGCGAGCTCACCGTCGGCCAGCAGCTCCAGGATCCGCCGCCGCACCGGGTCGCCGAGGACGTCGAACGCGTGCACGTCTCGACTGTCTAGCAGCGGGTTATATAAGTCAAGCCTAAAGCTCGGACACCCGGCCGGCGGACACGGCGAGGCGCCGGTTGACCCGCACCGCGTCGAGCATCCGGCGGTCGTGCGTCACCAGCAGCAGCGTGCCCTGATAACCGTCCAATGCCGACTCAAGCTGCTCGATCGCCGGCAGGTCGAGGTGGTTGGTGGGCTCGTCGAGCACCAGCAGGTTGACCCCGCGGGCCTGCAGCAGCGCGAGCCCGGCCCGGGTGCGCTCGCCGGGCGACAGGGTGGCCGCGGGTCGCAGCACGTGATCGCTGCGCAGGCCGAACTTGGCGAGCAGGGTCCGCGACTCGTCGGGAGCCATCTCGGGCGCGGCGGCCCGGAACGCGTCGACCAGCGGCTCGGGGCCGACGAAGGCGCCGCGGGCCTGGTCGACCTCGCCGACGACCACGCCGGGCCCGAGGTGCGCGGCGCCGGCGTCCAGCGGGAGGCGGCCGAGCAACGCGGCCAGCAGCGTCGACTTGCCGGAGCCGTTGGGTCCCGTGATCGCGACCCGGTCGGCCCAGTCGATCTGCAGGTCGACCGGGCCGAGGGTGAACGAGCCACGGTGGACGGTCGCCGCGCGCAGCGTGGCCACGACGGCGCCGGCCCGGGGCGCCGCGGCGATCGTCATCCGCAGCTCCCACTCCTTGCGCGGCTCCTCGACCACGTCCAGCCGCTCGATCAGGCGCTCGGTCTGGCGGGCCTTGGCGGCCTGCTTCTCGGTCGCCTCGGCGCGGAACTTGCGGCCGATCTTGTCGTTGTCCTTGGACTTGCGGCGCGCGTTGCGGACACCGTGTTCCATCCAGTTCCGCTGGGTACGCGCCCGCGCCTCGAGGTTGGCCTTCGTCTGCGCGTACTCCTCGAAGTTGTCCCGGGCGTGCTGGCGGGCCACCGCACGCTCCTCGAGATACGACTGGTAGCCGCCGCCGAAGAGGTTGACCTGCTGCTGGTGCAGGTCGAGTTCGAGCACGCTGGTCACGGTGCGGGCCAGGAACTCGCGGTCGTGGCTGACCAGCACGGTGCCCGCGCGCAGCCCGGTGACGAACTCCTCCAGCCGGGCCAGCCCCGCGAGGTCGAGGTCGTTGGTCGGCTCGTCCAGCAGGAAGATGTCGTAGCGGCTGAGCAGCAGCGACGCGAGCCCCGCCCGGGCCGCCTGGCCGCCGGAGAGGGCGGTCATCGGCAGGTCGGCGGAGAAGCCGAGGTCGATCTCGGCGAGCCGGTCGTCGAGATCGGCGCCGCCGAGGGTCAGCCAACGATCAAGGGCGATCGTGTACGCGTCGTCGGCGCCGGCCCGGCCCTCGGTGAGCGCCGCGGTCGCCTCGTCCAGCGCCTCCTGGGCGGCCGTGACGCCGGTGCGCCGGCCCAGGAACGCCCGGACGCTCTCGCCGGGCCGCCGGTCGGGCTCCTGCGGGAGGTAGCCGACCGTCGCGGTGGGCGGGTTCAGCGCGATGCTGCCCTGCTCGGCCGGGATCAGCCCGGCCAGCGTCCGGAGCAGGGTCGACTTGCCGGCGCCGTTGGGGCCGACGAGGCCGATGACGTCGCCCGGTGCGACCACGAGCGAGAGGTCGGAGAAGAGGGCCTTGTCGCCGTGGCCGGCAGCGAGGTCTTTGGCGATCAGCGTGGTCATGGCAGGCCGATGTTATCCGGGGCGGAGGCGATCTTCCGCTCCGTTTAGGCGCGACGCGGTCGTGATTGGCAGACTGAGCGGGTGGTGACGACGTTGGCGATCGACTGCGGGGGCGGCGGGATCAAGGCATCGGTGCTGGACGAGGCGGGCACGATGCGGGCCAAGCCCTTGCGCGTGCCGACGCCGTACCCGTTGCCGACCTCGCTCTTCGTGAAGACACTGCTGGATCTCGCGTCCCGGCTGCCCACGGCCGACCGGGTCACGGTGGGCATGCCGGGCATGATCCGGCACGGCGTGGTGGTGGCGACCCCGCACTACGTGACCCGATCCGGCCCGCGTACGAAGGTCGACCCGGACCTGGTCGGCGACTGGACCGGGTTCGACGCCCAGGCCGCGCTCGCGGAGGCGTTCGGCACGCCGGTGCTGGTGCTCAACGACGCCGAGGTGCACGGGGCGGGTGTGGTCGCCGGGGCCGGTCTGGAGCTCGTGATCACGCTCGGCACGGGGCTCGGCTGCGCCCTCTTCGACGGCGGGGCGCTCGCGCCGCACCTGGAATTCTCGCAGGCGCCGGTGCGTTGGGGCATGAGTTACGACACGTACATCGGCGAGCACGAGCGGCGCAGACTGGGCGACGCGTTCTGGTCGCGCCGGATCCGCACGGTGGTCGAGGGCCTGCGGCCGGTCTTCCTCTGGGACCGGCTCTACCTCGGCGGCGGCAACTCCCGGCTGGTCCGCCCGGAGCAGCTGGCCCGGATGGGTGACGACGTGGTCGTGGTGCCGAACACCGCCGGCATTCTGGGTGGCGTGCGGGCCTGGTCGCTGCGGCGGCCCTGAGGAAGGTGGAGGTGGAAATGGATCTCCTGGAGGAGTACCGCCGGGCGACCCTGTTCTTCGAAGCCGGTGACCCGGCCGGGGCGGCGCGGCTGCTCGAGCCGATCGTGGTGGCGGAGCCCGACAACGCGTCGGTGCGCCAGCTGCTGGCCCGGGCCTACTTCCAGTCGGCGCAGCTCGGTCGCGCCGAGGAGCAGCTGCGGGCGCTGGTCGACCGCGACCCCAGTGACCACTACGCGCACCACGTGCTGGGCCGCACGCTCGAGCGGCAGGGCCGGCAGTCGGAGGCGCTGACCCACCTGCGGATCGCCGCCGCGATGCACGCCGACCACCGCGACTACGCGGCGGCGCTGGAGCGCGTCGAGTCGAAGGTCAACCCCCGGTGAAGCTCAAGCTCGACCTGCACGACATCTACAACCGCGGCTCCGACATCGACCGGGCACTCCGCGGGATCATCGACGAGGCCGTGGCCAAGAAGGCCACCCTCGTCGAGATCATCCCTGGCAAGGGATCCGGCGCCCTCAAGAAGAAGGTGCTGCGCTTCCTCGACCAGAAGGACGTCAAGCAGCTCTACCACCGGGTCGAGAAGGACTCGAAGAACTTCGGCCGCCTTTTCGTTCATTTTAGGTGGAAGTAGACAAATCTCCACATTTTTGCCCCGGATCGGGCAGCATCGCACATGGGTGCGTCTCATGTCTGATTCGGGGGAACGAGATGCGGGGATCGGTGCGCGCCGCCCTGGCGGCGGCCGCTGTCGTCGGCGGGCTGGCGGTCGCGGTGGCGACCATTCCGAGGGCGGACATGTACCTCGACAACGTGTTGCCGGCCGGCCTGGTGGGCCGCGCGGCGACGCCGACACCGACGCCCTCGGTGACGCCGACGCCGACCCCGACGCCCACTCCGACGCTGCCGCAGGCACCGGTCGACCTGCCCGGTCAGGACGCGGCGCCGGTCGAGGTGCCGCCGGCGGATGGTTCGGTCCCGGGCACCGTCGCGAGCGGTGACCTGCCGACGGGCGGGATGGCCGACAACGGCACGATCAACGGCAACGGCATGGCGTACGACAGCGGCACCGCCTACGACGGCGGCGGCAGCACGTACGTCGACCCGGGACCGGCGGCCGGCGGCACCTACAGCGACGGCGGCGGCTACACCGACCCGGGCCCGGTCTACACCGACCCCGGCTACACCGACCCCGGCCTCGGCTACAGCGACGGCGGCACGGGTTACAGCGACGGCGGCTACAGCGACGGCGGCGGCTACTCGAACGGCGGCGCGATGGGCGACCGCGGCGACCTGGCCGACACATCGGACACCGCGGACACCATCCCGCTCTCGGCGAACATCAACCCGCTCACGGGCCTCGACGCCAGCGGCTACGGCTCGGCGACGGCGGCCGACGCGGAGAACGCGTCGAAGGCCGCCCCCGCCCCGGCCCCGGCGGGGCCGCAGTCAGGCACCGCCGGCGGCCCGAACGGCACCGAAGCCCCGGCCGCGGTCACCCTCCGGTCGGAGGACGACAAGCTCATCCCCACCGGCACGATCCCCCGCCTGACCGCACTCGCGGCAGCGTTCCTGCTCGCCGGCACCGCCATGACCCTGCTCCGCCGCCGACGCCGCCCGGCGACCTTGACGGGCCGCCACCGCGCCGCCTGACCGCGAGCTCAGAAGCTGTAGGTCTTGGCGACCAGGACCAACTCCGAGCTGTGGCTGCCCTGGATGCCGACGCCCGGCGGGCGGGCGCGGAAGCCCGGCAGGTCGTCCAGCCCGTCGCTGCCGTCGGCCACCCGCAGGCGGACCGGGCCCCGGCCCGTCGGGCGCAAGGTCAGTTCCACCGCGAAGCCGGCGTCGCCCGGGGCGTGGAAGACCAGCCCGAACGACCACGGCCCCGACGGCTCGACCGGCACCGCGAACCCGTTCACCGACGCCCGCTCCACGGTCGCCGTCGCCGCGTCGACGTGCAGGCTCGCCAGGCGGACCTGTCGCTGCGGGTCCACCAGCAGGCGCAGCGTGCGTACCGGTCCCGCGGTCGTGTCGGACACCACCGTCACGTTGGCGGGCGGCAACGACGCCGCCGGCGCCGGGCCCGTCCGCACCGCCTCGTCGCCCACGTCCGGGAACGCCGTGCCGATCTCCTCCGTGGACGTCACGTACCCGGCGGTCCACGACTGCGGCGACGACTCGTAGCTCACCCACTTCGCCTGGCCGCTGTCGGCGTCCAGCGCGTACATGAGATGGGTCGGCACCGGGTGTGCCGCGTCGAAGCGGTCGACCGCGAACGCCGACCCGCCCACCGCCAGAGTCGCCACCAGGGCCAGCACCGGCACGCCGAGCCCGAGTCGCCGGGCCCGCAGCGCGACCAGGCCGCGCTGGCCACCGGCCGCGGGCAGCAGCAGGTCCAGCACCGGCAGCGCCGCCAGGCCGAGGAGCACCGCGAACAGCGCGCCGACCCCGCCCATCGCCATGCCCAGCGCCGGGAAGAGCAGCACGACCGTGGGCGCCAGGATGACCACCGCGACCGCGGCCGCCGCCGTCAGCGCCACCACCGGCCAGACCCCGCGCAGCCGCAGCGCCACGATCCCGCCGAGCGCACCGGCCAGCGCGGGCAGCGCCGCCAGATAGGAACCGCCCGGCGTGAGGGCCGCCAGCACCAACCCGAGCACCGCCAGCCAGCCCAGTCCGCCGACAGCCAGGGCCGCGGGCCCGATCCGGCGCCGCAGCAGCGCGTACCAGGCGATCAGCACCGTCGCCGCGAGCAGCACGACGGTCAGCCGCCACAGCGTGGGCCGGTAGGGATCGAGCAGCGACGCGTAACCGGGCCGCAGCGCCGTGACCAGCGCCCACAGCAACTGAGCCGCCACCGGCGCCAGCACGATCGGCAGCAGGGCGAGACCGAATCCGCCGGCCACCCGGCGCCAGGTCGCCCGGCCCGACCGCACCACCAGCACGGCCAGCCCGAGCACCAGCGCCAGCGCGAGCACCGCCAGCGGCCACGTCAGCCAGCCCGGATAGACGACCAGCGTGCCCGGCACGGGGAAGTAGGTGGCGTCGCCGCCCGCCCGCAACGCGGCCAGATCGACGGCCCCGAACTCCCGCGCCAGCCCCAGCGCGTTGTCGCCGTGCTGCTGCAACGTCCGCCGATCCACGGACGCGGGTGTGTCCAGCGGCGTGTGGTAGATCGCCCCACCGTCGATGTAGGCCGAGTTCAGCCCCACGAACCCGTTGTCCAGGAACGCCGTGAAGTCGGTGTCGTTCGGCAGCAGCCGGTAGACCTCGACCGCGAACGACGTGCCCACCGGGTGCGGCGCCGACCGGGCGAACACGTCGACCAGCTTCGCGTTGTCGCGGGACGTCTCGAACATGATGACCGGGCCGGTGCTGCCGCGGGCCTCGAGGTTGAGGACGACCCCGCCCGAGGCGGCCAGCGGGTGCGCCGACGCGAACGCGAACGCGCCGCACAGGCACGCCTCCTCGGCGTCGGTCAGCACGAACACCACGTTGTTGCGCAGCGGGCCGGCCTGGCTCAGCGCGCGGGCCACCTCGACGATCGACGACGTGCCGGCGCCGTCGTCGTTGCCGCCCGGGCCGATCTGCACGGAGTCGTAGTGGGCGACCAGGAACACGGTGCCGGTCGGGTCGGTGCCCGGCAGTTCCGCGACGACGTTGCGGACGTGGGCGACGCCGGCCGCGCCGTGGCTGCCGCTCAGGTCGCCCGCCTCGCCGCCGGTCGCGTCCTGCTCCGTGGTGCGCAGTCCGAAACCTGACAGCGTTTCCACCAGATAGTCACGCACGGTGTCGTTAGCGGCGCTCCCCGTGACGTGGGTGCGCGCCGCGACCGTGTCGATGTGCGCGGCGGCGCGCCCCGCACTGAACGTGTCGGCCGGCGCCGACGCCGGTGCGGGGGAGGGCGGACGGATGTCCAGCAACGAGACGACGCCGATCGCGACGAGCACCGCGACGGCGGCGAGCGCGGTCAGCGCGCGCCGCACGGGGCGGGCCAGCGCACGGTCGGCGGGCGGCACGACCGGGGCGGCCGGCTCCTGTACTCCTGCGGACACCCGGGTCTCCTTCCGGAAAAGTGAGATCACCTTAGATCCACGCCGGGCCCGGTGGGCGGGTCTGCCTGGCACGGTGGGTGCACGGTGCCATACGGTTGCACACCGCGGGGTCAGTTGAGCGGGGGCAAGCAGCGGTACGAGAGGGTGGTGACGTGACCGAGAACCGGGTGGCTGCCGTCGCGGTGCCGCCCCAGCCTGCCGGCGCGGGGCGTGAACGCTCCGTGCAGCGGCTGCGCGTGCTGCTCATCGAGGACGACGACGCCGACGCGTTCCTCGTCGGTGAACTGCTCGACGAGGCCGACGCGGCCGTCGACCTGGTCAACGCGAAGAGCCTTGCCGAGGCCCGCCCGCTGATGGCCGGCGCCGACTGCGTGCTGCTCGACCTCGGTCTGCCCGACGCGCAGGGCCTCGACGGGCTGCGCCAGGTGCTCGCCCAGTCCGGCCGCGCCGCCGTCTGCGTGCTCACCGGCCGCCAGGACGAGCACCTCGGTGTCGTCGCGGTCGCCGAGGGCGCCCAGGACTACCTGGTCAAGGGCCAGGTCGACGGCGTGCTGCTGACCCGCGCGCTGCGCTACGCGGTCGAGCGCAAGCGGGCCGACGACGACGCGCTGCGGCTGCGCGAGGTCGAGTTGCGCCAGGCCGAGTCGGCCCGCCTCGAACGCGGCCTGCTGCCGCGCCCGCTGATGGAGACCGACCGCATCGCGGTCCACCCGTTCTACCGGCCCGGCCGGCACGCGGCGCTGATCGGCGGCGACTTCTACGACGTGGTGCAGAGCACGCCCGACCGGGTCGACCTGATCGTCGGCGACGTCTGCGGGCACGGCGCCGACGAGGCCGCGCTCGGCGTGATGCTCCGGGTCGCCTGGCGCGCGCTGGTGCTGGCCCGGGTGCCCGACGACGCCGTGCTGCCGGCGCTGGAGCAGGTGCTGATCAGCGAGCGGCGGCTGCCCGAGACGTTCACGACCGTCGCCACGGTCCGGCTCGACCTGCGGGCCAACCGGGCGACCGTCCGACTGGCCGGTCATCCGCCACCGTTGCTGTTGAGCAACGGTACTGTCGCACCCGTACCGGCGCCCGGTGGGCTCGTCCTCGGTGTGGCGCCACGTCCCCCGCGCGCCTACGACCTGGAGTTCGACAGCGATGACTGGTCCCTGCTGATGTACACGGACGGCCTGATCGAGGGTCGCGTCGGCGCGGGTGACGAGCGGCTGGACGTGCCGGGGCTCGTGGACCTCGTCGAGGCCGCCCGCGGCGTGCCGCTGCCTGACCTGCCCGCCTGGCTGGTCGGCCGCGCCGAGGACGCCAACGGCGGCCAGTTCGCCGACGACGTCGCCATGCTGCTGGTCAGCGCGGGCGGTGGCCGATGAGGACGTGGACCTTGCGACGCCGGGTGATCACACTCACCGCGATCGTCGGCGTCCTGCTGGTGCTGATCGCGGTGTTCGCCGCCGGCGTCGCCGCGCAGAACCGCAACCACCTCGACACGCTGCTCGACAAGACCGGCCCGCTGCGCACCAGCGCGCAAGGGCTGCAGACGGCGCTGGTCAACCAGGAGACGGGCATCCGGGGGTACGCCGTCAGCGGCGACCGTGGCGACCTCGAGCCCTACACCCGGGGTGTGGCCACCGAGCGGGATCTCGTCGCCACGATGCGCCCGCTGCTCCGCGACGAGCCGGAGATCGCCCGCCAGCTCGACCGCATCGAGGAGCAGGCCACCGCTTGGCGCACAAGCGTCGCCGAGCCCGTCGTGGCCGCGCCCGACATCGCCACCGCCCGCGGCTACGTCACCGACCAGGCGCGGGTGCGCTTCGACGAGATGCGCGCCTCCCTCGACGAGCTGCAGCGGCAGATGCTGGAGCTGCGCGACAAGGCCGCCGACCGGGCCCGGGACACCGGCAACACGCTGGTCTTCCTGCTCGTCGTGGCGGCGGCCGTGATCGTCGTGGCCGGCGTCGCGCTGCTGCTGTCGCTCAACCGGGTGGTCATCGGCCCGGTCACCGACCTGGCCGACCAGGTGCGCGACGTGCGCGCCGGCGACTACCAACGGAAGATCGCCGGTGTCGGCCCGCCGGAGCTGAGCCGGCTCGCCGACGACATCGACGCGATGCGCCAGCAGATCGCGGCCGACCTGGCCGAGGTCGGGGCGTCCCGGGAGCGCGTCGAGTGGGTCAACAACCAGCTCCAGCGCCAGGCCGAGGAGCTGATCCGGTCCAACCGCGACCTGGAGCAGTTCGCCTACGTCGCCTCGCACGACCTGCAGGAGCCCCTGCGCAAGGTGGCCAGCTTCTGCCAGCTCCTGCAGCGGCGCTACGCCGGCCAGCTCGACGAGCGGGCGGATCAGTACATCGCGTTCGCGGTCGACGGCGCCCAGCGGATGCAGCGGCTGATCAACGACCTGCTGGCGTTCTCCCGGATCGGCCGGGTCAACACCGGCTTCGTCGAGGTCGACCTCGACCGGGTGATGGCCGAGGTGAGCAGCCAGACCGAGAACGCCCGGGAGTACGCGGGCGGTGAGCTCGTCTTCGCCGACCTGCCGACCGTGTTGGGCGAGGAGGCCCTGCTCACCAACCTGCTGACCAACCTGGTCAGCAACTCGATCAAGTTCCGCCGGCCGGGCGTGCCACCCCGGGTCGAGGTCTCCGCCCGCCGGGTCGGCGACGAGTGGGAGATCAGCTGTGCCGACAACGGCATCGGCATCGAGCCCGAGTTCGCCGACAAGATCTTCGTGATCTTCCAGCGGCTGCACTCCAAGGACGCGTACCCGGGCACCGGCATCGGGCTCGCCATCGCCAAGAAGATCGTCGAATACCACGGCGGCCGGATCTGGGTCGACGTGGAGGCCACCGAGGGCACCATCATCCGGTTCACGCTCCCGGTGCTGGTCGAGGACCAGCCACCCGCACAAGCCGAACCCACCCACGACACGACGGGCGTAAAGGAAGTGGCGGCATGACCGCACCAGCCGACGGCAAGAGCCCCATCGAGGTGCTGCTCGTCGAGGACGACCCGGGCGACGTGCTCATGACGCAGGAGGCGTTCGAGGAGCACAAGCTGCGCAACCGGCTGACCGTCGTGTCCGACGGCGCGGAGGCGCTGGCCTACCTGCGCCGCGAAGGCCAGTACGCCGACGCGGTCGCCCCCGACCTGATCCTGCTCGACCTCAACCTGCCCCGCCGCGACGGCCGCGAGGTGCTGGAGGAGATCAAGAAGGACGACGAACTCTGCCGGATCCCGGTCGTGGTGCTGACGACGTCGGCCGCCGACGAGGACATCCTGCGCAGCTACCAACTGCACGCCAACGCCTACGTCACCAAGCCCGTCGACTTCGAGCGCTTCATCTCGGTCGTACGCCAGATCGACGAGTTCTTCGTCAGTGTGGTCAAGCTCCCCCCGCGCAACTGAAAGTGAACACGTGATCGACGCACAACTCGGCGGCCAGGTCAGCGCGCTCGTCCGGCACGTCGCCGCCACCGTCGTCCTGCCCTCCTACCGGCACCTGCAAGCGTCGGAGATCGGCGAGAAGGGCCCGGGCGAGGTGGTCACCGTCGCGGACCGCCGTTCCGAGGAGGCCCTCACCGCGGGCCTGCTCGACCTGCTGCCCGGCTCGGTCGTGGTCGGCGAGGAGGCCTACGCGGCCGACTCCGGCCTGCTGACCCGCATCGGTGGCCCGGCGCCCACCTGGATCGTCGACCCGATCGACGGCACGGCCAACTACGCCGACGGCAACGGGCCGTTCTGCCTGATGGTGGCGCTGATCGACGAGACCGGCCCGGCCGCCGCCTGGATCTACGACCCGATCGCGGACGAGATGGGGCACGCGGTCGCCGGCGGTGGCACGTACCTCGACGACCGGCGGATCGAGCCCACCGCGCCGCTGTCGCCGGAGCAGCTTCGCGGCGTGGCCCCGGCCACCTACTACCCGGCCGACCTGAAGGCCAAGGTCGAGAACGGCACGGTGCGGCTGGGCTCGGTCACCAACGGCCAGCGCTGCGCCGGCCGCGAATATCTCGACCTGGTCGGCGGCAAGCAGCAGTTCGCGATGTTCTGGCGCACCTGGCCGTGGGACCACGCGCCGGGCGCCCTGCTCGTGCGCGAGGCGGGCGGCGTGACCCGGCGCCTCGACGGCCGGCCCTATCTGGTCACTCCCGATCCGGGCGAGGGGCTGCTGGCGACCATCGACGAGCCGACCTGGCAGACGGTGGCGGGCGCACTCATTCCCTGACTGTCCGTAGTCGAATTTCGCGGGGACCCCGGACAGATCCCCATCGGGTACGCTGTCCGGCGGTCAGCGGGGGATCCATTGTGACGGAAGGGAATCGCAGTGCCTCGTACGGTGACGCGATACCGGTGGCGGGCCCTGCTCGCCGCACTGATCGCGACCGTGACGGTAGCGGTCGGTGCTCCGGTCACGGGCGCGGCCGCCGCGCCGAACCCCGCGCCCAAGGAAAACGACGAGAAGAAGCTGCGCGACAACCTCGAGGCCGCGGCCAAGGGCCAGGTCGAGGCGCAGCGCAAGCTCGACGACGCCAAGCGGCGGGCCTGGCGGCTCGACAAGGACGTCAAGCGGCTCGAGGCGCAGGTCGAGACGACCCGCAACACGGTCGGCGTGATGGCGGTCGAGTCCTACCGCACCGGCCGGCTCACCACCGTCTCGGCGCTGCTCAACAGCGCCTCGCCGGACGACTTCCTCCAGCGCGCGGGCAGCCTGGAGCTGATGGCCCAGCGCGACGCGGGCGCACTGCGCGGCTACGCGGAGGCGCAGGCCGCGGCCGTGGGGGCCCGGGCTCAACTCGACGCCGAGGTGCGCGAGCAGCAGAAGCAGGTCGCCACGCTGGCCAAGCGCAAGGAAGACGCCGAGCGGGCGCTGCGCACCATCGGCGGTGGCGCGAACAGCGGTGGTTATATCAACCCCAACTCCCCGGCGGCGAAGCCGGCGCCCCGCAACTCCGACGGCTCCTGGCCCTCC
Source organism: Asanoa siamensis (assembly GCF_016862555.1). Lineage (GTDB taxonomy): Bacteria > Actinomycetota > Actinomycetes > Mycobacteriales > Micromonosporaceae > Asanoa > Asanoa siamensis. The sequence continues at coordinate 5,874 of NZ_BONE01000009.1, read as the reverse complement.
GAGTCCTGCACGATCGACGACCCGACGCCGGCCAGCGGCTGCATCACGCCGCGCACGCTGCATGCCCTGCGGCAGGCGCAGGCCGCGGACTTCGACCACTACGTCTCGTGTCACCGCTCCGGTGGCGGCGGCGAGCACCCCAAGGGCCGGGCCTGTGACTTCGCGGCGGCCGAGGGTGGTTTCGAGAACAAGAGCGCGACCGGCTCCGACAAGGCCTACGGCGACAATCTGGCGTCGTTCTTCATCAAGAACGCCAACGCGCTCGGGGTGATGTACGTCATCTGGTATCGACGGATCTGGATGCCGGGCACGGGCTGGAAGTCCTACAGCGGCGGTGGCGACCCGGCCGCCGACCACACCAACCACGTGCACCTGTCCATGCTGTGACCGCCGTACCCTGACGGAATGGAACAGACCACCGCGACAGCGGTCGAAGCGCCCGAACGGCGCCCCCTGCCCGGCGGCCTGGCCGCTTTCCTGGTGTTCCTGTCGAGCGGCGCCGTTCTCGTGCTGGAGACCGTCGCGTTGCGACTGGTCGGTCCCTACCTGGGCGTGACGCTCCAGGTGACCAGCTCGGTGATCGGCGTCGCGCTGGCGGCGATCGCCTACGGCGCCTGGACCGGCGGGCGCATCGCCGACAAGCGCGACCCGCGCACGCTGCTGCCGGGCGCGCTGGTGCTGGCCGGCATCGCGACGGCGGTGACCCTGCCGGTGGTCCGCTACGCGGGCGAGGCGCTGCGCGGCGAAGCGGTCAGCGGCATCCTGCTGCTCACCGCGCTGGCGGTGTTCGTGCCGGCCTTCCTGCTCTCCGCGGTCACCCCGCTGGTGGTCAAGCTCCAGCTCGGCGACCTGCGCAACACCGGCCAGGTGGTCGGCAAGCTGTCCAGTGTCGGCACGCTCGGCGCGGTCACCGCGACGCTGGTCACCGGCTTCATCCTGGTCGCGGCGCTGCCGACCTCGGTCATCCTGATCGCGCTGGCCGTCGCGTTGGGGCTGGCCGGCCTGGGCGTCGGCTACTACCTGCGCCGCACCGACCGGCTCGCGCTGGCCGGCACCAGCCGCGCGGGCGCGATGCTCGCCGTCGTCGGGCTCGCCGGCGCCGGGCTCTCCGCGGCCGCGCCGACGCCGTGCGACATCGAGACCGCGTACCACTGCGCCGCCGTCGTCGAGGACCCGGCCCGCGAGGGCGGTCGCACGCTCTACCTCAACTCGGCCCGCCACTCTTTCGTTGACCTGGACGACCCGACCTACCTCGAGTTCGCCTACACCCGCTGGCTCGGGGCGGTCGCCGGCGCGGTCAAGCCGGGCACCGAGCGCGTCGACGCGGTCCACCTCGGCGGCGGCGGTTTCACCATGCCCCGCTACGTCACCGCCACCCGGCCAGGCAGCGCCAACGAGGTGTACGAGCTGGACGGCGCGCTGGTCGACCTCGACGAGCGGGAGCTCGGCGTGAGCCAGGGTCCGCACCTGACCACCAAGGTGGGCGACGCGCGGATGCTGCTCGCGCAGCGGGCCACGGCCAGCGCCGACCTCGTGATCGGGGACGCCTTCGGCCACCTCGTGGTGCCCTGGCACCTGGCCACCCGGGAGATGGCGGCCGACATCCGCCGGGTGACCCGGCCCGAGGGCATCTACGCCCAGAACGTCATCGACTATCCGCCGCTGCGGTTCATCAAGGCCGAGGTGGCCACGGTCCAGGCCGAGTTCGCGCACGTCGCGCTGATCGCGCCGGAGCGGTCGCTGGCCGGCGAGCAGGGCTCCAACTTCGTCATCGTCGCCTCACCGGCCCCGCTGCCGATGGACCAGCTGCGGATGCGGCTCACCGAGGACGACGACGGCGGCGCGACCACCATCATCGAGGGCGCGGAGCTCGCGGCGTTCGTCGGCGACGCGGAGGTCCTCACCGACGAGTACGCGCCCGTGGACCAGCTCCTGGCCACCGGCGGCTGACCGAAACCGCACGTGGCGGGTTCGAACCGCCGCTCACCGGGCAACACATGACGCATGGCAACGGTCGGTGGGCGCTACCGGTTGGTCGAACGGCTCGGCGCGGGCGGGATGTCCGTGGTCTGGCGCGGCTACGACGAGGTGCTCGGCCGGCAGGTCGCGATCAAGGTGCTCGCCCCGACGCTGGCCGCGGACCCGGCGTTCCGGGAGCAGATCCGGGCCGAGGCGCAGGCCGCCGCGCGGTTGAGCCACCCGCACATCACCGGCGTGTACGACTACGGCGAGTCCGGCGGCGTCCCGTACGTCGTGATGGAACTCGTCGACGGCGTGCCGCTGACCGCCGTCACCACGCCGATGCCGTGGCAGGACGCGGTCGCGATCTGCGCCGAGATCGGTTCGGCGCTGGCCGCCGCGCACGCCCGCGGTGTCGTGCACCGCGACGTCACCCCGAGCAACGTGCTGCTCAGCGCGACCGGCGCCAAGGTGCTCGACTTCGGCATCTCGGCCGTCGTCGGCGAGCAGGAGATCGGCCCGGACGGCGCGCTGCTCGGCACGCCGGCCTACATCGCACCGGAACGGCTCGACGGCGGTCAGGTCTCGGCCGCGGCCGACGTCTACGGTCTGGGCCTGCTGCTCTACCGCAGCCTCGCGGGCCGGCTGCCGTGGTCCGGCCGGACCCGCACCGAACTGCTCCGCTGCCACCTCTACACGGCGCCCGACCCGCTGCCCGCGGTCGACGGGCTGCCGGCGGAGGTGGCCGACCTGTGCATGCGCTGCCTGGCCAAGGCGCCGAGCGAGCGGCCGACCACCGCTGAGGTCGTCGGCGTGCTGGCCGCGGCGATCGGTCACCTCCCGCGGCCGGTGTCGCCGGCCCCCGCCATCGGTGGCGGCTCGTTCGGCAACACCACGATCCTGCCGCGGACGGGCGACCCCGTGAAAGCCGCGGCCCGCGGGGTCGCGCCCGCGGCCGTGGTGCGTGACCTGCTGAAAAGCCGCCGGCACCAGGTCGTCGTCGGTGCGGCCGCGGCCGTCGTCGTGCTCGGCGCGGCCGGCGCCGGCCTGGCCGTGGCCCGCGGCTCCGGCGGCGGCTCCGGCCCGGGCCCGACCACGGCGCTCGCCGCCCCCGCGGCCGCCGCGGAGGCGCCGGCCTGCGAGGTCCGCTACGCGCTGCGGCGCGACTCGGGCGGGTCGTTCGACGCCGACGTGACCGTGGTCAACGCCGGCCGCGTCCCGGTCACCGACTGGTCGTTGGCGTTCAGCTTCCCCGGTGACCAGAAGCTGACCCGGGCGGCGGCCGCGACCGTCCACCAGCAGGGCAACGACGTCGTGCTCAAGCCGGCCGAACCGGCGGCCGTGCCGGCCGGCGGCTCGGCGGGCATGCGGCTGACCGGCAGCTACGGGCGGTCCAACGCATTCCCGGTCGAGTTCCGGCTCGACGGGGCGTTCTGCGCGCCGAAGCTGTCGACCGTCACCACGACGCAGCCGGTGGTGCGGCAACCCGCGCCGCCGAAGCAGCAGCCGAAGCAGCAGCCGAAGCCGAAGCCGAAGCCCCCGAAGGCCAAGGACGACTCGAGCGGCAAGGGCCCGGGCTCCCACAGCGGCAAGGGAAAGGGCGACGACGACGAGGACGAGGACGACGACTAGGTCGCCTGTGCGAACTTCTCGACCTTCTTCGCCTTGCCCGAGACGATCAGGGTCGCGTCCTCCGGGATCATCGTGTCCGGGGTGGCGAACGCGAACTCCTTGCCGGGCTCCTTCACGCCGACCACGGTGATGCCGTACTTCGTGCGCAGCGCCAACTGCGCCAGCGTCTGCCCCATCACGCCGCGCGGCACCCGGGTCTTGGCGATCGCGAAGTCGTCGTCGAACTCGATGAAGTCGATCATGCGGCTGCCGATCAGGTGGGCCACCCGCTCGCCCATCGTCGACTCCGGGTAGATCACCTTCGTGGCACCGACCGAGGAGAGGATCTTGCCGTGCTTCGTCGAGATCGCCTTGGCCCAGATGTGCGGCACGCCGATCTCGACCAGCGCCAGCACGGTCAGGATGCTGTGCTCCATGTGCGTGCCGATGCCGACCACCGCGTGGGTGAAGTCCGCGACGCCGAGTTGGCGCAGCGCGTCCTCGTCGGTGGCGTCGGCCTCGGCCACGTGCGTCAGCCGCTCCGACCACTCCTGCACCAGCTTGGGGTCGTTGTCGATGCCGAGCACCTCGTGACCGATCTTCTGCAGCGAGCCGGCGACCGCGCCGCCGAAGCGGCCGAGCCCGATCACCACGACGTTGTCGTCATGTCCGATGTCAGCCAACGATGGGTCGCTCCTCCGCGTATCGGTACAGTCGGCGCTGCGTGTTCAGGGCGATTGCCGACCCTACCGCGATCGTGCCCACGCGGCCGATGAACATCAGGACAACCAGGATGAGCTGGCCGGCGTGCGGCAGCCCGGGGGTGATCCCCGTCGACAGCCCGACCGTGGCGAAGGCCGACGTCACCTCGAACAGCGCGTCCTCGAACGAGACGCCGGTGGTCGCCTCCAGCAGCGCGAAGGTGCCGGTCGCCACCAGGCCCACGCCGAGCAGGGCCACCGTCATCGCCTGGCGCTGGGTGGACTCCGCGATCCGGCGCTTGCCGATCGTGACGTCCGGCTCACCGCGCAGTTCCGCCAGGATGACGTACGCCAGCAGGAAGAACGTGGTCAGTTTGATGCCGCCGGCCGTGCTCGCGCTGCCGCCGCCGATGAACATGAGCGCGGTCGACAGGGCCAGCGACTCGGTGTGGAACGCTCCCACGTCGACGGTGTTGAACCCGCCGGACCGGGTCATCGTGTCCTGGAAGAACGCGGCCAGGATCTTCTCGCCGACCCCGAGCGGCCCGAGGGTGCCGGGGTTGTCCCACTCCAGCCCGAGCAGCGAGACGAAGCCGAAGATCAGCAGCACGATGCCGCCGAAGACGGTCAGCCGGGTGTGCGTCGACCACTTGCTCGGGGTGCCGATCTCGCGGTAGAGCTCGAACAGCACCGGGAAGCCGATGCCGCCGGCGATCACCCCGATGGCCAGGGGCACGCAGATCCACGGGTCGTCGACGAACCCGACCAGCGAGTCGCTGAACAGCGCGAAGCCCGCGTTGTTGAACGCCTGCACCGCGTGGAACAGGCCGTACCAGGTGGCCTTGCCGATCGGATAGTCGTACGCCAGCCAGAACCGTGCACCGACGACCACCGTGATGGCCAGCTCGAACGTCGCCATGGTCAGCGCGATCCGGCCCAGCACCCGGCGCACGTCGCCCAGCAGCAGCGACGAGTCCTCGGCCTGGGCCATCAACCGGCTGCGCAGCCCCAGCCGCTGCGAGACGAGCAGCGCGAGCAGCGTCGCCATGGCCATGATGCCGAAGCCGCCGATCTGGGTGAGCACGGTCAGCAGCACCTGGCCGAAGCCGGTCCAGTAGGTCGCGGTGTCCACGACGGCCAGCCCGGTCACGCAGACGGCGGAGGTCGCGGTGAACAGGGCCGTGACGAACGGCGTCGCTCCGGGCTCCACCCGGGCGGCCGGCAGCATCATCAACAACGTGCCGACCACCACGGCGCCGAGGAACGCCAACGGCACGAGCCGGGCGGGGTGCTGCAGGGTGCGGCGCATCAGGCATTTCTTACCACGTTCACCGCGCGGCCAAGCGCCCGTCGTGGGACGTCGATTGACTGCGGCGCATGCGACGACGTACCGCTCTTTCCCTGACCGTGGCCGGCGCGGGCGCGATCGCGGCACCGGGCCTGCTGCCCACCGCCGCCTCCGCCACCGGTCGCCACGGCACCGATAAGCCCCTCGTGATCGGCCACCGCGGCGCCAGCGGCTACCGGCCCGAGCACACGCTCGAGTCCTACCGCCTCGCCGTCCGCCAGGGCGCCGACTTCATCGAGCCCGACCTCGTCTCCA
>NZ_BONE01000008.1 GCF_016862555.1 Asanoa siamensis | reverse complement strand
CCCGATCGCCACGATCGACAGGCACGGCGACCCGCGGAGCTGGCTGGAGCTGACCTGCACCCACGACACGGGGGCGATCAGCCAGCTCAGCCTCTCCGGCGCGGTCAGGATCCCCCGATCCCGAGCCGGAATCGAGCTGTACGGCCCGGACGGCGTACACGAGATCGATTTCGCCACGATCGACCACGACGAGTGCTGGCCCGTCCTCCGGCGGGAGTTCGCCCACGCCGTCCGCACCGGCACGCCGCACCACCTCGACGCCGACCACGGCCTGCGCCTGCAGCACCTGCTCAGTTGTTGACCAGCCCGGCCAGCAGGTTGATCGCCCCGGCCACGATCGCGACCCCGAACACGTACGACAGCAGCGCGTGCCCCAGCGCCGTCCGCCGGATCGGCGAGCTGCGCAGCGTCGTGTCGGAGACCTGGTAGGTCATGCCGATCGTGAAGGCGAGGTAGGCGAAGTCGCGGTAGGTCGGCTTGTGCTGCGACAGCGGCTCCCCGAAGTCGATCCGCGTCCCTTTGCTCTGGTAGTCGAGCTTCGCGTACCGCAGCGTGTAGACGGTGTTCATCGTGACCCACGCCGACGCCACGGTGAGCACCGCGATCCCGATCAGCACACCGCGGAACGCGCCGTGCTCGTCGGCCGCCCGACCCAGCGCGAACGCCACGCCGAGCAGGCTGACCATGCACGCGGCGGCCAGCAGCGCCGTGGCCGAACCGTGCGTCTGGTCCTCCCGGCTGGCCAGCGCCTCGGTCTTGGTGCCGTCGGCCTTGACGAAGATCGGCCAGACCGAGCCGAGGAACACCAGCGAGGCCGCGTCCCAGCCGGCGATCACCGCCAGCTCCCAGTCCAGCGGCGTGACGGCGAGGGCGGTCGCGATGACCACCCAGAGGATCACCACCGTCGCGGCCCGGCGGATCGCCGGCGCGTGCCAGCCCAGCATGCGGTGGTAGCGCGTCGGCTCCGGCAGGCTGGCCACACTGGAGAGTCTGGCAGGGAAGCCACGCCGTGATCCAGACACGCCGGATCCCGCTAACCGGACAAATGGGGTTGGGCACGGGAGCATCGAGGTCATGGTGCATGCCCAACAGCTCACCGACGAGGTCGAAGAGCGCCGCGACCTGTTCCGGGCGCGCGCGGCCGACTGGAACTGCGGCTACCTGGACATCGACGAGGAGTGGTTCGACCGCGGACTGCAGGAGGCGTACGACCCGGTGGCGCTCGCCAACGAGGCCTGGCTGCCGCTGCACCACGACGACGAGGGGTACGTGCTGGTCGCCACGTCGGTCGAGCCCACGCCCGACTACGTACGCATGATCGAGGAGGCGGTCGGCGCTCCGGTCTGCCTGGCGGTCACCAGCGACTGGGACCTGGACGCGGCCATCGCCCGTGCCTACGCACCGTCGACTCCCGAGCCCAGGGCCAGAAACAGGCGCGGCGGCCGGCTCCTCGCCGTACCCGCGCTGCTGGCCCTCGCCGCCGCGCTGTTCTTCGCCGCCGGGCCGACCCTGCTCGCCGTCGCGACCCTGACCAGCGGCGGCTTCCTGCTGGGTGTCGGCGCCGCGGCCGCGGTCCGGCTGCGCGCGGACGCCGGCGAGCCGACCGGCGACGACCTGCGCACGCTGCTGCACCACCTGCGCCACCCGCGCGCCCTCACCCGGGAGCACGGCTTCACCCAGGCGCCGGCGGTGCTGCTGCGCACCGGCGGCGGCCCGGCGGCCCTGCTGCTCACCCCGCCGCTCTACGTGCTGTTCGGCGCCGCCCTGGCGCTGCCGGCCGAGCGGGTCGTGCCCGCCTGGCTCGTCGCGATCACCCTGGCCAGCCTGCTGGTCGGCAACACCCTGCTGGCGTACGTCGAGATCCTCGACGCGTTCCGGCACGGTCGCCGCCCGTCCGCCGGCACGGCCCTGCTGCGCCCGCTGCGCTGGCTGCGCCAGTCCGCCACCGCCTACCAGACGCTCTGGCGGCTGCTCACCTGAGAGCCCGAGGCCCGGAAAGGACACTCCATGGCAATCGCACCGCCCACGGTCGCGATCCCGCGGTGGCAGCGCTGGAGCCCGGCCGAGGAGCGCCGGCCCGGCAGCGCGGTCATCCGCTGGCTGCTGCGGGTGCTGCTGGCGCTGCCGTTCGTCGGCCTCGCCCTGCACGCCGCACACCAGGGCTACGTCGCACCCGGGCCGGCCCTGGCCGCCGGCCTGGTCACCGGGATCGTGCTGGGCGCGCTGGGGGAGCGGCTGCTCGCCTGGCAGGTGCCGATCCGGCTCGTGGTGCCGTTCGTGTTCGTGCCCGCGCTGGCCTTCCAGGGCTCCCAGGACCCGGCCGCGATGGTGACGCTGGCCTGCCTGGCGCTCGCGGTCGAGGGGTTCGTCCACTTCGCGGTCGCCGGCCGGCCGGAGGGGGCGGTCCGCGTCGGGCTGGCCCTCGGCGTCGCCGCGCTCTTCGACCCCATGGCCATCGGGTACGCGGCCGCGTTCGCGATCGCGGCGCCGTACGTCGCCGCCGAGCGCCGCCGGCCGGGGCCGCCGTCGTGGGCCGTCCTGCTGTTCCCCGCGGTGGCCCTCTTCCTGGGCCGGATCGTCCTCGAATGGCGGCTCACGGGCCAGGTCGGGCTGTCGCTCGACTCGGCCGGCCTCGGCGGCGCCGTCGGCGGTGCGCTGGTGGCGGTGGCGCACACCCCGCTCTACGCGGCGGTGGGCGTCATCTACGCGTTCCGCCGCCCGCGTGCCCTGATCGGCTACCTGGTGCCGGCGCTCTGCGTCTTCGCCACGTTGCTGATCGGGCTGCCGTACTCGGCCGTCAGTGCGTACCTCCTGCTGACCCTGGTCGCCCTCGTCGCGGTGCCGCGCGCGCCCAGCCGCCGGCTCGGCGTGTTCCTCGGGACGGTCGCGCTGCTCCAATGGGCGCAGGCCCTGACCTGGCCACCGACCAGCCCGGCATTCGCGGAGTGGCTACGCGTCGCCTGGGGCTTCTGAGCGGCCGCGCCGGAACCACCGGCGGCGCGGGCGCGGGCTCGGTGCGGGCGGGGGAGCGGGCTGCCGCGCGGCGGCGAAGCGCTCCTCCAGCGCCGCGCGCCACAGGGCGACCATCGCGTCGGCGTCGACCCGGCGCACCGGCACGAACGGCGGCGACGGGCGCACCTGGTAGTCGAGGATCTCCCGGTTGAGGTCGGCGACCGTCTCGCGCACCCGCTGCTCCGACGGCAGCCGGCGGACCTCGTCGGCGAGCCGCTCGACCTGGCGGGCGAGGTGGATCGACGGCGGGAGCATGGCGGCGTCGATGCCCTCGCGCCGGACGAACTCCTTGAGCCACCACTGCTCGTCGTGGGGCTGCGCGTGGCCGGGCAGCGGCTTGCCGGCGCCCGGGAGATCGTCGAACTCGCCGCTCTCCCGGGCCGCACGAATCCGCGCGTCGATGAGGGACTCGATCCGGTCGCTCATCGATCAAATATAGCTAGAGCCTGGTGAGCCGGACCGCGTCGGCGATCACGAGGCCCGTGCCCGAGGTCCAGCGGCTGACCGCGACGCGGTTGGCGTCGCCCGCGGGCAGGCTGAAGGTGCCGATCGAGCGCCAGGCGCCGCCGCCCGTACGCTGGTCGACGTTGACCGTCTGGTTTCCGCCCGTGGTCGCGACGATGTAGGGCGCCGCGGTGTTGTAGCCGGCGTTCGCCGCGTACCAGACGTCGACCCGGTAGTTGCCGGCGGTCGGCACGTTGAACTTGAACCAGGCGGGGTCGCTGGCGGCGACCGGCTCGGCGAACCGGTACTCGGTGCCGTAGCGCTGCGACGAGTAGGCCGACGTGCCCCAGTTGGCGCTCGCGGTGAACCGGCCCGCCGTGGCGTTGTCGACGATCTGCGACCAGGTGCCGCCGCCACCGCTCATCCTTGCGGCGACGTCGGCGCGCATCACGTCGAGGTCGATGAACGACGGGTCGATCTTGCCGGTGGTGCTGGTCTCCCGGTGCCCGCGGGCATAGCTCGAGTTCCGGCCGAGCCGGGTCAGCACGGCCGCCGTCGCGGCGATGGACGCGTTGTACTGCGCGCTGGTCATCGACTGGTTGACGCCGTTGTAGTCGATCTCCCAGCCGATCATGAGCGTGTTGCCGTCGCCGGCCGGGATCGGCCCGCTGCCGCGGCTGGCGCCGGCGTGGTTGCACCGGCCGGCGGAGATCAGGTGGAAGACGCCGTGGTAGTCGACGAGCGCCTGGCAGAGCGGGCCGGCCAGGTCGGAGCGGCCGTTGATGCAGACGTTCAGCGCCGGGTGGGGGTTGCTGGCGCTGGAGGTGGCGGCGGTGTGGTGCCAGAGCACGCCGATCGGGTCGAACGAGCCAGGGCGGTAGCGGTTGAGCCAGTCACCCTCGACGACGACCGTGACGCCCGCACCGCGCAGGACGTCGAGCAACCAGGGAACGTTCGGCATCAGGCACCTCGCGCCAGGCTGGGTTCGGCGGTGATCAGGTCGGCGACGCACTCGGGCGCCTTGGCTTTCGGGGCGGCCGCGGCGGCGGGGCTCGCGGTCGCGGTCACGGTCACGGCTGCGGCGGCCAGCGCGGGCAGGCCGAGCACGGCCCGCCGGCCGAGCCGGCGCGATGGGAAGACGGTCACGGCACTCCTTGAGGCGACGGGTGGTGTGGTGGGTGAGCCGCACGCTATACCGTGAAGACCGTCTATGTCGATAGTTTCCAATGCGTTTGTGGACAGTGAAGGATACTTTCATCTGGAGCGTGGTAGACCTTTGCCATGAAGTTCGGAGTCGGTTACTTCCCCACGTACGACGGCATGAAGCCCGGTGAGGTCGCGCGCCTCGCCGAGGAGCGCGGCGCCGACGCGATCTACTTCGCCGAGCACACCCACATCCCCGCGGCCGAGACCGACCGGTTTCCCGGCCAACCCCTACCCAACAAATACTGGAAGACGTACGACCTGTTCGTGGCCCTGACGGCGGCCGCGGCGGCGACGACCCGGCTGCGCGTGGCCAGTGGCATCTGCCTGGTCGTCGAGCGCGACCCGATCGCCACGGCCAAGGCCGTCGCCAGCGTCGACCACCTCTCCGGCGGCCGCCTCGAGTTCGGCGTGGGCGCCGGCTGGAACCGCACCGAGATGCGCCATCACGGCACGGACCCACGCGTACGCATGCGCGTGCTGCGCGAACGCGTCGAGGCGATGAAGGAGATCTGGACCAAGGACGAGGCCAGCTACGCGGGCAAATATGTCAACTTCGAGCGCGTCTGGTCGTGGCCGAAGCCGGCCCAGCGGCCGCACCCGCCGGTCCTCGTCGGCGGTGCCGGGCCGACGGTGCTCGACCGGGTGCTGGCGTTCGGCGACGCCTGGTTCCCGAACTACCACGACGGCCTGATCGACCGGATCGCCGAGTTGCGGGCCCGCGCCGACCGCCCCGTCGAGGTGCAGGTGATGAGCGTCCCCGCCGACCCGAAGGTGTTCGCCGCGCTGCGCGACGCCGGGGTGCACCGGGTGGCCCGCTGGTTCCCCTCGGGCCCGCGGGCCCGGGTCGAGCGCGCGTTCGACGAGTGGGAGTCGGCGATCGCGGAATACAACCCGGAGTGACGCCGGCGCAGGCCCGGGCCCGGTTCGCGTCGGCCCGGGTCGCCCGCCTCGCGACGGTCTCGGCATCCGGTCAGCCCCACCTGGTGCCGGTCACGTTCGCGCTCTCCGGCGACACGGTCTACAGCGCGGTCGACGCGAAGCCCAAACGCTCGACGGCCCTGCGCCGGCTGGCCAACGTCGCGGCCAACCCGCTGGTGTCCCTGCTGGTCGACGAGTACGACGAGGACTGGTCGAAGCTCTGGTGGGTCCGGGCGGACGGTACCGCCCGGACGTTGCCCGCCGACGCACCGGAGGCCGCGCGGGCGGCGGCGTTGCTGGGGGAGCGGTATGCCGCTTTCGCCCTGCGCGGCCCGGTGCTGGCCGTCGACGTGACCCGCTGGGTGGGCTGGTCGGCGGCCGGCCAGTCCACAGCCGGCTAGGTGGCGGCCGGCCCGTCCGCCCGGCCGGCCCGTCCGCCCGGGCGGCCCGTCCGCGGCCGGCTCTGTCAGCCCGAGGTCGTGCGGCGCGCGCACGACGGTCGCCCCGCCGCCCCGTCGGCGAAGCTCCGCCCGGGCGGTTGAGCCGGCCTGCCCGTGGCATCTGCCATGGTGGATGGATGCGCGGGCTACGGGTCGTGGCGGTGGTCGTGCTGTCGGCCGCCGGCTGTTCGGGTGGTGGGTCGGGTGGGCCGGTGGAGGTCGATCCCGGGCCGGCGCTCGCGACGCAGCGGCCGATGGCCGGCGAGGTGCTCGCCCGGTGGGATCAGGCCGCGACCGGTGCCGAGATCGTCGTGGTCGAGGGCTACGGCGGGGCGCGTCAGATCGGCGAGTGGGCGGCGGACGTCGCCGAGAACCACGACGGCGCCCTGCGGACCGGCCTGATCGAGGCGGCCCGCGCCCTGCCGCCGCCGCCCGGTCGGGCGCTCATCGAACTCCCCGACGGGCGGACCCGGTCGGTCGCGCCGCTCGACCCGGCGGCCACCCTGGATCGGGTCCGGCGGGGCGTCCCCGTGAAATGGAACGAACCGGCCAGGTGCCCCGCCTGCCGGCCGTTGCGGGTGACCGCCGCGCGGGCGATCGTCGCACCCCTCGACACCGTCGCCGGCCCGGCCATCGCGCCGGCATGGGAGTTCGGTCTGGAGGGCAGCGACGTGCGGCTGATCGCCACCGCCGTCCCGGACAAGGCGGTCACCCTGCTCGCCCCGCTCCACGAGACCGCCCCTCGGGACACGGGCGTCTGGGTCGAGGTCGCCCACGCCGTTGACGGGCCGGCGCTGGCCGTCACCTTCTTGGGCGCACCCCGTCCCGCGGATCGGCCGTGCGGCGTCGACTACACCGGCGAGGCGGTCGAGTCGGGGCGGGCCGTCGTGGTTCTCGTGGCCCCGAGGCGCACGTACCCCCAGAGCCGCTGCACGTCGGAGGCCGGCGCCAATCGTCTCACCGTGCCGCTCGACGCGCCGCTCGGCGATCGAGTGGTGCTCCAGCTCCACACGGGCCTACCCGTAGCGGACCAGACGGGCGGCTGACAGACGAAGCCGCCCAGGGCGTACACCCTGGGCGGCTTTCGTGTGTTTCTTCTGGAGTTATGCCGCGGCCAGGAGCTCGCGCTCGTCGGCCGGGCGCAGCGCCAGGGCCAGCACGTCGCTGACGTCACCCAGCACGTGGATGGTCAGGGCGTCCCGGACCTCCTGCGGCAGGTCGTCCAGGTCCGGCTCGTTGCGGGCCGGGATGATGACCTCCGTCAGGCCTGCCCGGTGCGCCGCCAGCAGCTTCTGCTTGACGCCGCCGATCGGGAGGACGCGGCCGGAGAGGGTGACCTCGCCGGTCATGCCGAACTCCGGGCGGACCGGGCGACCGGTCGCCAACGACGCCAGGGCGGTGACCATCGTGATGCCCGCGGACGGACCGTCCTTCGGCACCGCGCCGGCCGGCACGTGGAGGTGGATCCGCTTGGCTGCCAGCGCGTTCGGGTCGATGCCCAGGCGCTTGCCGTTGGACCGCAGGTAGGAGAGCGCGATGTGCGCCGACTCCTTCATGACGTCGCCGAGCTGACCGGTCAGGGTCAGGCCGGGCTCGCCCTCCATCGAGGTCGCCTCGATGAACAGCACGTCACCGCCCGCGCCCGTGACGGCCAGGCCGGTGGCCACACCCGGCGTCGCCGTGCGCTCCGCCGACTCCGGCGTGAACCGGGGACGGCCGAGGTAGCGGACAAGGTCCGTCTCGTCGACGCGGATCGGGGCCTGCTCCGAAGCCAGGGCCACCGCGACCTTGCGCAGCACCTTGGCCAATGCGCGCTCGAGCTGCCGTACCCCTGCCTCCCGGGTGTATTCACCGGCGATCGCCCGCAGCGCCTCGTCGGAGATCGACACCTCGTCGTCGGTCAGACCAGCCCGCTCCACCTGCCGCTTCCACAGGTGGTCACGGCCGATGGCGACCTTCTCCTCCTCGGTGTAGCCGTCGAGCGTCACGAGCTCCATCCGGTCCAGCAGCGGGCCCGGGATGTTCTCGACGACGTTGGCGGTCGCGAGGAACAGCACGTCCGAGAGGTCGAGGTCGACCTCCAGGTAGTGGTCACGGAACGTGTGGTTCTGCGCCGGGTCGAGCACCTCGAGCAGGGCCGCGGCCGGGTCGCCGGCGTAACCGACGGCCAGCTTGTCGACCTCGTCGAGCAGCACGACCGGGTTCATCGAACCGGCCTCCTTGAGCGCCCGGACGATCCGGCCGGGAGCCGCGCCGACGTACGTACGCCGGTGGCCGCGGATCTCGGCCTCGTCGCGGATGCCGCCGAGGCTGACCCGGACGAACTTGCGGCCCAGGGCCCGCGCGACGGACTCGCCGAGGCTGGTCTTGCCGACACCGGGAGGGCCACCGAGGGCCAGCACGGCGCCGGAGCCACGGCCGCCGACCACCTGCAGGTTGCGCTCGGCACGCCGGTTGCGGACCGCGAGGTACTCCAGGATGCGGTCCTTCACGTCGGCCAGCCCGGCGTGGTCGGTGTCGAGCACCTCACGCGCCGCCTTCAGGTCGGTGTTGTCGTCGGTCCGGGTCGACCAGGGCATCTCGAGTACGGTGTCGAGCCAGGTCCTGATCCACGAGGTCTCGGGCGACTGGTCGCTCGCGCGCTCCAGCTTGCCCACCTCGCGCATGGCCGCCTCGCGCACCTTCTCGGGCAGCTCGGCGGACTCGACGCGGGACCGGTAGTCGGCCGAGCCGTCGGGCTCGTCCTCACCCAGCTCCTTGCGGATCGCGGCGAGCTGCTGACGGAGCAGGAACTCGCGCTGCGACTTCTCGAGGCCTTCGCGTACGTCGTTGGTGATCTGCTCGTTGACCTCCTGCTCGGCCAGGTAGTCACGCACCCAGCCGACGAGGAGCTCGAGACGGGCCGTCACGTCCGGCGAGTTGAGCAGTTCGATCTTCTGCTCCAGCGACAGCCACGGCGCGTAGCCGGCCGAGTCGGCCAGCTCGGACAGGTCGGTCATCCGCTCGACGGCGTCGATAACCTGCCAGGCGCCGCGCTGCTGGAGCAGCGACCTGACCAGGGCCTTGTATTCGGTGGACAGCTCACGGGCCTTGCCCGCGGGCGGGGTCTCGTCGAGCTCGGTGGCCTCGACCCAGAGGGCGGCGCCGGGTCCGGGGACACCGGAACCGATCCGCGCCCGGGCCTCGCCACGGATGACGGCGGCGGGCTCGCCGCTGGGGAGGCGACCCACCTTCTCGATCAGCGCGATGACGCCGACCGGCCCGTACTCGCCGTCGACTCGCGGCACGGCAAGCACGCGGTTGTCGCCGGCGGCGCGGGCGGCGTCGACGGCGGCCTGAGTGTTGTTATCGAGGGTGACCGGCACGGTCATGCCCGGAAGCAGTACGGCGTCGGTCAACGGCAGGACGGGAAGAGTTGCCATGTACGTACTCAAGTTACAAAGCATGCACTCTGTTCCCGGGCCGCCTTGTGACCCAGGCCACTGTCGTTTTATCCCTGTATGGGTAAGCCTGTGTAGAGCTGGAGCACCACCCGGTCACCCAACGGCTCCCGCAACGGGACGGTGATCCGCCGGACGGCGGCGATGGTGGGACACACACCGGCCTCGTGCGTACGCGTCATCCCCACCAGCACCACCACCGCGCGCGTCGACTCGACCGCCGCACCGGTGTAGTCGGCCCCGCAGGGCTCGTCGGCGCCGCCCGGCGCCGCGCTGAAGCTGACGTCCAGCGCCGGACCCTCGAGCGGCCGGGCGCTCTCGACCCAGTTCGCGGCCGGCTGGTCGGCGGGCCGGCCGAAGGCCGCCAACTCGGTGGCCTCGCCGTCCGCGACCGCGCTGGCGACGAGCCGCACCTCGGTGCCCTCGAGGCGGAACTCCCAGGCCGGCGCCGTGACGGGGCCGCCGACGGTCAGCAGGTCGGTTTCTGTCGGATCGGCTCCGGTGACCCGCAAAGGTTCACAGGTGCCGCACGCGGCGGGCGCCGCCCGGGTCGCGGCCCGCTTCGCGCGGTCGAGGGCCGCGGCCGCCGACAGCGTCCGCACCGGTCGCTCCGGGCCCTGGACCGGCCGGATGACCGCGCGATCGGGCGCCGCGGGCAGGCCGCCGGCCGCCTCGAACAGCCCGGCCTGGAGGGCGGCCTTGTTGTTGTCACCGACGGAGGTCTCCCAGTCGCCGACCTGGCGCAGCCCGCCGAGACCGCCCACCACGACCATCTCGCCGCCGGTCGCGGCCCGGTCCCAGCGGGCGAGCACGTCACCGGCCGTCCGCCGCTGCGCCGCGAGCCCGGGCCCGGGATCGACGTCCCGCGGCCCACCGGTGCACCCGGCCACGAGCAACACGAACACGGGCGCGATCCGCAGCCACCGCATCCGTACACGATGGCAGGCGCCCGCCCACGGCGCTGCCCCGCGCGATAACCTCGCTCGCGGCCGATCCTCCTCGGCCTCCGGCCGACGGACCTGACCGGGCCGCTCGCCCAGTTCCAGACGACGTCGGCCGACGATCGCGATGACGTCTTCCGGCTGATGGTCTCCCTCAACAAGGGGTGCGCACAGCAGCTCGGGGCTGACCTGCTCCGGCAGTCCTTCGACCGTGCCTGGGGCGACTTCGCGGCCTTCGTGGAGAAACTGGCGGAGGCGCCCGCGGTGCCGACGGTGACGGAGCAACGGAGCAGTGGCGAGAAGATCGACGAGATCCTGTCCCTGGTACGCGCGCTGAACCGGCCGGAACCCGGGGGCAGGACGCCGCGGCTTCGACAGACCGTGCTGGTCGACCTTCGCGAGGTCGACCCGGCCTTCGATCTGCTCACCTTCCCCGAGCTGGAGAAGGAGACCGTCGACAGCTGGCTCGACGAGCTGTTCATCCGCTTCCTGCAGTCGCGGCGCCCGGCCTACACGTACGGGGAGACCTGGGTGCTCGTCGACGAGGCCCGCGGCACCGCCTACTACGACATGGGCCGTGGTTGGGCGAGGCGCAACGGGCTGCGCTGCGACGACCGGTCGGTGAACGACGCCGGCATCCCCAACGGATCTGTCCTGACGCTGAAGCTGCTGGACGCCGACCGGCGCGGCTCCTGACCTGCTACCGACGGCGCGTGTCGGAATACTCGTTCGTCGGCTCGGCGTCTTCCTGAGCCGGCGCGATCGCCGGCTGGGCCAGCCAGAGCGCGCCCGAGACCACCACCAGGGTGGTGCCGCTCACCGCGACGATGGCCAGGAGCAGGCGTAGGCCGGCGTCCGGGGCCAGCGCGAGCGAGAGCATCACCAGCAGGGTCAGGGCGATCGCCTGGAGCAGCAGGCCGGTGACCGCCGAGTCGTCGTCCTCCGGCCGGACCTCCTGGCCGGGTAGGCGGGACAGCGCGGCCGCCGCGACGCAGAAGAGGGTGGCCACCAGCAGCAGGCTGCCGACCACGTCGCTGAAGCGGTGCCAGCCGACGATCATCGTGGCGGCGGCGATGACCGACACCCCCGTGGTGCCGGGCACCGCCAACCACCAGCGCGCCCGTGCCGGCAGCACGAGCATGAACCCGAGCAGCAGCGCGGCGGCGGCCGTGACGTGACCGCTCGGGAAGCTGTTGTGGGTCGACGAGCCGAGGACGCCGAGCTCCGGCCGCTGCAGCGTCTCCTTGGCCAGGCCTGCGGCGGCGGCCGAGCAGACGAACAGCGCCACCCCCGCGACACCGGCCCAGAGCCGCCGGGTCAGCACCGCGACGACCGCGAGCACGGCGACCGTGGTGCCGAGCAGCAACCGGTCGCCGAACAGGCCGAGGGCCTGCGTCGCCGGGCCGAGCAGGATGGTCGGCTGCGCGTACGAGCCGCCCATCTCGCTGCGCGGCAGCAACTCACCGTCGAGCCATTGCCCCGTGGACGTCCGCACGAACAGCAGCCACGTCACGCAGAAGGCGACCGCGCAGGCGGCCGCGGCGGCGAGCAGCCGGGCGGCGGCTGGCGATCGCGGATTCACGCTGATGATCCTGACGCCCCGGTTTCCGTGTCTCGTCCGCTCCATGTCTTGGTTTCGTCACAGAACGGCGTGTGACCGGTGACATGGCCCCGGAAGTTGCTTGACCGTGCAAGCAGTTGCTTGACTCTGCAAGGACATAAACGGAAAGTGACTGCGACGGGAGAGGCTCATGGGACTGGTGGAGGGCAAGGTCGTGCTGATCACGGGGAGCGGCGGCGGGATCGGGCGGGTCTCGGCGCTGGCCTTCGCCCGGGAGGGCGCGCGGATCGTCGGGCTCGACATCAACACCGAGGCCAATAACGAAACCGTGCGACTCGTACGCGCGGCCGGCGGCGAGATGACCGGCATCGCACCGGTCGACCTGAGGGACCCGACCCAGGTGCGCGTCGCCGTCGACGAGGCCGCGGCCGCGTACGGCGGGCTCGACGTGATCTACAACAACGCCGCCCTGGTGCGCTTCGGGCCGATGTCGGCGTTCTCGGTCGAGGACTGGCGCACGACCATCGCCGGCGAGCTGGACATCCCGTTCTTCGTGTCCCGCTTCGCCTGGTCGCACCTGGTCTCCGGCGGTGGCGGCGTCATCCTCAACGTCGCGTCGATCGCGGGGATGATCGCCGGCGCGAACCCGCCGATGGTCGCCCACGCCGCCGCGAACGCCGGCGTCATCGGCATGACCCGGCAGTTGGCCCTGGAGGGCGCGCCGCACGGCATCCGCGCGGTGGCGATCAGCCCGGGCCCGACGCTGACGCCGCTCAGCGACCGCGACCTGGGCGACGACCAGGCGGCCCGCGACGCCATCACGAGCAAGACGCTGCTGAAGCGCTTCGCGCGGCCGGACGAGGTGGTGGAACTCGCGGTCTTCCTGGCTTCGGACCGCGCCTCCTACATCACGGGCGCGAACTATCCGGTCGAGGGCGGCTCGACCGCCTGGTAGATCGCGTCGGCGATCTCGTCGGGGTCGCGCCGGGCGGAGTCGAAAACCAGGTCGGCCGGGATCGCCGGCAGCAGGTCGCGGAAACGGCGGTGCGCGGCGTGGTGGAACTCCGGGTCGCGGGACAACCCGCGACTGGCCTCCGCCTGGGCCCGTTCGAAGGTCACCGCCACCGGCGCGTCGACGACGACCCAGAGCGGCACGGCCTCGTCCGGGAGCCAGCGGGTCAGGGCGGCCTGCTCCGCGGGGCTGTAGACGGGCCCGACGACGACCACGTGGTCGACCGCCGAGCGCATCCACTGGCCGACGAGCGCGCCGTGCGCCTCGTGCGCCGCGAACCAGAGCCCGGCCGCGGCCGCACCGGGCGGGCCCACCATCGCCGCGACGTCGTCGACGTCGACCACGACGACGGTGCGCCCGCGTGCGGTCAGCCGTGCCGCGAGCCGGTCCGCGACGGTGTTCTTGCCGGCCGCGATCGGGCCGGTGAGGATCACGAGCTTGGGCACGCGTACGTCAGGACGACCGCGCCGGACTCGAAGGTCCGCGCTTCCTCGAGGCTGAACCGGTGCGCCGGGACGGCGTCGGCGAACAGCGGGATGCCGGCGCCGAGGACCAGCGGGTACTGCTTGATCACCAGTTCGTCGATCTCCGGGAGGAGGTGGCTCGCGAGGGTGCCGCCGCCGCAGAGCCAGATGCCGAGGCCGTCCTCCTGCTTGAGCTTCCGGACCGTGCCGAGCGGGTCGGCGGCGACGACCTCGACCGCCGGGTCCGGGCTGGTCAGCGTCGTCGAGAAGACGATCTGCCGCAGGTGCGCGTACGGGCTGGTCAGCCCGGCCTCGAGCCCCGGCGTGTAGCTGTGCCGTCCCATCAGGACGGTGTCGTAGCTCCTGTTCGGTGTGTCGTCGGCGATCCCGATCGCGGCCCGGAACGCGGTCGGCACGGCCTCGGGCCGCACGGCGTTCATGGCCGCCATGACGTCGGCCTCGATCGGAAAGAAGTCGAACCGCCCGGCCGGATCGGCGATGAACCCGTCGATGCTGGCCGCGACGTAGTACGTGAGCTTGCGCAGTCTGACCACTCCTCGTGTAGTGGTCAGAACGTAGTACTACACTTGCAGTGGTGTCAACTCTGGGAGTGTGCGTATGAGGCAGAACCTGGCCCGCCGGACGGCCCTGCTCGACGCGGCCATCGAGGTGCTGGCCCGCGACGGCTCCCGCGGCCTGACCTTCCGCGCGGTCGACGCCCTGGCGGGCGTCCCGACAGGCACGGCATCGAACTACTTCACGAGCCGCGACGAACTGATCGCCCAGGTGGCGCAACGCACGCGCGAACGCCTGACTCCGGTGGAGTCGGAGGTGAGGCGGACGATGCGCGCGCCCCGCACCCGCGACCTGGTCACGCTCCTGATGCACCAACTCCTGGACAGGATGCGCCAGGACCGCCCGACCTACCTGGCGATGCTGGAGCTACGCCTGGAGGCGACCCGCCGCCCGGAACTCCGCGCGGTGCTGGTCGACGTCTTCAGCGAGAACCTGCGGGAAAGCATCAAATTCCACCTGGACGCGGACCTCCCGGGCGACGAGACGACGGTGGTTCTGCTGTATCTGGCGATGTCGGGCTTACTGATCGACGACCTCACGGTCCCGGACGTACTCACGCCCTACCCCTACGACACGCTGATCGCGACCATGGTCGACCGAGCAATCGGCCCGCGCGACGCGACTCGACAATCACTCACGTGATTGAAAACCATCATGTCTGTACGGCTGTACCTTTACCACTGAGTGATCCAGCAAACTCCCCGTTTGCGTGCCCGAATCGGTCACGCATAACGGAGGTGGTTGTGGAGATCCATGGAAATCAATTCGGCACGATCCAGAACGCCGACCGCATTCTCAATCAAGGGCCGACCACATCGGTCGTATCGGCACTCGGGCGGACCGACGACATACGGCGTCTGCTGGCTGATCTGGCCGCGTCGAGGACCGCCGGCACTGTTGATCGGGACGTGCTCGACGCCGCGGCGGGTGACCTGGTGCGGGCCGTCGAGGCGGGAGAGGGACGGGACGCGCGTTCGGCTGTCGAGCGGGCGCGTGATCTCCTCAGCGCCGCGTCGGGTGCGGCGCCACTGGCGGAGGCTGCCGCAAGGATCGCGGCCATGTTCGCCGGCCCCGGGTCGGTGGTGTGAATGCGGCTCGACGGCGAACAGCACGGCCTCATTCAGAATGCCGACCAGATCGTCAACGCGTTCTACGCCGAAACTCGGGACTGGCTGAAGACCGGTCTTCGACTCCTTCACGAGGGCCTCTACCGTGAGGCGCGGAACTGTTTCGACGACCTGCTGGTCAAGGAGGCCCACGACGACGGCGCCATCGCGTCTGAGCGACGGATGCGTGCGCACGCGTACGCCGCGTTGGCGATCCTCGCCGGGCGTCGGCCGTCGTATCGATCGCCCGATGAGGTTCACGCTGTCGTCAATCATGTGGTCAACGCCCGTGCGGTTGCTCTGGCGACGGTGATCGCCGCTCTGGTCCGCGACGACTACTTCGGCTCTGACGGTATGACTGTGCCAAGCAGACTTGACTCGCTCTCACGCACGGCCGACCCACGCCGGCTGAGCCGGTCGGAATTCGCCCTGTTGGCCACTCATACGCGCCCCTGCCGAGGCCCGGCGTGGGCGGCATTCGCGGCTGAGGCCGATCGAAGAGGCGTCTGGGTCGACCGCTACGAGGAGCCGGCCACGCTGCCGGTCGCGTCTCCCGAGCGGCAGATCGGTGTGCCCCTCTACTTCTATCCGATGCCGCGTAAGCCACTGCCTCCGAACTCCACCCCCGCGGCGGTGAGGGCCGGCGCCGGGGTCCTCGCGCTGGTGACGCCGTTCGTGGGCGTGCTCGACGGTGTGGCGTGGCACATCCAGTTGGCCATAGCGGGGCCGTTCGTCGTCGCCGCGGTTCTGCTTTTCTTCTTTTCCGTGACCGCCTACCGCGACTTCCAAACTGATCGCGTGCGTCAACGAGAGTGGGAGGAAGCCAAGGCGCAGACGGCGCGCCGCCCCTCGGACCGACAAATGGATACCTGGTTGGAAGACGACGTCGTCCGCATCGCCGAGATCGCCGCGCGGCGGCATCGCCTCGACAAGTCGGTCACGGGTGGGCGCGGAGGCCTGATCGTCGAACCACAGACCGCGGTGGGCGTTTCCAATCTGCGACGTGGCGAACTCATCGAACGCGTCGGCGCCGGTTACCGGCAGTTGGGGAGGGATGGAGGTCGGGCGCGGACACCGCTCGCCAAGGTGCGCACAGGCTCCGACGGGAAGCTGAGGTCAGACCACTACCGGATCATGGTCATCTTCCTGACCGAGCAGCGAGTCGCGGTTTTCGAGTGCGACCTCGACTTCGCTCGGCGAGTTCTGCTGACGGAGTCGACACAGACCTTTCACTACGACGACGTCGTCTCCATCTCGTCTCGGACCGTGTCGGAGGGGGCCAAAGCGTCGGACGAGGTGCGAATCCGTTTCGACGATGGCTCTGGGAACTACGCGACGATCTCGGTCAACCACCGGTTCGCAATGTCGCTGGTGAGCGGGGAACGGGTGGAGGTCGGAGTCGGGATCTCCGGCCCGGCCCAGCGCCGTTCCAAACTGGCGGTCGCCTGGGAGAACGCTCGGGTCGAGCGGGTGGTCCAGCGCATGGTGTGGTCGAGGAAGGAGCGGCGTGCCGAGGCAGCCTGAGCGCATGCGATGCGGCGTGGCCGGCCGTGATCTAGGGTGGGGGCGTGGGGGTCCGGACGTGGATCGAAGGCTGGCCTGTCTACCGCCAGCTCACCGGCACTGATCCGCTCGGTCGCGGGCAGGCCGCTCAGTCCGCGCGCTCCGCCGCCCTCGAACCCCGGACCAAGACCGCCGACTCCGTCGCCAAGTCCGTCTGTCCCTACTGCGCCGTCGGGTGTGGGCAGCGGGTCTTCGTCAAGGACGGCAAGGTCACCCAGATCGAGGGCGACCCCGACAGCCCGATCTCGCGCGGTCGCCTCTGTCCCAAGGGGTCCGCCAGCAAGAGTCTCGTCACCAGCGACCGCCGCATCCGGACCGTGCTCTACCGGCGGCCGTACGCGAAGGACTGGGAAGAGCTCGATCTCGACACCGCCATGGAGATGATCGCCGATCGGGTGGTCAAGGCGCGGGCCGAGACCTGGGAGGACAAGGACGACGACGGGCGTCCGCTCAACCGCACCCTGGGCATCTCGAGCCTGGGTGGCGCCACGCTGGACAACGAAGAGAACTATCTGATCAAGAAGCTCTTCACGGCGATGGGCGCGATCCAGATCGAGAACCAGGCCCGTATTTGACACTCCTCCACCGTCCCCGGTCTGGGGACCTCCTTCGGCCGTGGCGGGGCCACCGGGTTCCAGCAGGACCTGGCCAACGCCGACTGCATCGTCATCCAAGGGTCCAACATGGCCGAGGCACATCCGGTCGGGTTCCAGTGGGTGATGGAAGCCAAGAAGCGCGGTGCGACGGTCATCCACGTCGACCCCCGCTACACCCGGACGAGCGCCGTGGCCGACCAGTACGTCGGGCTGCGCGTCGGCTCCGACATCGCGTTCCTCGGCGGGGTGATCAACTACATCCTGCAGAACGAGCTCGACTTCCGGGAGTACGTCGTCCCGTACACCAACGCCGCCACGATCGTCAGTGAGCGGTTCGCGGACACCGAGGACCTCGGCGGCCTGTTCTCCGGCTACAACCCGGACAAGGGCGTCTACGACCCGGTCAGCTGGCAGTACGAGGGCCAGGAGCAGCACGCGCCCAGCCGCGGTGACACGCACATGCAGCGGGAGACCGGCGCCGGGCTGCAGCAGGAGTCGCACGGGCCGCCCGTGCCCGCCGGCGTCAACCGCGACGAGACGCTGCAGCACCCCCGGTGCGTCTACCAGATCCTCAAGCGGCACTACGCCCGCTACACCCCCGAGGTCGTCGAGCAGGTCTGCGGCGTACCCCGGGAGCAGTTCCTGAAGGTCTGTGAGGCGTGGACCCGCAACTCGGGGCGCGAGCGCACCACCGCGCTGGTCTACTCCGTCGGCTGGACCCAGCACACCGTCGGCGTGCAATACATCAGGACCGGCGCGATCATCCAGCTCCTGCTCGGCAACATGGGCCGGCCCGGCGGCGGCATCATGGCGCTGCGCGGGCACGCCAGCATCCAGGGCTCCACCGACATCCCGACGCTGTTCAACCTGCTGCCGGGCTACCTGCCGATGCCGCACTTCCAGCAGCACGAGACCTTCGACCAGTGGGTCGACGCCATAAGGCATCCAGGGCAGAAGGGCTTCTGGAACAACGCCCGGACGTACGCGGTGAGCCTGCTCAAGGCCTACTTCGGCGAGCACGCCACCGCGGACAACGACTGGGGATACGACTACCTGCCGCGACTGACCGGCGACCACGGCACGTACCAGCAGGTCCTGAACATGATCGACGGGAAGGTGAAGGGCTACTTCCTGCTCGGCCAGAACCCGGCGGTCGGCTCCGCCCACGGCCGCGCGCAGCGGCTCGGCATGGCCAACCTCGACTGGCTCGTGGTCCGCGACCTCTACATGATCGAGAGCGCGACGTTCTGGAAGGACTCGCCCGAGATCGAGACCGGCGAGATCGTCACGGAGGAGTGCCGCACCGAGGTGTTCTTCCTGCCGGCGGCGTCCCATGTGGAGAAGGAGGGCACGTTCACCCAGACGCAGCGGATGCTGCAGTGGCGGGAGAAGGCCCTCGACCCGCCGCAGGACTGCCGCTCGGAGCTGTGGTTCTTCTACCACCTGGGTCGGCTCGTGCGCGAGCGCCTCGCGGCGTCCGATCTGGAGCGTGACCGCGCCGTCATGAACCTGGCGTGGAGCTACCCGACCTCCGGGCAGCACGCCGAGCCCGACGCCGAGGCGGTGCTCAAGGAGATCAACGGGTACGACGTCGCGAGCAGTGTGCCGCTGTCCAGCTACACGCAGCTCAAGGACGACGGTTCCACCGCCTGCGGCTGTTGGATCTACAGTGGAGTGTTCGCCGACGGGGTCAACCAGGCCGCCCGCCGCAAGCCCGGCAGCGAGCAGAGCTGGGTCGCGCCCGAGTGGGGCTGGGTGTGGCCGGCCAACCGGCGCATCCTCTACAACCGCGCCTCCGCCGACCCGCACGGCGTGCCGTGGAGCCCGCGCAAGGCGTACGTCTGGTGGGACGCCGACAAGGGCGAGTGGACGGGCCACGACAACCCCGACTTCGAGAAGACCAAGGAGCCCTCGTACCGGCCGGCCGAGGACGCGACGGGTGTGGCCGCGCTGCGCGGCGACGACGCGTTCATCATGCAGGGCGACGGGAAGGGCTGGCTGTACGCGCCGCAGGGGCTGATCGACGGTCCGCTGCCGACCCACTACGAGCCGGCGGAGTCGCCGCTGCGCAACCCGCTCTACGCCCAGCAGGCCAACCCCACCCGCAAGGTGTACGACCGCCCGGACAACCAGCTCAACCCGACGCCGCCGGACGCGCACTCCGAGGTGTTCCCGTACATCTTCACGACGAGCCGGCTGACCGAGCACCACACGGCCGGCGGGATGAGCCGGCAGCTCGCCTACCTGTCGGAGCTCCAGCCGGCGATGTTCGTCGAGGTGTCGCCGGCGCTGGCGGAAGAGCGCGGGCTCGAGCACCTGGGCTGGGCGCACGTGGTCACCGGTCGGGCCGCCGTCGAGGCGCGGGTCATGGTCACGGCCCGGCTGCGCCCGCTGCGGCTCGACGGCCGGGTGATCCACCAGATCTGGCTGCCGTACCACTGGGGCGGTTCGGGTCTGATCACCGGTGACTCCGCGAACGACCTGTTCGGCATCACCCTCGACCCCAACGTGCTGATCCAGGAGAGCAAGGTCGGCACCTGCGACATCCGCCCGGGCCGGCGACCGACCGGGCGGGCACTGCTGGACTACATCGCCGACTACCTTCGGCGCGCGGGCCTCGACGCGTCGCACTACGCGCCGCTGGAGACACCGGGAGCGGGGGAGTGATGACCGGACGAAGCGGGGCCGCGTCAGCGGACCGGGTTCGGAGGACCTGAGAGCCATGGCCGGACCCAACAGCTTCTACGGGCCGATCGACCCGGCGGCCGACGCGGGCTGGACCGAGGCGCCGCCGCGGATGGGGTTCTTCACCGACACCAGCGTCTGCATCGGCTGCAAGGCGTGCGAGGTCGCCTGCAAGGAGTGGAACGCCGTACCCGACGACGGTTTCGACCTCCTCGGCATGTCCTACGACAACACCGGTCAGCTCTCGGCCAACACCTGGCGGCACGTGGCGTTCATCGAGCAGGCCGCGCCGCCGAGCGAGGCCGCGATGGACGTGCTGCGCGAGGCCGAGGCGTCGGTGTCGACGCAGTTCCTCGGCATGCCGTCGTCGACGCTGCCCGGCAGCTCCGGCCGCGAGGACCGCGACCTGCGCTGGCTGATGATGTCGAACGTCTGCAAGCACTGCACGCACGCCGCCTGCCTCGACGTCTGCCCGACCGGGTCGCTGTTCCGCACCGAATACGGCACGGTCGTGGTGCAGGAGGACATCTGCAACGGGTGTGGCTACTGCGTGTCGGCCTGCCCCTACGGTGTGATCGACCGGCGCGAGGACGACGGCCGGGCGTGGAAGTGCACGCTCTGCTACGACCGGATCGGCGAGGGCATGACGCCCGCCTGCGCGCAGGCCTGCCCGACCCAGTCGATCCAGTACGGGGAGCTGGACGAGCTGCGCGACCGCGCCGACAAGCGGGTCGAGGTGCTGCACCAGCGCGGGGTCCCCGAGGCCCGGCTCTACGGTCACGACCCGGCCGACGGCGTCGGCGGCGACGGCGCGTTCTTCCTGCTGCTCGACGAGCCCGAGGTGTACGGCCTGCCGCCGGATCCCGTGGTCACCACGCGCGACCTGCCGGCGATGTGGAAGCATGCGGGCGTGGCAGCGTTGACGATGGCGGCCGCGGCGGTCGTGGCGTTCCTGGGGCGGCGGCCGTGAGTGACCACGCCGCACACGTGAGTGCCGAGACCGTGCGCGGAAACGGCCAGGGCTCGGGGAGACGTCGGGGCGGCGGCAAGGGCGACCGGGTGATGGTGCCGCCGGCCGAGTTCCGGTCCTACTACGGCCGGCCGATCGTCAAGCCGCCCGTCTGGACGCACGACGTCGCCGCCTACCTCTTCACCGGTGGCCTGGCGGCCGGCTCCGCCCTGGTCGCGGCCGGTGCCGACCTCACCGGCCGGCCCGCGCTGCGCGCCACCGGCCGGGTCGCCGCGCTGGCCGCGGTCGGCGCCAGCGGCTACCTGCTGGTCAAGGACCTGGGCCGGCCGGGCCGGTTCCTCAACATGCTCCGCGTGGCCAAGCCGACGTCGCCGATGTCGATGGGCACCTGGATCCTCACCGCCTTCGGGGCGGCGGCCGGCGCGGCCGCGGTCGCCGAGGCCGCGCCCTACCTGCCCCGGCGCGGCGCGCTCGGGCTCGCGGCCCGCGCGCTGCCCACGGCAGGCCGGGTCGGCGGGCTGGTCGCCGCCGGGACCGCGCCGGCGCTGGCCACCTACACCGCGGTGCTGCTCGCCGACACCGCGGCCCCGTCCTGGCACGAGGCCTACCCGCGGCTGCCGTTCGTCTTCGCCGGCAGCGCCCTCGCCAGCGGCGGCGCGGCGGGCCTGATCGGCGCGCCGGTGGCCGAGGCGGGCCCGGCCCGCACGCTCGCGGTGGCCGGGGCGGCGCTGGAGTTGACCGCGACCCACGGTGTCGAGCACCGGATGGGGTTGCTCAGCGAGCCCTACCGCACCGGCAAGGCGGGCAGACTGCTGCGCGCCGCCCGGCTGCTGACCGCGGCCGGCGCCGTGGGCGCCCTGGTCGGCGCCCGCAGCCGCGCGGTGTCGGCGCTGGCCGGCGTGGCCCTGCTGGCGGGCTCGGCGGCGACCCGGTTCGGCGTGTTCGAGGCCGGCCGGGCGTCGGCCGAGGACCCGAAATACACCGTGCTGCCGCAGCGTGAGCGCCTCGCCGCCCGCGGAGACGCATAGTCCCGATGGCCCACGACCACCAGCCCGCACCGCGGGCGCCCCGCCGTCTGCGCATCATGCTCGCCGCCGTCCTCGTGCCGGCGTTCCTCGTCACCGTGATCGCCACGCTGATCCTCTGGCCGGGCGACGTGCCGAAGGCCGACGAGACCGACCCGGTGCCCCGCTTCCACGCCACGGTCACGAAGGTGGTCAGCGAGGCCTGCCCGCCGACGCCCGAGGGACCGCCCGACCCGGGCCCGTGCGGCATCGCGACCGTCACGCTCGACTCGGGTCCCGACCAGGGGCAGACCCGGGAGACGGAGTTGCCGGCCGGGCCCGGCTCACCGTCCGTCGGCGTCGGCGACGCGGTGATCGTCACGCCGCTGACCGACTCCGAGGACCCGAACGCGACGGTCTACACGATCGCCGACCACCAGCGCGGCTCGCCGCTGCTCTGGCTCGTCGTGGCGTTCGGCGTCGCGATCGTGGCGTTCGGCCGCTGGCGCGGGCTGGCCGCCCTGGCCGGTCTCGCGGTCAGCTTCGGCGTGCTGCTCCTGTTCGTCCTCCCGGCGATCCTGGACGGCGGCCCGCCGCTGCCGATCGCCGTCACCGGCGCCGCGTTGATCATGTTCGTGGTGCTCTACCTGACCCACGGGATCAGCGCGCAGACCTCGGTCGCGGTGCTCGGCACCCTGGCCAGCCTGGTGCTCGCGGGCGCCATCGGCACGCTGGCGATCGGCCTGACCCACCTGACCGGGTACGGCGACGAGAACGCGATCACCCTCTCCCTCCTGCACGGCGAGGTGGACCTGCACGGCCTCCTGCTGGCCGGCATGATCATCGGCTCGCTCGGCGTGCTGGACGACGTCACGGTCACCCAGGCGGCGACGGTCGGGGAGATCGCCCGCGCCAACCCGTCACTGTCGCGGCGCGAGCTGTACCGGGGCGGCACCCGGGTCGGGCGCGCGCACATCGCCTCGACGGTCAACACCATCGTCCTGGCGTACGCGGGTGCGTCCCTGCCCGTCCTGCTGCTCGTGGTCGCCGGCGGGCGCGGGGTCGGCGAGGTGCTGACCACGGAGTTCATCGCCCAGGAGATCGTCCGCAGCGTGGTCGGCACGCTCGGGCTGATCGCGGCCGTGCCGATCACGACGGCGCTGGCGGCGTTCGTCGCGACCGCGGCCCACCGGCCGTCGAAGCCCCGGGCCCCGCGCCCGCCGAAGCCGCGGGCCGACCGGTCCGAGGTGCTGGCCGCGCTCGCCGACGACGAGGGCCGGTGATCGCGGACCTGGTGGCCGCGCGGCTGCCGGGCTACCGGGTCGACTCGGTGGTGGAGATCGGCTCCGGCCTGGACAACGTCGCGTACGAGGTCAACGGCGAGCTGATCGTCCGGATCAGCCAGGAGCCGGACCCGGCGGAGACGTCGCGGGAGGCGCGCCTGCTGGCCGCGGTCGCCGGCGTGGTCCCGGTGCCGGTGCCCCAGCCGGTGTTCACCGTCGCCGAGTTGGGCTGCCTGGCCTACTTCACGCTCGCCGGCGTGCCGCTGCTGGACCTGCCGGAGCGTTCAGCCCGGGCCGCGGTCACCCTCGGTGAGGTGCTCGCCGCGCTGCACCGGGCGCCCGCCGCGACCTGGGCCGGCCTGGCCGAGGTCGACGTGCTGCCACTGGCGGAGTGGCTGGCCGAGGCGGCGGAGACGTACGCGTCGGTCGCCGGCCAGATCCCGGCACCGCACCGCGCCGCCGTCGAGGCGTTCCTCGCCGCCCCGCCACCGCCCGACGACGGGACGGCGGTCTTCTCCCACAACGACCTCGGCATCGAACACGTGCTCGTCGACCCGGCGAGCGGTGCGGTCACCGGGATCATCGACTGGAGCGACGCGGCCCTGGTGGACCCGGCCTACGACTTCGGCCTGATCCACCGCGACCTGGGCCCGGCCGCCCTCGACGCGGCGCTGGCCCGCTACGGCCCGGACGCGGCGCTGCGCGAGCGCGCCGTGTTCTACGCCCGGTGCACCCTCTTCGAGGACCTGGCGTACGGCCGCGCCCCTTATGTCGCCAAATCGCTGGCCGCGCTGGACTGGCTGTTCTGACCGCCGCCTCGCCCCGCCGCGGGTCACCCGTCACCAGGGCAGGGTGCCGTCGCGGTCCTCGAAGGTGCCCGTCGGGCCGTCCGGGCCGATCGTGGCCAGCTTGACCACCATCTCCGCGCCTTCTTCGGGTGTCTGGATGCCGTGGCCGGTCATGCCGTGCAGGTCGGTCGCGCAGAAGCCCGGCTCGACCGCGTTGACCTTGATGTCGGGCAGGCCCTTCGCATACCGCACCGTCAGCATGCCCAGGGCCGCCTTCGACGCCGCGTACAACGGCAGGCTGTATCCGCTCTGCGGCCTGGCCGGGTCGGTGACCACGCCGAACGAGCCGAGCACCGTGGACAGGTTGACGATCACCGGGTGCGCAGACGCGCGCAGCAGCGGCAGGAACGCCCGCGTCACCCGGACCACGCCGAGCACGTTGACGGCGAAGACCTGCTCGGCCCGCGCGACGTCGACGTCGTCGGGCCCCACCATGCCCTCGAAGACACCGGCGTTGTTGACGAGCACGTCGAGGTGACCGTCGGCGCTCTCGACGGTTCGACGGCGGCCGCGACCGAGGCGTCGTCGGTGACGTCGAGCGCGACGTACCGGGCGCCGACCTCCGCCGCCGCCGCCCGCCCCCGGCCCGGGTCGCGCGCCCCCAGCCAGACGGTGTGCCCCAACGCGACGAGCCGCTTCGCGGTCGCCTTACCGAGCCCCTTGTTGGCTCCCGTGACAAGCGTGACGGTCATCCGCCGCTCCCTTCCGTGCAGGTCGGCCCGAGCCTGCCGCGCCGCGCACCGCCGTACCTGGCCGTGCTCTTCCTGGGAGCGCCGGGGACAGTCACGGGCCGACCGCGACCACCGCCCGGTGGTGGCGCGGCCGGTCGATCTCGTCGACGACGGCGCGGGCGAGAGGAAGTTCATGGGGGAATCCCACGAACCCGGTCCCGGGTCCGCGGTGGTCCGGACCGTTGCTCCCGCCGGACAAACTCGCTGACGCGTCGAGCCAGGTCCGCTTCCCGACGTTCTCTCCTATGTGGAGGGTCCGAGGCGGGCGTGGGTCAGGGCCGAGAGGCCGAGCGGGCGCAGCGCGTCGGTGCGGTGCCAGGCTCCCGGCGGCACGGCCGCGCGGGTGTCGGGTTGGGCGAGGACCGTCCAGCCGGTCCCGGTGAGCAGGTCGGCGACCTCCTCGGGCGTGAACGTCGAGCCCCACGGCTCGCCGCCGTCGGCCGCGACGGCGCTCACCTGCTCCGCGTAGAGGGTGCCGGCCGCGTCCCGCAGAGACGGCGGGAGCACGTGGTCGAAGACCACCTCCGACCCGGGGGAGAGCAGCGCGGCCAGGTCCCGCAGGGTGCGGGCGACCTCGGCCGCCGACAGGTACATCACGACGCCCAGCCAGGACACGAACGTCGGGCGGGCGCCGTCGAGGTCGATGCGCGGCAGGTCGCCGGGTACGAACGTGGCCCCGGCCGTCGGGATGCCCGCGGCGGCGAGCGCCGACTGCTTGGCCGCCGACGTGGCCGGGTGGTCCAGCTCGAAGACCGGCGTGCCGGCCAGGTCCAGGCGGTAGGGGGAGCTGTCCAGGCCCGCACCGAGGAGCAGGTACTGCGACGGTCCACGATGGACGAACTCGACGAACGCGCGTTCCGCGTACGCGCTTCGGACCACCGCCTGCGCGCGGGCGCCGGCCAGGATCGGGTGGTCGCCGTGCTGGCGGTGGTAGGGGATCAGCTCGTCGGCGCGGTCGCCGAGCAGCGCGGCGGCGAGGTGGTCGTCGAGGATGCGGGGCGCGCCGTCGACGATGCGGTGGGCGGCGCGGGCCGCCGCGGCGAGGAAGGCGGTCTGGCTGGGCGTGGAAGTCTGCACGGACGCGAACCCTAGCCGCCCAACCCGGACATCATACCACAAAAGCGAATTTACTTCAAGACCCGTCCGGGTCGGAGGGGGTCAGCAGGGCGGCCAGCTCCGGGCGGTCGAAGTGGCGGGCCCAGTCGCCCGGGGTGGCGTCGAAGCGGGCGTCCCGCTTCGCGGGGTCGGCGCCGCGGGCCAGCAGGTCGCGGGCCAGCGCGGCGTCGCCGAGCTCCGCCGCCGCGTGCAGCGCGGTCTCCCACGGGTCCTCCCGCGGCAGGTCGGTGCGGCCGAGCGCGTCGACGGGCCAGCCCGCGTCGAGCAGCAGGCCGACCGCGCCGGGCCGGCCGTGGGCGGCGGCCCAGACGGGCAGGCCGGGTCGGTCCGCGCGGAGCGACTCGAGCAGGCCGGGGTGCGCGGCCACCAGCGCGTCGCAGGCCGCGTGGTCGACGACCAGGGCGGCGGCCACGTACGCGTCCGCCGGTGTCAGGGTCGGCACCGGCACCCCGAGCGCCGCCACCATCTCCGGATAGCCCGACGTCAGCGCCAGCGCCGCCGGCGTCGGGCCGTCGCGGAACGGTGTGGTCACGTCGACGCCGCGCGTGGCGAGCAGCCGTACCCGGGCGCTCATGCCGTGCGTCACCGCCCAGTGCAGCTGGTCGCGGAGCAGGGCCTGGTCGTCGAGCCCATGCGCGAACAGCAGTTCCAGGTGGCTGTCGTCGGGCGTGAACATCCGGTTGTAGAGCGCCTGCCCGTCGTTGGGGTCGGCCCCCGCGTCGAGCAGCACCCGGGCCAACGCGGTGCCGTGCGGGTGCGGCGGCTGGCTCCGCTCGCCGCCGCCGAGCGCCCCGGTCACCGCGGTGAACGGCGGGTCGA
This sequence comes from Asanoa siamensis, assembly GCF_016862555.1. GTDB lineage: Bacteria > Actinomycetota > Actinomycetes > Mycobacteriales > Micromonosporaceae > Asanoa > Asanoa siamensis. The sequence continues at coordinate 144,674 of NZ_BONE01000008.1, read as the reverse complement.
GCCCACGCCAGTGGAAGCGGGCGTCGGGGTCGGCGCCGGCGGCCAGCAGCAGCCGGGCGGTGGCGAGCACGGCCGCCTCGTCGAGGGCCGGCTCGTGCCGGGCGTAGCAGAGATAGAGCAACGGCGGCCAGTCGTACGGCCCACCGCGTCGATTGGCCGCCTCGGGGTCGACGTCGAGCAGCTCGCGCAGCGCGTCCACATCGGACGCGGCCGCGGCCACGAAGGCGGAGGAGCGGGGCAGCCCCGGATCCTCGGCCAGGATCCGCGCCGCCGCCAGCGCCCGCCGAGGCGCCTCGTCGTCCTCCTCGTCGTACGACAGGCAGGCGAGCCGAAGATAAGCGTCGGAGTGCGACTGCACGACATTAACGTAGCGGAGCTAAGGTCGGCAGCGTGACTAGCACCGCCCCTGAGCTGGTGACCGGCGCCGAGATCGCGCGGGTCGCCCGGCTGATCCGTCCCCACGTGCGTGAGACGCCCGCGCTGCTCGCCGATCGGGCCGACTTCGGGCTCGCGCCCGGGCCCGTCGCCTTCAAGCTCGAGTTCCTGCAGCACGCCGGCTCGTTCAAGGCCCGCGGCGCGTTCGCCAACCTGCTCCTGCGCGAGGTGCCGAAGGCCGGGATCGTCGCGGCGTCCGGCGGCAACCACGGCGCGGCGGCCGCGTACGCGGCCCGCGCCCTGGGTGTGCCCGCCCACGTCTTCGTGCCGACCGTCTCGTCGCCGGCCAAGATCGCCCGGATCCGCGGCTACGGCGCCGACCTGGTGGTCGAGGGCGACAACTACAACGACGCGCTGGCGGCCAGCGAGCGGTTCCGGGCAACCTCCGGCGCGCTGCGGCTGCACGCCTTCGACGAGATCGAGACGATGCTCGGCACCGGCACGATCGCGGTCGAGGTCGCCCGCCAGGTGCCCGGCCGCACCACCCTGCTGGCCGCCGTCGGCGGTGGCGGGCTGCTCGGCGGCCTGGTCGCCGGCCACGACGGCCCGGTCATCGGCGTCGAGCCGACCGGCGCACCGACGCTGCGCCACGCGCTCGACGCCGGCGAGCCGGTCGACGCCCCGGTCGGCAGCGTCGCGCTCGACTCGCTGGCGCCCCTGCGGATCGGCGTCAACACGTTCCCGGTGATCGCCGCCGGCGTGCAGGACGTGCTGCTCGTCGAGGACGACGCCATCCGCGCCGCGCAGCGCGCCCTCTGGGAGACGCTGCGCGTGGTGGTCGAGCCGGGCGGCGCCACCGCCTTCTCGGCGCTGCTCAGCGGCCGCTACGTCCCGGCACCCGACGAGATCCCGGTCTTCGTCCTCAGCGGCGCCAACACCACCGCGGTCGAGATCTAGCCGACGACGGTGCCCCGCATCAGCCAGGTGGGGCCCGTCGCGTACCCGCTCGCCTCGGCGAAGAACGCGCCGAAGTACGGCCCGTTCGCGTGCGCGTCGAAGGCCGCGGCGTCCGCGTAGACCTCGTTGAGGTAGTAGACGTCCGGGTCCTTCTCGTCGGCGATCACCTCGAAGCGCTCCGAGCCGGGCTCGTGGGCGAGCGAGTCGCGCGCGGTCCGCTTCGCGGCCCGGACGAAGTCGTCGCGGTGCGCGGGCTCGACGGTGAAGGAAACAAGGAACTGGAACATCGGAAAAGCCTCCCCGTGCTAGTTCAATGAGTGAACCACCCGAGCCTAGCACCGGTGGTTCAGTGAATGAACTAGAATGACGAACATGGCCCTTCCCAGCACGTACGCGGACCGCAACTGCTCGCTGGCGCGTGCCCTGGAGATCGTCGGCGAGCGCTGGACGTTGCTGATAGTCCGCGACGCTTTCTACGGCGTGCGCCGTTTCGGCGATTTCGCGACCCAGCTCGGCATCCCCCGCGCCAGCCTGACCACGCGGCTGAAGGCCCTCGTCCAGGAGGACGTGCTGGCCCGCGACGACAACGGCGAGTACCGCCTGACGGACAAGGGCGTGGCGCTCTGGCCGGCGATCCGCGCCCTGATGGCCTGGGGCGACGACTTCTACTCGCCGAAGGGCGTCAAGCGCGCCCTCCACCACGCGGAGGACGACGGCCCGATCGACGCCCGCGGCCGCTGCACGCGATGCGGCGACCTCGTCGAAGTCCCCGAGATCCAGATCGCCCCGGGGCCCGGCTTCGAGTCGACGGGCCCCGCGAAGGACCCCGTCTCGGCGAAGATGAACGCCCCCCGCAGGCTGCTCGAGCCGATCTAGCGCACCTCCAGCGTCACCCCGTCGGCCCGGCCCGGGACGAGTTCGCCCACCACCGGCCAGCCGGGCAGCTCGCCGGCCACCAGCAGGCCGCCGGAGGTCTGGGCGTCGGCGAGCAGCACCAACTCGTCCTCCGACACCGAGCCCGGGTCCAGGTGCGGCCGCACCCAGTCGAGGTTGCGGCGCGAGCCGCCGCTGACGTAGCCCGCCGCCAGGGCGTCGCGGGCACCGTCCAGATAGGGCACCGCCGCCGCCGACACCCGGGCCGTCACGCCGCTCGCGCGGGCCAGCTTGTGCAGGTGGCCGAGCAGACCGAAGCCCGTCACGTCGGTCGCGCAGACCGTGCCCGCCTTCAGCGCCGCCGCCGACGCGTCGCGGTTGAGCGTGGTCATCATCGCCACGGCCTCCGGGAAGACCTCGCCGGTCTGCTTGTGCCGGCTGTTGAGCACCCCGATGCCGAGCGGCTTCGTCAGCGTCAGCGGCATCCCGGCCGCGCCCGCGTCGTTGCGCAGCAGCAGCGCCGGGTCGGCGATGCCGGTCACCGCCATGCCGTACTTCGGCTCCGGGTCGTCGACGCTGTGCCCGCCGGCGACGTGGCAGCCGGCCTCGCGGGCCACGTCCAACCCACCGGCCAGCGCCGCGGCCGCCAGTTCGAGCGGGAGCACGTCGCGCGGCCAACCCAGCAGGTTGACCGCGACGACCGGCGTGCCGCCCATCGCGTACACGTCGGACAGCGCGTTGGCCGCCGCCACCCGCCCCCAGTCGTACGCGTCGTCGAGCACGGGCGTGAAGAAGTCGGCCGTGGCGACGACCGCGATGCCGTTGGCGATGCGGACGACCGCCGCGTCGTCGCCGTCGTCGAGGCCCACGATCAGCTCGCCCGGACCGGCCGGGGGAGCACCGCCGACCAGGCCGGCGACGACGCCCTCGAGCTCACCGGGTGGGATCTTGCAGGCGCAGCCGCCGCCGTGCGCGTACTGGGTCAGCCGGTAGGTCATGCCGACAATCCTGCCCCGACGGTGGCAGAGTTGCGTGGTGCACGTCGTCGCCACGGCGGGTCACGTCGACCACGGCAAGTCGACGCTGGTCCGCGCCCTCACCGGGATGGAACCCGACCGCTGGGCCGAGGAGCGGCGCCGCGGCATGACGATCGACCTCGGGTTCGCCTGGACCGACCTGCCCTCCGGCGCCACCGTCGCGTTCGTCGACGTGCCCGGCCACGAGCGGTTCGTGCCCAACATGCTCGCCGGCGTCGGGCCCGTGCCGGCCGCGCTGCTGGTCGTCGCCGCCGACGAGGGCTGGATGCCGCAATCCGCCGAGCACCTGGCGGCCCTCGACGCGCTGGGCGTCACCCACGGCCTGCTGGTGGTGACGCGGGCCGACCTGGCCGACCCGGCGGCGGCCACGGCACAGGCCAGGGCCCAGATCGTCGCCAGTACGCTCGGCGCGGTCGAAGCGGTCGCCGTCAGCGGCACCACCGGCGCGGGCCTCGCCGACCTGCGCCACGCCCTCGACCGCCTCGTCGCCGCGCTGCCCCCGGCCGACCCCGCCGCACCGGTGCGGCTCTGGGTCGACCGCGCGTTCACGATTCAGGGCAGTGGCACGGTCGTCACCGGTACGCTCGGCGCCGGCACGCTGCGCGCGGGCGACACTCTCGCTCTCGGCGACCGGAGCGTACGCGTCAAGGGCCTGCAGTCGCTCGGTCGGCCGGCCGACCAGGTGGCCGCGGTCGCCCGGGTCGCGATCAACCTGCGCAACGTGCCCAAGGACGCCGTGGCCCGCGGCGACGCCCTGCTCACCCCCGACGCGTTCCGGCACACCGACCTGGTCGACGTGCGGGTCCACGGCGACCCGGCCGCCGACCTGCCGGCCACCCTCACCCTGCACATCGGCTCGGCCGCGGTCGCCGTGACGGTCCGCCCGCTCGGCAAGGACACCGTCCGGCTGCGGCTGGCCCGCCCGCTCCCGCTGCGGATCGGCGACCGCGCGTTGCTCCGCGACCCGGGCCGCCACCACGTCGCCGGCGGCGTCACGGTGCTCGACCCGCTGCCGCCGGCCCTGCGCCGCAGAGGCGCGGCGGCGACCCGCGCCACCGAGCTGGCCACCATGGACGGTCGCCCGGACGCGGCCGACGAGCTGCGCCGGCGCGGCCTTCTGACGACCGGGCACCTGCGCACGCTCGGCGTGACCACGGTCGCGGCGCGGCCGGTGGCCGGCGACTGGCACGCCGACCCCGCGCTCTGGGCCGCGCTGGGCGAGCGCCTGGGCAAGGAGGTCGACCGCTACGCGGCAGCGCACCCGCTCGAGCCCGGCATGCCGGTCGAGGCGCTGCGCCGCGCCCTGGGCCTGCCGGACCGCGCGCTCGTCGACGCGCTCGTCACGCCGCCCCTGCGCGGCCACGACGGTCGCGTCGCCCGCACCGGCGGTCCCACCCTCCCGAAGCCGATCCAGGACGCCCTCGACGAGCTCGCCGCGGACCTGCGGGACCGGCCGTTCCACGCCCCCGACGCCCACCGCCTCGAGGACCTCGGCCTGGGCCCGCGGGAGATCGCCGCCGCCGTCCGTGCCGGTGCCCTCTTCAAGATCGCCGACGGCATCGTGCTGCCACCCGCGTCGATCGACCGGGCGGTCGCGGTGCTCCGGGACATCGGAGGCCCGTTCACGCTCAGCGAGGCCCGCCAGGCCCTCGACACCACCCGCCGCGTCGCCGTACCCCTGCTGGAGCTGCTCGACCGGCGAGGTGTCACCGCCCGCGACGCCGATGACCGGCGGACCGTCGTGTGACGGGCCGCCGGTCGCTCCCGGGGGTGGAGACGGGTCAGAAGACGACGAGCGGGTCGCCGAAGAAGTCGGCGATGAAGTTGACGAAGAAGAAGCCGAAGAACAGGACGTTGATGCCCAGCAGCACGTAGTGCCACGGGCGTGGCCGGGCCGCCTTGGGCAGCCGGGCGTTGAGATACATCAGCATGAACGGGTAGATCAACGCGCCGAAGTTCGACATGTTGGCCGACCACTGGACGAGGTTGACCGGCACGGCGAGGTGCAGGACCACCCCGATGATCACCAGCAGCAGCAGCATGAACGGGTAGTAGAACCGGCGCGGGTCGCCTTCCAGCAGGCGGCGCAGCCGCGGGCTGGTGGCGTGGGCGGCGTCGGTGGTGACCCGGACCATGCCCTCGAAGATGCCGAGCTGGGTGCTGAACAGCACCAGCACGCCGAGGATCAGTGCGAGGTAGAACATCCAGCGGCCGTACTCGGCGTCCAGCGCCGACGCGACGAACGTCGGCACCGACGCGGCCGTCGGCCGTTCACCGGAGATGTTGACGGCGTGGGCCATCAGGATCGTCGGCAGCAGCATGCCGAGCATCGCGCCGACGAAGAAGACGCCCCACATGTCGACGATCAGCAGCCGGTACCAGCGCTTCCAGCGGGCGGTGTTGGCCGCGTCGTCGGGGAACGTGACGCCGGTGGCCAGCAGCTCCTTGCGGTCGCCGCGCAGGCCCGAGATGTAGCCCGTGCGGTAACCCATGCCGTAGCCCTTGTCGCGGTAGTGGCCCATCACGTACCAGTTGAGGCCGGAAGCCAGCGCCGTGAAGCCGGCCAGGCCGCCGAGCTGGGTGGCGGTGATGCCCGCCGGCGGCGCCGCCGGGGTGAAGAAGCCGCGGATGCCCTCCCACCAGAGCTCGAACGGCACCACGAACAGGTCGATCAGCAGCAGGCCGACCAGGATCGAGCCGACCATGACCCAGTTGGCCAGCTCCAGCGCGCGGCTGATCCGCTTGGCCGCCACCGTGATCAGGAAGACCACCAGCAGCAGGCCGATCGCCCACAGTCGCGGCTCCTCCGCACCGGCCGCGGCCACCTCGCCGTGCACCAGCGCGTAGACGCCCTGCCCGGCCGCGGCCGCCCAGCCACCCGCGATGAACGAGAAGATGACGACGAAGACCGAGATCGGCACCCAGAGCTTGAAGCCGGGCGGCACCCGGCCCCAGCCGACCACCGGCGCCTCGCCGGTCGCCAGCACGTAGCGCGAACACTCCACGTTGTAGAACGTCTGCAGCACGGCGGAGACCAGGATGACCCAGCCGACGCCGACGAAACCGTACTGGCCCACCGCCTGCGGGCCGAGCAGCCACTCGCCGCTGCCGATGGAGATGCCGAGCGCGATGAGGCTCGGCCCCACGGCGTACTGGAACAGCTCGCGGGGCCCGATCTTCCGGACCCCGAACACCTCTTCCGGATCGGGCAGGTCGGCTACGGCCAGGGGTGGCCGGCTGACGCCGAGCTGCGCGGACCCGGGTGAATCGGGACGGACGTTTGTCGCTTGATCCATGGCGCCTCCTTGCGTGGAAGAGCCCCCGGGGTAGAGATCCATAGTCGTCCATCGATAGCGGTCATGGCAACAGGCGCGATCACCGCCGTCCGGGCGTAAGGTCATGGTTGATGGACGGGCACGAACTGGTGGAGCGGCTCCGTCGCGTGGTCGGCGACCGCTGGCTGCTGCTCGACGCACACGACCTGCGCACCTACGAGTCCGACGGCCTCCTGCAATATCAGCAGGTCCCGCGGCTGGCCGTGCTGCCCGGCACCGGCGACGAGGTGCGGGAGTGCGTGGCCGCGTGCGCGCAGGCCGGCGTGCCCTGGGTCGCCCGCGGTGCCGGCTCGGGCCTGTCCGGTGGGGCGCTGCCCGTCAAGGACGGCGTGCTGATCGTGCTGTCGCGGCTCAACCGGATCCTCGAGGTCGACCTCGACAACGGCCGCGTCTGCGTCGAGCCCGGCGTCACCAACGCCGCCGTCTCCACCGCGGTCGCGCCGGACTTCTTCTACCCGCCCGACCCGTCCAGCCAGATCGTCTGCACGATCGGCGGCAACGTCGCGGAGAACTCGGGCGGCGCGCACTGCTTCAAGTACGGCTTCACCACCAACTACGTGACCGGGCTCGAGGTGGTGCTGCCCGACGGCGCGGTGGTCACGATCGGGGGCAAGGAGCTCGACCCGCCCGGGTACGACCTGCTCGGCGCGTTCGTCGGCTCCGAGGGGACGCTCGGCGTGGCCACGAAGATCTGGCTGCGCGTGGTGCCGGTGCCGGAGGCCACCCGTACCCTCGTCGCGTTCTTCGACTCGACCCGGCAGGCGGGGGAGGCCGTCTCGGCGATCGTCCAGGCGGGCATCGTGCCCGGCGCGATCGAGATGATGGACGCGACCACGATCCGGGCGACCGAGGAGATGGCGCACGCCGGCTATCCGGTCGGGCGGGGCGCGGCGCTGCTCGTCGAGCTCGACGGAGCCGAGGCCGAGTGCGACGCGCAGTTCGCGCAGGTCACCGACATCTGCGCCGCCGAGGGCTCCGACGACGTGCGGGTCAGCCGCGACGAGGCCGAGCGGGCGCTGTTCTGGAAGACCCGCAAGGCCGCGTTCCCGGCGATGGGCCGGATCTCGCCCAACTACTTCGTCCAGGACGGCGTCGTGCCCCGCACCACGCTGCCCGACGTGCTGGTCCGGATCGACGAGCTGGCCGCCGAATACGGGCTGACCGTCGCCAACGTCTTCCACGCCGGCGACGGCAACCTGCATCCGCTGGTCTGCTTCGACGCGGCCGTCGAGGGGCAGGCGGCGCGGGCCGAGGAGCTGGCCGGGCGCATCCTCGACGTGTGCCTGGAGGCCGGCGGCTCGATCACGGGGGAGCACGGCGTCGGCGTCGACAAGCGCAAGCACATGGCCAAGATGTTCGGCGAGGACGACCTGGCCGCGTTCCAGCGGCTGCGCTGCGCCTTCGACCCCGAGGGGCGGGCGAACCCCGGCAAGGTGATGCCGACGCCGCGGCTGTGCGGCGAGGTGCCAGGGGTTTATCGGCAGCATCCGCTCGAAGCCGCCGGTCTCGCGGAGCGGTTCTGATGACGACGGCGGCGGCGGTGCGACCCGCTTCGATCGAGGAGGCGGCGGCCGCGATCGCCGACCTCGCGGTGGTCCGTCCCGCGGGCGCCGGGAGTCGCGCCGAGTGGGGTGGGTCCGATCCGGCCGGCGCCGTGACCGTCCACACCGGAGGGTTGGACCGGATCGTCGCGCACAATCCCGGTGACTTCACCGCGATCGTCCAGGCCGGCGTGCCCCTGGCCGACCTGCAACGCCACCTCGCCCGGGAGGGGCAGTGGCTGGCGCTCGACCCGCCCGACCGGGGCGGCACCGTCGGCGGGCTGGTCGCCACGGCCGACTCCGGGCCGGCCCGGCACCGCTACGGCGGGGTCCGCGACCTGGTCATCGGCATCACCGCGGTGCTCGGCGACGGCGCGGTCGCCCGCTCCGGGGGCACGGTCATCAAGAACGTCGCCGGGTACGACCTCGGCAAGCTGTTCGCCGGCTCGTACGGCACGCTCGGGCTGGTCGCCCAGGTCGCCGTCCGCCTGCACCCGCTGCCGGCCGGCACCGCGACCGTGGTCGCGACCACCGACGACCCGGCGGCGCTGACCGCGGCCGTGCTCGCGATGTCCCGCCATCCGCTCGAGGCGCTGTCGCTGGACGTGCTCTGGCGCGCGGGCGAGGGCCGCCTGCTGGTCCGGTTCGGCGGGGTGACCGCGGCGGCGCGGGCGGAGGCGGCGACCAGGCTGCTGACCGGCGTGGACGTCACGGTGGTGCGCGACGACGAGTCGATCTGGGCCGCCCAGCGGGCCGCCCAGCGGGGCGCGGCCGTGGTCAAGGTCTCGGCGCTGCCGACGGACCTGCCCGCCGTGCTCGCCGCGGCCGGCCCCGCCACGGTCGTGTCGCGGGCGGCGCTCGGTGTCTCCTGGCTCTCCTTCCCGGCCGGCGACGACCTGGCGACCCGGGTGGCCGCCGCCCGCACCGCGCTCGCGCCGCGGCCGACGGTCGTGCTCGACGGCGCCCGCCTGGTCGAGCAGCCGTGGCCGGCGCCCGATCCCGGCATGCTCGCGCTGATGCGCCGGGTCAAGGAGCGGTTCGACCCGACGGCCACCTTCCGCCCCGGCGCCTACGTGGGAGGCATCTGAATGACCGACACCGCGTGGGACGCGCAGCGGCCGCCGAGCCCGGAGCTGATCAAGGACTGCGTCCACTGTGGCTTCTGCCTGCCGACCTGCCCGAGCTACACGGTGTTCGAGAACGAGATGGACTCGCCGCGCGGCCGGATCCTGCTGATGCGGGTCGGGCACGAGGACCCGTTGTCGTCGTCCATGGTGGAGCATTTCGACCGGTGCCTCGGCTGCATGGCCTGCGTGACCGCCTGCCCGTCGGGCGTGCAGTACGACCGGCTCATCGAGCAGGTCCGCCCGCAGCTCGAACGCAGCCCCCTGCGGTCGCGCACCGAGCGGCTGCACCGGGCGGCCATCTTCGCGCTGTTCACCCACCCCGGCCGGCTGCGCGCGCTCGTGCCGGCCATCGCGGCGCAGGGCCGGCTGCGGCTGGCGTCGTTGTTCGGGGACCGCGCCCTGCGTACCCGGATCGGCGCGCTGCTGGCTCTCGCACCCAAGGTGCCGATGCGGGCGACGACGCGGCAGCTCGCCGTGGTGACCACCGCCGCGACCGGCGTCGAAGCACGTGGCCGGGTCGCCTTCATGCAGGGCTGCATCCAGCGGGTCCTGTACGGCGACGTCAACGCGGCCACCGTGCGGGTGCTCGCCGCCGAGGGCTGGGAGGTGCACGCGCCCCGCCGGCCCCGTTGCTGCGGCGCCCTCCAGCTGCACTCGGGGTTCGAGCCTTCGGCGCTGGATCTCGCCCGCGAGACGATCGCCGCTTACGAGGGCTTCGACGAGATCGCGGTCAACGTCGCCGGCTGCGGGTCGGCGATGAAGGACTACGGGCACCTGCTCGCCGACGATCCCGCCTGGGCCGACCGGGCCGCGGCCTTCTCCGCCAAGGTGCGCGACGTGCACGAACTGCTCGACGCCCACCCGGCGCAGGCGACCCGGCACCCGGTCACGCTGAAGCTCGCGTACCACGACGCCTGTCACCTCGCCCACGCCCAGGGCGTCCGGATCCCGCCGCGGGCGCTGCTGCGCGGCATCCCCGGCATCACCCTCGTCGAGCCGCGGGAATGGGAGCTGTGCTGCGGCTCGGCCGGCATCTACAACCTGCTCCAGCCCGACGCCGCGGCCACGCTCGGCAAGCGCAAGGCCGACAACCTCGCCGCCACCGGGGCGGAGGCGATCGCCGCCGCCAACCCCGGCTGTGCGTTGCAGATCACCGCCCACCTCGGCCGCGACCGGGCCGTGCCGATCTACCATCCGATGACCCTGCTGGACGCATCCATCCGAGGAGTCGCGCCATGACGCTGCGCCCCGTCGACCAACCCGACCTGAGCGAGCGCGCCCGCGCCGAGATCCTCTCCGCCGAGGCGCTCGCGTTCCTCGGCGACCTGCACGAGCGGTTCGACGGGCGGCGCCGGTCACTGGTGGCGGCCCGCCGTGAACGGGCGGCGCCCGCCGACTTCCTGGCCGAGACCGCCGACGTGCGCGGCGGCGACTGGCGGGTCGTGCCACCCCGACCCGACTACGCCGACCGGCGCGTCGAGATCACCGGGCCGACCGACCGCAAGCTGGTCATCAACGCGCTCAACTCGGGCGCCAAGGGCTTCATGGCCGACTTCGAGGACGCCAACAGCCCGACCTGGAGCAACCAGGTCGAGGGGCAGGTCAACCTCGTCGACGCCGTACGCGGGACCATCTCCTACGACTCGTCCGACGGCCGCCACTACGCGCTGCGCGACGAGATCGCGACGTTGCTCGTCCGCCCGCGCGGCTGGCACCTGCCGGAGAAGCACCTGCTCGGCTCCGCCGGTGGGCCGGCGGCCGGTGCGCTGGTCGACTTCGGGCTCTACGCCTTCCACAACGCGCAGGCGCTGCTCGACCGCGGCAAGGCGCCCTACCTCTACCTGCCCAAGATGGAGCACCACCTCGAGGCGCGGCTCTGGAACGACGTGTTCGTGTTCACCCAGGAGGCGCTGGGGTTGCCGCACGGCACGTTCCGGGCCACCGTGCTGATCGAGACGCTGCCGGCCGCGTTCCAGATGGAGGAGATCCTCTTCGAGCTGCGCGACCACTCGTACGGGCTGAACGCCGGCCGTTGGGACTACATCTTCTCGATGATCAAGTCCTATCGGGACAACCCCGCGTTCGTCCTGCCCGACCGGCTCTCGGTGACGATGACGGCGCCGTTCATGCGTGCGTACACCGAGCTGCTCGTGGCCACCTGCCACCGGCGCGGGGCGTTCGCGATGGGCGGCATGGCCGCGCTGATCCCGTCGCGCACCGACGCGGAGGCCAACGCGCGCGCGATCGACGCGGTCCGGGCCGACAAGCGGCGCGAGGCCGGCGCCGGCTTCGACGGCACCTGGGTCGCCCACCCAGACCTGGTGCCGGTCGCGACCGCGGAGTTCGACGCGGTGCTGGGGGAGCGGGCCAACCAGATCGACCGGCTGCGCGACGACGTCGCGGTCAAGCCCGGCGAGCTCCTCGACGCGGGCGCGACGCCGGGCGCGATCACCGAGGCCGGGCTGCGCAACGACGTCAGCGTCGGCTTCCGCTACATCTCGTTCTGGCTCTCCGGACGGGGCGCGGCGGGCATCAACAACCTGATGGAGGACGCGGCGACCGCCGAGATCGCCCGTACGCAGCTCTGGCAGTGGATCCGGCACGGCGCGACGCTCGACGACGGCCGGGTCGTGACCCGGGAGCTGGTGGCCGAGGTCCTCGACGAGGAGATGGCGACGATCCGGGCGGAGGTCGGCGACGACGTCTGGCACAAGGGCCGCCCGGAGGAGACGAAGGCCGTGTTCACCGCGGTCACCCTCGGCGACACGATGCCGGAGTTCCTGACCCTCGAGGCATATGAATTGCTCTAGGGTTTGCGCGCACGCATAGATCGGGTACCAGTGCACACCCGCGCACGCGGGAACTGTGGACCTGGGAGGGACTGTGCGCACAACCGGGATCGGTGGGTTGATAGTCGTGATCTGGCTGATCATCGGCGCGATCGCGGCGGGACAGCGCGGCTACTTCAGCAACGACGACACCAACTGCGCTGAAGCGAGCAACACGATCGTGACGATCATCGCGGGCCCGCTCAACTACTTCGGCGTCAACCCGAAGATCGAATGCGACGTCCCCGAGCCGTCGCGGTAGGTCAGGGGCCGCGTCAGGCCCAGCGGATGGTCGGGCGGGTCCAGTCGACCCCGACCGTGACACCGCGCAGATAGGTGTCGACCAGGTGCGCCTCGTCGCAGAGGCGCACCGGGTCGGCCCGGCCCGTCGACCGTCTCCGGTCGTAGACCCGGCCGAGCACCAGCACGTCGAGCTCGTCCGCCGGCACGGCCCGGCTGCACCGGCAGATGTACCGCCGTAGCCCCCGGATCGTCTCGACGGTCATCTCGGCACCGCAGGTGCCGCAGTGGACAAGTCCGTTCAGGAGCCCCCTGGCGACCACGGGCTCCTGCGTCGATTCGGTTCCCATCGGTGGACAGGCTATTCACCGTCCGTTCACCAACTCAATGGGTCGCCGCAGCGATGGCAGACCGGCGGGCGATCGCACCCGCACGGGTCACGGCGGTCGCCGATCAAACGATCCCAAACGGGTCCTGACCAGGGGCAACTTGCAGATTGGCGGTTGCCGTCCGCAGGTTGCCCGGCTCAGTTGCCCCCGCCCGCCGGCGGCGCGGTCGTGCCGCCCGGCCCGTCCGGGGTCGCCGTCGCCGTCGGCTCCGTCGTCGGGTCCGTCGTCGGCTCCTCGTCGTCGTCGTCCGGTGTCGGCGTGGCCGGGCCGGTCGGCTTCACCGTGGCCGGCGGCGGGTTGTTGCGCGGCGGGTTCGTCCGCGTGCGGGTCGGGCTGCTCTCGGCGGGCTCGGCGGAATCCGTCACGCCGCCCTGGGCCGGGGCGACGCTGGGCGCGGTCGGCTGCGTCGGCACCGTGCCGCCGTCCTTGCCGCCCTTTCCGCCGAGATTGGTCAGCGCGATGAGCATGACCACCGCGGCGACGCCGATCACGGCCGCGGCGACGATGCCCGCGCGGTGGGTGGCGGTGAGCCGCTTGCGCCGGCCGGGCGGCGGGCCGGCCGGGCCGGGTGCGCCGGGTGCGCCGGGTGCGCCGACGAAGCCGCCGGGCACGGTGCCGGTGCCGGTCAACCGGGGATCGCTCCCCGCAAGCCGCGGGTTGGTCCCGGTCAGCCTGGGGTCACTGCCGGTCAGTCGGGGGTCACTGCCCGCGAACGTGTCGCCGGGGCGGCCGCCGACCGGAGCCGCGCCGGGCGCGTACCCGGGTCGGGGCCTGGTCGTCGTCGGTCCGCCGGCGAGCAGCGCCGTCGCGGCCGTGCGGTTCAGCGCGGTGGCGGTCTCCGACGGGTGATCGCGGGCGACGGCGGCCTCCGCGATCTGCGCCATCGCCGCGGCGTTCTTGAAACGGTCGGCGGGATCCTTGGCCATCGCCGTCGCGACGACCGTGCGCACGGCCTGCGGCACCTCGTCGGGCAGCGGCGGCGGCTCGTCGTCGAGATGGGACAGCGCGATCGTCAGCGCGTTGTCGCCCATGAAGGGCGGATGCCCGGACAGGCAGTGGTACGCGACCGCGCCCAGCGCGTAGATGTCGGTGGCGGGGGTGATCTTCCGCTTGGCGACCTGCTCGGGTGCCATGTAGAGCGCGGTGCCGACGAGCTCGTTGACCCCGGTCAGGTCGGCGGCTTCCGCGGACCGGGCGACTCCGAAGTCGACCAGCACGACCTGGCCGTCGGGCCGCACGATCAGGTTGCCCGGCTTGACGTCGCGGTGCACGACGCCGGCCTCGTGCGCGGCCTGCAGCGCGTGCGCGGTCTGCGCCACGATCGCCATGGTCTCGGCCGGGCTGAGCCGGTCGGCCGCCTTGATCCGCTGCGACAGGGGCTCACCGTCGACGAACGCCATCACCAGGTAGACGACCGACTTGCCGTCGCTGTCGGTGTCCTCGCCGAAGTCGTACACGTCGACCACACCGGGGTGGTGGAGCGTGGCCATGGTGCGCGCCTCGCCGCGGAAGCGGGCGCTGAAGCCCGGGTCGCCGACGGCGCGGGGGTGCAGCACCTTGGCGGCGACGGTCCGGCCGAGGATCTCGTCCGTGGCACGCCAGACCTCACCCATGCCGCCGCTGGCGATGGGCTCCTCCAGCCGGTAGCGCCCGCCAAGCGCGTCTCCGGGATTGAGCATCATGCCTCCGTACCCCGTATTGCGAGGTGCTACGCCCCGCTAGGGCAAGACCGTGCCCTCCACCCGGGCAACCTTAGCGGCCCGGCCCCGACCGCCACCGGGCGCGGGGGTCCGTCCTACGGACAGCGTCGCCCGTCCGGCGGGCGTCACGATCAATGTCCGATCCGTGACTGCCGTCACGGTCGTGCGGGACTAGCGTCGGTCCGTCCACAGGCGAAGGCGGGTGTGTCGGGATGAGTGCGATCTTCGGCGAGACGCTGCGGTTCCAGCAGCGCGACGGCGACGACGTGGCCCTGGTGGTGCTCGGCGACGAGATGTACGCGCGCTACGAGACGCCGGAGGGCTACACCGCGGTCTACGACCAGCACACCGGCGCCTACTGCTACGCCGACCTCGACGAGGGGCGGTTCGCCTCGACGGGGCACCGGGTCGACGCCGGCCCGCCGCCGCCCGGCTCCCAGCGCCACCTGCACGAGTCCGCCGCCGTTCGTAACGGTCGGGTAAAGGCGCGGCACGAGGCGATGGTGCCGCCGGGGGAGGCGGCCGGTGGGCGCGAGAAGTTCCTGACCTTCGGCCCCAGCGGCGGGCTGCTGCCCGGCCGGCGGCTGAGCTCCGGCGCCGTCACGGGCCTGACCATCCTCGTCGACTTCCCCGACAACCCGGCCGCGGTCGCCGCGCCGGAGGTCGACGGGCTGCTCAACGGCACCGCCTACACGGGCGGCGGCAACGCGGGCTCGGTGCGCTCCTATTTCCGGACGATGTCGACCGGCCGGCTCGACTTCAGCAACGTGGTCGTCGGCCCGTTCCGGATGAGCCGACCCCGGCTCTTCTATGCCAACACCGAGGGCCAACTGGTGCCGGAGGCGATCCAGCTCGCGCTGGCCGCCGGCGTCGACCTGACCCGGTTCGACTCGTGCGGTGAGGGCATCGTCGACTCGCTCTGCATCATGTACGCGGGCCAGACGGAATACAAAGGCGACCTGTGGCCGCACAACTTCGTGCACCGCGAGGAATACAACGGTGTCCGCACCGAGCTCTACATCGTCACCAGCGCCGGGCGGCGCGCCGAGGACCTCAGCATCGGCACGTTCTGTCACGAGGCCGGGCACATGCTCTGCCGCTTCCCGGACCTCTACGACTACGGGCTCGCCGAGCGCGAGGGTGACGACTTCAAGAGCGCCGGCGTCGGCATGTACTGCGTGATGGGCGCCGGCAACCACCTCGACCGGGGCCGCACCCCGGCGCCGATCTCCGCGTACCTGCGGAACCTGGTCGGCTGGACCGGCACCGAGGTCGACCTCAACGCGGGCGGGCGGTTCGAGGCCAAGCAGGGTGACTACGACACGGTCATGCGCTGGTCCACCGGCCTCGACAACGAGTACTTCCTCGTCGAGAACCGCGCGCGGGCCGGGTTCGACCTGCACCTGCCGTCCAGCGGGCTGGCGGTCTACCACTGCGACACCCGCGGCTCCAACGAGTTCCAGCAGGGCACCCGCGAGCAGCACTACCAGTGCGCGGTGCTGCAGGCCGACGGCCACCTCGACCTCGAGGCCAACGCCAACCAGGGCGACGGCGGCGACCTGTTCGGCCGGGTCGTGGGCACGGCGGTCTCGCACGCCACCCGGCCGGCGACCCGCCGCTGGGACGGCGTCGAGTCGGGCCTGACGATCTCCGACGTCAGCGCGCCCGGTGAGGTGATCACCTTCCAGGTGGGCGAGGTCGGCGACGCCGGTGCGTCGGTGGTCGGCAAGTCCGAGCCGCGGGCGGTCATCCCCGACGGCGACATGAACGGCGTGGCCGACACGATCACCTTCGACTCGCCGGGCACCGTCCGCGCGATGACCTTCGAGGCCGACATCACCCACCCGTTCGCCGGCGACCTGCGGATCGTGCTGCTCTCGCCGACCGGCCGGCGGGCCGTGCTGCACGACCGGGTCCGCACCGGCCGCAACCTGCACCTCGAGCTCGACTCGGAGCCGCCGTCGGCGCTCGCCCCGATGGTCGGTCAGCCGGTCGCGGGCGACTGGTTGCTCCGGGTCACCGACGCGTCCTCGGACGACGCCGGGACCCTCGAGCGGTGGCGGATCGAGATCACCGTCGGCACATAGCCACTTGTCGTATTTGCCAGGAACTTCATAGCTGCCCCCAATGTTTCCCTCAGGGGGATAACGCAGAGTGCTCCGGGTCCCCTCAACACCAGGAGCGAGAACTCATGCGAGTACCCAGGAAGCTTGCGCTGGTCGGAGCCGGTGCGGCCGGCGTTCTGGCCATCGGGATCAGCGTGCCGGCCTTCGCGGCGGGCAATGACGGTCCGTCACCCGCGCCGTCCTCGACCGCGTCGGCGCCGGCTCCGGCCACGTCGGAGCACGGCAAGGCGGGGCACGACAAGGACTGGCAGGAGAAGGCCAAGCAGGCCCGCGCCGACCGGCAGGAGAAGCTGGCCGCGGCCCTGGCCAAGGAACTCGGCATCGACCAGAAGAAGGTCGCCGACGCGCTGACCAAGGTGCAGAAAGATCTTGCCAGCGACGCCAAGGCGGAGCGGGCCGACCAGCTGAAGGATAGGCTCGCCAAAGCGGTCAAGGACGGCAAGCTGACCCAGGCCCAGGCCGACGCGATCATCGCGGCCGCCGAGAAGGGCGTTTTCCCCGGCGGCCCGGGTGGCGCCGGTTGGGGCGGCTGGCAGGGCCGCGGAGGCCACGACTGGAAGTAGTCGCCGCCTGACCTCAGGGACCGCCGAACCCGCACACGACCTGTGCCAACCCCCCGACACTGGTCTGCGTGCGGGTTCGGTGGTTGGTGGCGGTGGTCGCGGTGCTCTGCGCCGCGAACTGGCTCAACAACGTCGCGCTACCGGGCGCGTACCCGTGGATCTCCCTGGTCGAGGTCCTTGTGCTCCTCCTGCTGGCCGCCGGCGCCGGGCTCCGTCCGGATGATCTCGGTCTGGCTCGCCCGACGTGGCGCCGCGGACTCCGCTGGGGTGCCGTCTCGTTCGCCGTCGTCCTGGTCCTCTACCTGCTCGCGCTGGCGTTCCCGGCCGGGCGCGACGCGTTTCTCGACCAGCGGGCGCACCTCTCGCTCGGCGGTGCGCTGTACGCCGCGTTCCTGAGCGTGCCGGTCGGCACCGTGCTGCTCGAGGAGGTCGGCTTCCGCGGCGTGCTGTGGGGGATGGTGTGCCGGCTGCGCGGGCCGGTCTGGGCGACGCTCGTGTCGTCCCTGCTGTTCGGGTTCTGGCACGTGCTGCCGTCGCTCGGGCTGGGCGGCAACAACCGGGTGGTCGGCGCGCTCTCGGGCTCGACCTTCCTGATCACTCTCGCGGCCGTGCTCGCCACCGCGCTGGCCGGCGTGCTCTTCGCGGCCCTGCGGTGGCGCTCCCGGAGCCTGCTCGCGCCGTTCGTCCTGCACTGGGCGACCAACGGCCTCGGCTACCTGCTGGGCGCGGCGATCTGGGCGATCTCGGGCTGAATAGCCTTCACATTTGGTACGAAGAAGTGTGGGCGATCGCCTGGTGCGCTGGGGGCTCCCACGAGCCGCCAATGCCGTGCCCCTGCTGATGGAGTTCATCGTCGTCGCAGTCGCGACGGTGCTGTCCATCCGGTTCGCCCTGTTCATCACCGGCTACCCCCGCCTGGGTGGCGGCGGCCTGCACGTCGCGCACGTCCTGTGGGGCGGCCTGCTGATGGCCGTCGGCGTGATGGGGCTGCTGTCGTTCAACGGGCGGGTGATCAGACCCATCGGGTCGTTCCTGGCCGGGGTCGGCTTCGGACTGTTCATCGACGAGGTCGGCAAGTTCCTGACCAGCGACAACGACTACTTCTTCACCCCGAGCATCGCGATCATGTACGTGGTGATCGTGCTGCTGGTGCTCGGGATCCACGCCCTGCACGGGCGCCGGCCCATGTCACCGCGGGAGCTGTACGCGGCCGCGCTCACCACCGCCGCGGCAGGGGTGACCAACGGGATGACGGACTATTCGCGGCAGATGGCGCTGCGCCGGCTGCACGCGGCCGGCGGCCTGCCGGGGACGGAGGCCGCCGCGGCGCTGGTGCACGAGATTCCGCGCGGGCGGGCGGAGAAGTACGACGTCAGCCAGATCGGGACCCGGGTGGCGCGGCGGATCGCGAAGTCGCTGCGGACCCGGTGGGCCATGGTCACGACGATCGTGATCCTGGTGGTGCAGACCGTGGTGACGCTGGGGTTCGCGTTGCTGATTCTGTCGGCGCTGCTCGCGTTCGAGGCGGGGGCGGACGTCACGCTCCGCTTCACCGAGCCGGTGCCGACCGCGGTCGGTGGGGCGAGTTCGCTGGTGTCGGCGGCGTGCGTGGTGTGGGGGTTGGTGCGGCTGCGGCAGAAGCGCCGGGTGACGGGCTATCGGTGGCTGCAGCGGGCCGTGCTGATCGACCTTCTGCTGACGCGGGTGTTCGAGTTCGCTGTCTACCAGTTCGCCGCGATTCCGGCGCTGTTGATCGATCTGCTGTTGCTGGCCGCGCTCGAGTATGCGATCCGGAGCGCGGTGCGGGACGAGGCTGCGGCGGATGACGGGTCCGCGGAGGCTGCGGAGGCCGGGCGGCCGTCGCCGACGCGGGTCGCCGCCAGTGCGGGTGTGGCGGCGGGCCTCGGGGCGGCGACGGTGGCGGCCGGGCGGGCTTCGGGGTCGCGGGCCGGCCGTCTTTCCTGGGGTGGCGGCGCGGCCGCACCTGCTGCGGCGTCGCTGTCCGCCGGGTCGGCGGGTGCGGTGCCGTCGGGTGCCGCGGACATCGGGCCGGGCGCGTATCCCGGGGCTCTTCCGGTCGTCGCTTCCGCCGATCGGGAGACCGTGATGCCGAGTGCCGCGCCTTCGCCGCTCGACGGGGCGCCGGCCAACGTGGCGGCTCCGGCTGAGCGGCCGTTGCCGGCCGCGCCGCCCGCGCTCGGCGGGCCGGCGGCGCCGCCTTCGGTGCTGCCGGGTGCGTCGCCGGTCGGTGGGCCGGGTCCGTACTTCGCGAGCCTGCCGGCTTCGGCCGCTTCCGCGTCTGCTGGCGCTGGCGCTGCCGTTGCCGGGCTGACCAAGCGTCCGCCGCCCGAGCGGGATTGCGAGCCTTCCTTCGGCGGTGGGTGCCACTCGCAGGGAGGCATGATCGGCGGGGCGACGGCGGCCGGGTGCGGCGCGTTCGCCGGTGGGTTGGTGGCCGGCATGTCGACCTGGTCGGCGGGCGACGCGGCCGTGCCGGCGGACACGGGCTCCGACGCGGGTGAACTCGTCGGGGAGGTGCTCGACGACTCGCGTCCGGGCGACCACGGGGCCGTACCCCAGGCTGGTGCCGTTCCGTCGGAGCCCTCGACCCGCGACGGCGACGGCGACCGCGACCTCGACGAGCCGGGGCGGTCGCCGCGCAGCGTCGGCGGGCAGCCGCCGGCGGCCACGTGGGTCGGCAGCCGCGAGAAGAACGCGGGCGCGACCCGTTACCGGCCGTCATCCAACGTGGATCCGAACCGCAAGGTAACCCCTCCGCCGCTGTCCTGACACCGAAACGCTGCGCGGCTCACGTATCGGGCGTTAACGTGAAAAACATGGCGGTTATCGGCATCGACATCGGCGGCTCGGGCATCAAGGGCGCCTTGGTCGACATCAGGCGGGGTGAGCTGGTCGGCGAGCGCTTCCGGGTGGACACGCCGGAGCCTTCCAACCCCAAGAGCGTCGTTTCGGCGGTCGCCGAGGTGGTGGGCCACTTCCGTGGCCGCCCGGAGCGGGTGGGCATCACCTTCCCGGGCGTGATCTCCAACGGCGTGGTCCGCACGGCGGCCAACGTCGACAAGAGTTGGATGAACACCAACGGCGCGCAGCTCTTCTCGCAGGAGCTGCACTGCCCGGTGGCCCTCGTCAACGACGCCGACGCGGCCGGCATGGCCGAGATGGAGTTCGGCGCGGGCAAGGGCCGCAAGGGCAAGGTCGTCATGCTGACCTTCGGTACGGGCATCGGCAGCGCGGTCTTCATCGACGGCATGCTGGTCCCGAACACGGAGTTCGGCCACATCAAGATGCACGGCGTCGACGCGGAGAAGCGCGCGGCCGCCCGGGTGCGGCAGGACGAGGACCTGGGTTGGGGCGCCTGGTCGAAACGCGTGCGGAAGTACCTGCAACACCTGGAGCAGCTGCTAAGCCCGGACCTGTTCATCGTGGGCGGCGGAGTGAGCCGGAAGTCCGACAACTTCCTGGACCGGATCGACATCGAGACAGAGGTCGTCCCCGCGATGCTCCTGAACAACGCCGGCATCATCGGCGCGGCGCTGGCGACACCGCAGGCAACCGAGGGCCGCCCGATGCCGGCAACGTCGACAGGCGCCCGCAAGACGACGGGTACCTCCCGCAAGACGACGGCGAAGAAGGCTGGGACCTCCAGCCCCACGGCTCGCAAGTCGGCGAAGTCGACAACCCCCCGCAAGTCAACGGCGAGCAAGTCCGCAAGCACCCGCAAGTCGACCTCGCCCCGCACGTCGACGACGGCGTCGAAGTCGACGTCCGCGCGTAAGTCGGCGACGGCGTCGAAGTCGACGTCCGCGCGTAAGTCGGCGACGGCGTCGAAGTCGACGTCTCCGCGTAAATCAACGACGGCCTCTAAGTCGACGTCTCCGCGTAAATCAACGACGGCCTCTAAGTCGACATCTCCGCGTAAGTCGGCGACGGCGTCGAAGTCGACGTCCCCGCGTAAGTCGGCGACGGCGTCGAAGTCGACCTCGCCCCGCAAGTCAACGGCGGCGTCAAAGTCGACGACGCCCCGCAAGTCGACAGCAACGCGCAAGTCCACGACGGGCCGCAAGTCGACCGCCCGCAAGGCCGCCACACCGCGCAAGTCCTCGACCGCCCGCAAGGCGCCCGCGACGCGCAAGTCGACGACGGCCCGCAAGTCGACCGCGCCGCGCAAGGCATCGACGGGCCCCGCCCGCCGCGCAGGCACGGCCCGCAAAGCAGGCTCGGTCCGCACGGGCTCGACCCGCAAGGCAACGGCAGCGCGCAAGTCGACCTCGGCCCGCAAGTCGACGACCAGAACGCGAAAGACGACAAGCGCGGCCCGCAAGTCGACATCGACACCCCGCGCCACGAGCCAGATCCGCCGCACAACACCCAAAAACCCAAGGACACAAAAGCGCGGTTAACACACCGGCGCCGGGAACCCTAACGGCTCCCGGCGCCGTCGGCTGCCGCCGCCCTCCACAGTGGAGGGCCCACCTCCCGGAGCACTGAAGGCGGCCGTCATGCGAGGCTGTCACTGCTCGCACGGCCGACTTCCAAGGCGCCACGTTCCGTGCTGTGGCCCGCGCGCCGCACTGCGTGCGTCCGCGCCGCCTATCCGTCCTGTCCGCGCTCTCGGCCGTGCCTGCTCCCTATGCGACCCGCTGCCATCCGCTGGGCGGGCGCCGTCTCCTGCCCCCGCGCGCCGTCTCCATCCGCTGGGCGGGCGCCGTCTCCTGCCCCCGCGCGCCGTCTCGCGCCGCCTTCCCGCGCGCCGTCTCACGGCCGGGCCGCCTTCCGCGCGGCCTCCCGCGCGCCGTCTCACGCCCACACCGTCTGCCGCGCGCGGCCTCCCGCACGCCGACTCCCGCCTGGGGCGCCCCGGCGTGCGGCCTCTCGGGTGCCATCGTTCACGCACCGTCTCTCGCCTGCGCCGCCTCCCGCCCGCGTCGGGTTCCCCAGGCTGAATCGACGCGCCGCCTCCCGTGCGCGTCTCCCGCCCGCGCGCCGCTTTCCGCGTGCGTCTCCTGCCCGCGTCGCATTCCGGGGCCTCGGATCTCCGCGCCCCGTCGCGCATTGTCCTTCCGGTGAGGTCGTTTGCGAGGCTGGTTATGCGCAGCTCGGGATGACCCGGGTTTTGATCGTCTCTTTCGGACGTGTCGATGTCGTGGTCGTCGTGAACGTGGGAGCCGAAGGCTGTCGGGTGGTTCGGGCGAGGTGGGGCGGCGTGGGAGCGTAACCTGCTGATAACGGTGGGCGTACCCGAGGCGCGGACGGTCGCTGTGGGTTATATCCTTGCTGGGTGGCAACGATTGACGACGCCTCCGTCACATTGACGGTTCGCCGGGAGGACCTGGCGGATGTGGTTGTGTTGCGGCTCGCGGGTGAGCTCGACCTGAGCACCGCCCCGCATCTCAGCGAGCGCATCGACGAGGTTATCGGCGACGGCCGTACCGCCATCGTGGTTGATCTTCATGAGGTGACCTTCTGTGACTCGACCGGAATGTCAGCCTTCATCCGTGGCCACCATTTGAGCTCCGCCGCCGGCGGCTACCTTCGGCTGGTCGGCGCGCGCGGGGTCGTAGCCCGGGTCCTCAAGATCAGCGGTCTGGATACCTTACTGAGCGACGACTCCTAGCGCGCGCGACCCCCGTTGGGCCAATGTGGATTTAATTCCGCAAAATGCTCCGAAACGGGGTAATGCCTCGGGAGGATGGCCGGGAGGGGAAACGACTGGCTACCTGGGGGCGTGCTAATGGACTTCTCCATCGTCGAATCCGGCTACGACCGCGAAGAGGTCGAGAGTTGCCTGCTGGACCTGGGTGAGCAGCTCGCCGCGGCCTCCGCGCAGGCTGAGAGCGCCGCCAAGATGCGGGTCGAGCTGGGCATGGTGCGCGCCGAGGCCGAACGGTTGCACGAGATGCTGCGGGCCCGGCCGGCGGTCTACCGCAACACCCTCCGCGTACAGCAGATGATCGCCCTCGCCGAGGAGGAGGCCGCCGAGATCACCGCGGAGGCCCGCGAGGTGCTGGCCAAGGCCCGTGAGGACGCGCAGCGGATCCGGGCGGAGGCCTACAACGACGCGGTCAAGGCCCGCCGTGACTTCGAGCTCGCGCTCGCCGCTCGCCGCTCGCGCGAGCACAAGGCGGACCAGGTCCTCTCCACGGTCTCGTTCTCGCGCGCGCCGGACTCCCCGGGTACCTACGCCGCGCCCCCCAGCGCCGGCCGTAGCCTCGCCGGCGCCCAGGCCGTCGGCAGCCGCGCTACCGGGTCCGCTCCGGTCGCCGCCGGCGCCGCTTCGAGCCCTGCTGTTGCCGGTGCCGCTCCTAAACCCGCTGTTTCCGCTGCCGGCGCGGCCGCGTCGGTTGGCGGGCCTGCCGTTCTACCGGCCGGCCCTGTAGCCGGCGGTCGGCCGCAAGGCAACGACGGTGCCCGCCACCACGAAGCCGGAGCGGCCGGTGGCAAGGGCAACGCCGCCGCGGGCCGGCACGACGCCGCGGCTGGGCGGCCGTCGCCTACGCCGGTCAACGGTGAGATGGGACCCGTGCTCGACGCCGCGCCCGTGGCCGGCTCGGCCCCCGAGGCTTCGGCTGAGTCGAAGAGCGGCAAGGCTGGTTTGTTCGGGAAGGGCGGGCTGCTGGGCAAGGGGCGTGGCAAGGGCGGCACGACGAAGAACGCCAAGTCGGAGGCGGCCGCCCCCAAGGGGCGCAACAGCCGCCGCGCTGCGGAGCCCAAGGGGTCCGGACCTGAGTCCGGCGCTGGCGGATCGGCGGCCGACGGCGCGCCACCGAAGGCGACGGGCCGTGCAGGCGTGCCGGGGAGTACGACCTCGCCCGCTGTCAACCGCGAACCGTCTGCTGGCGCTCACGGCGCCGCCGGGGCGCTGGCTGGCGCAGGTCAGGCCGGTGCCGGTCGGGACGCGGCTGCTGGCGGTCATGACGGCACCGGGGCGCCGGCTGGAACGGGTCAGGCCGGTGCCGGTCGGGACGCGGCTGCTGGCGGTCACGGCGCAACCGGGGCGCCGGCTGGAACGGGTCAGCCCGGTGCCGGTCGGGACGCGGCTGCTGGCGCGAACGGTGGTGCGAGCGCGCCAGCTGGTTCGGGGCCGGCCGCGACTGGTGGCGCGAGGAGTAGTGCTGCTGGGGCGCCGGCCGGTTCGGGGCAAGCCGCGGCCAGCCGCGATGCCGGCGCCGGCGCACATGGCGGAAGTGCGGCGTCGGCTGGTTCGAGCCAGGTAGCTTCCGGTCGTAGCGCCGCAACTGGCGCGAACGGGGGCGGCGCCGTGCCGGCCGGCTCAGGCCAGGCGGTTGCCGGTCAGGGTGGCGCTGGTGGCGGCAACGCCTCCGCGGGGACGGCGGCCGGTGCGCCTCAGGCACCTGCCAGCCGCGATGCCGCGGGTAGCGCTGGCGGCAGCGCCAAGGCTCCGGCCGCTTCTTCGAACCAGGCGGCCGCTGGTCGCAGCGGCCCTGCCCCGGCGTCGACCGGGTCGGGCCAGGTGCCCAATGGCAGTGGTGCCGGGCCCGCCGGATCGGGTCGGGCGGCCACCGACGGCGCTGCCGCGGGGGCTGAGGCCGGGTCCGGTCACGACGCAGCCAGCAACAGCTCCGGGGTCCGCGCCAACGCAGGTCAGGCGGCCGCTGCAGGCGGTGGAGCTGGCCCGGCTTCGGCTGGCCGCGCTGCCAACGGCAACGGCGCTGCTGGTCAGGCGGCCGCTGGTCGGGGTGTCAGCGGCGATGGCGCTGCCGGCGCAGCTGGTCAGGTGGCTGCTGGTCGGGGTGTTAACGGCGACAGCGCTGCCGGCGCTCCTCCTCCAGCGGCTCCTGGTCCGGGTGCGAACGGCGATGGCGCGGGCGGCGCTGCTGATCGGGCGGCTGCTGGCCCGGGTGTTAATGGCAACGGCGCTGCCGGCGGTTCCCCTCAGGCGGCTGCTGGCCGGGGTGCTAACGGCAACGGCGCTGCCGGTGGCGCTGGTCAGGCGGCTGCAGGTCGCGGTGCCGGTGGCAACGGCGCGACTGCTGGCTCTGGCCAGGCGCCCGCCAAGCGTGGCGGTGGCGCCGGGACCAGCCGCGGCGCTGCGGCCGGGCCGGACCAGGCGCCCGCCAAGCGGGCAGCCGCGGGTGCCAGCGAGAGTGCGACCCGGCCGGATGCCAGCCCGACCACCGGCAAGACGCCGGCGGCCGGTGCCGCCTCGGCCACGACGAGCGGGCAGGCGGGATCCAACGGATACGTCGGCCGGCCCGCGGCCGGCCAGGCACCCAGGACAGGCACCTCCGCGGCGGCTGGCAACGGCAAACCCTCGGGTGATGCGCCGGCGGGGAACCGTGACGCGCAAGCGGGTGCGCCGACCGGGGTGCCGATCACCGGGCGGGCGCCCGCGCCCGCTGACGGCGGGGGGATCCGGCCCGGTGCGCCGGCGACTCCTGGGCGGCCCGCGAACGGGGACGGGCGTGACCGGGCCGGGCGGCCCGCGCACGGTGGTGGGCGGTCGGCCGAGGGTGGCACCCGGCAGGCCGGGCGGGCTGCCGGCGGCTCCGGTGGCGGCGGGAAGCCCGCCGCCGGTGGGTCCGACAAAGGCAAGGCGGTCGAGAACGCGGACAACAGCCCATCTGGCCATACCAGCGCCCCTCGGGCACCGGAGCGACGGGCGGAAGAGCAGGACAGCCGAAGCGGAAGTACGCCAAGCGGCGGCGCCGTTGGTGAGTCGGCGGCGGAGCAGCAGGCGGGGCTGTCGGCGAAGGCCGACGTCGGTGACAACGGGCTGCGTACCCAGGCGCCGGAGTTGCCGCCCCTGCGGGCCGGTGCGCCGGCCGTCGACGGGGCGCGCGACGACCGAGCGCCGGCGGGCGGCGGCTCCGAGGCGCCCAAGGCGCCCCGGTCGGCCGTACCCGATGATCAAGAGGACGCCGACGCGGCGGCCGACGAGGGCAAGGACGACGACGGCAAGGGCCGCAAGGGGAAATGGCCGCGGCTACGCGGGCGGCGTACCGCCGTCATTCGCTGAGTGAAGACGGGAGGACCCGGGCGGCCGGCGAGCCACCCGGGTCCTCGTCGTCGTGCGCTCAGGTGAGCGCTTCGACCACCGTGGTGGCGACACCCTCGTGCTGGGCGTACGCGTCGGGGAACGCGGACACCTGCACCGCCTGGGCGGCGCCGGCGATCGACATGTTCTGCCATCCCAGCACCTGCTGGAGCGCGGCGAAGAACTTCGACGCCGAGACCGACGGCGTCATCAGTTCCTGCACGGTGCCCCAGCCGGTGCTGGTGCGCTGCTGGAACAGGCCGACCGAGTCGTGGTCGTACCCGGTGCCCTCGTTGGGGTAGTTGAGCGACTCCGGCAGGCCGGTGTTGGCCAGGTTGAGGAGGCGGCTCTCCTGCATCGAGGTCGCGATCGCGACGATCAGGCCGCGCTCCGGGATGCCCATCTTGACGCCCGTACGCACGATGGTGGCGGCGTTGTTCATCTGCGCCTGGGTCAGGCCGGCGACCGGCGCGACGACCGTCGACGTCGGCTTCGGCTTGCTCGTCGTGGCGGCCTTGGTGGGGGTCGGTTTCTTCGTGGCCGTGTTGCGGGGGGTCGGCTTACGGGTGGGGGTGGTCTTGGTCGGTGCCGGCGGGGCGGGGGTGCTGGCCGTCGGCGTGGGGGTGGGGGAACTTTCGGGGATGAGGGCGGTGCGGTCGTTCGCCCGGGAGGCGCGTTGCTGCGTCTCGGCCAGGGAGCGCTCGGCGGCTGCCTGTGCGGCGGCCTGCTCGGCGGCGGCCACCGAGGTGATGGACCGGGCCGGGGCGTTGGCGTCGCGGGTCTCGACCACGGCCGCCAGACCGAGGCAGCAGGCGAGACCGGCGACGAGACCGATGCGCGCTGCGGGGGTGGCGAATATCGGTTGAAGCCAGGTACGGAGCTTGCTCAGCTCCTGCGGCTGGATCTCTCGTCTGTGGCGGCCGGCCGGCTGTCCGTCTGAAGTGACCTCAACCGAACGGCTAGTCGGGCGAATTCCGTCATGTCGATGTTTTCCGATTTCCTTGGGCGGCACCCGAGCAGGTTAGTCAGGGGTCGCAGGGGTTTGACCTGCCACTTTTGTGGTCTGCGCCACAGTCTTGCGGTCGTCTGCTAGTCAAGCGGGACGACCCCGGGAGACCCTGGGAGGGCAAGGCGCCAGACCGGCTTGTCCGTTTAATCCATGCACACGCGGACAAGCCTGGCAGTTCGGAAGCGTTCGCCCGCAATCGGGGCCCAAGCCGCCGCCTCGGTCGAATGGGGGAGTAGCGGTAGCCAACGGGCCGAGTCGAGGATCGGCTTGCCGTACACCTGCGGCTTGATCGTCTTTTGCCGTTCATCTCCGGACCGCATGCGTATTGCCCCAATATTGTCTGATATGGACGACAAGCCTGCTAAGCAGGTAATGCCGGTTTTCTTGCGTGCCCTGGTCGCGAGCATCGTGCCGGCGGTGCTCGTGGTTTCCCTGGCTTGGTTCGTGCCCGTGTCGGCGCTGGCGGGCTTGCTGCCGGTGGGGCTGGGCGGGGCGCGGGACGGCTCCGCGGCCGACTCGATCACGATCGCGGCGGCGGGGGACCTGCTGGTCCATCCGGAGTTGACCGCGCAGGCGGCGGCGGACGCGGGTCGGCCGGGTGCGTACGACTTCACTCGGGTGCTGGCCGGTGTCGCGCCCCGGATCCGGACGGCTGACCTGGGCATCTGTCATATGGAGACGCCGCTGGCGGAGGAGGGCGGGCCGTTCACCGGGTACCCGATCTTCAGCGTGCCGCCGTCGCTCGCTGATGCGGCGGCCTGGGCCGGGTTCGACACGTGTTCGACGGCTTCGAACCATTCGCTGGACACCGGCACGGAGGGCATCGCGCGGACGCTCGCCAACCTTGACCGCGTCGGAATCCGGCACGCGGGCACGGCGCGGTCCGCGGCGGAGGGGATGAAACCGACAATTCTGACGGTACGCGGGGTCAAGGTGGCCCATCTGTCGTACACGTTCAGCTTCAACGGGCTGCTGCGTGCGCCTGGTCAGGAGTGGTCGGCGAACCTGCTGTCGACGTCTTCCGTGCTGGGCGCGGCGCGTCAGGCGCGGGCGGCCGGCGCGGAGATCGTGGTGGCGTCTTTGCACTGGGGCACCGAGTACCAGAACGAGCCCGACGAGGCTCAGCTCGAGACGGCCCGGGAGCTGCTCGCGTCGCCGGACATCGACCTGATCGTGGGGCATCACGCGCATGTGGTGCAGCCGTTCGAGAAGATCGGCGACAAGTGGGTGGCGTACGGGCTGGGGAACCTGACGACGCGGTTTCCCGACGGGTCGCCGGAGAACACGCAGGACGCGGTGATCGCTTCGTTCACGTTCGAGCGGACCGGGTCGGGTCGGTGGGTGGCGACGTCGGCCACGGCGGTGCCGACCTTCATGCGGTACGAGCCGGCGGCGCGGGTGGTCGATCTTCCCGCGGCGCAGCGGGCAGGGGCCGACTGGGCGCGTGTCCATGAGCGGATCAGTGGCTATCTCGATCTGCGGGGCGCCCGGGAGGCGGGCCTGCGAATCGACGGATCATCTTAAGTGGAGCGTGCGGGGCGGCGGGCCTGAATCGCGGAATCTGGCTGTGGCTCGCGGTTTTCTGGTGTCCTGTGGCTAGCGTCGAGCGGCGGGAGTGGATGGCGTCATGCGGCGAGGCCTGCGCGTGGTGGTATCGCGGTCCATCGGCGGCGCGGCCCTGGTGGGGTTGTTCGTCTTCGCCGGGGCGGCGCCGGCGGTGGCCGACGCGACCGTGTACGCCCCCAAGGGCCTGCCCGGCCGGACCACCATGATCGACGTGTGGTGCGGCGCCCAGGCGACCTCGGCGAGCGTGAACGTGATGCCGTTCGGCGGGCCGCCGGAGCTTCCGCTCGAGCCGTACCCGGCCGGCGGGCCCGGCGCCTTCCGCGTCGCCTATGTGATCCCGGCGGCCGCGGCGCCGGGGTCCTACGGGCTCCGCGCCGAATGCGACGACGGCCTGGCCGGGGACGCGACCCTGGTGGTGGGTCTGCCCGCGGGGCCTCCGACAGTCGAACCCGCCGGCGGCTCGGTGGCCCAGGCGTTGGTGGCCTCGGTCGGGATCGTGGTCGCGTTGGCCGGGGCGGGGTTCGTTCTGGCTCGACGGTTCGGGCCGCGGTCCCGACTGGGCGGTTGAGGCATTCGTCTTGCACGCGGTTGAGGTGTTCGTCCGCACGCGGTTCCAGGCATTCGGCCCGCACCGCCGGCGGGCGGCCCGCTTGCTTGCGTAGCCTGGCGCCGGATGGTCCTGCCGGTCTCCGTCCGCGGGGTCGGATGGACTGGCGGTCCCCGTCCTTGGGGCGGGGCGGTCCCCGTCCTGGGGGCGGGATGGACTGGCGGTCCCGGTCCGCGGGCCTGAGTCGGCCGGCGAGTGGGGCCGGTCAGGGCCGGTGGTCGATCAGCACGATCCAGTCGTCGTCCTCCTTCTCTGTCGTGGTGCCGGTGGGCCACCTGTGGGTCTGGGTCGCGGAGGCCCGGACGTGGTCGAAGTTCGGGCGGCGGCGGAGCGTCGCGCCCGAGAAGCTCGCGCGGCCGTGGAACTCGGCCCTGCCGATGTTGACGGCGCCCTCGAACACGGAGTTCTCGAAGTAGGCGTCGCCCTCGAACGTCGTCCACCGGAAGAACGCCATGTCTTCGAACGTCGCCTTCCGAAAGCCCGCGTAAGAGGCGAAGGTGCCGCGCTCGATGGAGAGCCCACTGCGGAACGTGGCGCCGGAGAACGACGTCGAGCCGTCGAAGCGAGCGTGGTCGAAGGTCACAGTCGCGCTGAACACCGCGTCCACGAACGATGCCGACGCGAAGCGGGCTCGGCGGCCCGTGAGCTCGCCGCCGAACGTGGCGCGGTCGAAGGTGGCTTCTCCCTGGAAGCTGGCGGCGTCCAGGACGACCTCTCCCGAGGCGGTGAGGTCGTCGAACGTCGCCTGATCGAAGGTGGCGCGGGCAAGTGCGAGGCGGCCCTCGGCGATCGCCCCGGTGAAGCGGGTGTGGCCGATGAACCGGGCGCCGGTGAAGTCGGCGTCGACCAGCGTGCAGCCGCTCGCGTCGAAGTCGACCAAGCGTGTGTCGGCCAGGTCGAGCCGGACCTGCGGCCAGTAGCTGTCCTCGACGTCCGCCCGCAGGTGTCGGGTGAGCAGCCGTTGAGCGCTGCGGCGTACCTCGTCCTCGTGGTTCCCCTTCGGCGCACCGTAGCTCGCGTCCTGGGCCGGCGCTCGTGGCGTGGCGCCGGCCTGTTGCGACCCGGTGTCGTCCGGCGACGTCGCCGGGCGCCGAGCGCCGTGGGCGCTCCCCGCGGGTGCTCGGTGGCTCGTGTCGCCGGACCCGGGCGCCTCCGCGCCGGTCTCGTCGCTAATGGGTTCGCTGGTCTCGTCGCTCATGCGTAGGTAGGCGCAGACCACGGCCACCACGGTCTGCCGCTGGCCGGAGTTGTCCTGGGCCAGGCGCTCCAGCGCGTAGAGGCCACCTAGTCGTACCGCCGCCTTGTCACTGCCCAGCAGGTCGACGGCCTTGGTGAAGAGGTCGGTGACACGGCGCTCGGTCGCGTCGTACGCCGCGATCTGGGCCTGCTGCTCCTGGCTCTTGTGCGTGGTGGCCGCGACCTGCTCGGTGTGGGCCTGGACGCGTTCGCGGTGGGAATGGTCGCGGGTCGCGACGAACTCCTGATGGCGTTGAGCCCGCTCGCTCAACCACTGCCGGCGGGCAGCCAACAGCAACGCCAGGCCACCGCCTGTGCCCGCGACGACCGTGAGGCCGGTGCGGATGGCGTCGACGCGCAGTGTGGCGCGGGTGTCGACACCGGTCGCGCGATCAGCCTCGCCGAGCAGCCAGTCGAGGACCAGCCAGCCCAGGGCGACGGCCAGCAGCACGCCGAGGAGCACGAGCCACCAGGGCATCACGCGGAGGGTGTCGGTGCGCTTGGGATCTGCCACGGCGGTCAGCTTGCCACCGATCGGCGATCGTCTCAGTCGGCCTGTGGATAACTGTCGCCTGTGGATAACTCAAACGCGCGCCGCGTCCGCAGTACGGTAACCGCCACCACGAGCGCCAGCACCACCGCGATCAGCTGCGGGGTCGCGGGCCACAACGGCGTCAACAGGATCAACACCACGCCCAGCGGCGGTGCCAAGAGGAGGAGGCCACGCTCATGCGGCACGTAGTGCAGACCCCAGACCGCGAGGAGATAGACCGACACCGGAATGGCGATCGCGTAGCCGGCGGCCGTACGCGAGATCTCCGTGTCGTGGGCCAGGTAGGCGACGTAGAGGGCGAGGCCGGCCCCGACCGCGGCGGCGGCGGAGAAGATCAGATAGTGGCCGTACGACCAGAGGAAAACGGCCAAGCCCGGCGGCGTCGTCGTCTCGCGGTCGAAGTAGAGCCACCACATCGCGAACACGATGACGATGCCCGCCGCCGCGAGCCAGATGAGCTTCGCGTTGGCGCCCAGATCGAGGCCGCCTTCGAAGGCGATCGACGCGGCCAGCACCGCTTCGCCAAGCACGATCAAGGTGAACAGGCCGAAGCGTTCGGTGATGTGTCGCGGGTGCCAGGTGGTCCCCGCCGGCCGCTCCGCCCAGACCGGCACCAGGAGCTCGGCGATGACGAGTCCGAGGAACGTCCAGTAGACGGCCGTGCCGCCCGTGAGGAGAAACAGCCACCAACCGACCTGCACGACGGCGGTCCCGATCGCATAGCGGGTCGCCGACTTCCGGTGGGGCGGGTCCGAAATCGCAGCCCGGATCCACTGGCCGACGTTGGCCAGTCGCATGATCGAGTAACCGATCGTGGCGATCAGGAAGTCGCCGTCGTCGAACGCCCGCGGCACGCCGGCCGCGATGATCAGCGCGCCCACGATCGTGATCAGCACCGACAAGCGGTAGACGTCGTCGTCGGTGTCATAGGCCGACGCGAACCACGTGAAGTTCATCCACGCCCACCAGATCGCAAAGAAGATCATGAAGTAGGAGCGGATCCCATGAGCGAAATGATGCTCGGCCACGTCGTGTTCGAGGAGCACGGCCGCCTGAGCGACCGCGACGACGAAACTCAGGTCGAAGAACAGCTCCAGGGGCGTCGACGCGCGATGCGGTTCGGTCGAAGACCGGGACCGCATGGGCCGGTACCAGTTGCGGCGTCGCTCAGTCGTCACGCAGGCACTTTGCCACAGGCCATGGCCCGGGGCGGACCGTGACAGCCGGGTCGGGCGGGGTGGCTCAAGCCGGCGCCGATTTGGCGCCCGTCGTCGCCAGGATGAGGTCGGCTACCAGGTCGGGGTCGTCGCTCATCGGCACGTGGCCGCAGCCCGGGAGGTCGACGTGGCGCGCGTTCGGCAGGCCGCGGCGGGCGACGGCGGCCTGGCTGTACCGCAGGATCAGGTCGCGGGTGCCCCAGGCGACGGTGACCGGTACGGCGGGCGCGCCGGTGAAGGCGTAGCCGCGGCTCGCGCGGGCGACTGCCCGGAACGCGGCGCCGTTCCGCAGCGCCAGCGAGTCGGCGACGGCGCGGTCGAGGGTGAGCCGGCGCGGGTGGGACAGCAGCATGCCGAAGGCGGCGGAGCGGAGGCGGGGTGAGCGCAGGACCGTACGCACGAGGGGAGTGGGCAGGCGGGACGCGAGGCGGTGGGCGGTGAGCATGGCGACCGCGTAGCGGAGCTGGCGGGCGGTGGCGAAGCCGGCGGGTGACAGCGCCGTCGCGGATGCGACGTGGCCCGCGGCGGCCAGCTCCAGTGCGATCGCGCCGCCGAGGCTGTTTCCGGCCACGTGTGGGCGCGGGTCCGCGAGACCTTCGGACGCAGCCGCCGGCGGGTGGCGGTCGGTGCCGGCCGTCGGCGGCTGCAGGGTGGTGGGGCCGTCGGATGCGGCCGGCGGCGCAGGCGAGGTGAGACCGAGAGAGGTGAAGAAGGACGTCAGGGCTTCGACGAGTGACGCCATTCCGCTCAGGTCAGTGGTCGGGCGTGGGGAGCGGCCGAAGCCCGGCAGGTCTACCGCGATCACGTCGTGGTGTTCGGCCAGGCGGTCGAGTACGGGCTCCCAGGCACGCCAGTGGTGGCCGATGCCGTGCAGCAGGACGAGCGGTGGGCCCGCGCCCCGGCGTTCGTGGACCAGGTCGGTCGCGTTCATCGTGACTGCGACTGCGGTGCCGTGTTGCGGCCGTAGCCGCGGCCGAGGGCGTCGAGTTGGGCTTCGAGCTCCGGTACGGACGTGGCGGCGGCGCGGCGGCTGATCCAACCGCCGAGTGGGCCGTTCGCGACCGTGCGGAACGCGGAGGCGAGGGCGACGGCGCGGGGTACGTAGACGCGGCGCCGGCGGCGGGCGATCGCGTCGACGAACGCGGCCGCGCAGCGTTCGACCGGAACGCTGCGGCCGAACGGGCCCGGCAGGCGGTCGAGGGCGGCCTTGAACGTGGGCAGGTCGTCCTTCACGTCCCGGACCATGTCGGTGTCGACCCAGCTCATGTGGGCCGTACCGACGCCGACGCCGCGGTGGGCGAGTTCGAGGCGGATCGCGTTGCCGAAGTGCTCCACGCCGGACTTCGCCGCGCAGTAGGCGGACATGCCGGGCAACGCCGCGAAGGCGGCGGCGGACGAGACGAGGAGGTAGTACCCGCGGCGGGCGGACACCGCCGCGACCGTGGCGCCGACCGTGCGGACGGTGCCGAGCAGGTTGACCTCGATCGTGCGGACCAGCGCCTCCAGGTCACCGACCGCGATCGTGCCGCGGTTGGCGATGCCCGCGTTGGCGACGACCGTGTCGATGCCGCCGAAGGCGTCGACCGTGCCGCGAACCGCGAGGTCGAGTGCCGCCTGGTCGGTCACGTCGGCCTCGAACCACCGGGCCGCGTCGCCGAGGTCCGCCGCCAGGTCGGCGAGGCGCGCGGGCTCGAGGCCGACGAGGGCTACCCGGGCGCCGCGGGCGACGGCCAGCCGCGCCGTGTGCGCGCCGATCCCGCGCGCGGCACCGGTGATGAACAGGACGCTGTCTTTCATCGGGTCACCTCCGGAACAAGACGGTTGGGAGCGCCGCGACGACCGGGCCGGGCCGGCGCATGTCGGCCTGGACCCGGGCGCGGCGTCCGGCCGTGCTGGCGCCCGTCGACGGGGACTCGGGCGTGGCGTTCGGACGGGCGGGCGCATGTCGGCCGGGACTCGGGCGCGGCGTCCAGCCGGGGCGGACGGCTTGGGTCGGGGTTGGGCCCGGCCCTGCCGGAGCGCCGCGCACCTTCTGCGGGCCCGACCGCATGCGCCCCCTGATCGGGCGGTTCCGGACATCAGGAGGCCGCCACGCGGTGGTACGCCTTCGCGGCGAAGCGCCGCGTGCGCAACCAGTACGACCACGTATGTCCCGGCCAGAGGGTGGACACGCGGCCGGTGCGGTCCTGGTACCAGCTCCGGCACCCGCCCGACTGCCAGACCGTCCCCGTCATCCGGCGGTCGATCGACGCGACGAACCGATCCTGGGCCTCCCGCGTCGGCTCCCACGCCCCACCGCCCGCCGTGTCGATGTGGGTGAGCAGCCGCAGCAGATGGTCCACCTGACATTCGATCATGAATACCACCGACGTGTGCCCCAGACCCGTGTTCGGCCCCAGCAGCAGGAACAGGTTCGGGAAACCAAACACCCCCGACCCCAGGTACGCGTGCATGCTGCCACCCCACGCCGACGCCAGCGTCTGACCGTCGCGGCCCCGGATCAGCGCGGCCAGCGGCGGCTCGGTCGCCTCGAACCCAGTACCGAAGATGATCGTGTCGACGGGGTGGGACGAACCGTCCGCCGTGCGCAACGACGTCGGCGTCACCTCCGTGAGTGGCGAGGTGACCACGGTGACGTGCGGCCGCGTCAGCGCCGGATAGAAATCGTCGGAGAGCAGGACCCGTTTGCAACCCATCCGGTACGCGGGGGTCAGCGCCCGCCGCAGCGACGGGTCCGCGATCGACGCCGCCAGGTGGCGCCGGGCCGTGCGTTCCGCCAGCCGCATCACCGGTGGGTGCAGGAAACCCAGCGCCGCCATCTCGCGTCCCCAGTAGACGCCCGCCCGGGCCAGCCGCCGCAGAGCCGGGACCCGGCCGAACCACCGCTTCTCCCGCGCCGTGAAGTCACGGTCGCCGCGCGGCAGCACCCACGGCGCCGTCCGCTGGAAGACCCGCAAACCCGCGACCAGCGGCGCGATCCGCGGGACGAACTGCACCGCCGACGCGCCGGTGCCCACCACCGCCACCTGCCGGCCCGTCAGGTCCAGGTCGTGCCGCCAGCGCGCCGAGTGGAACGCCGACCCGGCGAACGACGACAGTCCAGGCAGAGGGGGCACCACGGGTGAAGACAACGGCCCACCGGCCGCGACCAGGAAATCGGCCGTGTACTCACCCCGCGACGTCGAGAGCACCCACCGGCCCGACCGCCACGACGCGCCCAGGATCTCGTGCGACAGGCGCAGGTGCGGGCGCAGCGACGCCGCGCACCGCCGCAGGTACGACCAGATCTCCGGCTGCCCCGAGAAGCTGCGGGACCACGCCGGGTTCGGCATGAACGACAATGAATACATGTGGGACGGGACGTCGCAGGCGCAACCCGGGTACGTGTTGTCGCGCCAGGTGCCGCCGACCTCCGTACCCCGGTCGAAGATCAGGAAGTCGTCCCGTCCCGCACCACGGAGCCGCAGGCCCGCCGCGATGCCGCCGAAGCCCGCACCGATGACGGCGATCCGGCAGTGCCGGGGGCCGGCGTCCACGAAACCTCCCACAGCAGCCATCCGGAGGCGACACCCATGACCGCCCCGCGCAACCGGGCCGACGTGCGCGCGAGCCTCGAGCTCGCCCTCGCCAAGGCCGTTGCCGAGAAAGGCTACGCCGCGACCACGATCGCGGACATCGTGACGAACGCGCGCGTCTCCAAACGCACCTTCTACGAGCACTTCGCCGACAAGGAGGAGTGCCTGCTGGCACTGTACGGCGACGCCTGCACCCAGATCATGACGGTGCTGCGCGGCGCCGCGAAACCGCGGGAGAGCTGGCCCGACCAGGTGCGCGCCGTGACCGACGCCTACCTCGCCACGCTCGACTCGATGCTGCCGGTCAACCGCGCGGTCGTCGTCGAGATGCAGGCGGCAGGCGTACGGGCGTACCGGATGCGCCAGAGCATGCAGCGCGAGTTCGCGCAGACCCTGGTCGACATCGTCGACGATGCCCGCGCCGCCAACCCGCACGTCGGACCACTCACGGCGACGATGGCCCTCGCCCTGGTCGGCGGCATCACCGAGCTCATGCTCGACGTCGTCGGCCCGAGCGGCGAGCCCGGTGGCAGCTTCGCCGGCCTGCGGGAGCCGGTGGTCGCCCTCTTCACCGCGGTCGTACCCGAGAAGACCACATAGAACACACAGGTGCTACACAGGAAAGGCCTAAACCGCGCACAGGAAGCGCCATGACGATGAGACGCATGGTCACGATCGGCGATGGGCGGCTCGCGGACTTCCGGCGTATCGACGGAGGGCCGATCAGGGTGCTCGTCGTCGACGACGAACCGACGCTGACCGACCTGCTCCAACTCGCGCTGCGGTACGAGGGCTGGGAGGTCCGTGCGGCCGGCACCGGCGGCGACGCCGTACAGGAGGCCAAGGCCTTCGACCCCGACGTGGTCGTGCTCGACGTGATGCTGCCCGACTTCGACGGGCTCGAGGTGATGCGCCGCCTGCGGGTGCACGCGCCCCACGTCCCCGTGCTGTTCCTGACCGCGCGCGACGCCGTCGAGGACCGGGTCGTCGGGCTGACCGCGGGCGGCGACGACTACGTGACCAAGCCGTTCAGCCTCGAAGAGGTCGTGGCCCGGCTGCGCGCCCTGATGCGCCGCGCCGGCGTCGGGGTCAGCGCCCGCGAGGAGGCCGTCATCACCGTCGGCGACCTCACCCTCGACGAGGACTCGCACGAGGTCACCCGGGCCGGTACATTGATCGCACTGACCGCGACGGAGTTCGAGCTGCTCAGGTTCCTGATGCGCAACCCGCGGCGGGTGCTCAGCAAGGCACAGATCCTCGACCGGGTGTGGAACTACGACTTCGGCGGGCAGGCAAATGTCGTTGAGCTCTACATCTCGTACCTCCGGAAGAAGATCGACGCCGGGCACGCACCGATGATCCACACGCTGCGTGGCGCCGGGTATGTCCTCAAGCCCGCCGA
Source organism: Asanoa siamensis (assembly GCF_016862555.1). Lineage (GTDB taxonomy): Bacteria > Actinomycetota > Actinomycetes > Mycobacteriales > Micromonosporaceae > Asanoa > Asanoa siamensis. The sequence goes on along the minus strand of NZ_BONE01000008.1, from coordinate 107,402 downwards.
CTGAGCCGCCGGAGGCGCTCTCCCCAGCGCCTCCGGCGCCTCGTAGGAGGCGACGCACGCTCCGCGCCCGCCTGCTGGTCACGGTCATCGCCCTGCTCGCGATCGTCCTCGTCACCACCGGCGCGATCACCACGGTCGCGCTGCGCGGCTCGCTGATCGGCCAGGTCGACCGCCAGCTCGCCGCGAGTCAGGCCCGCGCCGGCCTCCCACCCGCCGGCGAACGTCCTCTCGAGCCACCCGACCGCCGCCCGCCCGAGGGCGACCCGGGCGACGACGGACGAAGACCGCCACCCGGGGGCCCGCCCGACCGGCCGCCACCGCCGTTCGCCTGGGTCGACGTCGGCCCGGCCATCAACGGACAGCCACCCGACACCCTCGCCGCCCGCGTCGACGGCGGCACCGTGACGCTTTCCGGCCGCCGCGACCCGGAGTCCAACAGGGAGATCCTCGAAGTTCCGGCGGCCGCCCACGCGGCGCTGTCGAGCGTCCCCGCCGACGGCAACGCGTACACCCGGGATCTGCCCACCCTCGGCGCGTACCGGCTGGCCGCCAAGGAGGACGCCGGCAGCGTCATCGTGATCGGGCTCCCGCTGGAGCCGGTCGAGGACACGGTCCGTGACCTGCTGATCGTCGAGTCCGCCCTCGCGGTCGCCGCGCTGCTGCTGGCCGGCGGGGCCGGGGCCCTCATCGTCCGCCGGGAGCTGCGGCCGCTCGAGCGGGTCGCCGCCACCGCCACCGCCGTCACCGCGCTCGAGCTCGACCGGGGCGAGGTCGCGCTGCCGATGCGCGTACCCGAGGAAGATCCCGACACCGAGGTCGGCCGGGTCGGCGCCGCGCTGAACCGGATGCTCACCCACGTCAGCGACGCGCTCGCCGCGCGGCAGGCCAGTGAGACGCGGGTACGCCAGTTCGTCGCCGATGCCAGCCACGAGCTGCGAACGCCGCTCGCCGCCATCCGCGGCTACGCCGAGCTGAGCCGCCGCAACCCGGGCCCGGTGCCCGACGACGTCGCGCACGCGATCCGCCGTGTCGAGTCGGAGAGCGCCCGGATGACCTCGCTGGTCGAGGACCTGCTGCTGCTCGCCCGCCTCGATGCCGGCCGGCCGCTGGCCGATGGGGCCGTGGACCTGACCGCGCTGATGGTCGACGCGGTCGGCGACGCGCACGTGGCCGGGCCCGACCACCACTGGCGGCTCGACCTGCCGACCGAGGCGATCGTCGTCGGCGGCGACGGTCAGCGGCTGCACCAGGTGCTGGCCAACCTGCTCGCCAACGCGCGCACCCACACCCCGCCCGGGACCACGGTGGTCACGGGGCTCGCCACCGATGGGGGTGTCGCGGTGCTCACGGTGATCGACAACGGGCCCGGCATTCCGGCGGCCCTGCAGCCGGAGGTCTTCGACCGGTTCGCCCGCGGTGACTCGTCGCGGTCGCGGGCCGCCGGCAGCACCGGGCTCGGCCTGGCCATCGTGGCCGCCGTCGTGGGCGCGCACCACGGCTCGGTCACGCTCGAGAGCGAGCCGGGGCGGACGGCGTTCACGGTACGGCTGCCGCTGTTCACGTCGGGCGGCGAAACGGACAAATAACCGGTTTGCCCATCAACCATGCCGGGTACGCGGAGGGGAGACATCGACGGAGGTGGAGCCCCGTGATCCGCGCTCGCACATTGGCAACGGGGGTCGCGCTGGGTGTGGTGGTCGGCATCCTGCTCGGCGTGTTCGTCTTCGACAACCTGGCCACCGGCATCGCGTCCGGCATCGGCATCGGCCTGGCGATCGGCATCGCGCTGGGTTTCGGCAGCAACGACGCCGACGCAGGGCGGCAGGACGACCGATAACTGTCGTACGCGGGTGGGAACCTCGACAGCATGAGCCCGTACGAGTCGCGCGCGCCCCGCACCCGCGGGATCGTCTGGCAGCGCACGGTGACCACCGCGCGCCAGGCCCGCATCCTGCCCGACGGCTGCACCGACCTGATCTGGTCGAGCCGCACGGGCCTGACCGTCGCCGGGCCCGACACGACGGCCGAGCTGGCCGACCTGCGGGCCGGCGACCGGATCGTCGGCCTACGGTTCCCGCCGGGCACGGGCCCGGCGGTCTTCGGCGTCCCGGCCGGCGCGCTCACCGACCAGCGGGTGCCGCTCTCCGCGCTCTGGTCGGCGTCCACGGTGGCGGAGATCGCCGAGGGCATGGCCCGGGGCGGCGGCGGTGATCTGCTGGACCGCGTCGCCGACACCCGACTACGCGCCGTCGGCGGCCCCGATCCCCGGGCTGCGGTGATCACCCGCAGCCTCGCCGCCGGCGCCACGGTCGCCGCCACCGCGGCGGACCTGGGGTTCACCGAGCGCCATCTGCACCGTGCGAGCCGAGACCTGTTCGGCTACGGCCCGAAGACGCTGGCCCGCATCCTGCGACTGCGCAGGGCTTTGGCCCTGCTGCGTTCGGGCGCGCCGAAGGCACGGGCGGCGGCCGAGGCGGGCTACGCGGACCAGCCGCACCTGTCCCGCGACGTCCGCGCCCTGGCCGGCGTCCCCCTGAGCGACCTGAACCTCAACTGACCGCTAGCTGAGGGCTGCGAACAGGTCCACCGCGTTGTCGTCCGGGTCGTGCAGTGTTGCGTAGCGCTGGCCCCAGAACGCGTCGAAGGGCTTGACACCAGCCCCCCAGCCGTCGGTGGTCATGCGGGTGTAGACCTCGTCCACCTCGGGCGGCGAGTCGCAGCGGAAGGCCAGCGACGTGCGGGCCGATCCGACCGGCGCCTGCCACGTCGGGTCGAACGAGCGGATCGTGTCGATCGTGTCGAAGGCCAGCCGCAGGCCGCCCGGCAGCGCCACCTCCACATGCGGAGACGTGTCGGCCGATGCCGGCACCGGCAGACCGAGGGCGCGGTAGAACGCCAGCGAGCGGCCCATATCGGCCACGACCACGCCGAACACATCGATGTGAACAGTCATGGGAGCACCGTAGGCCGCGTACGGAAGCAGAGTCTTGAACGAATCAGACCCTCGCATGTCGGACAAAACACGTCGGACGGTGCGCTGCGGACGCTGCGCCGAGGCGATCTCAAGCGTAGGGTCGGGGGACGGCACATGACAAACACCTGTCGCGGTGGGATACGGGTGTTGTCTGCGCGATGACGCGGTGCCGGGGAGGACGGGGCCGACAACACCGCGACGCTCGAGCCGACCGCGGGGGCGGTCGCGTGGGCGCGTGGTGTCACAGAGGGAGGAGAACAGGCGGGATGGAGCCTCATCTGGCCTACTTGGACGCGGGCTCGGGCAGCCTGATCGTGCAAGCGGTGGTGGCCGGCACCGCTGGCGTAGTCGTGGCGGCGAAGCTCTACTGGCGGCGGCTGACCAGCGTCTTCCGCAGGAAGACGCCAGCAGAACCGGCGGCACCCGTCGCCGAACAGCCCAAGGCCACGGCCGACCGGGACTGAGCGCCCGGTGACACCAGAACACACCCGGCCGCAGGCCGAGCCGGGCTCTTTCCGCGACCCCCAGACCCGTGTCTTCCACGCCGACGGCGAGGTGCTGCGCGGTCTGGGGGCGCAGGCTGCACAGGACTGGAAGGCGCTGCGCGCCAGCGACTTCTTCGCCCGCACCCAGGCCGAGCGCACCGTGACGAGGACCGAGGAGGTCGACCGGGAGCTGCCCGGCGCGCCCGGCACCTGGAGTGCCACCCTGCGCCACGAGCCGCTGCCGTTCGTGACCTATCCCTACGAGTGGTCGCACGCGATGCGCCAGGACGCGGCCCGGCTCCACCTCCGCCTGCTCCAGGACGCCCTGGCGGCGGGCTTCACGATGAAGGACGGCTCCGCCTACAACGTGCAGTGGCGGGGCGCCGCGCCGGAGTTCGTCGACGTCGGCTCGTTCGAGCCGGCAAGAGCGGGTGAGCCCTGGGCCGGCTACCGCCAGTTCTGCCAGACGCTGCTCTACCCGCTGATGCTCCAGGCGCACCTCGACCTCGACCCGCGGCCGCTGCTGCGGGCCCAGATCGACGGCGTCGAGCCGGCCCAGATGCGCCGAATGTTCGGCGGCACCAAGCGGCTGGCCAGGGGCGTGCTCAAGCACGTGCACCTGCACGACAGCATCCAGTCCCGCAACGCCGACCGCAGCACCGGCGCCGTCCGCGAGCAGCTCAAGGACGCCGGCTTCAACAGCGAGCTCGTGCTGGCCGCCGTGAAAGCCATGGCGAAGCTCGTCGACCAGCTCGACTGGGCACCACCGGCCACGCACTGGGGCGACTACCGCGAGACCTGCAGCTACAGCGAGGCGGACCGGGCGGCCAAGCAGGCCTTCGTCGACGCCGCACTGACGGCGGCCGCCAAGACCGACCTGGTCCTCGACCTCGGCGCCAACGACGGCGTGTTCAGCCGCCAGGCCGCGACCAGGGCGCAGCACGTGGTCGCCGTCGAGGCCGACCCGGCGGTCGTCGACACCCTCTACCGGCAGCTCCGCGCCGAGGGTGAGCAGCGGATCCTGCCGATCGTGATGGATCTGGCCGATCCCTCACCGGGCGGCGGCTGGGCGGGCACGGAACGGGCCGGCTTCCCGCAGAGGGCCGCGCGCGCCGACGTCACCCTGGCCCTCGCCCTCGTCCACCACCTCGCCATCGGCCGCAACGTGCCGCTCCCACGCGTCGTCGACTGGCTGGCCGGCATGGGCCGGACGGTCGTCGTCGAGTTCGTGCACGCCGAGGACCCGATGGCGCAGCGCCTGCTGGCCAACAAGCCCGACGGCCTGTTCCCGGACTACCACGTGGACACGTTCGAGAAACTGCTCGGCGAACGCTTCGACATCGCGCGGAAGGAGACGCTGCCGGGCGGCAGCCGTACCCTGATCGCGGGTGTCCGGCGTGACTGACGAGAGCACGGCACCGAAAGCCAGGAAGATCCGCACCTGGGCCAGGAGCGAGGTGGCACCCCTCCTCGAGATCCTGGCCCTGTGCGGCCTGGCGATCGCCCAGCCGCTGCTCGACGTCACCGGCAAGAGCCCCGACTTCTTCCTCTTCTACGGCGCGGGCCGCCGCGAGATCCTGCTGCTCGTCGCGCTGGTCACCCTCGTACCCCCGCTGGTCCTCTGGCTCCTGGGCGCCGCGACCCGGCTGATCGGCCCGCGCACGCGGCGGATCACCCACGCGGCCACCGTCGGCCTGCTGATCACCGCCATCGCGGTCCAGGTCGGCAAGCAGGTGCTCCCCATGCGCGGCCTCCCGCTGGCCGCGCTGGCCGCAGCCGTCGGCGCCGGCATCGCGTACGCCTACTGGCGTTGGCGCGTCCCCGGCCAGCTCATGCGCATCGCCGCGGTCGGCCCGCTCGTCTTCGTCGCCCTGTTCGCGTTCGCCTCACCGACCTCCGCCGTCGTCCTGCCCAGCGCGGCCCTCGACGCCCGGGCCGACGTCACGGCGACCAAGGCCAGCCACCCGCCCGTCGTCATGCTGATGCTCGACGAGTTCCCCCTCGTCTCGCTGCTCGACGGGAACGGCCGGATCGACCAGGCCAAGTACCCCAACATCGGCGCCCTGGCGGGCACCTCGACCTGGTACCGCAACGCGACCGGGGTCAGCGGCTGGACCCCGTACGCGATGCCCGCGATGCTCACCGGCCGCCACCCGGCACGGGAGGTCGCGCCGCACTACGCCGCGTACCCGGACAATCTCTTCACGCTCCTCGGCGGCACCTACGAGACCGAGGTGCAGGAGACGATCACCGAACTGTGCCCGCCCAGCGAGTGCGGTGACGCGATCGAGCGCCCGGGTGGACTGCCGGCGCTGCTGCGCGAGGTGGCCGGCCTGTTCCGGCAGATCGCCTCGCCCCGCGACGAGCCCGCCAGCGACCCGGAGGCGTCCTACCGCGAGGCGACGCTGGCCGAGGCGCGCTCGGGCGTGGCGCCCGGCGACCCGAAGTTCCGCTGGGACACCCTCGACGACAACCAGCCGTCGCGGTTCACCGCCTTCCTCGACGGCCTGACGCCGACCCCGCGGCCCACGCTGCACTTCCTGCACCTCCTGATGCCGCACACGCCGTGGAACTACCTGTCCTCCGGCACCCGCTACGACGCGCCGGAGGACTTCCCGCTCGACGGGCCCGGCTGGCTGCAGACCGCCCGGGACCGGCACCTGGCCCAGGTCGGCTACACCGACAAATTGGTCGGCAAGATGATCGACCGGATGAAGCAGACCGGGCTCTGGGACCGGGCCGTCGTGATCGTGACCGCCGACCACGGCGTCTCCTTCACCATGGACCACCAGGGCCGGGGGATGGGCCCGGTGGAGGCCTCTCCCGAAGAGGTGCTCTGGGTGCCGACGTTCGTCAAGACGCCCGGACAGCGGCAGGGCGCGGTCGACGACCGCAACTGGCAGCACGTCGACCTGCTGCCGACGGTCGCCGAGCTCGCGGGGGTGTCGGTGCCGTGGCAGGTGGACGGCCGGCCGGCGTCCGCGCCGCCGCGAAACAGCCACGCCCACGTCTACAGCGATCTTCCCGGCAAACCCGTCGAAATCGACGATTCCACCACGTTCCAGAAGATCATCTCGGGTCAGGCCGGCCCGCACCTGGACCCGCCGGTCAGGCCGGACCTGATCGGCAGGGACGTCGAGGCGCTTCGGGTCAGCGAGAAACCGGGTGCGCGGGTGAAAATCGACAATGCCTCCGCGTTCGCCGACGTCACTCCCGGGACCGGCCGTCTGCCGGCCCTGGTCTATGGTGAGCTGCCCGCCACGGTCCGTGACGGCACGCCGCTGGCCATCGCGGTCAACGGGCGGATCGGCGCTGTCACCCAGGCCACCTGGGCCGACAAGCAGGGGCGCCGGTTCGCCGCCCTGGTGACCGACGAGGGGCTCTTCGTGGCCGGCGCCAACACCGTGGCGGTCTACGAGGTGGCCGGCGACGAGCTTCGGCGGTTCCGAAACGGCTGAGGGTGTGGCATATCCCTCCCGGTCGGGGACCCAGGCGAGATTCCGGCCGATCATGCCGAACGATTACCGTTGTACTGAGGCGTAACAACGACGCGACATCCCCCCACCCGTCAAAAGCGAGGACCTGATGACCGATGTCAAGCTAGACCACCCGGCCGGACAGCTCTCGATGGCGGTACGCCCGGCCGTGGAGGGCCCAGCGGGCCTCGACGTCGGCGCGCTGCTCAAGGAGACCGGGTACGTCACCTACGACCCGGGGTTCGTCAACACCGCCGCCACCTCGTCGGAGATCACCTACATCGACGGCGACGAGGGCATCCTCCGCTACCGCGGGTACCCGATCGAGCAGCTGGCCGAACACTCGTCCTTCCTCGAGGTCACCTACCTGCTGATCTACGGCGAGCTCCCCACGTCCGACCAGCTCGCCGAGTTCACCGACAAGATCCGTCGGCACACCCTGCTGCACGAGGACTTCCGGGGCTTCTTCGACGGCTTCCCGCGTGACGCCCACCCGATGCCGGTGCTCTCCTCGGCCGTCAGCGCGCTGTCGACCTTCTACCAGGACAGCCTCGACCCGTTCGACCGCGACCAGGTCGAGATCTCGACGATCCGGATGCTCGCCAAGGTGCCGACGATCGCGTCGTACGCGTACAAGAAGTCGATCGGCCAGCCCCTGCTCTACCCGGACAACTCCCTCGGCTACGTCGAGGACTTCCTGCGCATGACCTTCGGCGTGCCGGCGACCAAATACGAGGTCGACCCGGTGATGGCCAAGGCCCTCGACATGCTGTTCATCCTGCACGCCGACCACGAGCAGAACTGCTCCACCTCGACCGTACGGCTGGTCGGCTCGGCCAACGCCAACATGTTCGTCTCGGTCGCGGCCGGCGTCAACGCGCTGATGGGCCCGCTGCACGGTGGCGCCAACCAGGCCGTGCTCGAGATGCTCCACCAGATCCAGGCCGACGGCGGCGACGTCAAGGCGTTCGTCAACAAGGTCAAGAACCGCGAGGCCGGCGTCAAGCTGATGGGCTTCGGGCACCGGGTCTACAAGAACTACGACCCGCGCGCGGCGATCGTGAAGAAGTCGGCCCAGGACGTGCTGTCCCGCATGTCGAAGGCCGACCCGCTGCTCGACCTCGCCATGCAGCTCGAGGAGATCGCGCTCGCCGACGACTTCTTCGTGTCGCGCAAGCTCTACCCGAACGTCGACTTCTACACCGGTCTGATCTACAAGGCCATGGGTTTCCCGACCAAGATGTTCACCGTGCTGTTCGCCCTGGGCCGGCTGCCCGGGTGGATCGCGCAGTGGCGCGAGATGATCGCCGACCCGGCCACCAAGATCGGCCGCCCGCGGCAGCTCTACACGGGCGCCGCGCAGCGTGACTACGTCACCATCGCGCAGCGCTGACGGTAATCTGCACAAGATCCGGCAAAACGCGCGACGAGGTCGTGACCGGACGACCTCCTGGATTGACGCTACCGTCGGTGGGGAAGTAAGCGGCGCCGGCCGGGTCGACCCGGCCGGTGCCGCTCCTACACAGGAGGCACGCGTCCCATGCAGGTCTGGCCTGGCCAGCGCTATCCCCTCGGTGCGAGCTACGACGGCACCGGCACCAACTTCGCGATCTTCTCGGAGGTCGCGGAGGGCGTCGAACTGTGCCTGTTCGACGAGTGGGGGCTCGGCAACGAACGCCGGGTCACCATGCAGGAGGTCGACGCCTACGTCTGGCACGCCTACCTGCCCGGCGTCGAGCCGGGCCAGCGCTACGGCTACCGGGTGCACGGGCGCTTCGACCCGAGCGCCGGGCTGCGCTGCAACCCCAACAAGCTGCTGATCGACCCGTACGCGAAGGCGATCGACGACGACGTCCGCTGGGATCCGGCGGTCTACGACTACGACTTCGACGACCCGGGCCGGATGTCGACCACCGACTCGGGCCCGTTCGTGCCGAAGAGCGTGGTGGTCAACCCCTACTTCGACTGGGGCAACGACCGGCCGCCCCGCATCCCCTATCACGAGTCCGTCGTCTACGAGGCGCACGTGCGCGGGCTGACCCGCCGGCACCCCGAGGTCCCGGAGGAACTGCGCGGCACGTACGCGGGGATCGGCCACCCGGCGATCGTCGACCATCTCAAGAAGATGGGCGTGACCGCGATCGAGCTCATGCCGGTGCACCAGTTCGTGCACGACAACCGGCTCTCGGACCTGGGGCTGCGCAACTACTGGGGCTACAACACCATCGGCTTCTTCGCCCCCTACCACGGCTACTCGGCGATGGGCCGGCTCGGCCAGCAGGTGCAGGAGTTCCGCGGCATGGTGAAGACCCTGCACGCGGCCAACATCGAGGTGATCCTCGACGTCGTCTACAACCACACGGCCGAGGGCAACCACCTGGGCCCGACGCTGAGCTTCAAGGGCATCGACAACCCGAGCTACTACCGGCTCTCCGAGCAGGACCGCCGCTACTACGTCGACTACACCGGCACCGGCAACAGCCTCAACATGCGCAGCCCGCACTCCCTGCAGCTGATCATGGATTCGCTGCGCTACTGGGTGCAGGAGATGCACGTCGACGGGTTCCGGTTCGACCTGGCGGCGACGCTGGCCCGGGAGTTCTACGAGGTCGACCGGCTGTCCACGTTCTTCGAGGTGGTGCAGCAGGACCCGGTGGTCAGCCAGGTGAAGCTGATCGCGGAGCCGTGGGACATCGGGCCGGGCGGCTATCAGGTCGGCAACTTCCCGCCGGTGTGGACCGAGTGGAACGGCAAATACCGCGACACCGTACGGGACTTCTGGCGCGGCGAGCCCGCGACGCTGGCCGAGTTCGCGTCCCGGATCTCCGGCTCGGCCGACCTCTACCAGGACGACGGCCGCAAGCCGTTCCACAGCATCAACTTCGTGACCTGCCACGACGGGTTCACGCTCAACGACCTGGTGTCCTACAACGACAAGCACAACCAGGCCAACGGCGAGGACAACCGCGACGGCGAGGGGCACAACCGGTCCTGGAACTGCGGGGTCGAGGGCCCGACCGAGGACCCGGGCGTGCTCGCGTTGCGGGCCCGGCAACGGCGCAACTTCCTCGCCACGCTGCTGCTGTCGCAGGGCGTGCCGATGCTCGGGCACGGCGACGAGATGGGTCGCACGCAGCGGGGCAACAACAACGCCTACTGCCAGGACAACGAGATCAGCTGGGTCGACTGGGAGCACGTCGACGAGCACCTGCTGGCCTTCGTCCGTACGCTGACCGCGTTCCGCGCCCGGCACCGGGTCTTCCGCCGCCGCCGGTTCTTCAGCGGCCTGCCCGTCCAGACCCGCAGCGCCGGGGCGCCGCTGCCGGACCTCGCCTGGTTCACCCCCGACGGGCGGGAGATGACGCGGGAGGACTGGGGCAACCACTTCGGGCGGGCGGTGATGCTCTTCGTCAACGGGGAGGGCATCAGAGAGCGCGGCCAGTACGGGCAGCGCCACGTCGACGACTCGTTCCTGCTCTGCTTCAACGCACACGACGACGGGCTGCGGTTCACGGTCCCGGCACACGAGTACGGCCAGAAATGGGAGGCCGTGATCAGCACGGCCGAATATCCGGCAGAGGGGCAGCAGGTCGTGGTGGAGGCGGGCGCCTCGATCCTCGTACCCGATCGGTCCCTCGTGGTTCTCGACCGCACTGTCTAGGGAGACGCGGATGCCCACCGCCACCTACCGCGTGCAGATCCGCCCCGACTTCACCTTCGACGACACCGCGGCCGTCGTCGGCTACCTGGCCGACCTGGGCGCCAGCCATCTCTACAGCGCGCCGCTGCTGACCGCGGCGCCGGGCTCGGCGCACAACTACGACGTGGTCGACCACCGGTCCGCCAACCCGCAGATCGGCGGTGAGGAGGGGCGGCAGCGGCTGGTGGCGGCGCTGCGGGTGGCCGGGCTGGGCTTCGTCGTCGACATCGTGCCGAACCATGCCGGCGTCGCCGTGCCGGCGGCCAACCCGGCCTGGTGGGACGTGCTGCGCAACGGGCGGGGCTCGGCGTACGCGGACTGGTTCGACATCGACTGGTCCCGCGACCGGATCCTGATCCCGGTGCTCGGCGCCGACGGCGATCTCGATGCCCTGCGCGTCGAGGACGGGGAGCTGCGCTACTACGCGCACCGCTACCCGATCGCCCCAGGCACCGGTGCCGGGACGCCGCGGGAGGTGCACGCCCGGCAGCACTACGAGCTGGTCGGCTGGCGGCGTGGCGACAGCGAGCTCAACTACCGGCGGTTCTTCGCGGTGAGCGACCTGGCCGGGCTGCGGGTCGAGGACCCGGCGGTCTTCGACGCGACGCACGCCGAGATCCTGCGCTGGGTCGCGGCCGGCGACGTCGACGGGATCCGGGTCGACCATCCCGACGGGCTGCGCGACCCCGTCGGCTATCTGGAGCGGCTGCGGGCGGCCGCGCCCGACGTGTGGCTGGTCGTCGAGAAGATCCTCGAGTACGGGGAGGCGCTGCCGACCGGCTGGCCGGTGGACGGCACCACGGGGTACGACGCCCTGCGCGAGGCCGGCGGCGTCTTCGTCGACCCGGCGGGGGAGCGGGCGTTCACCACGCTCGACGCGTCCCTGACCGGGGTCGAGGTGTCCTGGCCCGAGCTGACGCACGCCTGCAAGCTCGAGGTCGCGCTGGGGATGTTCCCGGCCGAGCTGCACCGGCTGGCTTCCCTGGCGCCGGCCCTGCCCGAGGCGGCGGCGGGGCTCGCCGAGCTGGCCGCCAACTTCCCGGTCTACCGGTCGTACGGGGCCGACGGGCTGCGGCACCTGGCCCGGGCGCGGTCCGAGGCCGGGCGGCGGCGGCCCGATCTGATCCCGACGCTGGACGCGCTGACCGCCCGGCTGCGCGACCCCGCCGACGAGTTGGGCCAGCGGTTCTCCCAGCTCACCGGCGCCGTGATGGCCAAGGGTGTGGAGGACACCGCCTACTACCGGTGGACGCGGTTCGTCGCGCTCAACGAGGTCGGCGGTGCCCCCGAGCGGTTCGGGGTGGGGCTGGGCGAGTTCCACGCGGCCGCCGCGCAACGGCAGCGGACCTGGCCGCGGGGGATGACCGCGCTGTCGACGCACGACACGAAGCGCGGCGAGGACGTCCGTGCCCGGCTGGCCGTGCTGGCCGAGGTGCCGGACCGGTGGTCGCGCCTGCTGTCGTCCTGGATGGCCGCCGCGCCGCTGCCGGACCCGGCGTTCGCCCACCTGCTCTGGCAGACGGTGGTCGGCGCCTGGCCGCTGACGCCCGACCGGCTGCACGGGTACGTCGAGAAGGCGGCCCGCGAGGCCGGGGTGTCGACGAGCTGGACCGCGCCGGCGGCCACCTTCGAGGAGCGGTTGCACAAGGTCGTCGACCTGATCTTCGACGACGCCGCGCTGCTGGCCTCGGTAACCCGGTTCGTCGACGAGATCACGCCGGCGGGCTGGTCCAACGCGCTCGGGCAGAAGCTGGTGCAGCTGACGATGCCCGGGGTGCCCGACGTCTACCAGGGCACCGAGCTGTGGGAGAACTCGCTGGTCGACCCCGACAACCGGCGGCCGGTCGACTTCGCGGCCCGGGCGGCGCTGCTGGCCCGGCTCGACGAGGGCTGGCAGCCGCCGGTCGACGCGGGCGGCGCCGCGAAGCTGCTGGTGGTGTCCCGGACCCTGCGGCTGCGGCGCGACCAGCCGGCGCTGTTCACGGGCTACCGGCAGCTCCCGGCGTTTGGTCCGGCGGCCGATCACGTGGTCGCGTTCGACCGCGGCGGCGCGGTGGCGGTCGCGACCCGGCTGCCCGTCGGCCTGACGTTGCGCGGCGGCTGGGGAGAGACGTATCTGACGCTTCCGGGCAATTCTTCCGTTCCCGATGACTCTGCGTCTTCGCGGCGTTTTACTGATTCGTTCACCGGACGGGTCTACAGTGGGCGACGGGTGCCGGTGTCGTCGCTGCTCGACCGCTATCCGGTCGCCCTGCTGACCCCCACCCCCGCCGAACCCGTGGTGGCGCCGTGACTGTCTTCTCCGTGTGGGCTCCGGACGTGTCGCGGGTGCGCCTGCGTCTCGCCTCCGGTCCCGACCAGGCTCTGGAGCGCGACCCGGCGCGGGCCGGCTGGTGGACCCTCGACGTGCCGTCCGCCGGGCCGGGCACCGACTACGCGTTCCTGCTCGGCGACGACGACAAGGCGCTGCCCGACCCGCGCTCGGCCTGGCAGCCGGCCGGGGTGCACGGCTTCAGCCGGGTGTACGACCAGTCGGCCTACCGCTGGTCCGACGCGTCGTGGACGGGTCGCCAGCTGCCCGGCAGCGTGCTCTACGAGTTGCACGTCGGGACGTTCACGCCGGAGGGCACCTTCGACGCGGCCATCTCCCGCCTCGACCATCTCGTCTCCCTGGGCGTCGACCTGGTCGAGCTGCTGCCGGTCAACGCGTTCAACGGCGAGCACAACTGGGGGTACGACGGGGTCTGCTGGTTCGCGCCGCAGGAGTCGTACGGCGGCCCCGACGGTCTGAAGCGGTTCGTGGACGCGTGCCACCAGCGTGGGCTGGGGGTGGTCCTCGACGTCGTCTACAACCATTTCGGGCCCTCGGGGGCCTACGCGCCGATGTTCGGCCCCTACCTGTCCGAGGGTCCCGGCAACAGTTGGGGATCCTCGGTCAACCTGGACGGGCCGCTCTCGGGCGAGGTGCGCTCCTACATCGTCGACAGCGTGCTGGCGTGGCTGCGCGACTACCACGTCGACGGGCTGCGGCTCGACGCCGTGCACGCGCTCGTCGACCGCGGGGCCGTACATTTGCTGGAAGATCTGGCTGTCGCGGTCGACGGGTTGTCGGCGCACCTCGGGCGCCCGCTGTCGCTGATCGCGGAGTCCGACCTCAACGACCCGCGGTTGATCACACCGCGCGAGGGCGGCGGCTACGGGCTGACGGCGCAGTGGGACGACGACGCGCACCACGCGCTGCACACACTGCTGACGGGGGAGCGGCAGGGTTACTACGCCGACTTCGGCTCGCCGCAGACGCTGTCGGACGTGCTGACGGGCGCTTTCTTCCACGCGGGCACGTGGTCGTCGTTCCGCCGGCGGGTGCACGGCCGCCCGGTCGACCGGGGACGCATCCCCGGTTACCGCTTCGTGGCCTACCTGCAGAACCACGACCAGATCGGCAACCGCGCGATCGGCGACCGCCTGACGGCGACGCTGTCGCCGGGCCTGCTGCGCGTCGGCGCGACGCTGCTGTTCACGGCCCCGTTCACCCCGATGCTCTTCATGGGCGAGGAGTGGGGCGCGACGACGCCGTGGCAGTTCTTCACGAGCCACCCGGAGCCGGAGCTGGCGGCGGCGGTGGCCGACGGACGCCGCCGCGAATTCGCGTCCCACGGCTGGGCGGAGGCGGAGGTCCCGGACCCACAGGACCCGGAGACGTATCTCCGGTCGCGATTGGACTGGGCAGAGCTGGACAAGCCCGACCACGCCGACATTCTGGCCTTCTACCGCCGGTTGATCGCGCTGCGCAAGTCACACCCGGACCTGTCGGACCCGCGCCTCGACAAGATCGAGGTGACCCACGGCGACCAGTGGCTGGTCATGCACCGCGGCGGGGTGGCGGTAGCCGCGAACCTGGCGCCCAAGCCACAACGCATCACGCTGCCGGGCTTCATCCGGTCGGTCCTCCTGGCAACGGAAACCGGCACCACGGTGATGCGCGACGGCATCCAACTCCCGGCCGAGTCCGCGGTGGTCGTCGCCCTGGCATAGGGGCTACTTTCTGTCTGCGAGTGCCTCGACCAACGTGGCGCGGGCAGAATCGTCGGCGACCAAGCGTTGTCCTGGGGCGAAGGCGGTGCGCGCGAACGCCAGGTACGCCAGGGGTTCGGCATCAAACGCGGGATTGGTCCTGGCGCTCTCCGCCAGATCCTGGCCGGCTTCAATCGGATCCTTGAGAAAGGGCACGAACGTCAAAATCTTGAGGATTGAGGAACGGGAGATCCGCTTCAGTGAAAGTTCGCGCAGGTAGGTCTCAGCTTCACTGACCTGATCCTCTAGTTGGTCCCGCACGCGATCAAGAAGGCGAAAGCGCAGGATCTCGTCTTCGATCGCGAGTGCTTCGTCGATCTTGCTCTCGAGGTGCCGGCGGAGGTCAGGTAGAAGGCTGCCGTGCTTGCGACGAAACTCGAAGATCTTGCTCGCCGGAAGCGGTTCGGTCGGCACTGGCAGTAGATCGCGCAACAGTTCAGTACGGATCTCGGCTGCGGCCAGTTCCCCACTCACGCGCAGGCGCAGGCGAGCATCGTCATCCGCAGGGGTGGCCGCACGCAGGCCGGCCAGTAGTGCTTGCACCGCCTCGGCCAGGTCTGTCGTCGGAACCCAGGTCATCCGTTGGTTTGGCTGGTTGAACCGGTGGTCGCGATCGAGTTCCTCGCGGACTGCGAGGGTGAGGGCAGCCATGAACTCGTTGGCGGTG
Source organism: Asanoa siamensis (assembly GCF_016862555.1). Lineage (GTDB taxonomy): Bacteria > Actinomycetota > Actinomycetes > Mycobacteriales > Micromonosporaceae > Asanoa > Asanoa siamensis. Next base: position 92,026 of record NZ_BONE01000008.1, on the reverse strand, counting down.
GTCTGCTCGACCGCGATCCAATCATCGCGACGGGTCGATTCCCGATCGTGCAGGGCCAGCCCCCATCGTCGCACCTGTCCTAGGCCACTCATGTGCGTAGTCCACTTGTCCCGGTGGATGTGGACGACCCAGCAAAATCGGGCGGGTACTGGTCGAGCAAGCCCTCGCGGATAAGTTCGAGGGTGTGCAAGCCAAGGTTCTCCGGCTCGTGCCGGTACGAGTGCGGCACAATCGTCCCGACGCGATCCCAGTAAAGCAGTGTTCGAGTCCACCAGGCCGTTGACGGCACATTGATGAACGGAAAATACAGGGCGGCCTGCATTTGCGGAATGCTAGCAGCCTGCCGCTGTCGTGGGTCAGGCCTGATTCAGCTGTCGCACGCGGTCCCGTCGCCGTCGCGGTCCAGGTCGTAGATGTCGCCGCCGATGACTTTGACCGGGCCCTGGACGTATGCCGGGCCGTTGCCGTCGCCGCCCGGGCAGTCCACATCGGATGCGACCGGCACGCAGCCGCTGTAGTTCGCGTCGGACTTGCGGGTGGTCTGCCCCGCCACGCCCTTCGTACGCACCTCGCGCGTGCCGGACGCAAGCGACGCGTCCTTCAAGGTGCGGGTCGAGAACGCGATCCGCTGGGTCTCCCGAACTACCAGGTCGTTTGGTCCGATGGGCGGCTCAGCCAGCGCAGGCCGAGGATCAGCGGCACCAGAAGTGCGGCGGTGAGCGCCAGTGTTGTCAGCACCTCACCAGGTCACCACCGCGGCCGCGGGAACGCCAAGGGTCTTGACGCGACCCATACGTACCCGGCCCCGCCCCTTCGTGGTGCCCGTCACGCCCGTGTAGTCAGGGCGTCAAGAAAGCGTCAGGCCGCGTATGGAAGGCGTCTGGACCCGTTCCGCGGCGTCTCGCGAGGCGATTTCATCCTTTCCGGCACCTGTCCGACCTCCAGGCTGCCCTCGATTCGATGAATAGGAGTTTCGCACGTGATTGACGTGCTGCTGGTACTCGTGACGGTGGCCTTCTTCGCCATCCTCGGACTGGTCGTGCGGGGGGTGTCGAAGCTGTGAGCGCCGTCAATCTGATCGGGCTCGTCGTCTCGGCCGCGCTGGCCGTCTTCCTTCTCGCCGCACTGCTGTTCCCGGAGCGTTTCTGATGAGCATGACTGCCGCCGGCGTGGTGTTCGTCCTCTCGCTGATCGCCGTCCTGGCGGTCGCCTACCGGTACTTCGGCGACTACATGTACCGCGTCGTCGTCGGAAGACGGCACTCCGTGGTCGAGCGGGGCATCTACAAGGTCCTCCGCGTCAACCCCGAGGGCGAGCAGAGCTGGAAGGCGTACGCGGGCTCCCTGCTCGCGTTCTCCGCCGTCTCCCTGCTCTTCCTCTACGCGCTGCTGCGCCTCCAGCACGTGCTCTGGCCCAACCCGGACTTCCCCGGGGTCACGAACCACATCGCCTGGAACACCGCCGTCTCGTTCGTGACCAACACGAACTGGCAGGCGTACTCCGGTGAGTCGACCATGACCCACCTGTCGCAGATGGCCGGCCTGTCGGTGCAGAACTTCGTCTCCGCCGGCGTGGGCATCGCGGTCGCCGTGGCGTTCGTGCGCGGGTTCGCCCGGCGGAAGACCAACGACCTCGGCAACTTCTGGGTCGACCTGACCCGGATCACGCTGCGCATCCTGCTGCCCGTCGCGGTCGTCGGCACGATCATCCTGATCGTCGGCGGCGTCGTGCAGAACTTCTCGGGCGGCCACGACGTGACCACGCTGACGGGCGGCACGCAGACGCTTACCGGCGGCCCCGTGGCCAGCCAGGAGGTCATCAAGGAGCTCGGCACCAACGGCGGCGGCTTCATGAACGCCAACAGTGCCCACCCCTTCGAGAACCCGACGAGCTGGACCAACTGGGTCGAGTTGGTCCTCATCCTGCTGATCCCGGTGGCCATGCCGCGGGTGTTCGGCCGGATGGTGGGTCAGAACCGCCAGGGGTACGCGATCCTCGCCGTGATGGGCATCCTCGCCGTCGTCAGCATCGCGCTCACGAACGGCTTCGAGATCCACGGCGGCGGTACGGTGCCGCAGGCGATCGGGGCCGCGCTCGAGGGCAAGGAGATGCGGTTCGGCGTCTCCAACTCGGCGACCTTCGGCTCGATAACGACGCTCACCTCGACCGGTGCTGTCAACTCGTTCCACGACTCGTACACCGCGCTCGGCGGCATGATGCCGATGTTCAACATGATGCTCGGCGAGGTCGCGCCCGGCGGTGTCGGCGCGGGTCTCTACGGCATGCTCGTGCTCGCCGTGATCACGGTCTTCGTCGCCGGCCTGATGGTCGGTCGTACGCCCGAGTACCTGGGCAAGAAGATCGGCGCGCGCGAGATCAAGTTCGCGTCGCTCTATTTCCTGATCACGCCGCTGGTGGTGCTCACCGGCGTCGCGGCGGCGATGGCGACCAGCAACCACACGACGATGCTGAACGTCGGCCCGCACGGCTTCTCCGAGGTGCTCTACGCGTTCACCTCGGCGGCCAACAACAACGGCTCCGCGTTCGCCGGCATCACGGTCAACACCGGCTGGTGGGACACGGCGCTCGGCTTCGCGATGCTGCTCGGCCGCTTCCTGCCGATCATCATGGTGCTCGGCCTGGCCGGCTCGCTGGCGAGCCAGCAACCGGTGCCGGAGTCCCAGGGCACGCTGCCGACGCACAAGCCGCTGTTCGTCGCGATGCTCGCCGGCGTCACCGTGGTGCTCGTCGCGCTGACGTTCCTGCCCGCGCTCGCTCTCGGCCCGCTGGCCGAGGGCCTCTGAGCCGCCGTCCACAAAGGAAAATGGAGATGACTGCAACCACCACGCCGGGCCGGATCGGCGGCGGCCTGCTCGACCCGAAACAGCTCTGGAAGTCGTTGCCCGACGCACTTCTCAAGCTCAACCCGCGCACCCTGTGGCGCAACCCCGTCATGTTCATCGTCGAGATCGGCGCGGTGTTCACCACCGTGCTGGCGATCGGCGACCCGTCGCTGTTCGCCTGGCTGATCACGATCTGGCTCTGGCTCACGGTGCTCTCCGCGAACCTCGCGGAGGCCGTGGCCGAGGGTCGCGGCAAGGCGCAGGCGGCCACGCTGCGGGCCGCCAAGCGCGACACCATGGCGCTCCGCCTGGCCGAATGGACGCCGGGCCAGGACCGCACGCGCTACCGCGAGGAGTCCGTCGCGGCTTCGGAACTGCGGCAGGGCGACGTCGTGTACGTCGAGGCGGGCCAGACGATCCCCGGCGACGGTGACGTCGTCGAGGGCATCGCCAGCGTCGACGAGTCGGCGATCACCGGCGAGTCGGCCCCGGTCATCCGGGAGTCCGGCGGCGACCGCAGCGCCGTCACCGGCGGCACCAAGGTGCTGAGCGACCGGATCGTCGTCAAGATCACGCAGAAGCCGGGCGAGAGCTTCATCGACCGCATGATCGCGCTGGTCGAAGGAGCGAGCCGGCAGAAGACGCCCAACGAGATCGCGCTCAACATCCTGCTGGCCGCGCTGACGATCATCTTCCTGTTCGCGGTGGTCACGCTCCAGCCGATGGCGATCTTCGCCAAGGCGTTCCAGGGCGCGGCGCCGGACACGGCGGCCCTGAACGCGGACGGCATCTCCGGCATCGTGCTCGTCTCGTTGCTGGTCTGCCTCATCCCGACCACCATCGGCGCGCTGCTCTCCGCGATCGGCATCGCGGGCATGGACCGCCTCGTCCAGCGCAACGTGCTGGCGATGTCGGGCCGTGCGGTGGAGGCCGCGGGCGACGTCAACACGTTGCTGCTCGACAAGACCGGCACGATCACCCTCGGCAACCGGCAGGCGTCGGAGTTCCTGCCCGTCGAGGGCGTCACCCCGGAGACCCTCGCCGACGCGGCCCAGCTTTCGAGCCTCGCCGACGAGACGCCGGAGGGCCGGTCGATCGTCGTGCTGGCCAAGCAGGACTACGAGCTGCGGGCCCGCGCGGAAGGCGTGATGCCGAACGCGACGTTCGTGCCGTTCAGCGCGGAGACACGAATGTCCGGTGTGGACCTCACGGACCGGCGCATCCGCAAGGGCGCGGCCGCGGCCGTGATGAAGTGGGTACGCGAGAACGGCGGCCACCCGACCGAGGAGGTCGGCGACACCGTCGACGCGATCGCCGGCTCCGGCGGCACCCCGCTGGTCGTGGCGGAGCACGTCGAGGGTCAGCCCGCCCGCGCGCTCGGCGTCGTCCACCTCAAGGACGTCGTCAAGGCCGGGATGCGCGAGCGGTTCGACGAGATGCGGCGCATGGGCATCCGTACCGTCATGATCACGGGTGACAACCCCCGCACCGCGAAGGCCATCGCGGACGAGGCCGGCGTCGACGACTTCCTCGCCGAGGCCAAGCCCGAGGACAAGATGGCCCTCATCAAGAAGGAGCAGGAGGGCGGCCGCCTGGTCGCCATGACCGGTGACGGCACCAACGACGCGCCCGCGCTCGCGCAGGCCGACGTCGGCGTCGCGATGAACACCGGCACGTCGGCCGCGAAAGAGGCCGGCAACATGGTCGACCTCGACTCCGACCCGACGAAGCTCATCGAGATCGTGGAGATCGGCAAGCAGTTGCTGATCACCCGCGGTGCGCTGACCACCTTCTCGATCGCCAACGACATCGCGAAGTACTTCGCGATCATCCCGGCGATGTTCGCGGGCATCTACCCGAGCCTGGACGCGCTCAACATCATGCGGCTGAGCAGCCCGGAGTCGGCGATCCTATCGGCGGTCGTCTTCAACGCGCTGATCATCGTCGCGCTGATCCCGCTGGCCCTGCGCGGCGTCCGCTACCGGCCCAGCAGCGCGTCGAAGCTGCTGACCCGCAACCTCTGGATCTATGGCCTGGGCGGGATCGTCGTCCCGTTCGTGGGCATCAAGATCATCGACCTGATCATCCAAGGGATCTTCTGATGCGCCTTCCTTCCTGGATCTCACAGCACCTGGCGGCATTGCGCGCCGTCCTGGTGTTCACGGTCATCCTCGGCCTCGCCTATCCGTTCCTGATGACGGGCATCGCCCAGCTTCCGGGCCTGCGCGACAACGCGAACGGGTCGGTCATCCAGACCGCCGACGGTCGGGACGTGGGCAGCTCACTGATCGGCCAGTCGTTCACCGACGCCGACGGCAACGCGGTGCTCACGTACTTCCAGTCCCGGCCGTCCGCGGCCGGCGACGGCTACGACCCGACCTCGACCGCGGCCTCGAACCTGGGGCCGGAGAGCGTCGAGGACACCCTGCCGGTGCCGGGCGCGGTCGACGACGAGGGCAACCCCGACGAGGGCTCGCAGAGCCTGCTCACCCAGGTCTGCGCGCGCAGCCTGGAGGTCGGCGAGCGGGAGGGCGTCTCCGGCGCCCGGCCGTACTGCACGCCCGACGGCGTCGGCGCGGTCCTGCGGGTCTTCTACTCGTCCGGTCTGACCGGGAGCGTGACCCGGGCGGTCAGCGTCAACCAGGCCGCCCCGGCGACCCCGTTCATCGCCACCTACGAGGGCGTCACCGTCGAGTCCGCCAAGCCCGGCGACGACTACTCGGGCGGCGTGCTGGTGCCGATCCGGGGCGACGCGCCGGCTTCGCCCGCGGTCCCCGCGGACGCGGTGACGGCCAGCGGCTCCGGCCTCGACCCGCACATCAGCGCGGACTACGCCGCGCTCCAGGTGACCCGGGTCGCGCGCGAGCGCGGCGCGGACCCGGCGGCGGTGCGTGAGCTGGTCGACGCGAACACGACGGGCCGGGCGCTCGGCTTCATGGGCGAGCCCGCGGTCAACGTGCTCCAGCTCAACCTGGCGCTCGACCGCGACCTCCCGGCCCGCTGACGGGGGCGGGGCGGTTCCGACATGGCACGCGGAGAACTACGCATCTATCTCGGGGCCGCCCCGGGGGTGGGCAAGACGGTGGCCATGCTCGAAGAGGCGCGCCGCCGGATCGAGCGTGGCACCGACGTGGCCGTGTGTTTCGTCGAGACCCACGGCCGGGCCTACACGGCCCGGATGATCGGCGACCTGGAGGTGGTGCCGCGGCGCTCCGTGGAGTACCGCGGCGCCACCTTCACCGAGCTCGACGTCGACGCGCTCCTCGCGCGCCGGCCCGAGGTCGCGGTCGTCGACGAGCTGGCGCACACCAACGTGCCGGGGTCGCGCAACGAGAAGCGCTGGCAGGACGTCCAGGAGCTGCTCGACGCGGGCATCACGGTGCTGTCGACGGTCAACGTCCAGCATCTCGAGTCGCTCAACGACGTGGTCGAGCAGATCACGGGCATCGTCCAGCGGGAGACCGTGCCGGACAGCGTCGTACGGGGGGCCGACCAGGTCGAGCTGGTCGACATGACGCCCGAGGCGCTGCGCCGGCGGATGGCGCACGGCAACATCTACCACCCCGACAAGATCGACGCCGCGCTCGGCAACTACTTCCGGGTCGGCAACCTGACCGCGCTGCGCGAGCTGGCCCTGCTCTGGCTGGCCGACAAGGTCGACCAACAGCTCGAGCGCTACCGCGACGCCCACGGGATCGGCCGGACCTGGGAGACCCGGGAACGGGTGGTCGTCGCGGTCACCGGCGGCCCCGAGGGCGACACGCTGATCCGCCGCGCGGCCCGGATCGCCGCGCGGGGCAAGGGCACCGACCTGATGGCCGTACACGTGGCCAACTCCGACGGCCTGACCGGTGCCGACCCGGCCCTGCTGGCCAAGCAGCGGCTGCTCGTGGAGAGCCTCGGCGGCAGCTTCCACCAGGTGGTCGGCGGCGACATCCCGCGGGCCCTGCTCGACTTCGCCCGCGGCGTCAACGCGACCCAGCTCGTGCTGGGCGTGAGCCGGCGCGGGCGGCTGGCCCAGGTCTTCGCCGCCGGCGTCGGCGTCACCACGTCGGCCCGCTCGGACGCGATCGACGTGCACCTCGTGCCGCACGCCGAGGTCGGCCGCGGCCGGCTGGCGGTGCCGGCGCCCGCGCTCTCACCGCGCCGCCGCCTGATCGGCTTCGGGCTGGTCGTCCTCGGCCTGCCGCTGTTAGCGGGCGCCCTGCTGCCGCTGCGCCCCGACCTGTCACTGCCCAGCGAGATGCTGCTCTTCCTCGCCGCCGTCGTCGGCATCGCGCTGGTCGGCGGGATCTGGCCGGCGCTGCTCGCCGCCGTCGCCGCGTCGCTGCTGCTCAACTACTTCTTCACCCCGCCGACCAACGAGTGGACGATCGCCCAGCGCGAGAACATCCTGGCGCTGGCCGTGTTCATCGCGATCGCGGCCGCCGTGTCGTGGATCGTCGACGTGGCCGCGCGGCGTACCCGGGAGGCCGCCCAGGCCAGTGCCGAGGCGCAGACCCTGTCCACGGTGGCGGGCAGCGTGCTGCGCGGGACCGGGCCGCTGACCGCGCTGCTGGAGCGGCTCCGGGAGACCTTCGGGCTCGAGGCGGTGACGCTGCTGGAGCGCCGGGCCGACGCCGGCGACCGGCCCGACCGGCACCGCAGCCCGCTCTCCTGGGACGTCGCCGCCAATGTCGGCGGGCCGCCGTGCTGCGCGCCCGGTGAGGCGGCCACGGAGGTCGCCGTCGACGACGGGCTGGTCCTGGCCCTGCGCGGGCGTACCCCCGCCGCTTTCGACCGGCGGTTGATCGAGGCGTTCGCCGCCCAGGCCGCGGTCGCGCTGCGCCAGGAACGGCTCGCCGAGCAGGCGGCCCAGGCGCGGCCGCTGGCCGAGGCCGACCGGATGCGCACGGCGCTGCTCGCCGCGGTCAGCCACGACCTGCGTACGCCCCTCGCCTCCGCGAAGGCCGCCGTCGACAGCCTGCTCGGCGAGGAGGTCGCGTTCTCGGACGACGACCGCGACGACCTGCTGGACGCCGCCCGCGAGTCGTTGGAACGGTTGACCCGGCTGGTTGACAACCTGCTCGACCTGAGCCGCCTGCAGGCCGGAGCGCTCGGCGTGACCGTGGCCGAGATCGGGCTGGAGGACGCGGTGCCGCGGGCGCTCGACGAGCTCGGCGCGGAGGTGCGCTCCGACATCACGGCCGACCTGCCGGCCGTCGCCGCCGACCCGGGGCTGCTGGAGCGCATCCTCGTCAACCTGATCGCCAACGCGCTGCGGTTCAGCCCGCCGGGCCGGCCGCCGCTGGTCACCGCCCGCTACCAGGCGGACCGCGTGGAGCTGCGGGTGGTCGACCACGGCCCCGGCATCCCGGAGGAGGACCGCGACAAGGTGTTCGTGCCGTTCCAGCGGATGGGCGACCACGACAACCACAACGGGGTCGGGCTCGGCCTGGCCCTGTCCCGCGGCCTGGCCGAGGCGATGGGTGGCAGCGTGCACCCGGAGACCACGCCGGGCGGCGGGCTGACGATGGTGCTCGTCCTGCCGGCGGCGGTCTCCCCAGGCGACGGCGCGGCGACCGAGGCGGTCGAACGGGCGGTGCGGGAGCGCCGCCACCGGCGATGATGCGGGTGCTCGTCGTCGACGACCCGCAGATCGTCCGGACGTCGCAGGTTAGAGCCGGTGCTTCTGGACCTTGCCGAGGGCGTTGCGGGGGAGCTCGGCCACGAAGATGACCTCGCGGGGTCGCTTGTGGGCCGACAGGGTCGTCGCGACGTGCTGGATCAGGCTGTCGGCTGACACGCCGTCGGCGACCACGTACGCGACCACGCGCTGGCCCAGGTCGTCGTCCGGGCGGCCGAGCACCGCCGCCTCGCGTACCGCCGGGTGGGTGAGGAGCGCGTCCTCGATCTCGCCGGCGCCGACCCGGTAGCCGCCCGTCTTGATCAGGTCGGTGGAGGCGCGGCCGACGATCCGGTGCACGCCGTCCGCGTCGATCGTGGCGACGTCGCCGGTGCGGAACCAGCCGTCGGCGGTGAAAGCCCTGGCCGTCGCGTCCGGTTGGCCGAGGTAGCCGGCGAAGACCGTGCTGCCACGGATCTCGAGCGCGCCCGGAGCGGTGTCGTCGTCGTCGTGGACCAGGCGGGTCTCGACCCCCTCGATCGGGATGCCGACCGCGCCCGGGCGCCGGTGGCCGTCGGCGCGGGTGGCCACGGTGATCAGCGTTTCGGTCATGCCGTACCGCTCGACCGGGGCCTGGCCCGTCAGGCTCTCGATGGCCGTGAAGACGCCGGCCGGCAGGGCGGCGCTGCCGGAGACGAGCAGGCGGGCGTGGCGGAGAGCTCTAGCGGCGTCCGGGGCGGCGGCGACCCGGTGCCAGATCGTCGGGACGGCGAAATAGAGGCTGCCCTTCGCCGCGGCGAGCAGGTCGGGCCGGGGTTTGCCGGTGTGGTGCAGGTGGCTGCCCGTGCGGAGGGCACCGAGGACACCGAGGACCAGGCCGTGTACGTGGTAGAGCGGCAGCGCGTGGACGAGGCGGTCGTCCGGTGTCCAGTGCCAGGCGTCGGCGAGGCCGTCCAGGCAGGCCGCGATCGCGGTGCCGGCGATGGGCACGCCCTTGGGTGGGCCGGTGGTGCCGCTCGTGTAGAGGATCAGTGCCGGCCGGTCCGTGGCCGTCGGGTCCGGCCAGGTGGCGGAGCCGTCGGTCCTGGCCGCCTCGTCGTCGAGGATCAGCTCCGCGCCGGAGTCGCGGAGGATGTGGTCGCGCTCGGCCGGGCCGGAGTCGGGTGGGACCGGCACGACGGGTACGCCGGCGGCGATGCCCGCGAGCACCGCGACGACCGTATCCACGGTGGACGTGGCGGTGACGGCGACCGCGGTGGCGCCGGTGATGCGCCGGGCCAGGGCGGCGCTCGTCGCGGCCAGGTCGGCGAAGGAGAGGGCGTCGTCGCCGATCCGCACCGCGTCGGGTGCGTCGCCGTGGGCGCCGGTCAGGGCGGGCAGCAGGGACACGCGGCCAACGCTGCCATATCGCCGCCGTCGGGGCCCCCGTACCCCTAGTGTTGTTGGGTAGTTCTAGGACAACGCGCCGTAACCCTTCCGACGGGCCGCGTGTCGTGGGAGCTTTGTGGGTACATCGGGTGGACCCACTCCTACGGGCGGTGACTGATGGGCGAAGAGGTCGACCAGCGGGAGTTCACCCGCGAAGATCGGGCGCGCTACCGGCAGAAGGTGCGCCGCTGCCTCGACGTGTTCGCGGAGATGCTGCGCGAGTCACGCTTCGACTTCGAGCGGCCGTTGACCGGCATGGAGATCGAGCTCAACCTGATCGACGACTCGGCCGACCCGGCGATGCGCAACGCCGACGTGCTGGCGGCGGTGGCCGATCCCGCTTTCCAGACGGAGCTCGGCCAGTTCAACGTCGAGATCAACGTGGCGCCGCGGCGGCTTGGGACGCGGGGTTCGGCGGAGTTCGAGTCCGACATCCGGGCCTCGCTGAACGCCGCCGAGGACAAGGCGCGCGCTGTCGGTGCGCACATGGTCATGATCGGCATCCTGCCGACATTGCGGCAGAGCCATCTGACGGTCGAGTCGCTGTCGGCCAACCCGCGCTACGCCTTGATCAACGAGCAGATCTTCACGGCCCGCGGCGAGGACCTGACGATCCGGATCGACGGGGTCGAGCGCCTCAACACGACGGCCGACACGGTCGCGCCGGAGGCGGCGTGCACGTCGACGCAGTTCCACCTGCAGGTGTCGCCGGCGCAGTTCGCCTCCTACTGGAACGCGGCCCAGACGATCGCCGGGGTGCAGGTGGCGCTGGGCGCGAACTCGCCGTTCCTCTACGGCAAGGAGCTGTGGCGGGAGACCCGGATCCCGCTCTTCGAGCAGGCCACCGACACCAGATCGGAAGAGATCAAAGCCCAGGGTGTACGCCCGCGGGTCTGGTTCGGCGAGCGCTGGATCACCTCGGTCTTCGACCTGTTCGAGGAGAACGTCCGCTATTTCCCGGCGCTGCTGCCGATCTGCGACCCGGAGGACCCGGCGGAGGCCCTGGCGCAGGGCGACACCCCGGCCTTGGCCGAACTGCGGTTGCACAACGGGACGATCTACCGGTGGAACCGCCCGATCTACGACGTGGTCCGCAACCGCCCGCACCTTCGGGTGGAGAATCGCGTCCTCCCGGCGGGCCCGACGGTCATCGACACGATCGCGAACGCGGCGTTCTACTTCGGAGTGGTCCGCACGCTGGCGGAGTCGGACCGCCCACTGTGGTCCCAGATGTCCTTCAGCGCGGCGGAGGAGAACTTCCACAACTGCGCCCGCAACGGCATAGCGGCCCAGGTCTTCTGGCCGGGCCTGGGCTATCTCCCGGTCACGGAGCTCGTGCTGCGCCGCCTGCTGCCGCTGGCCGCTTCGGGGCTGGACCTCTGGGGTGTGGCCCCGGAGGAACGCGACCGCCTGCTCGGCATCATCGAACAGCGTTGCCTGCTGGGCCGCAACGGGGCGAGCTGGCAGGTGGAAACCCTGCACCATCTGGAGGTGGAGGGCAACCTCGACCGCCGAGAGGCGCTCCGCGAGGTAGTGAAGCGCTACGTCCCCCTGATGCACAGCAACCAACCGGTCCACGAGTGGCCTTCCGCGTAGGCCTCGTCAGCCCACGTCCTGGGTGCTCGTAGCCCCGTCCACTTTGGTGTCGCGCCGCGAACGGCCGAGGCGATCGGCCCGCTGGACCTGGCTTCCGGTTGCGCGGTCGTGGTGTGGCGGTTCGACAGCCCCCGTCGGCCTCGCCTGCGCGCACGCGACCTCGCCGGTCGAGCCACCCGGCCGCCGCTCGTACCGATCGAGTCGAGCTTCTTGGCTTTCGCGGGGGTTAGGCGGCGTAACCGGTCAGTTCCGCCCGTCGCGGGGTACCACCGGTGCCGCGTACATGCTTAGACACGTGGCTACATGCGAAAGCATGTCGGCGCCGGGTGAGATCTGGGTCCGCACGCGTGGCACAGGATCGTCCCCGTCCGCGCAGCGGGAGCCCGACGGGCGGTACCGGCACGACCGCCGGCTCTACAAATCACTGTTCCGGCCCCGGCAGTTCGACTGCCTGGACTGGGCGCTCGGTGACCCGGCGACCTGGTGCGACGTCGGCTGGCTGCTATTCGACAGTGGCCGGGGACGGCATCCGCTTGGCGCTCGCCGCGGCCGGCGGCCGGGTGCTGTGGCCCTGCGCCAGTTGCGGTGCTGGACGCGTTACTACCGCCCGGGCTAACTTCTGGCTCTGTCTCCGTAACTGGCTCGCCGAGGCGATCGCCACCACTGTCGCGCAGACGCGATTACCGGTTGGTCCGCGGTGTGCGGGACCCATGACTTCACTGTGCCCAACAGGGGGCACGCGGGTTCCCGCGCCCGACGCCGTCGTCGGTCGTCGCGGTGTGGCTGGTCTCGTGATGTCTTTCTGGTTCGGGTGTGGGGCGCGGACCCGGCAGCTAAGCGGAGCGAGCGGTGTCTGGCGGGAGCGACGGTCCGGACCACCGCGGACCCGAGCCACAGTTCGGCGTTCTGGTTGGTTTCAGCGGCCGGCGGTGAAGGCGGTGGCGATCACGCCGACGAGGGTCAGGCCGAGTACTGCCTGGAGGAGGAGGGCCGGGCCGATGTGGGACCACAGGGTGGGGATGCGGGGGCGCAGCAACTGGCCGGTGGTGATGTTGACGATGCGCTCCACCTTGGGGGGTGTGCTGCGGTCCTTCGGGCGGACGACCGTCACCTGGATGTGGTCGGACGGCTCCAGCGCGCTCTGCGGTAGGTGGCCGTGGATCTCGACCTCGCAGAGGCGGCCGGCCGTGTCGCGGAGGCGTAGTGGCGTCACCAGGAACTCCGGCGCCTTGCGCAGGTCCTTGAAGCGGCGGGGCGCGGCGCCGCGGGTGCCGGCCTGGAGGGCCGAGAGGATGGCGCGGCCGATCAGCCGCCCCACGGTGGCGGCTGCCAGGACCGCTACGAGGATCGGCTGGCCGACCTTCATCTCGCGGGCGTATCCAGGCATCAGCCGCACGACGCGGCCTGTCAGGGTCGGTCCGGAGTGGTAGAAGACCGTCGTGTCATTCATCGCTGACCACCACTTTGCGTCAGGCCGTGTTCACCCAGTGTATTGATCAGCGCTGATGATCGCCCGTGAATGAATCGCCGTGAAGATCACCCGACGGGGCGACCGGCCACCTCCTCGTAGAGCTCGACGTAGCGTTCGGCCATGACCGCCGGTGTGAACCTGGTGGCCGCCTCCTGCCGGCATTCGGCGGGGTCGAGCTTGCCGGCGGCGATGACCAGGTCGGCCAGTTCGGCTTCGTCGTTGGTGAGCAGGCCGGTGCGGCCGTGGTCGATCAACTCGGGTAGGCAGCCGCGGGCCGTGCCGACGACCGGCGTGCCGAGGGCGAGTGACTCGACGACGAACGTGCCGCCCGGCTCCTCCCAGCGCAGCGGTGCGAGCATCGCGCGGGCCTCGGCGACGAGGGTGTCGCGCGCGTCGCCGGTGAGCGTGCCGACCCAGCGGACGCGGCTGCCGTCGACGAGCGGCGCGACCTGCTCGCGCCAGAAGCGGACGTCGGGGTTGTTGGCGGCGGCCGGGTCGCGGAGGGCGGCGGCCAGGTCGTCGGGCTGCTTGTAGGGGCCGACCGGGCCGGCCAGCACGAGGTCGAAACCGATCTCGTGCGCCAGGCGTACGCCCAGGTCCTGGCCCTTTCCGGGGGTGATGCGGCCGAGCATGACCAGGTGCTCGGAGCGGTCAGGGACGGGTCTTCGCTCCGCGTGTACGGCGAGCGGCGTGGCCAGGTGCACGTGGCCTATGGCGTGCGCGCGGAGTGCGCGCGGTGCCCTCCTCAGCTGCGACGCGCTGACGCCGTTGACGCTGATCCGGCCGCCGCCGTCGAACGAGCCGTAGAACTCGGGATGCTTTGCCAGGTCCCAGTGCAGCGTGTGCAGCACCGGGGTGGCGGCGGGCTCCATCGCGGCGAGCATGGCCAGACCGATCGCCTCGACGTGGTCGTGCACGAGGTCGATGTCGTCGCGCTCCCGGATCGTGCGGACCACGGACGCCTGGTGCGCGATCGCGACGCCGCTCGCCTGGTTGAAGGGGCGTTGCAGCCAGCCGAACTGGCCGTCCGGGAAGGTGGCGAGGAGCTCGTCGACGGGCTCGGTGCTGGTGCCGACGGAGGCGAGCACGACGGTGACGCCGAGGCGGCGCAGCTCCGGCACGAGCGTCGCGATGATGTTCTCGATGCCGCCGTAGCCGCGGGGCGGGACCGGCAGCCAGGGGCCGGCGTTGACCAGGACGGTGAAGGTCATGCGGCCGCCCCGCTTCCGCCGGCGGTGGCTATCCGGGTGTGGCCGTCGCCGCGGCTCTCCCGCGGCCTGTTCATCCGCGCGCCGTTGCTGTTCATGCGGCCACCCGGCTGCGGCGGCGCCGGCTGGCCAGGTCGGCCATCTCGCGCAGCGGCGGGCGCTCCTGGACCGACACGTCGGTGACGACGATCTCGCGGTCCAGGTTGGGCAGCGCGTCGGTGCCGCCGCGGCGGAACTGGGTGAGCAGGGTCGAGGGCTGCGAGTCGGCGGTGACCCAGCCCTGGCGCTGCAGGCGTACCCAGGCCGTGTGCATGATCTGCGCGGACATCCGGCCGAGCGCCTCCGTGCTCTGGTGGCGGTGGCGCCGCTCGCCGAGGTCGACCTGGGCGAGCGCGTCGAGGCCGACGAGCTCCAGCAGGTCGATCAGCATCGCGGTCTCCACGCCGTAGCCGGAGACGAACGGGAGCTGCTCGAGGAGCGTCCGGCGGCCCGCGTACTCACCCGCGAGCGGCTGCACGAATCCGGACAGCTCCGGCCAGAAGAGGTTCAGCAGTGGCCGTGCGGTCAGCTCGGTGACCCGACCGCCGCCATCGGCCTCGACCACGCCGGCGGAGTGGTGCAGGCCACGGTGGTAGAAGCCCTTGACGAAGCCGACGCTCTGGTCGGTGAGCAGCGGCCCGACCAGCCCGGTGACGAACCGGGCGTCGAAGTCCTCGAGGTCGCCGTCGACGAACGCCACGACGTCGCCGCTGGCGGCCACCAGGCCGGCCCAGAGCGCGTCGCCCTTGCCCTCGAGCCGGGGCAGACCCCGAGTCATCTGGTCCTGGCTGACCACGTGGGCGCCGGCCGCGGCCGCCACCCGGGCGGTGGCGTCGGACGACCGTGAGTCGACCACGATGAGCTCGTCGACCAGGTGGACCCGCTCGACGAGCTGTTGGCGGATGGTGGCGACGATCGCACCGATCGTCGCTTCCTCGTTACGCGCGGGAATGACGACGCTCACTGTCGTGCCGCGCTTGGCGGCGACGAGCTGGCGCGGCGTCCACTGACCCGCGGAGCCGGTGCGGTAGGTCGACCAGGCCTCGACCACTGGTGAAACTGTTGTACGCGAGTGCCACACAGGCACACCCCCAGACGCGATCCGCTGTGCCTTCAGTTCTGCTGTGCCGTTGCGCGCTGTTTCGTCGTGTCACACGGCAGTTGCGCGTTGCAGTCGCGGGCCGCCGTGCCTCATCGGCGGCGCCGCGGGCGCGTTCCATTTCCCCGGTTTGCCCGAAGCAAACCACGCCCGCTTTTACACATACTGATCATCGAATTGCGCATTGCCCACTCACCTGTGTGAACGTTTGATGACGCTGCAGGTGTCGATGGTTCCGTATGCCCGACTCATATCAGATGTTTGATCCGCATACGCCGGTGGCAAAAGTAACTGGTGTGACGCGGACATTCGAGGTGAAAGGTCGGTTTATGGCGAGTAGCGAAAAGTGTCGGATAGGGATGATCGGCGCGGGAAATGTCGCTCAACGGCACGCGCGCGTGCTGTCCAGCTTCGCCGACGTGGAGATCATCGGTGTGACCGACGTCGTGCCGCCCGCCGCCGAGGCCCTGGCCACGACGTGTGACGCGCCAGCCCTCCCGGACGCCGCGACCCTCCTCTCGCTCGAACCCGACGCTGTCTACGTATGTGTTCCCCCATTCGCCCACGGCCATGCCGAAGAAGCGGTGTTGGCGTCGGGGGCGGCCATGTTCGTCGAGAAGCCGCTGGGCGTGGACCTGACGGTGCCGACCCGCCTGGCCGCGGAGGTCGCCCGCCGCGGCACGCGCACGGCCGTCGGTCACCACTGGCGGTACCTCGACGTGGTACGCACGGCGGCCACGTTGCTGGCCGGCCGCCAGGTGCGGCTGGTGAACGGCATGTGGTGGGACAAGGTGCCTCCCGTGGCCTGGTGGATCCGGTCCGACCGGTCCGGCGGACCGGTCGTGGAACAGGCGGCGCATGTGGTCGACCTGGCGCGGGCGCTGGTCGGCCCGGTGACCGCGGTCTACGCCGCCGGCACCGGGGCGCCACCCCCGGTCGCCGACGCCGACGTCGACGCGGCCACCGCCGCGACGATGATCTTCGCGGGTGGTGCGGTAGGGACGCTCAGCTCCACCTGTGTTCTCGGCTGGAAGCAGCGCGCCGGACTGGAGATCATCGCCGACGGGCTGGCGCTGTTCGTCGGCGAGGACGAGCTGGTCGTACGCGACGGATCCGGACAGGAACGCCGCATCCCCGGCGATCCGGACGCCGCCCGGGTCGCCGTCGACCGCGCGTTCGTCGACGCGGTCCGCGGGCTGGGCGACGACATCCGCGTGCCGTACGCCGAGGCCCTCGAGACCCACCGCGTCACCTGCGCGATCGCGGAGTCGGCCCGGACCGGCCAGGTGGTGCGGCTGAGCCCCGGGCCGGTCGGGGCCGACGGCGCGGCGCCGGCGCCGTCAGGCGCGGCCGTCGACCGCGTCATTCCGGGCCAGTGGACGGCACCCGGCGGCGACGGGCGCCCGGACGCGGCAGCCGTCGGACCGGGCGCGGCAGCTACCGGTCAGGGCGCGGCACCCACGTCGGTGCCCGCGGAGGGTGGGCCGGCCGATGGCTGATGCTGACCGGAACGTGGTGGTGGCCGAGCCGGGCAAGGTCGCCATCCGGGACGTCGAGGCCGAACCGGTGCGCCCCGGGACCTTCCGGGTCGAGACCGTCTTCACCGGCATCTCGGCGGGTACCGAGCTGAGCTACCTCAAAGGCACCAACCCCTATCTCGGGTCAACCTGGAACGCGGAACTCGGCCTGTTCGAACCCGGCGCCACGGCTTCTCCGTACCCGGTCGAGCGGTTGGGATATATGGAGGTCGGCCGGGTGGTGGCCAGCCGGACCGCCGCGGTCCCGGAGGGCGGCATGGTCGCGATGACCTACGGCCACCGCACGGCCTATCTCGGCGACCCGCTCGTCGACAGGGTGGTGCCCCTGCCGGCCGACCTGGACCCGATGCTCGGCGTCTATGCCGCCCACATGGGCCCGATCTGCGCCAACGGGCTGCTCCACGCCGCCGCCGACCTCGCACACGGCGACGTGCGGGGGCTCGGCGACGGGGTGCGGGGGAGGCGGGTCGCGGTTGTGGGCGCCGGCGTCGTCGCGCTGCTCACCGCCGCCCTCGCCCGCCACCACGGCGCGGCCTCCGTCGTCGTGGTCGACCCGACGCCGGCCCGCCGGGCCGTCGCGGCAGCCCTGGGTTTCGAGGTGCTGGACCCGGACGGCGCCGAGGACCCGGCTGTGGTGATGAAGACCCGGTGGCGGCACGCCGCCGGCGACCGCGGCGCCGACGTCGTGTTCCAGTGCCGGGGCCAGGCGTTCGCGCTGCAACTGGCCCTGCGGCTGCTGCGGCCCCAGGGCACGGTGGTCGACCTCGCCTTCTATCAGGCGGGGGCGGACGCGGTGCGGCTGGGCGAGGAGTTCCATCACAACGGCCTTTCCCTGCGCTGTGCGCAGATCGGGCGGGTGCCGCGCGGCCTCGCCCACGCCTGGGACCGGGATCGCCTCTCCGCCGAAACCATCGACCTGCTCCGTTCTCCCTCGGGCGCGCTGCTGCGTACCCACGTCGTGTCGGCCGTCGTGCCCTTCGAGTCGGCGCCTGAGCTGCTCACCGACCTCGCGGACCGCAAACGCCAGGAACTGCAGGTGATTCTGCGCGTCTGAACCAAGATCAGGTCGGTTGTCCACAGGCAGTTTCGAACACTTGTCCACAGGCTCGTGCCGGGCTCCGAATCGAGGCGTCTTCCAGGTACCGTTTCGGTCCATGGGAGTCATGCAGCGGTTGAAGAACAGGACCCAGCGGTTCCTCCAGCGTCCCGGCACGACGGTCGACCTGGCGCCGCTGCAGAAGGTGCTGCCCGAGATCGAGGCCCTCGAGGACGAGTTCAAGGAGCTCGACGACGCGGCGCTGACGGAGCGGGCCGCCGAGGCCACCAGGGTCGCCGAGATCGCTGCTCTGGGCCGCGAGGCAGCGCGGCGCGCCCTCGACGAGCGCCCCTATGACGTGCAGCTCCTGGGCGTGCTGGCGATGCTGGGCGGCAGCGTCGCCGAGATGGCCACCGGTGAGGGCAAGACCCTGACGGCGGCGATCGCGGCGTACGGGCATGTGCGCAGCGGCAACGGCCCCGTCCACGTGCTGACCGTCAACGACTACCTGGCCCGTCGTGACGCCGAGTGGATGGAGCCGGTCTACAAGCTGCTCGGCCTCTCCGTCGGCTGGGTCACCGAGTCGTCGTCGCCCGAGGAGCGGCGCGCGGCCTACGCCTGCGACGTCACGTACGCCTCGGTCAGCGAAGCCGGCTTCGACTACCTACGCGACCAGCTCGTCACCGACATCGACGACCGGGTCCAGCGGGCGCCGGCGACGGCGATCGTCGACGAGGCCGACTCCATCCTGATCGACGAGGCCCGGGTGCCGATGGTGCTCGCCGGCGCGGTGGCGGGCGAGCAGGACCCGGTGCACGTCGCGGCCGGTGTGGTGCGCGGGCTGCGCTCCGGCCGGCACTACGAGATCGCCGACGACGGCCGCAGCGTCGCGTTCACCACCAAGGGGCTCGAGGTCGTCGAGCGCAAGCTCGGTGGCATCGACCTCTACGACGACGAGCACGTGGAGCAGCTCTCCGCGGTCAACGTCGCCCTGCACGCGCACGCACTGCTGCACCGCGACGTCGACTACATCGTGCGCAACGGCGCCGTCGAGCTGGTCGACGAGATGCGCGGCCGGGTGGCGCAGCGGCGCCGCTGGCCCGACGGCCTCCAGGCCGCCGTCGAGGCCAAGGAAGGGCTCGACGCCACCGCCGAGGGGGAGGTGCTGGGCACCATCACGGTCCAGGCCTACATCGCGCTCTACCCGACGGTCTGCGGCATGACCGCGACGGCGGTGCTGGTCGGCGAGCAGCTCCGCGAATACTTCAAGCTCGAGGTCGCGGTCATCCCGCCCAACACGCCGTGCATCCGCGTCGACGAGGCCGACCGCATCTACGCGACCCGGCAGGAGAAGGAAGACGCCCTGGTCGCCGAGATCACCCTCAGCCACGAGAAGGGCCGGCCGGTGCTGGTCGGCACCCTCGACGTGAAAGAGTCCGAGAGCCTGGCCAAGGCGCTCGACGAGGCCGGCATCCCGTGCAGCGTCCTCAACGCCAAGAACGACGACGAGGAAGCGGCGATCATCGCGGAGGCCGGCAAGTTCGGCGCCGTGACCGTCTCCACGCAGATGGCGGGCCGCGGTGTCGACATCCGGCTCGGCGGCAGCGACCAGTCCGACCGCGAGCGGGTCGCCGAGCTGGGCGGCCTCTACGTCCTCGGCGGCGGTCGGCACCACAGCCGCCGCGTCGACGACCAGCTCCGCGGCCGGGCCGGCCGCCAGGGCGACCCGGGCGCCTCAACGTTCTTCGTGAGCCTCGAGGACGACCTGATCCAGCGCAATGCCCCCGACGCGATCCCGGCGTCGCCGCGCATGAACTTCGACGGCCTGGTCACCGACGAGCAGGTCGACTACGCCGTGGAACACGCCCAGCGGGTGTCCGAGGGCGTGCAGCATGAGATCCACCGCAACACCTGGCGCTACAGCGTGGTGATCGAGCAGCAGCGCAAGGCACTCTCCGAGCGCCGCGAGCGCGTGCTGACCACCGACGTGGCCGCCGAGATGCTGGAGAAGCGCGAGCCGGAGAAGGCCGAAGAGCTGAAAGAACTCGACGAGGACCTGCTGCCGCGGGTGGCCCGGTCGATCGCGCTCTTCCACATCGACCGGCTATGGGCAGAGCACCTGGCGGAGCTCTCCGAGGTCCGCGAGGGCGTCCACCTTCGCGCCCTGGGCCGCCTCGACCCACTCGACGAGTTCCACCGCGCGGCGGTGCCGGCCTTCAACGCGCTGGTGCCGGCGATCGAGGAGCGCACGGTCGAAACGTTCGAGGAGAACGAGTTCGACGAGAACTGGACCCCGGACGACAACACGCTCGTACGCCCGAGCGCGACCTGGACCTACCTGGTCCACGACAACCCGTTCGGCTCGGAACTCGACCGCCTCATCGCAGCGGTCGGCCGCCGCCTGAGCTCGGGCGGCAACAACTAACCGCCAACGGGCCTGCCCAGCCGGGCGTCGCGCACGCTCCGGCTGGGCGGCGCCCGGCTTGGTTCGCGCGGCGCGGCTACGTGGGGCGCGGTCATGGCCGCCTCGTGGTCCGTCGACCGCGACGAGCCCGTTCGTCGGGACCGCCGACAGCCGCGGCCACGCGTTCGTCTTCTGCTACCGCGTGGCCGGGTCGGCCCCGCCACCGACCTGGCGGGCCGCGGTCGAGCCGCGGACGATCAGCTCGGTGGCCAGCTCCACGTGGTGCGAGTCCAGTTTCTCGCCGGCCGCCAGCCGCAGTGCGGTGCGCAGGGCGACGCCGCCCATCTCGCGCAGCGGTTGCCGCACCGTGGTCAGCGGCGGCGAGGTGAGGCGGGCGACCTCGGTGTCGTCGAACCCCACCACGCTCAGGTCGTCGGGCACCCGCAGCCCGCGGGCCCGGGCCGCCTCGATCACGCCCGCCGCGGTCTCGTCGCTGCCGGCGAACACGGCGGTCGGCCGCTCGGGCAGGTCGAGCTGCGCGGCGCCGCCCGCGATCCCGTCCTGATAGCGGGAGTCGCCCGTGCGCTGGTAGTCGTCGGGCACGGGCACGCCGGCCGCCTCGAGCGCCGCCCGGTAGCCGTGCATCCGGGCCTGGTCGCGGGCCGACCGGCTCGAGCCGCCGACGTAGCCGATCCGGCGGTGGCCGAGGGCGAGCAGGTGCTGTGCCGCGGCCATGCCGCCCGCGAAGTTGGTGGAGCCGACGCTGGTCACTCGCTCCCGCTGCGGGTTGAGCGGGGCGATGACGACCAGCGGCAGGTGCGCGCGGGAAAGCGCGGCCCGGTCGGTGGAGGGGGGCTCGTCGACAACCGCGATCACCGCCCGCCGGCCCGCGGCGGCCAGGTCGCGCGCCCAGCCCCGCGGACGGCTGGCGTCGGCGCCGGCCTGGGTGCCGATCGCCACCCCGATGCCGGCCTCGCCGCCGGCGTCGAGGACACCCTGGATGATCTTGGTGGAGTACGCGTTGAGGTCACCCTCGAGGACCACCTCGATCCGCGCCGTGGCCGGGCTGCCCTCGGCCGCGGGCGACCGCCGGCCGATGTAGTCGTGCTGCGCCAGCAGCGACTCCACCAGCGCGCGGGTCCCGGCGCCGACATCGGGGCGTCCATTGACCACTTTGGACACGGTGGTGACCGAGACACCGGCGGACCTGGCGACGGTCGACAGCGTCGCGCGGCCGTCCCTGGGCGGCACGGGACTTCCTGCCATCACGGACCAGCAGGCGCGACGCAGCCGCAGGCTGACGACACCGCGCCGGAGCGTGACCATTGCGCGGTGGGGCGGCCGTTGAGGCGCCACGGGTGCCCGGTGACCCGCGGCCAGCCTTCAGGCGAGTTTTCCCAGTTCTCCTGCCGGCCGTACACCGTGAGGTCCAGGGCGTGGTAGGTGGTCATCAACGCCTCCACGCCCCGCCCGGTGGTCCAGTAGGTCTCGTAGACCTCGTCGCCGTCGCGCAGGTAGCACGCGATGAACCCGAAGTCGCGACCGTCGGCCAGAGCCGGGTCGGAGTCCTTCGCCGAATACCAGGGGAACTCATAGCCCATGAACTCGGCGAACGGGGCACTTTCGTCGTAGGAGCCCTGGCAGAACACGGCGTAGGTGACGTCGCGGGCGTGCAGGTAGTCCAGCGTCCGCACGTGGCAGGTCGAGAACGTGCACCCCTCACACTGATGCTCGTACGGTTTGCCGTCGTGCCACATGTGGAAGTAGGCGATGAGCATCCGGCGGCCCTCGAACACCTCCACCAGCGGGGTGTCCCCGCCCGGGCCCCGCACCGTCACCGCCGGCATCACGGTCATGGGAAGCTGACGGCGAGCGGCTGCGATCGCGTCTGCTTCGCGGGTGTGGGCCTTCTCCCGGGCCAGCAGTTCGTCGCGCTTGCGCAGCCAGGTCTCCCGGTCGACGACCGGGGGCGCGGCGGCGCTGGACACGGGGGTTGCCGTCATGGCTGTCTCCTTCGTGGAGTGGTGATCGGTCACAGGTACAGACGACCGAGCCGGCGGTCGTCATCGGTGACCGATGACGGATGGGGTCGGCGGTCGTCAGTACGGTGGTGAGGACCACTGCGCCCCGGGGAGACCACATGTCCGACTCGCCCGACGAGCAGGCGGTCTGGCTCCAGCGTGCCTTCGACGCGCACCGGCGTGAGCTACACGTGCACTGCTACCGCCTCGCCGGGAACGTCACCGACGCGGACGACCTCGTGCAGGAGACCTTCCTGCGTGCCTGGCGTGCTCGCGACCGCTTCGAGGGCCGGGCGTCGGCGCGCACCTGGTTCTACCGGATCGCCACGAACGTGTTTCTCGACAGTCGCAAGGCGGCCGGTCGCCGGACCGTGCCGTATGGCGATCCGCTGGAGTGGTCCACCGAGCTCGGCCCCTACCCCGACGCCCTGCTGGCCGACGACCCGCAGACCGACCCGCAGACCCGTCTGGCCGCCCGGGAGACCGTCGAGCTCGCCGTGATCGCCGCGCTCATGTACCTGCCGCCTCGGCAGCGGGCGGCTTTCGTGCTGCGCGACGTCCACGGCTGGACGCCGCAGGAGATCGCCGCCGCGCTCGACACCCCGGTCGCGGCGGTCAACAGCCTCCTCCAGCGGGCCCGCCACACCCTGCGGAGCCACGCCCCGTCGGACCCGAAGGACTGGCGCCGCCCGCGGCTCACCAGCGAGGACGAAGAGATCCTGCGCCGCTACGCCAACGCGAACGACCCGGAGACGTTCCGGGCACTGCTCGCCGAGAACGTACGGATCACGATGCCGCCCGAGCCGCCGGTCGTCGGGATCGACGCGGCCACGGAGTTCCTCAGCCGACCGCTCGACTGGCGTACGTTCCCCACCTCCGCCAACGGGCGCCCGGCACTGATCAACTATCTCCGCCGGCCCGGCAGCCCGCACTACGAGGCGTTGGTCGTCGACGTGCTCCGCATCGAGAACGGGAAGATCGTAGAGAGCAACGCCTTCATCGGCGCCCGTCACGTCACAGCCTTCAACATGCCCGCCACGCTCGAGCCCTAGACGCCGCCCCGGGGGAACCCGGCACCGGGGGCGAACGGCGTGTTCGGTCGATTTAGTGATCAGGAACGCATAGCGCGCTGGAACTTGCCCCGGGGGATCTCCGTGCGGGCAGTATGGCGTGGAGGCGCGCACCCTGGGTACACGGGGTGCCGCGGTCGCACAGGGGGCGTTCGCGTCCGCGGTGCGGGGGGAGGACAACTGAGATGGCGGGTCCTGGTTCGGACGGGGATCCCACCAGTCTGGTGGCGGTGGAGACCGCCGCTCTGCTGCGGGAGCTGACCGCCGGGCTTCTGGCCAGCAACGACCTCGAAGAGGCGTTGGATCATCTGGCCAAGACCAGCCGGCATGCGCTGCCCGGCGTGGCGTGGTCCAGCGTCACCCTGCTGCGGGCGGGGGAGCCGGCCAGTGTCGCCGCGTCGGATCGGCGGGCGCGGCGGCTGGACTCGCTGCAGTACGCCGCCGACGGGCCCGCGATGAGTGCCATCCGCCAGCGTGAGGTCATCCTCGCCGACGATCTTCACAGCGAGACGCGGTGGAACGAGTGGACGCCGCGGGCCGTGACCTACGGCGCCTGCGCCGTGCTCGCGGCGCCCGTCGACGTTGACGATCAGGTGCTTGGATCGATCAGCTTGTACGCGTGTGCGCCCGGCGTCCTCGGCCAGGGCGCCCAGCTCACCGCGATGTTGCTCGCCGAGCATGCCGGTCTGCTGCTCGCGGCGGTGCGGGAGCGTGACCGCCGCGACTCCGTGCCCAGCGATCTCGCCGACACCCTCGCCTCGGGTGAGGTGATCGGCCAGGCGATCGGGGTCGTGATGATGCAGCGCCGTTGCCCGCCGGCCGAGGCCCTCGACGTCCTGCGCGGCGCGTCCACCGCGCTCTCCATTCCCGTCGAGGACGTGGCCCGGCGGCTGGTCCGTTCGGCCGAGGACCGCGCCCGCGCCAGCGCCGGCTGATCTCCCTCCCTGGCCCGATCGGCGAGCACGCCCCCGTGCCGCCGCTTTCCTGAGGTTCGGCGGATATGTCGGGAATGGAGGGTCGGGCGGATCGGGGGATGAGTGCTGTCCGAAGCGGCGAGCCTGAACGGATGGTGCCTACAATGCTCAAACCGTATCGATCGGGTGAATCGGGCGACGTGGGTTTTTGTCCACGGGTTTCGGGTAATGGCGCGTGGCACCCTGACCACGACTTATCAAGGCTGGAGGAGCTCGTGGATACCCGCCTTCGGATCTCCGGCCATCCAATCCAGCCGGTGCTGATGACGTTTCCGGTTGGTCTGTACGTGTGTGCCGTCGTGTTCGACGTCGGGCGGCTGGTCGGTGCGCCGGCGATCGTCGGGGAAGTGGGTTACTGGACGGCCGTGGCCGGGCTGGTGGCTACCGCTCTGACGATGGTGGCCGGCATGGTCGACCTCTGGGACGTGCCGGCCGGCCCCGCGCGCCGCGACGTCATGACCTTCAACGCCGTCAACGCCGCCATGGCCGGGATCTTCCTGGTGGTCTGCCTGATGCGGGCCGGTAGCGGCCACATGGTCGCCAGCGTGCCCATGGTCGTCATGGAGGTGATCGCGCTCGGCGTCGGCGTGCTCGGGATCCGGCTCGGCGCCGGGCTCATGCGGCGCTTCGGCACGATGGCGGGGGACCGCGTCGGCCCGAAGGGCCGCCGCCTGGTCGCGACGCCGGCGGCGGACGGTTCCGGCACCGTGTACGCGACCAACCGCGCCGCCCACCGTGCCGGCCTCGCGTTCCGCCAGCCGGAGCCGAGCGACCTCGACATGACCGCGGAGTTCCGCCCGGGCCTCGCCGGCCTCGGCGACCTCGGCACCGACACTCGCAACCCCGTCTAGTTCTCAGCTGCAGCCGGGCCGCGCCTAAAGGACCCGCGTCACCCGCTCCGCCGCCACCCGCGACTCCAGCCGTGACCTGTCCAGGTTCGCGCACAACACCACCGACGCCCCCGCCGACAGCGGTGCCAGGAGCCACTTCACCGGGTGCTCGTGCGCCGCGCCGTCGATCAGGAGGCGGTCACCGCGGCACAGCGACGCCTGTCGGGCGATCTCGACCGCGATCGAACCCCACTGGGCGTACGTCGTGCCGTCCGCGCTCGCCGGGTCCGTTGCCCGCAGGAAGACCATCGGGTCCGGGTCGCCCGCGTGCATCGCCACCGACGGCAGGAACTCCCGGTAGCCCGACGGGGTCGCGACCGGGCGTTTCTCGTCGCCCACGTCGAACAGCAGGCGGTGCGTCGCCGCCGGGACGTCGACCAGCCAGTCGTCCAGTGCGCCCCGCGACACGAACACCGCGTCGAACGGTTCGACCGCCGAGTCCAGGGCCGGCAGGCCCGCCGTCGCCGACAGGCGGAACGAGACCGCCACCCCCGCCGACCACGCGCCGAGCAGCGCCGCCGCCGTCTGCCAGTGTGGCGGCAGCAGCACCGCGACCCGGCTGCCCAGGCCCAGGCCGCACGACGACAGCAGCGACGTGACCGAGGACGCCAGCCGCCCCAACTCCGGCGCGGTCAGTGCGACGCGCGATCCCGAAGCGTCGTCGTAGAACGTCAGCAGCGGCGGGTCCGCAGGCGAGACGGGCGAGACCAGCGAGTCCTCCACGCCGGACACCCTACCGTCAGCCTGGCAGCGCACCCTCGGCAACGCAGGCCGCCCGCAGCGCCGCCGCCTCGCCCTCCGCCGGGCGCAGCACCGCCACGAGCGTCGGACCCTGGGAGACCACGCTCGCGGAGAGGGCCCGGCCGCCGTGCTCGCGCAGCGCCGGGCGCGTCGACCGGGCGAACATCGCCGACAGCTTGCGGAACTCCGCCTCGCTCAACTCGACCGCGGACGTGCGCGCGAACGACCCGCACGCCCGCAGGCCCGGATCCTGGCCGACCCGGACGTCGTAGGTCATCCAGGCGCTGCCCAGCAGGATCACCACCACCGCGCCCACGATCAGGCCGATGAACGCCTTGCGGGCGCGGGGTGTCATCTGCCACTCGGGCGTGGCGACCGGCGACGCTGACATCAGGGCAGCTCCGTGGCGGTGGCACCAGCGGGACCCAGCTATTCAACCGGACGAAAGCGGCTCGTGGTGCAGATCAACAAGAACCACACGAACGGGCTAACCCGTCAGTGGTACGCCCGGCGGTGCGCAGCCAGCAGATCCGCGCCGAAGTCGCTCGACGGCCGGCGCAGCACCGTGTGCGCGTGGTTCCCGCCCGCCGTGTTGTCGTACTCGATCAACAGGTCCTCGGCCTGGATCCGGTAGTAGGCGGGGACGCCCGGCCGTTCCGGACCCGACCACGCGAACCGCAGCGACTCCAGCGACGGGCTCAGGTCCTCGGCCAACGACTCCGGCAGCCGGTCCAGGTAGACCTCGACCAACTGCGCCAGCAGCGCGCCGGCGGCCGGGTTCAGCGACGTGGCCGACACACCCGCCGGTGTCAGGAAACCGGCGACCTCCGACGTGCCGCTCGCGATGTCCGGCGGCGGGGCGTCCGACACCACGGCCAGCGACCGCTCCGTCGGCGACAACGAGGCCAGCAGCGCGAGCGCCACGTCCTCCTCGGGCGCCAGCGGCCGCGACACGGTGTGCCCGCCGTACGCGACCCGGGCCGGGTTGGCCCCGAAGAACACCGGCGCCGGTGACACCGCGGACCCCACCACCGTCATCGACACCGACAGGTGATGCCCCTCGAACCGCCACGACCAAGGCGCGTCCGAGCCCGGGGTTCCGAACACCGACACCCAGTAGTCCAGGAGATGCCGCCCCCGGGCGAACGACTCCGACCGGTCCAGCACCTCCTCCAACGACACGATCGACAACGCCTGCGCGTACGCGTGGTCGCGAAGCCCGGTCGCCAGGAGTTGGAACGCCGCCTTCCGCGCCGCCGGATCCAACGCCGAGAGCGACACCCCGGGCCGGGTCCGCGGCCGGTACTCGATCCACCGCCGCCCCGCGTCGTCGAACGGGTACGGCAGCGGCGGGCCGACGAGCGACAGCAGCCGCAGGGCCGCCTCGTCCATGGCGGCGGCGAGGCTCATGACGCCGCCCGCAGCAGCGCCGCCATCTCCGGCAGCTTGAAGAACTCCGCGGTCGCCAGCGCCGACGGCCCACCGGCGGCCGGTGACGCCCCCGCGTCCAGCAGCGCGCCCACCGACACGCGGTTCTGCCGGAACACGGCCGCCGCCAGCGCCGTCTGCCCGCGGTCGTTGGCCCGGTCCGGGTCCGCGCCCCGCGCGAGCAACGCCGAGACCGTCGCCGGGTGGTCGTGGTAGGCGGCCAGGATCAGCAGGGTGTCGCCCTTGTCGTTGGTCAGGTCGACCGGCAGCCCGGCGTCGACCTGAGTCGCGAGCTCCTCCGTCGCCCCGGACCGGGCGAGGTCGAACATCCGGTGCGCGTACGCCAGCGTCGCGTCGTCGAGTTCCTCGGTCACGACGTCCAGCCTCACACACCCGCCCGTGCCGTCACCATGCAAGGATCAAGAACGTGGGAGATGTCCGCCGGATCGACCTCGGCTGGTTCGTCCGGCCGGCGGACGAGGCCGGCACCGCGCACCCCCGCGTCGAGCCGGTCTACGGCTACCTGGTCCGCCGCCCCGAGGGCCTCCTGCTCTTCGACACGGGCATGGGCAGCCACCCCGACGTCGACGCCCACTACCGCCCGACCCGCCGCCCGCTCGACGAGGCGCTCGCGCACGCCGGCGTCACAACGGAAGACGTCACGGTGGTCGTCAACTGCCACCTGCACTTCGACCACTGCGGCGCCAATCCCAGCTTCAGGAACAAGCCGATCGTCGTGCAGCGCACAGAGCTCGAAAGCGCCCGCAGCACACCGGACTACACCCTCCCCGAGCTGGTCGACTTCGACGGCGCCCACTACCTCGAGATCAGCGGTGAGACCGAGCTGTGGCCCGGCGTGTGGATCATCCCGACCCCGGGACACACCGACGGGCACCAGTCGGTGGCCGTGCGCCGCGACGACGGCACGGTGATCCTCGCCGGTCAGGCCCGCGACGACGCCACCGCGTACGGGCGTGACGTGCTCGCCCACCACGCGCCCGACGTCCCGTACCCGACATGGGTCGACCGCTTGAAAGAGCTCGACCCCAAGGCGGTCGTCTTCGCACACGACGCCGCCGTCTGGATGCCCGGAGAGCGAAGGGACTAGACGACGTTGTTCCAGGTCAGGGTCACCGTCCGCGGCTACGAGCTCGACAGCCTCGGCCACCTCAACCAGGCCGTCTACCTGCAGTACGCCGAGCACGCGCGCTGGGAGATCCTGCGCGCCGCCGGCCTCGAGCAGGCGACGCTGCTGGACTCCGGCGTGGCCCCGGTGGTCCTGGAGACGACGATCAAGTACCGCCGGGAGCTGCGCGCCGGCGACGAGGTCGACGTGAGCTGCGAGTTCCGGTGGGGCGAGGGCCGCACGTTCGGCATGCACCAGGAGATCCGCCGGACCGACGGCACCCTCGCCGCCGAGCTCGACGGGATGCTCGACCTGGGCGCCCGCAAACTCCTGCCCGATCCCGTCGAAGCGTGGCGAAAGGTGACCCCGCGGCCCGCCGTGCTGGGGCTCTGAGCCAAATCCGGCCCGTCGCCACGACGCGGAAATCTGTCGTCAACCGGCCCTCGGTCATAGGCTGAACGGATTCACGCTGGCCTGGGACGAGGAGGTTCCGATGGCGGAGAACATCCGCGCCGCTCTGGTGCAGACGAGCTGGACCGGCGACAAAGAGTCGATGATCAAGGCACACGAGGAGTACGCCCGGCAGGCGGCCGCGCAGGGCGCCAAGGTCATCTGCTTCCAGGAGCTGTTCTACGGCCCCTACTTCTGCCAGGTGCAGGACAAGCAGTACTACTCGTACGCGGAAAGCATCCCCGGCCCGACCACCGAGCGCTTCCAGGCCCTCGCCGCGGAGCTGGGCATGGTCATGATCCTGCCGATGTACGAGCAGGAGCAGCCGGGCGTCCTCTACAACACGGCGGCTGTGGTCGACGCCGACGGCAGCTACCTCGGGAAATACCGCAAGACCCACATCCCGCAGGTGAAGGGCTTCTGGGAGAAGTTCTACTTCCGGCCCGGCAACCTGGGCTACCCGACGTTCGACACGGCGGTCGGCCGCATCGGCGTCTACATCTGCTACGACCGGCACTTCCCCGAGGGCTGGCGGGCCCTGGGCCTGGCCGGCGCCCGCATCGTCTTCAACCCGAGCGCGACCCACCGCGGCCTGTCCAGCTACCTGTGGCAGCTCGAACAGCCGGCGAGTGCCGTCGCCAACGAGTACTTCATCGGCGCGATCAACCGCACCGGCATCGAGCCCCTCGGTGAGAACGACTTCTACGGCACGTCCTACTTCGTCGACCCCGAGGGCAAGTTCGTCGGCGACGTCGGTGACGCGCACAACCCCGAGCTGATCGTCCGCGACCTCGACATGGAGCTCCTCGAAGAGGTCCGCGACCGCTGGCAGTTCTACCGCGACCGCCGCCCGGACGCCTACGACCAGCTCGTCAAGCCTTAAGGAGCCGACGGCATGACCCTCCTCATCACCGGTGGCGAGGTGGTCGGCCCGACCGGCCGCTTCGCCGCCGACGTGCTGGTCGACGGCGAGACGATCAGCGCACTCCTCGCACCGGGCACCTGGACGGGCCAGCCCGAGCAGACGATCGACGCGACCGGCAAGCTCGTCATCCCCGGCGGCATCGACGTGCACACCCACATGAAGCTGCCGTTCGGCGGCACGCACGCGTCCGACGACTTCGACACGGGCACCAGGGCGGCGGCGCACGGCGGCACCACGACGATCGTCGACTTCGCCGTGCAGCGCACCGGTGAGGTCGTCCAGGACGGGCTGGCCGCCTGGCACGCGCTCGCCGACGGCAACGCGCACATCGACTACGGCTTCCACATGATCATCGGTGGGGTCGACGACGACGCGCTCAAGGCGATGGACCAGCTCGTCGCCGACGAGGGCGTGACCAGCTTCAAGCTGTTCATGGCGTACCCGGGCGTCTTCTACTCCGACGACGGCAAGATCCTGCGGGCGATGCAGACCGCGCGGGAGAACGGCGCCACGATCATGATGCACGCCGAGAACGGCATCGCGATCGACGTGCTGGTCGCCCAGGCGCTCGCCCGCGGTGAGACGGATCCGGTTTACCACGGCATCACCCGCCCCTCGATCCTGGAAGGCGAGGCCACCCACCGGGCGATCGCCCTCGCGCAGGTCGCCCGGGACACCCCGCTCTACTTCGTGCACCTGTCAGCCAGCGAGGCCCTCGCCGAGGTGGCCGCGGCCCGCGCCACCGGCCGCAACGTGTTCGCCGAGACCTGCCCGCAATACCTGTATCTGACGCTGGAGGACCAGCTCGGCGCGCCCGGCTTCGAGGGCGCCAAGTGGGTCGCCTCGCCGCCGCTGCGGCCGCGGGACGAGTCGCACCGCGACGACCTCTGGCGCGGCCTGCGTACCAACGATCTCGCCATCGTCTCGACCGACCACTGCCCCTTCTGCATGAAGGACCAGAAGGAGTTGGGGCTCGGCGACTTCTCCAAGATCCCCAACGGCATCGGTACGGTCGAGCACCGCGTCGACCTCGTCTACCAGGGCGTGGCCGAGGGCAAGCTGTCCGTCGAGCGCTGGGTCGAGACGATCGCGACCACGCCGGCCCGGATGTTCGGGCTCTACCCGCGCAAGGGCGTGATCGCGCCGGGCTCCGACGCCGACATCGTGCTCTACGACCCCGCCGGCCGCACCACGATCAGCGCCGCCACCCACCACATGAACCTGGACTACTCCGCGTGGGAGGGCGTCGAGATCGCGGGCAAGGTCGACACCGTCATCTCCCGCGGCGAGGTCCTCGTCGACCGCGACGGCACCTACCACGGCCGCAAGGGCCGGGGCCGGTACGTCAAGCGCGGCCTGTCCTCCTACCTACGGTGAGGTGAGATCGATGCGGCAAATTCCACATTGGATCGGTGGACGCGAGGTCGCCGGCACGGGCACCCGCCGGCTGCCCGTCTTCGACCCCGCCACCGGCGAGATCCAGGCCGAGGTCCTCGCCGCCACGGCCGAGGAGGTACGCACGGCGGTCGAGACCGCGCGGGCCGCGCAACCGGCCTGGCGGGCGGCCAGCCTGTCCCGCCGCGCCGAGGTGATGTTCCGCTTCCGGGACCTCGTCGACGGCCACCGCAAGGAGATCGCCTCGCTGCTCTCGTCGGAGCACGGCAAGACGGTCGCGGACGCGGCCGGCGAGGTCGCCCGCGGCCTGGAAAACGCCGAGTTCGCGGCCGGCGCCCCGCACCTGCTCAAGGGCGGCTACAGCGAGCAGGCGGCCGGCGGCGTCGACGTCTACTCGATCCAGCAGCCGCTCGGCGTCGTCGCCGGCATCACGCCGTTCAACTTCCCGGCGATGGTGCCGATGTGGATGTTCTGCAACGCGCTGGTCGCCGGCAACGGCTTCGTCCTCAAGCCCAGCGAGAAGGACCCCTCGGTCTCGCTGCTGCTGGCCGACCTGCTGCGCCGCTCCGGCCTGCCGGATGGCGTCTTCAACGTCGTGCAGGGCGACAAGGAGGCGGTCGACGCGCTGCTCGCCGACCCCGACGTCAAGGCGGTCAGCTTCGTCGGGTCGACCCCGGTGGCGAAGTCGATCTACGAGACCGGCACCCGCAACGGCAAGCGGGTGCAGGCGCTCGGCGGCGCCAAGAACCACATGGTGGTGCTGCCCGACGCCGACGTCCCGGCGGCCGCCGACGCCGCCGTCAGCGCCGGTTTCGGCTCGGCGGGGGAGCGCTGCATGGCGGTCTCGGTCGTGGTCGCGGTCGGCGCGGTCGCCGACACGCTGGTCGAGGAGATCGCCACCCGGATCGGCCGCATCAAGGTCGGCGCGGCCAGCGACCCCGACGCCGAGATGGGCCCGCTGATCAGCGCGCCGCATCGCGACCGGGTGCGCTCCTATCTGGACGGTGAGGGCGGCGAGATCGTGGTCGACGGCCGCGAGGCCGACATCTCGGGCGGCCCGGGCTTCTTCCTCGCGCCGTCCCTCGTGGACAAGGTCGACCCGGCGTCGGCCTACTACACCGACGAGATCTTCGGACCGGTGCTGTCGGTCGTCCGCGTCGACACGTACGACGACGCGGTTCAGCTCGTCAACGACAACCCGTGGGGCAACGGGACCGCCATCTTCACCCGCGACGGCGGGGCGGCCCGACAATTCCAATACGACATCGAGTGCGGCATGGTCGGCGTCAACGTGCCGATCCCGGTCCCGGTCGCCTACTACAGCTTCGGCGGCTGGAAGGCGTCGCTCTTCGGCGACCTGCATATGTACGGGCCGGACGGCCTGCGCTTCTACACCCGCACCAAGGTGGTCACCTCCCGGTGGCCGGATCCGGCCACGAGCGAAGTCGACCTGGGGTTCCCCAAAGTCCGATAGAAAGGCTCCGCCAGATGGACATCGGTGTCGTCTTCCAGTGCGACCCGCCGGCCAGCGAGGTCGTCCGCCTCGCCAGGCAGGCGGAGTCGCTCGGTTTCAGTCACGTGTGGACGTTCGACTCCCATCTGCTCTGGGAGGAGCCCTTCGTCATCTACAGCCAGATCCTCGCCCAGACGGAGCGGGTGACGGTCGGCCCGATGGTCACGAACCCGGGGACCCGTGACTGGACCGTGACGGCGTCACTGTTCGCCACGCTCAACGAGATGTTCGGCAACCGGACGGTCTGCGGCATCGGCCGGGGCGACTCGGCGCTGCGGACGCTGGGCTACAAGCCCACGACGATCGCTGAGCTCAAGGAGTGCGTCACGGTGATCCGGGACCTGGCGCACGGGCGGGAGGCCGACTACAAGGGCCGCCCGGTGCACTTCCCGTGGGTACGCGACGGCGCGCTGGAGATGTGGATCGCGGCGTACGGGCCGCGGGCGCTGGCGTTGGCGGGGGAGGTGGGCGACGGCTACATCCTGCAGCTCGCCGACCCCGACATCGCCGCCTGGATGATCAAGTCGGTCCGGGCCGCCGCCGAGAAGGCCGGTCGTGACCCGGCGTCGATCACGTTCTGCGTCGCCGCGCCGGCCTACGTCGGCGACGACCTCGCCCACCAGCGCGAGCAGACCCGGTGGTTCGGCGGCATGGTGGGCAACCACGTCGCCGACATCGTGAGCCGGTACGGCGAGTCGGGCGCGGTGCCGCAGGCGCTGACCGACTACATCCACGGGCGTCAGGGCTACGACTACTCCGAGCACGGCCGGGCCGGCAACACGCACACCGAGTTCGTACCCGACGAGATCGTCGACCGGTTCTGCGTGCTCGGCCCGGTCGAGGCCCACCTGGAGAAGCTGGCGGCCCTCCGCGAGCTGGGCGTCGACCAGTTCGCGCTCTACCTGCAACACGACGACAAGGAGAACACCCTCCAGGCGTACGGGGAGAAGATCATCCCGGCCCTGGCCACGGCGGCACCGTCGCGGCGATGAACCGGCGGCTGCGGCTGGCCCTCGGCGGGGTGGGGGCCGTGCTCGTGGGTGTGGCCCTGTGGGAGGGCTACAAGGCGGTCGGCGACCCCGACGGCACCGTCCTGTTCGGAGCGCGCGTCCTGCCGCGCACCGACGACGCGGCCATGCCGCACGTGTGGACGGTGCTGTCCCGGTTCGGCGACCCCGAGTTGGCCGGCGGCGACCCGATCTGGCTCGTGGTGCTCCAGGCGTGCCTGTTCACGCTGCGCAGCGTCGCCATCGGGTTCGTCGCCGGGGCGCTCGTCGGGCTGCTGCTCGCGGTGTTGATGCAGCGGCTGCGGGTGGTCGAGCGGGGCTTGCTGCCCTACGTGATCCTCTCCCAGACGGTGCCGCTGATCGCGCTCGCCCCGGTCATCGCCGGCTGGGGCGGCCGCCTCGCGATCGGCCCGTACCCGTGGCAGCCCTGGATGTCCGTCACCGTGATCGCGCTGTACCTGGCGTTCTTCCCGGTCGCGGTGGGCATGCTGCGCGGCCTGCAGTCGCCGGCACCGATCGCCGAGGAGCTGATGCGCAGCTACGCCGCCGGCTGGTGGCGCACGCTGGTCAAGCTCCGGCTCCCCGCGTCCACTCCCTACCTGTTCCCGGCGCTGCGGCTCGCCGCCGCGGCGGCCGTGGTCGGAGCGGTGGTCGGCGAGATTTCCACCGGCACCCGTGGTGGCGTCGGTCGATTGGTGATCGAATACTCACGGGAGGCCACCACCGACCCCGCCAAGGTCTTCACGGCGATGGTCGGCGCGGCCGCCCTCGGGCTGGCGGTCGCCGCGATCGTGGGCCTGGGCGAGTTCCTGGTCGGCCGGCGGAGGGTGCGGGCATGACGAGTGTGGTGCTCGAGGGTGTCTCCAAGGTGTTCAACGCGGGTCGGGCCGACGAGGTGACCGCGCTGACCGGGGTCGACCTGACCGTCGCGCGCGGCGAGTTCGTCTCGCTCATCGGTCCGTCGGGGTGTGGCAAGTCCACGCTGTTGCGGCTCGTCGGTGACCTGATCCAACCGACGAGCGGCGCCATCACCGTCGCCGGCAAGTCGGCCCGGACCGCCCGCGTCGACCAGGAATACGGGATCGCGTTTCAGCAGGCCGGGCTCTTCGACTGGCGGACCGTGCAGCGCAACGTCGAGCTTCCGCTGGAGCTGCGTGGGTCACCCCGTCAAGAGCGTCACGACCGGGCCCGCGAGATGCTCGACCTGGTCGGGCTCGCGGAGTTCGCCGGCCACTACCCGGCCCAGCTCTCCGGCGGCATGCAGCAGCGGGTGGCGATCGCGCGGGCGCTGGCCGTACACCCGCCGTTGCTGCTCATGGACGAGCCGTTCGGGGCGCTCGACGAGATGACCCGCGAGCGGCTCCAGG
This sequence comes from Asanoa siamensis, assembly GCF_016862555.1. Lineage (GTDB taxonomy): Bacteria > Actinomycetota > Actinomycetes > Mycobacteriales > Micromonosporaceae > Asanoa > Asanoa siamensis. The sequence goes on along the minus strand of NZ_BONE01000008.1, from coordinate 56,852 downwards.
ACGAGCTGCTGCGGATCTGCGCCAGCACCGGCACCAGCACGATCTTCGTCACCCACTCCATTCCCGAGGCCGTGTACCTCTCCGACCGGGTCGTCGTCATGTCGGCGCGGCCGGGGCGGATCACCGAGGTCGTGCCGGTCGACCTCGGCCCGCGTACCGAGGCGACCCGGCAGTCGCCCGGGTTCTTCGCCGGCATCACCAAGGTCCGCAAGGCGCTGCGCGGCGACCCGGTGCCGGCGGCCGAGCCCCTGGTCGCGCCGTGACCACGGCCGTCGACCCGGTGGTCGCGGCCGACCCCGCCGCGCCCGTAGTGGCCCGGCGGCGGCACGGCTCGGCCTTCGTCCCTCCGCTGCTCGTCGGCGTCGTCGGCCTGCTGCTCTGGGAGGCCGTCGTCACGCTCGGCCGGGTCGCGCCCTACGTGCTCCCCGCCCCGTCCGCGATCGGCGAGCAGCTCTGGCAGAGCCGCGAGGTCGTCTGGCGTACCGGCCTCGCCAGCGGTGGGAACGCGCTGATCGGCCTGCTCGTCGGGGCCGCGGTGGGGTTGCTCGCGGCGATGGTGGCGGCCCGCTTCGCGTACCTCGGTGAAGTCTCGATCCCGGTGGCGGCCGCGCTGAACGCGCTGCCGATCATCGCCCTGGCACCCATCCTCAACAACATGTTCGACTCGACCAGCAGCGTGCCCCGGCGGCTGGTGGTCGCGATCGTGGTGTTCTTCCCCGTGTTCGTCAACGCGCTGCGCGGGCTGCGCGAGGTCGACCCGATCCACCGGGACCTGATGGCCAGCTACGCGGCGCGCGGCTGGACCGTCACCCGGCTGGTCCGCCTCCCCGCCGCCCTGCCGTTCGTCTTCACCGGTTTGCGCCAGGCGTCCTCCCTGGCGGTGATCGCGGCGGTGGTCGCGGAGTACTTCGGCGGTCTGCAGAACGGCCTGGGCTCCCGGATCACCTCGGCGGCGGCCAACACCGCGTACCCCCGCGCCTGGGCCTTCGTGGTCGGCGCGTGCGTGCTCGGTCTCGTCTTCTATCTGGCGGCCCTTCTGCTCGAGCGGCTCGTTATGCCCTGGCGGAGGGTCTGAACAACCGGAGGACCAGATGCGCAAGTTGATCCGCGTGGCCGGTGCCGCACTCGCGCTGTCCGCGTTGATGCTCACCGCCTGTGGCACGGCCGACGAGCCGACACCGTCCGGCGCCGGCGGCACCACCAAGGTCAAGCTCCAGTTGCAGTGGTTCGTGCAGGGCCAGTTCGCCGGCTACATCGCGGCGGCCGACCAGGGCTTCTACCGGGAGCAGGGGCTCGACGTCGAGATCCTCGAGGGCGGCGTCGACATCGTGCCGCAGACCGTGCTGGCCCAGGGTCAGGCCGACTTCGCGATCGCCTGGGTGCCGAAGGCGCTCGCCTCCCGCGAGCAGGGCGCGGAGATCACCAACATCGGTCAGATCTTCCAGCGCTCGGGGACCTACCAGGTCTCGTTCGCCTCGTCCAACATCACGTCGCCGGCCGACCTGCGCGGGAAGAAGGTCGGCAACTGGGGCTTCGGCAACGAGTTCGAGCTGTTCGCCGCGATGACCAAGGCCGGGCTCGACCCCGGCAAGGACGTGACGCTGGTGCAGCAGCAGTTCGACATGCAAGGGTTGCTGCGCAAGGACATCGACGCGGCCCAGGCGATGAGCTACAACGAGTACGCGCAGCTCCTGGAGGCGAAGGACCCGGCGACGGGGCAGCTCTACAAGCCCGAGGCGTTCACGGTGCTCGACTGGAACAAGGAGGGCACCGCGATGCTCCAGGACGCGGTGTGGGCCAACACCTCGAAGCTGTCGGACCAGTCCTACCAGGACACCGCGGTGAAGTTCCTGGCCGCCTCGATCAAGGGCTGGGCCTACTGCCGCGACAACCCCGAGGCCTGCCGCGACCTGGTCGTGAAGCGCGGCTCGAAGCTCGGCGCGAGCCACCAGCTCTGGCAGGTCAACGAGACCAACAAGCTGGTCTGGCCGTCACCGGCCGGCGCAGGCGTGATCGACGAGGCCGCCTGGAAGGCCACCGTGGACCTCTCGATGACCACGAAGAACGCCGACGGCCAGACGGTGTTGACCAAGGCGCCCGAGGGGCTGGCCTACACGAACGACTACGTACGCAAGGCGCTGGACACGCTCAAGTCGCAGAACGTGGACGTCAACGGCACGGGCTTCACCCCGAAGACCGTCACCCTCAACGAGGGCGGCGTCTAGGCCCAGTCCCGTGCGGCGACCCGGATGGCATCGCGCACCCGGGTCGCCGCCGGGCTCAGCACCGAGTGGGCGCGCTCGGCGATGAACCCGGTGTTGATCGGGGGATCCTCCGGGTCCAGCAGCGCGACGAGCGTGCCGTCCCGCAACTCGTCGGCACACAGGTACCTCGGCAGGACGGTGACGCCCGCCCCGGCCACCGCGGCCGCCCGCACCGCGCGGAGGTCGGGGACCACCAGCGCGGGCTCGGCGGTCAGCCGCCGGCCGAACACGTGGCGCCAGTAGCGGCGCAGGATCGGCAGGTCGACGGCGTAGCTGAGCAGCGGTGCGGTCTCGTACGCGTCCCGCCAGCGCCGCGCACCCACCAGCACGAACTCCTCGTCCATCAGGGTGCTCGCCACGACGGACCGGCCCCGCGGGCGGACAGCCGACAGGACGAGGTCGTAGCGGCCGGCGCGCAGCCCGTCGAGGAGGTCGTCGGCCAGGCCGGTGTCGACCCGCACCCGGGTGCCGGCGGCGACGAGCGGCGCCAGGACCGGCATGATCCGCACCGCGACCATCTCCGCCGGGCCGGCTAGGCGGACGGGCTCCGCCGGCGCCCGGTCGGGCTCGGCGACCAGGGCGAGTTGGTCCAGCGGAGCCGCGATGCGGGCGGCCAGGTCGTCGGCGTCCGGGGTCGGGGCGACGCCGCGCGGGAGCCGCTCGAAGAGCTGCCGGTCGAGGCGCTCCTCGAGGGCCCGGATCTGGGCGGTGACGGTGGGCTGGGCCAGCCCGAGCGCGCGGGCGGCGGCCGTCAGCGATCCGGTGCGGTGGACCGCGAGGAACGTCCGGAGCTGCGTCAGGTCCAGCGGCGACCCATCAGCATTCCTGGTGGTCATAGCATCAATCCTATTGGTTGCGTGATGGCTCACCGGCCTAGCGTCGCAGCCATGTCACGCATCCTGATCACCGGAGCCTCGGACGGCCTGGGCCGTGCCCTGGCGGAAGACCTCGCCGCGACCGGCGGGCACGAACTGCTGCTGCACGGCCGCGACGCCGGCCGGCTCGCGGCGGTGGCGACCGCCACGGGCGGCACGCCGTTCCAGGCCGACTTCGCGTCGCTCGCCGACGTGCGGCGGCTCGCGACCGAGGTCGCCGACAAGTACGACCGCCTCGACGTGCTGGTCAACAACGCCGGCATCGGCTTCCACGTCGACGGCACGACCCGGGTGCTGTCCCGGGACGGCTACGAGTCGCGCCTCGCGGTCAACTATCTGGCCCCGGTGCTGCTCACCCGGCATCTGCTGCCCCTGCTGCACCAGGCGCCCGCCGCCCGGATCGTCAACGTCGCCTCGGTCGGGCAGGCGCCGGTGGACTTCGACGACCCGCAGTTCGCCCGCGACTACTCCGAGGTCGCCGCGTACTGCCGGTCGAAGCTCGCGCTCATCGCGCACACCATCGACCTGGCCGCCGACCTCGCCGGCACTGGGGTCACCGCGAACAGCCTGCACCCGGCCTCGTACATGCCGACGACCATGTCGAAAGCGTCGGGCATGGACCAGGTCGACACCCTGGAGAAGGGGGTGGCCGCCACCCGGCGGCTGGTCGACGGCGCCGATCTGGCCGGCGTGACGGGTCGCTACTTCGACAGCGGCACCGAAGCCCGGGCCGCCGCGGAGATCTACGACCCCGCCTACCGGGCCCGGCTGCGCGGCCTGACCCGCGACCTGTTGGCCGCCTTCTGACGGTTTCATCTCCCGGCGAACGGGAACGCTCTATGTAACCCGCCGAAACATGGTGAGCGCGGTGGTGCCGCGCCGATCGGCGTGGACCCCGTGCCCAGCCGATCCGATGCCGGCCGCCCACCGTGCGCGGATCGGATCGGAGCAGAGTCATGACAGGCAACAAAGGGGTCGCCTACATCAAGCCGGGTCAGGTCGAGGTCACCGAGATCGACTACCCGACCTTCGAGCTCAAGGACGGGCCGGGCGTACACCCGGACAACGTGGGCCGGAAGGTGCCCCACGCGGCGATCGTGAAGTGCGTCGCCACCAACATCTGCGGTAGTGACCAGCACATGGTCCGCGGTCGCACGACCGCGCCCGCGGGGCTGATCCTCGGTCACGAGATCACCGGCGAGGTGGTGGAGAAGGGCCCGGACGTCGAGTACGTGCAGGTCGGCGACATGGTGTCCGTACCCTTCAACATCTCCTGCGGACGGTGCATCAACTGTAAGGAGGGCAAGACCGGAGTCTGCCTCAACGTCAACCCCGACCGGCCGGGCTCGGCGTACGGCTACGTCGACATGGGCGGTTGGGTCGGCGGGCAGGCCGAGTACGTGATGGTCCCGTACGCGGACTGGAACCTGCTGGTCTTCCCCGACAGGGACCAGGCCATGGAGAAGATCCTGGACCTGGCCATGCTGGCCGACATCTTCCCGACCGGCTACCACGGCTGCGTGAGCGCCGGGGTGACCACCGGGTCGACGGCCTACATCGCCGGTGCCGGGCCGGTCGGGCTGGCCGCCGCGACCTCGGCCCAGTTGCTCGGGGCGGCCACGGTGATCGTCGGCGACCTCCAGGAGGAGCGGCTCGCCCAGGCGCGCAGCTTCGGCTGCGAGACCGTGGACGTGTCCGCCGGCGAGCCCAAGGACCAGATCGAGCAGATCCTGGGTACGCCCGAGGTGGACTGCGGCGTCGACGCGGTCGGCTTCGAGGCGCGCGGGCACGGCGAGCACGCCGCGACCGAGCATCCGGCGACCGTGCTCAACTCGCTGATGGACCTCACCCGCGCCGGCGGCGCGCTCGGGATCCCCGGGCTCTACGTGACCGGCGACCCGGGGGCGAGCGACGAGGCGGCCCAGGAGGGCTCGCTCTCCATCCGGCTCGGCCTCGGCTGGGCCAAGTCGCACTCCTTCGTCACCGGCCAGTGCCCGGTGATGCGGTACAACCGCAAGCTGATGATGGCGATCCTCAACGACCGGGTCCAGATCGCGAAGAACGTCAACGCGACCCCGATCCCGTTGGGCGAGAGCCCGCGCGGCTACGAGGAGTTCGACGAGGGCGCGGCCCGCAAGTACGTGCTCGACCCGCACGGCATGCTCGTCTAGCCGTCCTGCGGATTCCACCCGGTGGCGGCCGTGACCGGCCGCCACCGGCGGAGACCTCCGAGGTTAGCCGGCGGAGAGCGCGGGTATCCGGATCGGCCGCGGGCGGTCGTCGAGGCTCGTGCGTATCGTGTCCATCGATGCCCTCGTGGGGAGGACGGCGTGTCTGGACGGCGGTTGGCCGACCGGTACGAGCTGGAGGAGGTGCTGGCCCGCGGCGGCATGGGTGTCGTCTGGCGCGGCCGCGACCTGCGGCTCGACCGCGCCGTCGCCGTCAAGCTCGTGTCCGGTCCGGCGGCGGCCGATCCGACCATGGTCGAGCGGTTCGCCCGCGAGGCCCGGGCCGCGGCGCTGCTCAACCATCCGAACATCGTCGGCATCCACGACTTCGGCACCGACGGGGACGACTCCTACCTGGTCATGGAGCTCGTCGAGGGGCGCAGCCTGGCCGCGGTGCTGGCCGACGGGCCGCTGCCGGTCGCCGATGCGGTCGAGGTGACGGCGCAGGCCTGCGCCGGGCTGGCGGCGGCGCACGACGCCGGGATCGTCCACCGCGACGTCAAGCCGGCCAACCTGATCCGCACGCCGGCGGGGGTCGTGAAGGTCTGCGACTTCGGCGTGGCGCACCTGGCGCACGCGGAGCGACTGACCAGCAGCGCGATCGCCATGGGCTCCACCAGCTACATGGCGCCGGAGCAGGTCAACGGGGAGCCGGTCGACGCGCGGACCGACCTGTACGGGCTCGGCTGCACGCTGTACGCGTTGCTCGCCGGGGCACCGCCGTTCGTCGGTGCGACGCCGCTCGCCGTCGTGCACCAGCACGTCACGACGCCGCCGCCCGACCTGCTGCGGGCCCGGCCCGACGTGCCGCCGGCGCTGGCGACGCTGGTGGCCGACCTGCTGGCGAAGCGGCCGGAGGACCGGCCGGGCTCCGCCCGGGTGGTGGGGGCCCGGTTGGCCGCGCTGCCGGTGGCCGCCCCACGGCGCCGGCGGCTGGTCTGGGGGCTCGTCGCCGCCGGCGCGGCGGCTGTCGCGGGCGTGGTGCTGGTCTCGTTGCTCGCCTCGGCCGGGGACGGCGTGCCGGGCACGGTCGTCGCCCCGCCCGTCGCGTCGACGGCCGCCGCCTCGGCGCGGCCGACCCTCGCGCCGACGTCCGCGCCGCCCGGCCGAGGCCCCCGCACGGCGAGCCCGGCGGCGGTGCCGGCGCCGTCGACGCCGCCGGCACCGCGACCGACCACGACACTCACCCGCTTGCCGGTGCCGCCGCCTGTCGATCCGGTCGTCGCGTTGCGCCGGACCATCGACGCTCAGGTGGACAGCGGCCAGCTGAAGGCCAAGCCGGCGGAGGACCTGCGGAAGCGGACCGACGACATCGGGCGTCGGCTCGACGCCGGCGACGACGTGGGGGTCGACCGGAAGATCCGGGAACTGCGTACGCGGCTCGGGGACCTGCGCGAACGAGGCGAGTTGTCCGACCCGGGCTACGCGGCGCTGGTCCGCGACGTCGACGCCCTGTCCGCGTCCCGGTAGGTCCCGGTCACCACCCGCGGGTCCGCGGCGGCGACGAGGGCCAGCAGCGGCGCGAGGGCGGCCAGCGTCCAGGTGAGACCGACCAGGTCGGCGACAGCGCCGATGATCGCGGGGGCGACCAGGATCCCGGTGTACGTCATCGTGCTGAACCGCGCGACCGCGGCCGCCGCGTCACCGGTGGCGGCGCCCAGGTGGCCGGCGGCGCCGAACAGCACCGGCAGGGGAGTGGCGAGGCCGAGGCCGACCACGGCGAACCCGGCGACCGCGAGCGCCGGCCACGGGCTGAGCACGACCACGGCGAGCCCGCCGGCGGCGACGAGGGTGCCGACCCGGACCAACTGGTACGGCGGCCGGCGCGCGAGCAGCCGGTCGCCGACCAGCCGGCCGGCGGTCTGGCAGGCGGTGAACGCGACGTACCCGAGCGCCGCGACGCCGAGCGGTGCGGCCAGCCGTTCGTGCAGGAGGATCCCGCTCCAGTTGGCCACGGCGGCCTCGACGGTGAGGACGGTCGCGCCCATCGCGCCGAGCACGACCAGCGGGCGGCTCCACCCGATCCGCTTCCCGGCGGTGTGGGCGCGGTCCGCACCCGGCGGCAGCAGCGCCCGCGTCCAGGCGGCGAGGACGGGCACGAGCACGGCGGCGACGAGTCCGAAGTGGATGGCCCGGCTCCAGCCGAGCTGCGCGGCGCCGGAGGCGAGCAACGACCCACCGACGGCCCCGATGCTCCAGGCGGCGTGGCAGCCGTTCAGGATCGGCCGGGCGAGCGCCCGCTCGACGGCGACGGCGTGCGCGTTCATCGCGACGTCGAGCAGCCCGTGCACGGCGCCGACGAGCAGGAAGACCGCGGCGAGGCTGACCAGGTCGCCGGCGTACGCGGTGCCGAGGAGGGCGCCCGGCAGCACGCACACGGCGGCGCGGACGACCCGGCGGCTCCCGAACCGGGCGGCGAGCCGCCCGGCACCCTGCATCGCGACGACGGCCGCGGCCCCGAACGCGGCGGTGACGAGCCCGAGCTCCCCGGCGGAAAGCCCGAGATCCACCTTGACCGACGGCGCCCGCGCCGCGAACGAGGCCACCAACAATCCATTGGCCGCGAAAACCGCGGTGATCGCCCAACGCGCCATGCCCGCTGTCCCTCCTGCCGGGCGCCCGTCCGACGGACGCCACAGACACGACGAACGGGTAGGCCTTGATATCGACAGTTAGCCTCCGCGTGTGCTGAACGAGTCGCGGACACCCCGCGTGGTCGGCGCCACGGACTTCGCCGGTTTCGACACGGCCCGGTTGGTGGACGCGGTGACCGCGCTGACAATGATCCTCACCCTGCCGCAGGCGGCGGCGGACCGCGCGGACGCGCTGGCGGTGGTCGCGGGCCAGGGCGAGGAGTGGCGGCTGACGGAGGCGATCGGGCGCTGGGAGAAGAGTTCGGGACCGTGTCACCTGCTGGTGGCGAACGGCAACCCGCTGGAGCGGACGTACGTGCCGATCACGGCGGACTACCTGCGCGGCCTGGGCCTGACCCGCACGGAGGGCGTCCGCATCCAGCCGGAGCCGGCACCGAACACGGGCCTGCAGGCAGCCTGGCTCGTCGCGACGGTGCGGGACCTCGGCATCACGAGCCTGGCGCTCACGGTCTCGCCGTACCACCTGGCCCGGGTGTTCCTCACGCTCCTGAAGGCGTGCGGCGACGAACGGGTGCCGCTCGTCCCGGTCCCGGCGGCGGTGCCACCGGACGCGCGGATCCCGGAGACCGGCGCCACCGCCTTCGACCTGGTGCCCGGGGAGCTGAAACGCATCCTCACCTACATGGACCGCGGCTGGGTGGCCACCCCTGCGGAGCTACGGGCATACCTCGGCTGGCTCTGGCGCCAGCCCATCCTCGCCGCCTGACCGCGACCGGCGGGCACGGCGTCCGCTCAGGCCCGCAGCCCCTGGCGGTGGGTTGCGGCGCGGGGTCCGTGGCAGCTGGTGGGGGTTGCGCTGCGCGGGCGGTTGGGTGCGGTGCGGTGTTCATGGCGGCTGGGTGGGGGGTTGTGCTTGCGCTGCCGGTTGGGTGGGGCGCCGGGTCCATGGTGACTGGGTGCGTCGCGGCCTCTCGGTCGCAATTGAGGTCCGCACACGCGGCAGGGGTCTCCTGCCGGCCGGAGATGGGGGTCGCCGGCCGGCAGGGGGCTTGGCCACCGAGCTGCCCAGCCGGTGGTCCGCCCGGGACGCGGGTGGTCACCGTAGGCGCCAACCCGGAAGTGACCCGCCGCGTTCCAGAACCCAACCTATTCCAACTGGTTCCATCTGGTCAATATGCAATCTCAACTTGTTCCAACAAGATGACATGACAAGGTCCGGTGTGGTGGACTCGCGGTGGCCAACCGGAAAGCGAGCTCCATCGTGGAACCCACCACCGAATATCGGCGCGTGCTCGATGACCTGGTCCGCCGGATCACGTCGGGTGAGCTCGCACCGGGCGAGAAGCTGCCCTCGACCGTGCGGCTCGCCGCCGAGTACACCGTCAGCATCTCCACCATCCATCGCGTCACCACGACCCTGGAGGATCGTGGGCTGATCCGTGGCGTGCCGGGCAAGGGGCGGTACGTCCGTTCCTGACATGCGGGACAACCTACTAACCCAGTAGGATTAGTGGGCTATGCTGAGCCGCATGTTCCTCCCTGATGACCTGCTCAGCGTCGCCCGGCGGTACGCCGGCGACCCGGCCGCCTGGCCGGTCACGCCGCGGTTCGACCCCGTCGAGCGGTGGTACCAGCGGATCGCCGCCACGCCCGAGCACGAGGTCTGGCTGCTCACCTGGCTGCCAGGCCAGCACACCGACCTGCACGACCACGGCGGCGCCAGCGGTGGCTTCACCGTCGTCTCCGGCGCCCTGACCGAGGAGACCGTCCAGCGCGGGACCCTGCGCACGAAGGCGCTGCCGCCCGGCGCCGGGCGCCGATTCGGCCCCCGCTACGTCCATCGGGTCAGCAACAACGGCCCCGACCCGGCGATCAGCGTCCACTGCTACGCGCCGGAATTAACTACTATGACCAGATATGACCTGATCGACGGCGCCCTCCGGGTTGCCGACGTGGCCCGCGCGGGGGTGGCCTGGTGAGTCGTTCCATTGACGAGATCCTCGAAGCGGCGCGCGAGCGCCTGATCCGGCTCGACCCGGAGCCCGCCCACCTCGCGGCTCGCGAGGGCGCCGTCCTGATCGACACCCGGCCGGTCGGCCAGCGCGAGGCGACCGGCACCATCCCGGGCGCGCTGATCATCGACCGCAACGTGCTGGAGTGGCGGCTCGACCCCCGCTGCGACGCGCGACTGCCGATCGCCGAGTCGTACGACACGCACTACATCCTGTTCTGCCAGCAGGGCTACTCGTCCTCGCTGGCCGCCGCCTCGCTGCAGGACCTCGGCCTGCACCGGGCGACCGACATGTCCGGCGGCTTCGTCGCCTGGCGCGCCGCCGGCCTGCCGATCCTGCCGCCACCCCGGCCCACCCCGCCGCTCGCCCTCGCCCACCCCCGGGAGGAATCGTGACCGCACCCGCGCACACGACCTTGCTCGCGTTCCCGACACCCAGGACCGACCACGAGGTCTGGATCGACGTCGCCGCCCGCCAGGTGCTCAAGGCCGGTCTCGAGGTCGCGCTGACCCGCCTCGAGTTCGACCTGCTGCTCTTCCTCGCCCGCCACCCACGCCGGGTGTTCACCCGTGACCAGCTCCTGCGCCACGTCTGGGGCTACGAGATCGCCGGGCCGCGCACCGTCGACGTCCACATCAGACGCTTGCGCGGCAAGCTCGACGCGCCGCTCGTCCGCACCGTCTACGGCGTCGGCTACCGCCTCGACGACCGGGCCCCCGTCACCCTGATCACGGACAGCGCGACCGAAGCCGCGTAAGGACCTCAGGAGAGCAGGTCGACCAGCTCCTGGCCGTTGCGCTGCGCATAGTCCGAGTAACAGTTGTCTGTCCACGCCGTAAGCGTTGTGCCACCTGGGGTTTCTTGAGGTGGGGCGGAAGCGTAGCGCGGAGTTTATCGGGACTACTACGGAGGCTCTCCAGCCCCAAAGTAGATGGGCCCGGCAGGTGTCCTACCACCTGAGCGCCGAGCCCCCTGAATCGCCCGCAGGAGGCGACCCATGAGCACCGTACTGCCCCCGGATGCCCAGAGCAGCCAGACACCCGACAACATCCCCGATGCCGTGGCCTACCTTCGACGTATGGCCCCGCTCGGCTCGAAGGTGACGCAGGACGCGATCGACGCGTTCCTGGTGCCGCACCCGGACTGGTGCTCCCGCGAGGGGTGCCAGATGCCGACCGGCGAGATGTTCCACACCCGCGACGTCGCCGAGATGGACCTGGCCGACGCCGACTCCCTCAACGAGCCCGTGTCGACCTGGCTGGCCGTCGAGCAGACCGAGGGCGACACGCGCGCCCCGGCTCGCGTCCGGTTCCAGCTGCGCGCGTCGGCCAGCCACAAGTTCGAGCGCGGCCTGCACCTGACGCCCGGCCAGGCCGTCGAGCTGGGCCTCTACCTGATCAAGGCCGGCCACCTGGCTGCCTAGTCCGGCGGGATGCCGGCGGCGCGCAGGATGCGCCGGATGGTCTCCCGGGTGTAACCCGAGCGGTGCGCGAGGTCATTGACCCGCGCACCGTTCTCGTACTCGGCCACGATCTCCGCGGCGAGCGCGGCCCGGGCCTCGCTGATCCGGGCGCGGGCGTCGGCGACGAGCTGGTCGGCGCGTTCCTCGGCGCGGGGGAGCGCGGCCTGTGCGGCCTTGAACGCCCGTACCGCCTCGCCGAGTTGATCCACATAGGCATCGTCCCAGGTCGCTGGGCAGGCCAGATGGGGTATGGATCAAGTATGCCAACGTTGTGCTAGCCAGGTATGCCAACCTTGTGCTTCACTAGTTGGCAAGGCCCGGGGCCCCGGTGCCATTCAGCGAGGGGGATGACCAGGTGAGTCGCCGCAACCGCCGCGCGCTGGGTGTCGCGATCCTCGCCGCCTTCGTGGCCGGCGTCGCGTTCGTCCTGCTGTACGCCGCGATCTCCGACGCCTGGTTCAACGCGGGCAACTCGATCTTGATCGTCACCGTCGCCACCTGGTTCGTGGTGGCCGGCGTCCGCCCGGTCTGGCGCCTGCTCCGATGAGGGAGCTGCTGCGACGGCTGCGCGAGGCGTCCTGGCCCGGCCTGGTCCTCATCACGCTGGTCGCCATCATGGTGCTCTGGTCGCTGGTGGTGGACGGCCGTGCCTAGGTACGAGCTGTACCAGCGCGTCGACGACGAGTGGTGGTGGGAGCACGTTGACGTGCCGCCGGTCGGCGACGAGTGGATGGCCCGCCAGGTCGTGGCGTACCACGCGACCGGCTCGGTGCCGTGCGCGTTCTGCAAGCGGCAGCTGGTCTGCCCGCGGTTGACCGAGGCGAAAGAGATCCTCGGCCTCTAGACTCCCGCCGCGCTGCCCCGGGTGCTTGGCGGCATCCTCCCCCATGGGGTGGCGCGGCGGGCCTTCGTCAGCGGAGGCGCGTGGACGCCGGGACCGGCTTGTTCGGCACGCGCCAGACGGCCCACACGCCGATGGCCTGCTCGACGAGCACGGCCACGGTGGTGCCGACCTCCGACGCGCCGAACACGTCGTCGGCGAACGCTGCGGTGAGCACACCGCCGACCGCCATCACGGCGGCGACGAGCGCCTTGGCCTTGGTCATGATGATCTCCTAACGGGTGAGTAGGCCGACCAGCGCGATCGCGGCGGCGGCCAGGGCGAGCAGGACGGACACGGTGTGCAGCGGCCAGCGGCCGCGCTCGAGCGAGCGGAGCCGGGCCTCGTGGTCGACGCCCCGGGCCTCGGCGTCGGTCTGGCGGTGGAGCATCACGTCGACGGTGGAGCGCATGCCGAGCACCTGGTCGTAGACGTCCTTGACGGTGATCTGGACGCCGTGGTTCGGGTCCATCAGCCGGCCCCCGCGGCGATGCGACGGAGCAGGGCCTCGGCGAGGCGGTCGTAGTCGAGCTCCGGCGCGGCCGCGGGCAGCGCGTCGACCTTCCGCGCGAGCGCGCGCAGCTCCTTGACGACGGCGACCGGCTCGCCCTTGAGCGGGCCACCGCCGACGGTCTCGCGACCGGCGGCGAGCGCCTCGACGCGCCAGATCAGGGCCTGGCCGTCCTTGCTGTCCTCGATCACTTCTACCTCCGGAGGGGCGGGCGGGAACCACGGCTTGGTGCTGCGCTCGTGGGACGGGCGGGTGTTGAAGTGCACGTGCTTGTCGTGCGGGTTGCTGCCGGTGTACGGCCGCCAGGTCCCGAGGCCCCACGACCTCGAGGTGATGCGCCGGTTCCAGATCACGTACTGGATCGACTCGTGGCGCAGCGCGGCCGCGATGCACGCGTTGACGTCGACGCCGTCCCTGTCCATGTCCCACGCGTCGACGGAGCCGTCGGCATCGGGGTTGTGGTCGGAGTCGGTCTGCTGGTGCGCCGCGTCGCCGATCGTGCCGTCGCTACCTCGGTCGCGGCGCGGCCACCGTTCGTCAACTTCGGCCCGGAAGCGGGTCAGGGCGGGGTTCAGGTGCCAAGCCATGTCAGGCCACCTTCCGGGCCAGGAGCCACGTCGCGTACTGGCCGCCGCCGACGGTGAGCGTGCCGCCGCTGGACTGGAGCGTGAACATCTCGATGTAGTCGTTCTGCGCGAACACCAGCTCGTCGGCGACCTGGAGCTGCGTACCCGAGGCCGGCGCCGGCGCTCGGCTGGCCAGCATGATCTCCGTGCCCCCGCTGCCGCTGCCGGCGGCGTTGAGCCGGACGCTGATCGCGCGTCGGCCAGTGGCGTTCGCCGACCAGTTGGCCTGCGCCAGCACCTTGTACGTGCCGGCCGACGGGATGACGATCCGGCTGTTGTTGGTCCCCGTCGAGTGCATCGAGGCCGAGTCGTACGACTCGCTGTCCAGCGGCACGAGAACCAGGCTGTTGTTGGCGGAGCTGGCGACGCCGGCCGACGACCAGGCCCGGCAGCGGGGCGGGCTCTCCAGCGCGGCGATGCGCGTGGTCAGCGCGGTGACGTCGGTGGCCAGGATGTCGGCCCCTGCGGCGATGGTCATGGCTGCCTCACAGTCCCCAGAGGGCCGGCTGCCACAGGCGCACCGGCGTGCCGGACGGGATCGACTTCCGCACCCCGTTGACCACGGAGGTGGAGATGGTGAACGTCCAGTTGGGGCTGGACCCGGTGATGTTGGTGACCCGCACCCGCGCGCCGAGCAGGTTGATGTCCAGCGGGAAGTCGCCAGCGGACGTCGTCCACACCTCGGCGCCGGTCACGGACAGGCTGGTGCTCGTGCCGGTGGTGATGGTCCCTGCGGTCGTCGACACCGACGGCCCCCAGCGGGTCGACGTGGGGGTCACCGCCTCGTCCCACTCACCCACGTCGTACGGGCTGGCCGGCATGCAGTTGAACGTGACCGTGCGGCGGTGAGACTCGATGCGCTCCTTGCCGCCGATGACGATCAGCCGGGCGAGGTCGGGTGTCAGGTCGGCGGGCAGGCCGGCGATGGTGATCAGGTCGCCCTCGGTCACGGCAGAGACGCCGGGCACCTTGTCGGCGTTGACGGTCACCTGGGCGAAGGTGATCTCGTCGACGACGCCGAGGTGCAGCTGCCATGTGGCGTGGTGGGGCAGGATCTCGTCGGTCGACGGGTTCAGGTCGATGGTGGCGACGGTCCGGCCGACGCCGTCGGGGTCGTCGCTCGGGTCCTGGACGTTCATCGGACCGGTCTCCTGCACCGCCCGCGCGGAGGCGCCCTCGCGGCGGTTGACCGTCACGTCGTTGCGGGTGGCCCGGTCGTCGAAGACCGGATCCAGCGGCGCCATGATGTCGGCGAAGTTCAGCTCGAGCACCGGGTCCTGGCGGTAGAGGTCCCGGCCGGTCCGGATGCGCAGCCCGAGAGCGTCGCGGCGGTCGGACAGGATGCCGGCCTCGGTGCGCTCGGTCTCGCCGAGCAGGTTCATCGTGGTGTCCGGGTACTGCGGGCCCATCGTCTGGCTGCCGGCCGGGTCGCCGACGACCTCGACGGGCAGGCCACGCTCGCTGGCCAGGCCCTGCACGCGGGCCACCGCGGACTCGTTCGGCCAGCCGAGGCCGGCGTACCACTGTGACACCAGGCTCTGGCTGTTGTGCACGGCGATGTGCGCGATCCCGACGTCGACCACCTCGATGGAGCCGATCCAGTCGGGGATCAGCAGCCGGGTCGGCAGGCTGTTCTCGGTGAACGTGTCCGAGTCGACGAAGCTCCCGTCGACCCACAACTGGACGTCCTGCTCGGTCGCGTTGACCTGCTCGACCCACAGCTGCATCAGGTGCCACGAGCCGTCGAGCGGGCCTGGCGCGGGCGCCGTGGGTGAGCCGACGTGCAGGACGTAGTCGCCGTTGCTCTCGCGCAGGGACACGAAGAACGTGGGTTGGACGCCGGCGCCGGTCGACTGCCCGAACAGCCACTTGCGGCCCGAGCTCAACTCGACGCCCAGCGGGGCGTACTCCTCGTAGTCCGTGGGGTTCGCGGCCGTGCCACGGGTCCACGCCGATAGCTGGAACCAGCCGGTGTTGGTGAAGGCGGGGATGTCCACCGTCAGCTGCGCGGTGGTCTCCTCTTGCACCAGCGCGTAGCCGGCCATGCCGGGCAGCGCGCCGTCGGTCTCGAAGTCGATGACCCCGGAGGCGATGACCATCTGCGGGCCACCGGGGATGCCGCTCGCGGCGCGGTTGGCGTCCTTGCCGTCCTCCATCGGCCAGTACGCCACGGGGTTGCTTGCTGTGATGGTGCGCCACAGCGCGGACCGCGGGTCGGTGCCCCGGCCGAGCCGGCGCAGCACGCCGCCGGCCACGATGTCGACCCACGAGTCACCGCGCTTGCCGCCGACGACGAACTCCTCGGTGCGCTGCAGGTTCCACTCCGCGATCTCGGCGACCAGGCGCACGTCGGTGCCGTTGAGCGTGACCCGGATGGGTGCGTTCCGGCCGGCCAGGCCGTACAGCGGCGACATCGGGTTGCGGGGGTTGAGGTTGCCGTCGCGGTTGTCGGCCTGCAGGGTCAGCGAGGCCGGCACGGGGTCGGACAGCGGGTCGCCCTTGCCCCAGCTGATGCTGATCGGGTTGCGGGTGTAGACGGGGATGACGTGCCAGGTGCCGTCGTAGAACACCTCGACCTTGATGTCCTGCTTAGCCATTGGCGGCCGCCACCCGGTCGTTGCGGACGGTCAGCTTGAGCGCGCCCCGGTTGATCGCGCCGACGACCATCTCGGCCAGCGCCCGGTCGACGCTGGTGCCGTTGCCGGACGCGGCGAGGGTGAGCGCGCCGCGTCCGGCGGACCCGGTGGGCGGGGTGACACGCTCGCCGGCGCGCAGCACGGCTAGGAACTCGCCGCCCATCGCACCCGAGGCCATGCCGCCGGTGTGGAACTTGGGGATGTTCGGCACGCCGAAGCTGTTGCCGCCCAGGCCCGGCACCCAGCCGGGAATGGAGAAGTGCAGCGCGCCGACGGTGTTGTTCCAGGCGTCGGCGACGAAGTTGAACGCCGACCGGAACGGCGCGGTGATGGCCGAGCTGACCTTGGAGAACGCCGTGCCGATCCAGCCGGGGATCTTCTGCAGGAACTCCCAGGTGTTCGACGCGGCGGACTTGACCCACCCCCACGACGCCCGCCACGCCTTCTGGAACCAGTCGGTCTTGGTCGCGATCAACACGATGGCCGCCACGACGGCGGCGATGCCGACCACGATCCACGTGATGGGCGAGGCGAGCCACGCGACGTTGAGGCTCCACTGGGCGGCAGTGGCCAGGGTGACGACGCCAACCAGCGCCGAGATGAGCGGGGTGACCAGGTTCAGCTTGTCGGCCCACCCCTGCATCTCGGGCGGGTTAGCTTCCCTTTGCGCCTCGTTGAGGTCGAGCTGCGCGGCCTCCGCGTCGATGGTCGCCTGGCTGGCGTCGCGGGTCGCCTGGGCGCTGTCCTCGTTGGCCTGGGCAAGGTCGATGCCGGCCTGCTTCGCGTCGAGCCACGCCTGCTGCGCTTTGTTGCTGTTCTTGCCGTGCTCCTTGACCGCGGCGGTGTAGTCCTCGAGCGCGACCTTCTTGTCCAGCTCGGCCTGTTCGACGTCCTGCGCGGCCTGGCGGGAGTCGATGCCGGCCTGCGCGTAGTCGCGGGTGGCCTGGGCCGCGTCCTCCTGGGCCTGCTTGACGTCGTTGACCGCGCGGGCGAGCCGGGCCGCGCGTTCGGTGCCGGCCTGCTGGATGTCGACGAGGGCCTGCATTCCGGAGCCGGCGCTGTCGATCGCAGCCGTCGCGCCCTCGGCGATGTTGCCGAGCTTCGACAGCCGGTCGGTCAGGCCGGAGCTGGCCGACGCCGCCTCGCCCGCCTGACGCGACGCCTGTGTGGCGCCGTCGGCGAACTCCTGCGTGGCCTTGGCCGCGCGCTGCTGCTCCTTGACGAGCTTGTTGGCGTCGCCGGCGAAGGTCAGGGTTACCTGGTTGCCGGCCATCAGTCGATCACCAGCCCGGCGTCCTCGGCGACCTTATTGAGGGCCTGCGCCATGACGCCGACGAACTCGTCCTGGTGCTCGTAGTAGGTGGCGTAGAGGTAGCGACCGTCCTTGTAGAACGGCCTCTTCACGCCGCGTCCGTTGGTGCCACCGAAGTCGAGCCACGGGTAGTACGGCGCCTTCGTGCCGCCGCCGGCGACCCGGGCGGTGGTGCGCGTCGACCTGGCCGCCAGCGACCGGCGGGCCCGCCCGGTGCGTGATGGCACCTTGGGCACGGCCTTGTCGATGATCAGGTTGGCGGCCTCGTTCAGCGCGAGCCGGACGCCCTTGGGAAGGTTGGAGTCGAGGCCCTTGAGCGCCTTGTTGAACTCGCGGAGGCCGACGATGTGGATCGGGTCATTTGCCACTGCCGCCTCCCTTCAACTGCTCCAGCTGCGCCCGCTGGGCCTTGCGCGCGTAGTAGATGGCCGACTCGTAGTAGTCGGCGGCCGGCATCTCCCGGATCTCGTGCACGAACTTCCCGAGCTTCTCGGCCAGGAAGTGGTCGAACTCAAGATCCGGATTCGTCTCCATCCTCAGGAAGGTCGCTTTTGTCGGCGCCCTTCCCGATGCCGGACAGCTCGTTGACCTTGTTGCCGACGGTGACGAGCTCCAGCGGGCCGGCGACCTTCTGCCACTCGCCAATCTCGCCCTCGGTCATCACCGGGTCGAGGATGCAGCGGGCCAGGACGAACCGCTCGTACTCCAGGTCGCCGCCCTTCTCCAGCGCCTTGTTGGCCATCGCGACTTCCCAGCGGGACATGCCGCGCACGGTGAACGTGCCGACGCCCTCGACCTCGACATCACCCGTCTTGAACCGCTCGGCGAGCACCGTCTTCTTGTCCACTGTGGCCTCCTCAGCCGACCGGGTAGAGCTTGTACGTCACCGTGCTGGTGACCGTGTGCGTGATGGTGACGTTGCCGGTGGCCAGCGCCGCCTGCTTGCGGCTGATGAAGAACACCTTCGCGGTGCCGTTCGCGACGCTCGGCGCGTTGGCCGCGGCCGCCGCGCCGGACGGCGTGACGCTGTCGTCGGAGATGGTCATGCTGTCCGGCGACGCGTTCCCGTTGATGATCTCCAGGATGCAGCCGAGCGGGCCCATCACGGAGACGTTGATGGTGTCCGAGGCCGCCACGGCGGCGCCGGCCGACGTCGCGCCGGTGCGGGTCGGAGTGGTCGCGGCGAGTGCACCCATGGCGGGCCCCTTACTGGTTGGTGGAGGTGACGGCGCCGGACGGCTGCATGGTGCACGACCACGCGACGTACTCCGCGACGGGCGACGTCTCGACGTACTTCTCGATCAGCACGGTCACGCTGTCCTGCGGCAGCCCGGCCCCGGTGCCCTCCGGCCGGCGAACGAGCGTGACCTTCGTGCCGACGAGCGGCTCGATGGTGTCGCGCGGGCCAGCGGCGGTGTTGTCGTAGAGGCCGCCGCACGACGCGGCGCCGTCGCCCAGACCGCCGTCGTACTCGTGGTCGTCCTTGCCGTACGTGGTCGTGTCGTGCTTGTCGGCGTTGCGTTCGAACTCGCTGGTGTTGCAGTACGCCGAGATGTCGACACCGTTGAGGATGAGGACCGTCTTCTTGCCGTGAACCCAACCCATGGCCTACTCCGGGTCTGTCGTGAGAGTGATGTCGAGGATGAACAGCGGGCCGCCCTCGGTGCCCATGAGCGCCATCTCGGCGCCGTCGGGGAACCCGGGACCGCGCAGCGCGAGCACCAGTTCCTCGAAGTGGGTGTCGACCCACTCGGCCGCGGTGCGCTCGTCGGGCGAGAGCGCCACGATCGCGCCCCACGTCGGCTGCCACGCCAGACCGTCCACGAGCTCGACCGACCGCAGGATCGGCCAGGCGTCCCCGGGCTTCACCGCGCGCGGGCGGTAGGCGTACCCCTTGACCCCGTCGACCCCGTCGAGCGTGGCCTTCAGGGTCTCCCGGTCGTTGGCCATGGTCATCCGATCACCAGCTTCCGATGCGGCGCCTCGAGCCGGCGCACCTCCGGGTCGCGGCCGGGCAGCACGGTGTCGCTGCCGCCCTGCGCGTCGCCCTGGAGCACAGCGAGCGGCAGCGGCCGCAGGGCGAGGTTCCGGGCGACCCGGCGCTTGACCGCCTCGGCGAGGTCGGCCGGCATGTCGACCGGCACCCGACACACCTTCGCCTGCGCCGCCAGCTCAGCGTCGAGCGCGCCCTGGATCTCCTCTTCGGTCCAGGACGTCTCGCCGAGGTAGGCGGCGCAGTCGGTGGCGGTCGGGGTCGGCATCACACCTTCTTCGCGGGCGCGGCCTTGGCGGGCTTGGGGGTGAGCGCGTCGACCTGGGTCCGCAGCCGCGCCACTTCCTCGCGCAGCTGCTGGACCTCGGTGGCCAGTTCCCTGAGCCGCATGATCAGGCCGTGGTGTCGTAGATGACCTGGCGCACGCCGGCGATGTCGCTGTTGGCGAACGCCTTGTAGCCCCAGATGCCCAGGCCCACCTTGGCCACCGGCTGGTACGTGGTGTTGTCGTCCGAGCCGCCCGGGAACTCCAGACGCTGCGGCGCGGTGGCCCAGCCGTGGACGGTGGTCGGGTCGAACAGCCACGAGTTGTTCGGGCTGCCCGCCGTCGAGGCCAGCGCCCACGACGGGACGCCGGTCACGCCGGCCAGGTTGAGGGTCCGGAACCGCGACGCCGCGGTGCCGTTGGCGTTCATGGGCGAGAGGATCGGGTACAGCGGCCGCTCCGACGTGTCGCGGGCCGCGGCGAACTTCTTGTACAGCTCCTTCTCCAGCGCGAACGCCTCGAAGTCGTAGCCCCGGATGAACTGGAGATCCGCCACCGCGGCCTCCCACGCGGCCGCCAGGGTCTCGTCCGCCGAGCCAGCCGGCAGCGTGATGTCGGTCGCCGCGGTCAGCGTGTTGAGGAAGGTGGCCGTCGCCGACTCCAGGCCCTCGCGGTAGCCGCGCACCATCTGGTTCCAGATCAGCGTCGACACGGCCGGGTTGCCGCCCATGTCCCACACCTCGCGCGTGATGTACGCCTTGCCCGACAGGGCCGACGGGGTCACGGTCTGGTTGGTGGTGACGAGCGTGCCGCCGGTGGGCTCGGTGCCCTCGGTGTGGTCGCCGACCAGGCCGGACGCCGAGCTGAACTTCGGGAAGATGAACGGCGTGATGCCGTTGGGCGGGGCGCCCTTGTTCACGAAGTTCCACAGTGGAGTGCGGTAGTCACGCTGATCGACGTACATGTCCGGACGGTTGATCGCCGGGGTGACCTCGTTGATGTCGGCCGAGTCGACGTCGAACGTCGCGGCGAGCAGGGCCATGACCCGCTTGCCCGCCTCGGTCTTGGTGCCGAACGGGTCGTTCTCCGCGGCCATCGCGTGCAGGTCGGCGGAGAAGGTGAACTCCTGGCCGGGCACGAAGTTGCCGGCCCGGTCGAACCGGTACGGCTGCGGCTCGCTGACGAACGCGACCGGCCGGGTGGGGTTGACTACCCGCGGGCGCTCGGTCTCCGGGCCCGGCGGACGGGTCGGGCCGCCATTTGCCTGCTCGGCCTGCCAGGCGGTGAACGCCGCGAACTGCGCGGCCTGGTCGTTGGGCTGCTCCGGCGCGGCCGGCGCGGCCGGAGCGGCGGGAGCGGTCTGCTCCGGCTCGTCGGGCATCTGGTCCTCCTGGTTGAAGGCGACGGCGCTCACGCGAGCGTCGTCGAAGCTGGGTGCGGCAGTGAGTGCGATCTCGCGGACGAAGGCGCTCTTGACCAGCAGCGCGTTCTTGACGCGCGGGTGGGGGACGGCCCGGACGCTCTCCGGGTCGAGCCCGACGGACAGGCCGTCCTTGACCTTGTCCTCGGCCAGCGTCAGCGCCCGGTCTCCCTCGGCACCGCGGGCGACCTTGAAGACCGAGGCCAGGCCGCCGCGCGCCTCGCCCAGCTCAAGGGCGTAGCCGATGGCCTTGGTCATCTCGTGGTCCTCGGTGAGCTTGGTCCGGCTCACGTCGGTGGCCCAGCGCAGAGAGCCGCGCTCGAACTCGTACTTGAGGCCGCCCTTGGTGGACGACAGCTTGCCGTACGGCAGCGCGGTCCCGCGGATGGTGCGGGTCTCGCGGTCGACCGAGAACTCGATGGTGTCGGCCGCGAACGTCAGCAGCTCGGCGCCGCCGAACGTCAGCACCGGGCCGGCGGCCAGGTCGGCGTCTGCCTGCTCGTCGTCCTCGGCCGGTGCCGGCGGCGCGGGCGGCGGGGTGGCTTCGGCGTCGTCGGGCAGCGGGCCCAGCTTCTCCTTGGTGCGGATCTCGCTCACGCCCATCGCGCCCATCGCCTTCGCCTGCGAGTAGACCGCCCAGCGGTCGGTCGGGTTGGCCTTGAGGAAGTCATCGAGGTCGAACCGCACCACGTAGCCGCGGCGGGTCACGTCGCCCATCGAGAGCCGGTCGGTGATCGCGCGGATGAACGGCGCCAGTGTGGTGTTGACCTTGTCCTGCCGGCGGTCCACCGCGTTGGCGTACGTTCGGCTGGTCGTCGACACGCCGAGATCCTCGGGGTCGGCGCCCATCGCGTTGGCGATGTCGAGGGTGGCCTGGCGCTGCAGCTCGACGAGCTGAAGTTCCTGCGGGCTGGGCGCGGTCACCTCGTTGTACTTCAGCGCGGTCGGAACGTAGGCGGTGCTGCGCTCGCGGCGTGCGCCCCGCCATACGCCGAGGAAGTCCACGATCTCGTCGTCGTCGACCGGGTCGGCGCCCTCCACCGGGGTGAAGTAGTCGAGCGGCCGAGGGTCGTTGGCGTACATCTCGGCGGCGTTGTCGATCGCCAGGGCCCGCCGGACCGCACGGGCGCCGACAGTGAGCAGTGGCGGCGACGGGCTGTCGAAGCGGATCAGGTCGGCCCAGCTGGTGAGCACGCCGTCGACGTAGACGGTCGCCCCGCGGGGGTCGATGCCCGACGGCAGCGGCGCCGGCGACTGGCGGTCGTTGCGCTGCCGGACCACCACGCTGGTCAGGTCGAGGTGCCGCGCGGAGATCGGGAACCCGTCGAAGTCCCGGGCGGTCACCCGCCACCACGACACCGCGTCGAACAGCAGGTCGTCGATCGTCTGGCCGAGCGTGATCACGTTCGGCACGTCCGGGTCGATCTGGCGCAGCAGCGGGTTGTCGATCTCCACCCAGTCGGCGAGCCGGTACGCAGCGAGCGGCAGCGTGGCGACGGCGCCGACCATCCGCCGTCCCTGCTGCACGGCGGGGACGGCCAGGGCCTCGTTGCGACTGACCCGGCCGCCGACCGCAGCCGAGGCGAGCATCGAGCGCAGCATCTGGTCAATCGGCTGCGGGGCGGATTCATCGGCGGCGAACTGGTGGGCGGGCACGCCGAGGAACGAACCGACGCGTCGCCAGATACCCACGGACACAGTTTCGCATACCCGTGCGGGGTATGGGTATAGGACGCCTGGTCAGCGTGCCACGAGCACCCGCGGCTTGCCCGCCGACGTCGGCAGGGTCCGGGCCAGGTGCACCGCGGCCGCCGCCGCGTAGACGGCGTCCACGTGGCCGTCGCCGCGCCGAGAGAACACCCAGGCGTCGCCGCGCGGCAACTGCTCGGCACCGGCCACCTGCGAGTCCAGCAGCGGGTCACCGGAGTGGACGACCTGGCCGGCGACCACCGCCTGCGCGAAGCCCATGCACACCGCGGGGACGTCGCCCCTGATCTCCTCCACCGTCACGCCGGGCGGCGGCCAGCCGTGCCGACCCTTCGCCCGCAGGTCGGCGAGCGCGGCGGCGAGCGCGGCGGTGGGCCCGTTGGGCAGCCAGCCGAACGCCCGGGGCTTGACCCGCTCCAGCAGCGCGGGAAGCTCGCGTTGGGCGCGGTCGCCGCAGCCCGGCCCGTCCCACGCCTTGACGAAGTCGACCCGCGCCCGGCCGTCGGGCAGGACCGCCGCCGCGTAGAGGGTGACGTGCTGCTGGTCCGGCGCCACCTCCAGCACGACCGCCACCCGGCTGCGGACCGCGGCCAGGTCACCCAGCTCGTACGCCGCCCGCCAGGCGTCCGGGTCGATCGCCGGGCGCAGCTTGGGCACGGCCTGACAGAGCACCTCTACGCGAAAGTCGGCCTCAGCCTCGCCGCCCGCCTTCTTCGCGCGGCGGGCCGGGCCGAGCAGGTCGTCCCAGTGCAGCCGGCGGCCGGCGTTCGGGTTGGCCTGCGCGAGCGCGCGGGGGTCGTCGACCTCGCAGCCCAGCGGCGCCGACCACTCGAACAGGCCGAGGCGTTGGTCGCCCTCGCCGGTCTCGAGGAAGCCGAGCGCCGAGGTGCGCAGCTCGTTGAGGATGATCGCGGTGTCGTCGCCCTGGTTGCTGATCGCCCAGCACTGGCCGAACGGGCGCGCGTTCATCGCGTTGAAGGCCGCGTTCCACACCGCGCGGGTCTGGTGCTCGCGCACCTCATCCACGATCAGCCGGTCGATCCGCAGCGACCGGCCGGCCCGCCGGTTCGCCGCCGCGATCTTGTACCGCGTGCCGTGGGAAGTCAGCAGCCGGACGTCGTTGTTGCCCTCCTTCACCGCCGACGGCCGCCCGACGGGGAGCTGCTCGGCGAGCTCGGGCGTGTCGAGCGCGAACTGCACCGCGGCGTCCCACGCCTCCTTGGCGTAGTCGAGCAGCGTCGACACGCCGAGCACCAGCGGCCACCGCTCGACGAACAGCCAGAACAGCGCCAGCACGGTGAGCAGGTGGGTCTTCCCGTTCTGCCGGGCGACGAGCACCAGCAGCGTCCGGAAGCGCGGCCGGCCGTCCTCCAGCATCTCGCCGGCGTGGATGACGAGCCACTCCTCCCACGGGTCGAGCGGCATGCCGAGCACGTCACGCGCGAACGCGACCACCGCGAAGCCGTAGCTGGTCTCCTCCGTGAGGGGCCGCAGCGGCGGCGTCCACAGTCGGGGTTCCGTTGAGCCGAGCAGGCCGCCCGGGGCGCCCATCGGGCCGGGTCGGGCAAGATCGGGAGAGAGAGAAGAAACAGGGCGGCGGGTGTCCCCTGGGGTGGCCGGTGGGGAAAACTGGGTCACCATCGCGTTGCGCTCCTGCCTGGCGGGTCTGCCTTCTTCGACGGGTCACCGATGACCAGGTTGCAGGTGGCGCACGCGCTCACGATGTACCGCGGGTCGTCGCCGGTCCTCGCCCGGCCGAGCGTGTGGTGCGCGTGCTCGGCCCGGTTGGTGCAGCCGTGTGCGCCCACCCCTGCCCGGGTGCACCACCCCTCGTTGTGCGCCCTGCACCCCTTGCCCTGGTCACGCAGCAGCACCGAGGCGCGAATACGCCGCCACGCCCTGGTGCTGCCGCGCTCCCATTGCTTGCTCACTTACGTCCTGCCCACCTGATCGCCGCAATACCGAGCAAGGCCACAAAGACCAATAGCGCCAGGCCGAGGTTGTCACCAACTTCAATGTCCATGATCGCCCTCTCAAGATCATGTCAGGGTTGGCAGGGTCGCTCCCATAAGTCCCACGTGAGATATACATTTGCCGGTTAACGGAGTGACCCTGCCAACCCTGACGATTTGCAGGTCAGGCCCCGTCGGCGAACCTCACACCCCACCACGCCATGTACCTGTCAGGGGCCGCTTGGACGGGCATAGCGGGCCCGCTTCGGTTCGGTCGGGACAGCCCTTCGGTTCGCGACACCCGGTCCTTCTTAATGTGCCGGGACGCAATTTCGTGGTGGTTCCCGAACCGCTGGGCGAAGGTCTTATCCGACCAGGTCTTACCCCCACGTCGGTTAACCCACGAATTCCAGTCGTCGAGTAGCTCGGTAGCGATTACATGGCTATTCGGGTCGAATTCCAGCCGCTCGCTTACGTACGCGAGCACGGAGTCCGACTCCTTGCGCCAGGCGAGCGTGTCAGCGGCGACGAGGCCAGGTGGCGGGGGTAGCTGCCGCCCGGAGGCGTACCAGACCGCAGCGCCCGTCACGAGCCACGCCAGAACGGCCTCGTGCTGTTTGTCGGGGCTCAGGCGCATCCGGTCTCGTAGGCCGGGGTCCGAGGGGCGCTCGGTGGCGTGCTGGGGCGTCCCGGGCGGCTTGATGAAGGTGTAGGGGAACTTCAGGGCGAGCAGGCGTCGCCAGGTGCCGTGGTCGACCTCTTCCACGATGGGCAGGTAGTTGGTCGAGAGCCACAGGCTGTGCGACGCGTCCCAGCGCGTTTCGTTCTGCCGGACGTACCGCGCGGTCATGGTGGGTGTGCCGAGCACCTTCTTGAGCAGGCTCACGGACAGCCGGCGGGCCTCGGGGGTCTCTTCGATCAGGGCGAACCGGGCGCCGCGCAGCTCCATGCGCTCGGTGCTGTGCGCCTTCGGGTCGGCCAGAATGACCTTGTCAGAGACGAGCACCGCGTAGTCGCCGAGCACCTTCTCGACGGAGCCCAGCACGGTGGTCTTGCCGTTCTCGCCGCCGCCCTGCTGCACCACGAGCACGTCGTCGGGGGTCATGTGCCCCGTGATGCTCTGGCCCAGGCGGACCTGGTACCAGGGCCGCACCTCGGCCGGCAGGGCCTCGAGCGCGGCCGCCCAGTCCGGGTGCGTGGCCCCCGGGTGGTAGTCGACCGGGGCGAGCTTGGTCATGAGCAGGTCGGGGTCGTGCGGCATGAGCACACCCGTACGCAGGTCGATGACCCCGTTGCCGACGTTGAGCAGGTCGGGGTAGGTGTCGAACCGCTCCGCTTCGGTGATGACGCCGGCGATCCCGCGGGACAGGCCGGTGATGGCGCGCAGGCTGGCCGCGGTCTTCGCGACGGAGAACCACGCCTTGACGTCGTCGATGTTCCCGTTGCCGGTGCGCATCGCCTTGCTGGCCTCTTCCAGCATCCGGCTGGCCCACTGGCGGGCCTGCTCGGTGATGACCTCTTCCGGGCACGGCTTCCAGCGCCGGCCGTCCCAGCCGACCCAGCCGAGGGCGTCGGCCCACCGGTAGCGCCGGGTCAGCACGTTCAGGGCGAAGTTCGCAGCCAGCTGCGACTGGGTGAAGCTCGCGGACAGGGGTCCGTTCACGCCGACTCCATCCGCTGCGTCAGGGGGCTGTAAACACGCCGTTCTGCGGTGATCACGGGGGCTTCGGGGTCATACCGCAGGATCACCAGCGTCGTGCTGTCGTTCCACAGGCCGGGTCGTGGCTCGTCGACTACCAGTGGTAGCGCCTGTTCCTCGATGTACGCAGCGATTTCGGCGGCGAGCAACAGCGGGTTGTCGGTGTGCCCGTAAGGCTCGACGGTGAGCACGGGGAGCTCTTCTTCGTCAAGCCATCCGTTGACGTGATCCATCCACACTGGACTGTCGGGCTTGGCGGTGTGCTGTCCGCAGAACCCCCGCAATCCGGTAGGAACGTTCGCCGGCATCAGGCCATAGTTGGCCATCATCCTCAGGGCGTGCTTGGCGTGGGTGTCTCTGCCGTGCCAAGCCCACGATGGTAGGGACGACTCAGGTGGCCCATCTGCGGTGTGCAGGCGGACCAGCCCAGACAGGTCCGCCTCGTGCTCGGCGAGGTGTCGGTCGCAGTCCGTACGCACCACGGTCCCGGTTAGGCCCAACTCGAACAGTTGGCTCAGCACGAAGCCACGGACTTGCCGCCAGGCCCCGAGTGAGTCGTCGATGCGCCGACGGCCGTCCTGGTCATACTCCTGCTCGCGGGCTACGTGCCGGCTGGCCGCGTCGAGCAGTGCAGGTGGGGTGGGGTCGGGTACGCGCTCGCGGGTGGCTGCGTCCACCTCTCTCGATAGCAGCGCCCGCTGACCGAAGCTGAGCGGGTGGTCGCCGTACTTCGCGACGGACCTGGCGGTCACGTTGCGCCATTCTTCGTCGTACACACGACGGCGCTCGTGGAACTGTTCGCTGATCGCTGCCACCCAGTTGGTGTGAACTTGGCACCGGGCGCACTTCGCGGTGTCGTGGGCCTTGCGGCGGGGCGCCAGGTACAACCACACCTTCTCCGCGAACTCTGCCCACGGCACCCACGTGTCGTTAGCGGCCAACGCGACGGCATACCGACGGAATTCGGCGAGTAAGGTCTCATTGACCCCCGGCCGGCTAGCCTCCGGCCGGGTGTCCTTGTCCTGGGTCATGCCGCAGCACCCGCCTTGCGGGCCTTGCGGGCCTGGGCCGAGCGGAACGCCATCCGCTGGAAGTGGGCCTGACGTAGGTGCTCGGCGCGCCGGGTGAGCTCGGCCTCGGGCAGGTCGCCGAACTGCTCGCGGGCCTGCGTGATGAAGCGGTCAGCGAACGCCTTGCGGGCGGGCGCCGTCGCCGCGGACGGGTCGTCGGTGTTGGCCCACTTGGTGTGGGCTGCGATCCGGGCGCGCATGGTGCGCGACTCGGGGGATAGCACGTGAAGTCACCCCTTGACGGGTCGTGATCTTCACGTGCTGGTGGTCCGCGCTTCCCTATACGGCCGCGCCACCCGACACGTGCTTGCGTTCGTCAGTGCCTCGCTGGACCCCCGGACCGAGCACCTGGCCGGTCGCTTCTCGCAATGAGCGGGTGGTCGACCAAGATCCTGCGGAGGGAAGCGCCGCGTGTGGACCTTGGTGCTGGGGACGACGGTAGCACACCGTCAAAGGCGATCGCCAAGACTCAACCGGCGGTACGCGTCAGCCGCCCGTTCGGACGCCGCGGTGGCACCGTACCGGTCGAGCATCGCGCGGGACCGCCACCCGCCGAGCACCATGAGGTCGCCTTCGGACAGCCCGGCCGCGCGCGCCTCGGACGCCCAGGTGTGGCGTAGCTGGTGCGGGTGGACGGTCAGGCCGGCCGCGGTGGCCCGGCGCTGCACGACCATGTCGACGCCCTCGGCCGACAGCGACGGGCGGTTGCGGTCGCCGAGCCAGAGCTGCTCGCGCGCCTGGAACGGGTGCTTGCGACGCTCCCGCAGGTACCGGTCGAGCGCCTGGGTCGCCTTGACGCCGACTGGCACGGCGCGCCGCCGTGGACCCGACCGGTTGCTGCCCTTGCCCTCGACGAAGACGACGCGGTCGCGCAACGACACCGAGTCGACCAGAAGCCCGGTGAGCTCGGCCAGGCGCAGGCCGCCGTCGAGAAACAGCAGGATGATCGCCATGTCGCGGCGGGCCCGGAAGTCCGTGCCAGCGCACGCGGCGAGCAGCTTCTTCACCTCGGCCTTGGACAGCACGGGCGTCTGGGCCTCGTTCGCCTTGGGCGTCCGGATGCCTTCGGTGGGGTCGCGCTCGATCTCGCTCTCCGCGACCGCCCAGCGGAAGAAGTGACGGGCGCCGGCGAAGTGGGAGCGGGCCGTGCCGCTCGACAGCGACTCTCGTGTGTGGACGATCCAGCCCCGGATCTGGTCGCGGGTAACGTCTCCGGACTCGCGGACGTCGGGGTGGTGCTCGGCGAGGTAGCGGCCCAGGCTGCGCAGCGCGTTGCGGTAGGCGGTCCGGGTGTTGGCCGAGTAGCCATCGGCGTCGAGCGAAAGGTCCCAGCTGTCGGCCAGGTCGTCGAAGGCCGCGTGTCGGTCTTGCGATGGCGAGGTCACGGGCGTAGGTTATCGCAACTAGGAGCGTTGTACTACTCCCCGGACCGGACGACGAGCGGACGTTCTAGCTGGTCAGAAGGCCTGACAGAAGACTGGCGTTCCTCTGCGCGTAGTCCGAGTAACAGTTGTTCATGAGTACGTGCGTCTCGTCAGCGTCCGACGCGAGCTTGCGCAGC
Source organism: Asanoa siamensis (assembly GCF_016862555.1). Lineage (GTDB taxonomy): Bacteria > Actinomycetota > Actinomycetes > Mycobacteriales > Micromonosporaceae > Asanoa > Asanoa siamensis. The sequence continues at coordinate 27,785 of NZ_BONE01000008.1, read as the reverse complement.
TTCGGCGCCCACGCCGCCAGTTCCTTGCGCGAGTACTCGTACCCGAACTTCTCGTAGATGTTCTTGCTCGTCCACTTGAGACTGTGCCCGTGGAACCGCACCACCGCCAGCGAAGCGGTCGCCTCCACGATGGGCGGGATCGACGAGCGGTGCCCCTGCGGCATGTCGACCACGACATAAGGCAGCTGGTGCTGGCGCAGGAACTCCAGCGTCTCCACCTTGTTGTCGCCCTCGAACCACGCCGCGTTGCGGAACTCGAAGACCGGCCGCAGAGGCTTGACGCGGTCGCGTACCTCCAGCAGGAAGTTCTTGTTGGACCGGCGGATGCCGAACCACGGCGGGAACTGGAACAGCAACGCCCCGAGCTTGCCCGCCGCGACGAGCGGGTCGAGCGCGCTCAGGAAACGTTCCCAGACCTGCTCGTACGCCTGGGGTGGCAGGTCTTTCGGATAGATGTTGGTCTTGTCGGTCTCCGGCCGCAGGTCCTTGTAGATCGAGCTGACGCGGGTCGGATGCCCGGTCAGCAGGCTGTACGCCTTGATGTTGAAGGTGAACCCGGGCGGGGTCCGGGCGGCCCAGAGCGCGGCCGTCTGCTCCGCCGGCGGGCCGTAGTAGGTCGAGTCGACCTCGACCAGCGGGAACCGGCCGGCGTAGTACGCCAGCCGCTTCTCCGGCGTGTCCTCGCCCGGCGGGTACCACCCCGACTCGAGCAGCGTCTTGTCGGTCCACGACGCGGTGCCGACCTTGATGTCGCCCACAGGACGACCCTAGGCCGCCCGGCGCTCCTTCGTCTGCTTGCACGCCACGCAACTCGTCGCCGCGGGGAAGATCTCCAGCCGCTCGACCGGGATCGGGGCGGCGCAGGTCTCGCAGGCGCCGTAGCCGCCCGCCGCGAGCCGGGCCAGCGCGTGCTCGTACTGGGTGCGGCGGTCCAGGATGACCCCGAGCACCGAGCGGGCCGCGTCGCGCTCGGCCGCCTTGGAGCCGCTGTCGGCCTGGTCGTCACCGGCCGAGTCGCTCGCCTCGACCAGGCGCAGCAGGTGGCCGCGCTCGCGCTCCGCCTCGTACTCGGCGGTCAGCTCGTCGTAGCGGGCCTGCAGCGTGAGCCGGATCTGCTCGGACCGGGTCGCATCCTCGATCAGCATGGCGGCCGCCTTCCGGGTCGTGGTGGAGGTGCCGGCGTTTACCCATCCTGCGCACCGATCAAACAAGTGACCAGCGGTTACCGGCGTTCACTCCCGTTCATTCGCGCTCCACCAGGGCCGGATGGCGCGGGTCGTCGGTGCGCACGACCACGTCGGCCCAGCCGGCCGGGTCGACCTCGTCGGCGTAGCGGCGCCAGGCGGGCAGGGTCCAGGCCCAGTCCTCGGGCGTACGGCGGGCCAGGGCGCCGGGCGACACGACGAGGTGGACGGTCAGGTCGAAGGCGAGCCCGCCGCCGAGCAGGAAACCGCCGGTCACCAGGACCACCGCGGCCGGCTCCAGCGGCTGGTACGCGGCCCGGCTCGCCCGGTCCGCGGCCGGGTCCCAGAGCGAGGGCAGGATCCGGCCCGTGCCGCCGCGACCGGCCGGGTCGAGCACCTCCCGGCGCAGCCCGGCCTCGTCGAGCCAGTCGGTGTAGAACGCGTCCGGGTTGGTCCGGCCCTGTTCGAACCGGAGCGACGCGGCCTTGAGAAAACCGTTCGCGGGTACGGCATGCGCCGGGCGCCCGCGCAGCCGCAGTGCCTCGACCAGCGCGCCGGCCAGCGGCCCAGGCCCGGCCAGTGGGCTGCCCGCGGCCCCGTCGCGGTCGAGCGGCCCGGCCCCGGCCGGCGGCGGCCCGTCCAGCGCGACCCGCACCCGGCCTTCGACGAGAGCGATCCGCTCCGCGAGCCCGTCGACGAACAGTTCCGGAGTGATCGGCCGCACACGCACCCGCCCATGATGCCCCGGCCCCGGCAGGATGTCCGGCATGCGGGCGGTGCTCACCGGGTTCGCCGGTATCTGGCTGGTGACCCTGGCCGGCTACCTGGCGGGCCGGTTGGGCATCCTCGGCCCGGACGCCACCGCCCTCCTCGCCCGCCTGGTCTTCTACCTGGCCGCGCCGGCCCTGCTCTTCTCGACCCTGGCCACCTCGAGCCTCGACAAGGTGTTCACGCCGGCCCTGGCGGTGTTCGTGCTGAGCACGGTCGTGGCGGCCGGCCTCTACGTCGGCCTGAGCCTGCGCGCGCGGCCGGCGCCCGAGGTGACCATCGGCGCCCTCTGCGCGTCCTACGTCAACGCCGGCAACCTCGGCCTGCCGATCGCCGCGTACGTGCTGGGCGACGCCTCCCTGATCGTGCCCGTGCTGCTCTTCCAACTCCTGGTCGCGACACCGACGGCGCTGGCGGTGCTCGACGTCACCGCGGCGGGGCACCGCCCGGCGCCGCTGCGGCTGCTCTCGGCCCCGCTGCGCAACCCGATCAGCGTCGCCTGCCTCTGCGGTCTGCTGGTGGCGGCCTCCGGCTGGCGCCTGCCGCCCGAGGTGCTCCGCCCGTTCGAACTGGTCGGTGGCGCCGCCGTGCCGCTGGCCCTGCTCGCCCTCGGGCTGGCCCTGCGCGGCAGCCGTCCGTTCGCCGGCGGCCCGGACGCCGGGCAGCGGTACCTCGCCGTCGCGCTCAAGGTCGTGGTGCAGCCCACGGTCGCCTGGGCGATCGGGCGCTTCGTCTTCGGCCTCGACGGTCACGCGCTGCTGTCGGCGGTCGTGCTGTCGGCGCTGCCGAGCGCGCAGAACCTCTTCGTGTACGCGACCCGCTACGGCCGGGCCACCGGGCTGGCCCGGGACGCGATCGTGCTCTCCACCCTGGCGGCCGTACCCGTGCTGATCGTCGTCGCGGCCCTGCTGACGTAATTGGTAGGGTCCGCCGGTGACGGTTACCCCTGCCGACGTGACCACCGCCGTGGCGTTGCTCCGCGCGACCCTGCGCGACGTCCCCGACGACGCGTGGGACGTGCCCGCGGGCGCCCTGACCTGGACGTGTTGGGAAACGATCGAGCACACGGCCGACGACCTGTTCGCCTACGCGCTGCAACTGGGCCCGACCGACGCGCCGACGGAGACGCACGTGCCGGCCCGCTGGCACTACGAGCGCGACGGCGGCCCGCCCGGCACGATCTTCGTCGAGCGGGCCGCCGGCACCCTCGGCCTGCTCCAGGTGCTCGAGTCGTGCGGCGCGCTGCTCGCGGCCGTGGTCATTACCGCGCCCGCCGACCGGCTGTCCTACCACACCTACGGCGTCAGCGACCCCGAAGGCTTCGCGGCCATGGGCGTGGTGGAGACCGTGGTGCACGCCCACGACGTGGCCGGCACCCTCGGCCTGCCCTGGCACCCGCCGGCCGACCTGTGCGAGCGGGTCGTCGCGCGGCTGTTCCCCGACATCCCGGCGCACGACGACCCGTGGGAGCGGCTGCTCTGGGCGACGGGCCGGATCGCGCTGCCCGGGCACCCGCGGCGCGAATCGTGGCGCTGGGACGGCCGCCCGGTTGCCCTGCGCGGCTAACGTGGGTGCATGCTCACCGCCCGCCCGGTCAGCGCCTGGCGCAACCGCTACGACGTCGCGCTCGACGGCCGGCCGCTGACCACCTGGGAAGCCTCGTTCTGGAAGCACGGAGGCGCGTTCGTCCTCGACGGGCACCGCTTCGAGGTCCGCGGCAGAGCCTGGGGCGGCCGGTCCACAATGGTCGACGAGGCCGGTGCCGAGTTGGCGACGGCCGCGCGGGTCGGCCGTAAGCGGTGGACGGTGACCTACCGCGACCAGGCCTTCGAGTTCCGCCGCCGCTCCATCTGGAGCCAGCAGCAGGACCTCTACGTCGGTGACAACGCGGTGGGCCATGCCCGCCGGCCGAGCGTCTGGCGGCGCGACGTCGAGCTCTCGCTGCCGACGGTCCCCCTGCCGACGCAGGTCTTCGTGCTCGGCGTCGTCATCGCCCAGTGGGACGCCGAGACGGCCGCCGCCGCGGGCTGATCAGATGCCGGGCAGGTCGACCTCGCTCAGCGCGCGCAGGGCCGTCACGGTGGCGTAGCCCTCGGCCAGGGCCGCCAGGTCGGTGCCGGGCACCAGCCGCTCGCCGGACTCCTCCAGCGCGGTGCGGACGAAGCCCTGCCCGGTCTCCACCACGGTCATCTGCACCTGGCCGAAGGCGGCGAGGCCGGCCCGCCGCAGGCCACGCAGCCGGTCCGCCGGCAGGTCCGGGACGTTGACGTTGAGCACCACGGCCTCCGGGGCGGCGAGCAGCGCGTCGACGAGGTCGACCGCGGTGGCGGCGGCCGTGCCCCAGTTGCGGCGCTCCTCGTCCTCTTTGGACAACGTCATGACGGCGCCGCCGCTGGCCGTGGTCGCGGCCGCGGGGGAGAGGATGTCCAGCGAGACGGCCATGGCCCGGCAGCCGGCGGCCGACGCCGTCAGGGCCGCGCCGACCGTGCCCGAGTGCAGCACCGCCCGGCCCGCGTTCGCGCCCCGGTTGATGCCGGAGACGACCAGGTCCGGCGCGGGACCGAAGGCGCCGTGCAGGCCCAGCAGCGTGATGTACGCGGGCGAGCCGGCGATCGCGTACCCGAGATCCCGCTCCTCGATCACCACGCGGCCGTCCTCCTCCGTGGCGTTCAGCGCGGCGCTCGTGCCGCTGGCGTCGATGTTCGGTGCCGCGACGACGGTATCGAAGCCGGCCGCGCGCAACGCCCCGGCCAGCGCGCGGATGCCGGCGGCGTCGATGCCGTCGTCATTGGTGACCAGGACGCGCGGGCTCACGGCGTACGCGTCGGGGTCAGGCCCGCACCGCCCGCCACGCGTGCGAACGCCTCGGCGTCGACCACGGCCGCGCCGCCCGGGTCGTTGTTGAAGTAGACGTACGCGTCGGCGCCGGTCCCGAACGCCTCCTTCAGCCGGCCGGCCCAGGTGCGCAGCGCGCTTCGCCCGTACCGTGGCCGCGGTGTCGCCCTGCCCTCGTGGAACCGCAGGTAACCCCAGTCGGCCGTGCGCCACAGCGGGGTCGTCGGGCGGCCCAGCCGGTCGGCCCAGGACAACGCCGCGCCGTGCTTCTCCAGAATGGCCTTGATCTCCGGGGTCCACCAGGTGTCGTGGCGGGGCTCGACCGCGACCCGGACGTCGCGGGGGAACTGCGCGAGCACGGCGGCCAGATCCTCCGGCACCGCCTTCAGGTTCGGTGGTAGCTGCACCAGGACTGGCCCGAGCCGGTCGCCGAGGCCCTCCGCGTGGTCCAGGAACCGCTTCACGGGCTCGGCGGGGTCTTTGAGGCGCTTGATGTGGGTGAGGTAGCGGCTCATCTTGACGCCGACCGCGAAGTCGTCGGGAGTCCGCTCACGCCAGGTGACGAACGTGTCGCGTTCCGGGAGCCGGTAGAACGCGTTGTTGATCTCCACGGTGGCGAACCGCGCGGCGTAGTGCTCCAGCCAGGACTTCTGGGGGAGCTTCTCCGGATAGAACGTGCCACGCCAGTCCCGGTACTGCCAACCGGACGTGCCGACTCGAATCACGGGTCCTGGGTTACCCAGGATTCGCGCCCGCAGGCACGCCCGGACGGGTCATTCTGGGGTTACAGGTGATCGTTCGACGGGTACGGGAGCGGTTGAAGCGCCCCTTGGGGGCGTCATAAGCGCGAAGGGGCTACTCGATGACACTCGACGACGACGACATGACCACGACCGGTGGCGGTGGCGGGGGCGAAGGCCCGGCCGACGGCGGGACGAACCCCCAGGGTCACGACGGTGGCGCGGACGGCGGAGCCGAAGGCGTCGCGGACGGCGGCACGAACCCGGGCGGCCATGACGGTGGTGCCGACGGCAGCGCCGGCGCCAACGAGGGCGTCGCCGACGGCGGCACGAACCCGCAGGGTCACGACGGCGGCGCCGACGGCGGCGCGGGCGAGGGCCCGGCGGACGGCGGCACGAACCCGCAGGGCCACGACGGCGGGGCCGACGGGGGTGCCTGACGGGACCGCGCCGGGCGGTGCGCACCGCCCGGCGCTCACCCGTTGTGTCAGCGTCGACCCGGGTCAGTTCGCGGGCGCCTACTGGGGCAAGGCGCCCCTGTTGTCGCGCGCCGCGGAGCTGAACGGGCCCGACGGCTTCGTCGACCTGCTGTCCCCGGCGGACGCCGACGAGCTGCTGAGCCGGAGGGGCCTGCGGACGCCCTTCCTTCGGGTCGCCAAGGACGGCGCGCTCGTGCCGGCCGGGCGCTACACCGGCGGCGGCGGGGCCGGCGCCGAGATCGACGACCAGGTTCTCGACGAGAAGATCCTCGGCCTGTACGCGGACGGCGCGACCCTGGTGCTGCAGGCGCTGCACCGCACGTGGCCGCCGCTGATCGCGTTCGCCGGTGAGCTCGGCGCGGCGCTGCGCCAGCCGTTGCAGATCAACGCCTACCTGACCCCGCCGGGCAGCCAGGGCTTCTCGACCCACTACGACACCCACGACGTCTTCGTGCTCCAGGTCGACGGCCGCAAGCGGTGGCGGATCCACCCGCCGGTGCTGGAGGCCCCGCTGGAGCGGCAGGCGTGGGGCGGCCGCGCCGACGAGGTCTCGGCGACGGCGGCGGGCGAGCCGGCCCTCGACGTGGTCCTCGCGCCCGGCGACGCCCTCTACCTGCCGCGGGGCTGGCTGCACAGCGCGGCCGCGCAGGACGACTCGTCGCTGCACCTGACGGTCGGGATCCGGGCCCTGACCAGGTACGCCCTGGTGGAGGCGCTGCTGGCCGAGGCGGCGGAGTCGCCGCGGCTGCGGGCGTCGCTGCCGTACGGGCTGGACGTCAGCGACCCGGACCAGCTCTCCGCGGAGCTGACGGAGACGGTGGCCGCGCTGCGGTCGTGGCTCGAGACCGCGTCACCGGCCGCGGTCGCTGAACGGCTGCGCCGCCGCTCGTGGCCGGCCCTGCGCCCGGCGCCGCTGCGTCCCCTGGCCCAGGCGGGTCTCGTCGCGGGCCTGACGCCGGCGGACCACCTCATGCCGCGTCCGGGTCTGCACTGGCGTCTCGAGCCGGCGGACGGCCAGATCCGCCTGCGGGTCTTCGACCGGGCGGTGCTGTTCCCGGCGGGCTGCGAGCCGGCCTTGCGCGCCTTCCTGGACGGCGCGGTCACCCGGGTGGCCGACCTGCCGGGCCTGGACGACGACGAGTCCCGCCTGGTCCTGGCGCGCCGCCTCCTGCGCGAGGCCGTCGCGGTGCCCGCCGGTTAGTCAGACCAGCTCGGGCACCCGCAGGTGGGCGAAGGCGAGCTCGTACTCGGCGACGTCCATGATCTCGGCACCCATCCGCCCGGCGGCCCGGGTGCGGATCCGGGTGGCCTGGTCGCGCGACTGCTCGAGCGCGGTCTCGCTGTCGAAGATCACGTTGGCCACCGCGCGGCCGGAGTCGCGGTTCAGCAGGAGGCTGGCGCTGCAGAACCCGGAGAAGCTCTCGATCGTGGGCAGCAGCGACTTGAAGATGTCGCCCCACTCGTCGGCCCGCGCGGCGTCGCCGCTCAGGTAGCCGACCCGGGCGCGGGCACCCTCGGGAGCGCGGTGCAGCCGGTGCATGACGACGACGTCCCACTCCTCGTTGGTGAGATCGGTGGCACCGAAGGCACCCATGAGCCGCTTCCGCAGCGGCGGCACCCGACTCTCGCTCGCCCGCATGGCGTCCTCGCTCTGCCACGACGAGGTGGCGACACAGCGGCCGCCCGCCCGGTCGACGAGGAGCGACATCCCCACGCACCCCTCGATCTCCAGAAGCTCACTCATCAACTCGTCACCGAACGCGATGCCCCGGTCGATAGAGGACTTCTGAGCGGTAAGAGTCGAAGACCGCGCGAACATGACAACCCCCGTGTACGCAGTGGCGGATTTCCTTTCAGCGTCCTCCAGCCGCGCGGGAGCCGCAGGCAAACGTGCCCTTGGCCCGGGCGACGCGTTGAACCTCTCGTCGCACGCGAAAGGGGATCCCATGAAGACGCTTGCCGTCACGCTCGTTCTGGCCGCGCTCGGTGTCGCGGCCGTCGTGTACGGGAGCAGCGACGACGCGCCGGGGCTCGTGGTCATCGGGCTTCTCCTCGTCCTCGGCGGCCTCGCGGTCGGCGGGCGCGCGCTCGTTCGACACTGGCGGGCCGCCGGCCGGCCGTGAGGCGAGCCCGCCGTTGGCGGAACCGGCAGGCCCCGGGGGTCGGACTTTGGCCCGGTGACCAAGGCCGGCGCGGCTCGCGCTCACCAGACTTGGCCCCATGAGCAGTTCGCAGACGTGGGACGTCGGGGAGTTCGCCAAGGCCGCCGCGGTCACCGTCGACGCGCTGTCCGCGTACGTCGACGAGAGTCAGCGTGGGCAGGTGCCGGTGGTCCGCCGGACCGCGCCGCCGGACGTACCCTCGGCGCTCGGGGATCTGGTCCATGGCGTCACCAACAACGTGATGTCCGTCTACGAGATGGGCGCCGCCGCGGCCACCGTCGAGTTCGAGGTCCTGCGCTGGATGCTCGACAAGGCTCTGGTCGCGAACGCCTGCGCCACCGCGACCGGGTTGTACGACGACCTGCGCGGTGTCGGCGAGTTCTGCCGGGAGCACGGCATCTGGCTGCACGTGGACGGCGCGCACGGCGCGTCCGCGCTGCTGTCACCGCGGCACCGGCACCTGCTGGACGGCATCGACCTCGCCGACTCGGTGGTCTGGGACGCCCACAAGATGCTCCGCACGTCCGGGGTCGCGGCGGCGGTGCTCACGAGGGACGAGGCGGCGCTGGACGCGGCGTTCCACCAGGAAGCGTCCTATCTGTTCTACGGCGAGCAGCGGTTCGACCAGGTGCGGCGCACGGTCGAGGGCACGAAGGCCGCGTTGGGACTGAAGATCTTCCTCAACGTCGCGTGGCGGGGCGAGGACGGGCTGGGCGACTACGTGGCGCGGCAGTACGAGACGGCGCACCGGTTCTGGGAACTCGCCCGCGAGTATCCGGGCGTGCACTGCCCGTACGAGCCGGACAGCAATATCGTCTGTTTCCGGGTGGGTGACGGCGACCAGCGCGTGCTGCGTGACCGCCTGATCGACGAGGGCAGCTTCCACCTGAGCTCGGTCGAGATCGGCGGCGTGCGCCACCTGCGGCTGACCGCGATGTCCCCGGCCACCGACGAGGAGACGCTGCGGGCTCTGCTGCGGCGTGTCACGCGCCTCGCGACGGAACCATGACTGGGTACGCTCGACGCGATGGACGAATCCTCCTGGGATTTCGCCGAAGCAGTCTGCCGCGAGGCGGAGCGCGACGTCGACGCGATCGCGGCGCGCGTCGTCGCCCACATCCGCCGGGAGCTTCCGGAATACTCCGTCGTCCCGGAGCCCGAGCAGGTCGAGATGGTGACCGGCGAGTTTCGCGGCCTGCTCGCGGGTCTGGCCGGGCGCCGGCCACCGGCGGCCTCCGAGGCGGCCCACGGGCGCCTGCTCGGCCGGCGCCGCGCCGAGCAGGGCATCCCGGTCGAGACGGCGCTGGGCGCCTACCACGTCGGCTACCAGCTCATCTGGGACGAGTTGCTGTCGCGCGCGGCGGCCCACGGCGCCGGCCAGGAACGCCGGCTGCTGCCGGTCATCGACCTGATGTGGGGCTGGCTACGGGCGATCACCGGCGCGGTCGCCGACGGCTACGCCACCGCGGCCGCGGATCGCGAGGAGGTCCGGGCGGAGTTGGCCCGGGCACTGGTCACCGGCCTCGTCGCCGGGTCCGACCCCGAAGCCGCGCGGTCCGCGGCGCGCGGGCTCGGCTTCGACCCCGACGGCACCTTCCAGGCCTTCCGCGGCCGGGCGCGGGACTGGCCCGCGGAGCGGTTGCGGGACCTGCGGCGCGCGCTGACCCGCGGCACGAGCTGCGTCGTGACGGTCGGTCCGACGGTGATCGTGCTGGCGCAGGGCATTCCGGCGGCAACGGTCCTCGCCGCGCTGGAGACGCGCGGCATCACCGGTTCCGGCCTGTCCCGCGAAGGGCTGGCGGGTGCGGCCGACAGCCTCGCCGACGCGGACCGGGCGCTGGCGCTGGCCGAGAGCCGGGGCACCAGCGTGCGGTTCGAGGCGGACTGGCTGCTGGCCACGCTGCTGCCGCAGGCGCACCGCCTCCGGCCGTTGATCGACCCCGGGCCGGCGGCACCGCAGCCGCATCTCGGCGAGGCGGTGGCCGCGTACGCCGCGCACGCCCTCTCGATCGCGGCCAGCGCCGACGCGCTGCACGTGCACCCGAACACCGTGAAGTACCGGCTGTCCCGCTGGCGGGAGATCACGGGCTGGGACCCGCACACCGTCGACGGCCTGGTGCGCTCGCTACTCAGCCTCGCGGCGGCGGGCCGCCACCCGTAAGCACGTCCCGGGCGTACGCCCGCGGGCCGGGCGTGAACTGGTGTCGCTGCGCCGCCGGTACCAGGATGACCACCACCGCGTTCGGCATCACCTGCCTCGCCGGCCGCGCGATCAGGCTCAGCGCGGTGGCCTCTGGCGGCGGGAGCGGCGGACGCGGCGATCGTCGAGCCACAGGGCGAGTTGGACGCGGCGCCGGTAGGCCACGATGCCGACACCCAGCAGCACGAGGAGGATCGTCCAGAACCAGAAGCGCGGGCCGATCCCCTCCGGCGGCGTCGCGGCACGGGTGCGGCCGCTGCGGATCACCGTGTCGGCGACGTCGATCGCGACGACGTCGGCGGGGGCCGTGAGCAACGTCGTCGGTGCGGTGGCGCCCCGGTCGAGCGCCAGCACCTCGACCGTGCCGACGTTGCCGTACGCGAGTCGTTGGTCCATCGTGAGCGGCACGTCGAACGCAGCCGGTGCCGTGGGGGAGGGCACGTAGGCGACCACCCGCGCGGACCCGTCCGCCGACCAGCCCAGCAGCCGGATGGCGGTCACGTCCGCGACAGCCGGCGTGTCCAGCGCACCGAGATCCCGACCCGTGTGCGCGTCGACCCGCCGGAGACTCCAACCGCTGCCGTCGCGCCGGGCGATCGTCAGCGTCCCGTCCGCGTTCCAGGCGCCCTTTCCGGCCAGTTCCGTGTCGGGCGCGAGGGCGAACGCCGACTGCTGCCGTCCGTCCAGGCCCGCGACCGTGACCGTCCGTCCTGTCTGGTAGGCGAGCCGGTCGGGTGCGAAAGCCACCGGCGAGCCCAGGCCGGCGGCGTGGTCGGCCTCGGCCAGCCGCACCCGCCCCGACCCGTCGAGCCGGACGAGGCTCAACACCATCCGGTACGCGCTGCCTTCCGCGTTGGCCGGCACCGTTTCCCGGACCACCACGGCCCGACCGTCCGGCGACCAGGCCGCGGCTTCGGACGACACGACGTCGGAGACGCCGGTGTCGACAGCGCGGCTGCGCCCCGTCATCAGGTCCACCACGCGCGCGGACGAGCCGGTTCCGACGGCTATCCGGCGTCCGTCGGGGGACAACACCGTGTCCTCGCCGGGTTGCGCCTCGTTCCGGCCCTTGATGATCCGGTACCGGTCGTCGGTCGCGCCGACGATGGTGATGATGCTGCCCTCGTCGCCCCACATCAGGCCGGGAGCCTGGCCCGCGAAGACCACCGATGCCGGACCGAGCGGCGGCCAGTCGGTGGAGTGCAGGTTGCCGCGGGGCGGCACACCGACGCGGTCCGGCAGGGCGGCCCCGGCATCGGCGCCGACGGCGGGTTCCGTGGCGGGCCGCGCCACCAGTGGCACTGCCACCCCGGCGCCGGCCAGCGCGACCAGGACCAGGGCCGTCGCCAGCGCGGAACGCCGCCGCGACCGGCGGGCGGTGGCGAGCGACCTCTCGTAGACCGGGTACGCCGGGACGTCGGTCGCCGCGTCGTGCAGCGACTCGCGGAGTCGGGCGGTCATCGCGGGCTCCTCTCCGCCGCGCGGTCGACGAGGTCCGGGGCGATCGCCCGCAACCGGCGTATCGCGTCGTGGCCGTGCCGCTTCACCGTAGTCAATGAGCGAAAAAAGGCAGGCATCGATTGATGCCCGGTCCGGCTCCCGAAACCGTTACGTCCCAAGCCATCCCGCGTGGTGTGACCGCAGCCGTTGCACCGCTGACCCGGCCAGCCAGGCCAACGGCTACCGGTCCGGCGTCGGTGGTGAGCACAGGTCGGCCCCGGTTCCGCTGGGTCTGACGACGGCTCAGTGGCTACCGACTCGGGACGGGACGGCTTGGCTAACGGAGGCGTGTGCTCCGTGGCGGTGTGAGCCCTATCTGCATGTGCAGGTGGGTGACTCGCACCTGTCCATGCCCGCCGACGCCGCCGAGCGGGTGCTCGATGCCCTGGTGACGCTGCTCAGGTCGGCCTCACCTCAGGTGGAGGTGAACGGATGAGGACCCGAACCGACAAGATGCTGTTGGTCCTTACGGCCGTCTGCGTCGCTGGTCTTGCCATCGTGGCGGGCGCGATCAGTTTCGCGCACATGCGCGAGTTGGCCGCCGATCATGGCCAGACCGGTTGGAAGTCGTACGCGTTCCCGATCAGCGTGGACGGGTTGGAAATCGTGGCCAGTCTCTTCCTGGTCGCGCAGCGTCGTGCTGGGCGGCCGACAGGTTGGGTTCCGTGGGTGGCGTTGATCATCGGCACTGCGGCGAGCCTGGCCGCGAACGTCGCGGTGGGTGGCGCGGATCCGATCGGCAAAGCGCTTGCTGGGTGGCCGGCGTTGTCCATGCTCGTCTCCGTCAAGTTGCTGTTCGCCATGTTTGATGCGCAGGACAGCCATCGGGCGGTCGCCCGGGACGATCAGCGGACGGTCCCAACAGTCCCGGACGTCGCCCAAAGCGTTCGGACGGCCGACCCGGACGGCGTAGCAGAGATCGAGACCGTCCCCTGCCACCAGGTGGAAACCCGGCCCTCGTTCGAGACCGGCCCGGCTGACGTGGTCGGCCGCGCGGCGGAAGGCATCGATGGCCACAACAAGCCGGCTTCGCCGTCGAGCGTAGGCACCGTCGCGCACCTCATACCGGCGGCGAGAACCGCCCGCACCCGGTTGGCCCGCGAGGGGCGCTCACTGTCCCGAGACAACCTCGCGGACGCCCTGCGTGACAGTGGTCACGGCGTGTCCAACGAACGCGCATCCCTCCTGGTCAAGATCCTCAAGGCCGAGCGGGACACGACCACGATCGGGCCATTGTCCACACCAACTCATCCGGCGGACCCCGACAAAACTGAGAACGCTGCTTGAACCGCAGTGGCGGTAACGTTAGCGGAACGCGCCATTGCCGATCGGGTGACGGAACCACATTTCGTCTGGACCTTGGGAGCGAAGCGATGCCGCGACGGACTGTCGTTGTTGATCAGGGCTTCGGACGGCGGCTTAAGGAACTGCGGGAACAGTCTGGTATGTCGTTGCGGCGTCTTGGGCAGAAGATCCATTGCTCGCACGGCTACCTTTGGGATCTCGAATCCGGGACCAAACGTCCGAGCGTGTCGGTGGCGGCCCTGCTCGACGCCGCGCTCGGCGCAGGTGGACAGCTGTCAGCCTTGGTGTACGCCGTGTCAGCCGACAGCCAGGAACGGCCCGTCAGGGTTGAACGCGGCGCCCATGCGGCACCGGCGGGGCTAGAGTTCGCGCCGGACTGGCGGCACGGAATCGATGTCGCCGCGGAGCTGTGGCGGGGAGACATGCAACGGCGCGACGTACTTCGGACCGCGGGTTTCAGCGCGGCGGCGTTTCTGCCTCCCGCTATGCGGTGGCTGATCTCGCCGCTGGATGAACGACCTGCCGGTCACGGAGAAAAGCTGATCGGTTCACCGGATGTGGAGACGGTGCGCCGCATCACCGCGACGTACCGAACGTTGGATAACCAGTTCGGCGGCGGTCACATCCGAGAAAGCGTAGTTCGTTTTCTCCATGGCGACGTCGCGGAACTGGCCAGGGGCCGATTCGATCCGGTAACCGGTCGTGCGCTTTTCTCGGCTGTCGCGGAGGCGACGCAGCTTGCCGCGTGGGCCTCATACGATTCTGGTCTGCACGGCCTGGCTCAGCGTTACATGGTCCAGGCGTTGCGGTTCGCGGCGAGCGCCGGTGACCGGGCGTTGGGTGCGGAGATTCTGGCGGCGATGAGTCATCAGGCGGCGTACATGCGCGCCTCCGGCGAGGCCGTAGATCTTGCCCGTGCGGCCGGGCGTGCCGCTACCGAGGCGGGGGTAGCCGCGATCCAGGCGGAGGCGGCCGTGCTCGAGGCGCAGGGGCACGCGGCGGGCGCCGACGAGGCGGCGTGCGCGTCGGCTCTCGACAGAGCCGAGAGAATTTTTGATACGGCTGATCGGGCTAGCGATCCCCAGTGGATCGGGTATTTCGACGAGGCGTATCTCGCGGCGAAGTTCGGCCACTGCTTCACCGCCCTCGGCCGAGGTGACGTTGCCCAGCGGTTCGCCAAACGGTCACTCGACATGGATGGACGCCAGTACGCGCGGGGTCGCCAGTTCAACCTTGCGCTCCTCGCGGTCGCGCACGCGCAAACCGGAGACGTCGAGGAAGCGGCCCACGTGGGAACTCAGGCGGTTGAGGCCGCTGAAGGACTCGACTCCTCGCGGGCGCGTGACTACCTGATCGATCTGGCAAGTCGGCTCGGCAAGCATGCCGGCCTTCCCGCAGTACGCGATTTCGCCGAACGGGCCAGGCCCGTCCTTCGGACGGTCTAGAGCTTCCCAGAGGCCCTGAGTAGCAGCACAGCGAGTAGACCCGATACGGAGCCCGCGCCAACAATGGTCCCGTTGGTCAGGTGCTGCTGAATCTCAGTCAACGGAATCCAGCCGACGCGCTCGGCCTCGTTGATGTCCGGCGCCGCACCCGTGGGGTCAGCGCCACGGGCGAGATAGACCACGTTTTCCTGGTCGATCGTCCCCACCATCGGTTGAAACGTCACGAGCTTTTCCATGGTTCGCGGGCGCCATCCGGTCTCTTCCTCGACTTCCCGCGCCGCGCAGGTCAGGGGATCCTCCGCCTGGTCGACGTAGCCGCCGGGCAGCTCCCAGACCCACCGCTTCATGATGAAGCGGTGCCGCCACACCATCAGCACCCGCTCGTCGTCATCCAGAACGACGACCATCGCGGCGCCGGGCACCCGAAGCACGTATTGCTCGAAACGAACTCCATCGGGTAGCTCCACGTCGGCAATGCTCAATACCGCCCGCCGGGTGTCGTCGACAATTCGCTCCCCGTGGATAGTCCATTCACTTGCGCGCTTGGGTTCGGCCGTCATGCCTGGACGGTAGCCGCTCGTACACCGACCTGTACTCCGCCGGCGTGTGTCGGCTGACAGCGGCTGACGCCTGTCGACTTAAGTTCAACGGTCCGCGACCGCCACGCTACTGACCGAAAGGCATTGCGACCAGCAAGTTCCCGACCGGCCCACGGCGCGCACGCCATGGGGCCAGCACAGAACTCCCCGCCGTTGCGTGACACGTGGCTCCGTTGCGGCGGGTGAATCGGGTCGGGCGTGCCGCGTGATGCACCGGGGAGGAGCACCTCGCCGGGTATGCGCGGCGCGCCCGACCCAACGTGAACGTGAGGGCGGTGAGATGGCGACGTATTCGGGCGGTCAGCAGATTGAACGGGCGCAGGCAGTGCTGGATCGCCACGCGGTGTCCAGCGGCGACGGGCTGTGCGTGGAATGCAAGGTCCTCGGACCATGCACGAACCACGAAGCGGCGGCCCGGGTGTTTGAGCGGTGCGCCCGGTTACCGCGCCGCCGACCTGGCCTGACCCGCCCGGAGTTGGTGGGCGCACGGCTGGTTCACGCGGGCACGTCGTTGCTAGGCGGCGTGGCGTGAGATCAGCCGCGGCAACGCTTCCCCGCTCGGGCGAGGTTCTGGTGTTGAGTCGCGCCGCGAGTGTCCAGTTTGCTGGGTCGAACGCGATCCTTGCCAGGGTGATCCGCCACCATGACTGGCCGACTTACGACGGCTGGTGCTGGATCGACGTCTATGAGATCACGCCCGCAGGCGACGCGGTCGAGCGTCGCTGCGTGTTCGTACAGGTCGCTGGCTTGCGCGTGGTGGCAGACCCGCGTGACCGGGGACGGCGCCGATGACCGGCACGTCTGGTGCATCGAAACCGGAGCATGTCTCAGCGCGGCCCAGCTGGCTGTGTGCGGTCGACGGCGACGACTGGCCGTGCCCTCGGGCACGGACAGAACTGGCGCAGCGGTTCGACGGCGACGAGGCCGCACTCGCGGTGTACCTGGTCGGTCAACTGTTCGTGGCGTCAAGTGACTTGTACGGAACGGCGAAGGGGCAACCGCGGTTACTGGCGTGCCGCTTCCTGTTCTGGGCCGGCGGTCCGACCGTGACCGAGCGGATCTTGAACCCACCCACGGCAGCCGTGACGTTCCAGGCCGTCGGTACCACGAATTCCCCACGCCTTGAGACCCGAGGAGGAGCAGATAATGCCGTATCGCACGGGCATTCCCAGCAGCTTGGACGCACGTGACGACTCTTCTCACTGGGCGGTGCGGGAGGAGCCGACGGCGGTGTTCGTCCGTAACGCCCGCGTGCAGCTCGGGCCGGAGCTCAGGTTCACCCGCGATGACTGGGCGGACCTGCTACGGACGATCGCGGCCGGCGACCTACCCCGCTACGTCCAGGAACTCGGCGACGGCCACGCCATCAAGATCGCCCCAGGCGGTCGGGAAGCGGACGCGTTGTTCTTCTGGGCCGACGAGATGCGCGCGTTCGCCCGCGATGTTCGCCGGGGTGTCTACGGCCCCGTCCGGGGCCCGGATCCAGCAGCGGCGACGAGGGCGGAGGCGCAGCGGCGTCCGACGCAGTAGACGGCCACCCGCAGTGCATCCAGCTCGCTTTACTCCGGTTGCTGGGACTCCCACCGATGCAGCGGGCGGAGCTGATGCCGGATGGTCCAGCGTGCGAGTCGCCGCGATGGAAGTAGCTCAGACCCACATCGACGACGACGGGTTCTGTCTCGGATGTGGGCTCGAACGGCGGATGGTGTGGTTTCCCTGCGAGCAAGCCAGGTGGGCGCTCGCAGTTCTCGATCGGTATGACAACCGCGGCACGAGCGGAACCCCCGAGGAGGTCAGATGACAGCATCGCCAGCAAAGCGGACCCTGGCCTGGATGCCAGCGACGGGTCCGCCTGACCGCGCCATCAGCAACCGCCGAGACGACCCTGCTCCTGGCCTCAGCGAATGGCTGGAAACCGCGGGGTCGTCCGTGGCGCGGTTCGACCCAGACTCCGACGGACCACAGGCCTGTTTCGCGACCGGAGATGTCCGGACGGATGGGCTCAAGGCGTTCGGGCTCTTCGTCGCGGTAGAAGGAGTGACCGGCGTCGGCAAGACGACCCTCGCCAGAAAGCTCACTCGAGCGCTGCACGGAACCCCTGGTCCTGGATCCTTTCGACGCCAACCCGTTCCTCGAACCGCTCCTGCGAAGCGAGCGTCCCGATAACGCGTCTGCGTTACGGGTCGAGCTGACATTCGTCGCGCTCCGGATCGCCCAACTACGCGAGATCGGTCAGGCCCTGTCCAGCGGACGGAACGTCATCGCTGACTGGGCGCTGATCAAACAGGCGATCTTCGCCGCAACGACGCTGCCCCAGATCGACGTTGCCCGGATCTCAGAGACCGTTCAGGTGTGGGCTCGGGGCGTGCCGCAGCCGGACGTGCTGATCGGGATGTCCGCGGACCCGGCCACCATATGCCAGCGAGTACGGGGACGCGGCCGACCCATGGAAGCGACCTTCAGCCAAACCGAAGCCGCCGCGCTTTCCCACTCCTTCGAAGCCGCGTACGACGCCTGGGACCGGCGCCTGATCCGCCTGGACGCATCGACGTTCGACGCGTTCCTCGACAGTCACGTCAACGAGCTCGCCGCCCAGTTGCGGCAGCCTCATCAACTTTGGAGGTCCGATGACCACCCCCGCCAACACCGCAACGGACCACACCCTTCGGCGCACCCTCCAGCCCAGCGGAGGGCCGTTGTGTAGACGCCTCCTGATCTGTGGGCCTGGGCAGGTCGAGATTATCGAGCAGCGGCTGCCGCGCTTGGGTGACAGCGACGTCTTCGCCGAGACGATGATCTCCGGCATCAGCCACGGAACCGAGATGGCCTGGTTGGGCGGCGCCGCTGCCGCCCTGCACCGCACCTGGGATGCCGATCACCGCTACTACACCGACGGACAGGGCCGGGACTATCCGGTCGCGCCCGGGTACGAGTCGATTGCCCGCGTCGCCCAGATTGGCCGCGCTGTCACACACGTCGAGGTAGGTGACCTGGTCGCTGTCGACGCCCCGCACGCCACGGGCCACCTACTCACCGAGACCGCGGCCACTGCTGGACTGCTGCCCGCCGACACCGATCCGGAACGAGCCGTGTTCCACATCCTCACCCGCGTCGCCCTCGCCGGCGTCCATGACGCGGCCCTACGAGTCGGCGAGACGGTGGTCGTGATGGGGCTCGGCACGGTGGGCCTGCTCGCCGCGCAACACGCCCGCCACGCCGGCGCCCGCGTGATCGGCGTCGACCGCTACCCGCTGCGCGTCCAAGCCGCCCAAGCGCTCGGTGTCCACGGCCTCCATGCCGACACCATCGACGTGGCCGCCGAGGTCCATGACCTGACCGACGGAGCCGGCGCCGATGCCGCGATCGAAGCGTCCGGCTCCTACGGCGGACTCCACGAAGCGATCCGCTGCCTGCGTGTCGCCGGCCGCGTCGCGACGGTCGCCTCCTACCACGGCGACCAGAGCGGCCTGCGGCTCGGCGAGGAGTACCACCGCAACCGCATCACGCTGATCTCCTCAATGACGATCAACGGGTGTCCGCAACGGGCTCACCCGCAGTGGACCCTCGACCGACTCAACCGCACCGCCTGGCACCTCATCGCCGACGGAACGATCCGCACCGACGGCCTGATCACCCACCGCATCCCGTTCGACCAGGCGGCGGACGCGTACACGCTGATCAGCGACACGCCCCAAGACACGATCAAGGTGGTGTTGACCTATGACCATTAGCGACACCTTCGACGCGGTCCACCCCGTCAACGACCGTTACACCCCGCCACAGACCGGCGAGCTCGACCAGATCGCCGCAGTCTTCACCGACGGGCGCCTCTCCGGCGGCGCTCCCGTCCTCGCCGAATACGAGCGGGCACTGGCGGACTGGTTCGGCGTCCGGCGAGCCGTAGCGGTCAACTCAGGCAGCTCCGCAATCCACGCTGCGTTCGTCGCCCTGGACGTCAGACCCGGTGACGAGGTCCTCGTCCCCGCGACCGCCCCGATTCCCACCGCTCTGCCGATCCTGACGTGTGGCGCGATCCCCGTCATCGTCGACACCGGACCCGGCAGCCTTGCCCTCCATGCAGCCGACCTGAAAGCGAAGATCACGGCGCGGACCAAGGCCGCGATAAGCCTCCCGCTGTGGGGATATCCGGTCGACGATGCCGACGCCGCGACCGTTCTCGCCGAAGCCGGCGTACCGCTGATCGAAGACGCCTGCCAGGCCCACGGCACCCGCATCCGCGGTCAGTACGCCGGAACCCGTTACCGCGCCGGTTGCTTCTCCACCCATGACCGCAAGCTGCTCTCCACCGGCGAAGGCGGCTTCGTACTCACCGACGATCTAGAGCTTGCCGACCGCATCGACCACTACACCCACCTCGGCCACCTCAAAGGAACACAGCACGGCGTCAACTACAAACTCGCCGCACCGCTGGCCGCGATCGGACTCACTCGGCTACGCGAACTCCACACCCAACTACAGCAACGCCGCGACAACGCCCACCAGATCCTCGCCGGCCTACCACGCGACGGCAGCATCCTGGCCGAACTCCCGTACGCCAAAGGCGACGAGCCCAACTACTACAACCTCGTCCTGACCACTAGGCCCGACAAAGCAGAAGCTACGGCGACCGCCTTCGCTGCGGCCGGGTTGCCGCCCGACTCCAGTCGGTACCGCTACAAGCCGCTCTACCACCAGCCGATCTTCGCCCAATACGCCACACCATGCCCGAACGCCGAACAGCTCACCGCGACGACCATCCAACTACCCGTTCACCCAGGTATGACCCCATCCGCCCTAAGATGGGTCACCGACCGCACCCACGCGCTCGCCGAAGGACAACCCTGATGACCAACGTCCGGCACAACACCGCCTCCGCCATCGTCTTCGACGAGCCCCACCAGAACGTCCTACTCATCCACCACAACAAAGTCGGACTCTGGCTCTACCCCGGCGGACACATCGACCCCAACGAAGACCCCGCCCAAGCCGCCCTCCGCGAAGTCCACGAAGAAACCGGCATCCACGCACACGTCATCGGCATACCCGCCTTCGTTCACGCCGCGGTGGACAGCCACCCGTCACCCTGGGCCATCATCGAAATGACCGTCACCGACTCCAAAGTTGGCGAACACCGCCACATCGACCACGTCTACATCTGCCGCGCCCCAGCCGACGCCGGCCTCCCCACAGCCCAACTCGACGAAGTCGCCGGCGCCCACTGGGTCCCACTCGACGGCATCGTCAGCCTGCCCACGCCTGCGGAACTACCCGAACTCATCGCCGAAGCCGCACGCTGGGCCAAGGCCCACTAGCTCGGACGACGCCAGCAAACCGATGTCAGTGAGGTTGCGCGGCTTTAACAAGCCGGTCGCGGGCCGCGGTCGATACGGCTCGCGGGCGTGGTTCTGACAGCCCGAACTGGCCCACCTGGACGGCCTCACCTGACTCCACCTATGGGCTGCGAGCACCGTCTTCGGCAGTCTTTGGCTAGCGTTCTACGCCCGACGTCAGCCGCGTGCCGCGCACTGGACGCTGACGAGAGTGCGACTGGTCGTCATCGCGCATTTTCCGCCCAGCCGGGAGAACACCTTCGGATGAGTAGGCCACCGGTCCGACACCCGTCAATCGACTACGCGAAGGCGTAGCGGTGAGCGCTGACGCCGGTGCGCCAAGCGGGCTCCTGCCGAGATCAGCGACTCGTCTCTTGCCGAGCGCTCTCCGGGCTCATGAACGTCGCAATGTCGGAACTCGGCGTGCACGGCTCTGCCAGCCGCCGCGCCCGCTCTTCGTCGCTCAAGTGCGGCAGCAAAGGCGGCTCGTAGTTGGGATCAACCCACTCGCAGTGTTTGCATACGCCACCCACCACCCGGTACGAGCCACACTCTTCGCAACGCCCAGTGGCCCGACTCGTTCGCAGCCGTGCGGCCGTGAACATCCCTAGCAGGTGCTCAACCGTCTTTAGCCCGATCTCGGCATCCATCCGCACAGCATTCTTCGCATGGGTCAGCCAGTTCACGTACGTCCAGGTCTCGACGGCTATCGCCTTCAAATACGACCGCAGCTTGGCTGAGGAGTCGCCGCCAGCCAACGCGTTCGCTATCAGGTCGGTCCAACCCTTGAAGTCCGCGTTCTTCGGACGTTCCACGCCCGTCGGCACCAACTCGTCGCTCATCGTCTCTCCGATGAACGACACCAGACACTCGCGTAGCCGAACGCCGACCGCCTGGAAGTTCTCGGCCTCGTCGCCGCTGTCGTATGCCTCGAACGCCTGCTCCCACCGCCGCCACGAGCCAGGCAGCAGGTCCGCCTGTGTCGGCGCGACGAGCACATCCCGCTCCTGGAGATACGACATACGTAAAGCCAGTCCGACATGGAAGGTCAGCGCCACGTCACGGCTTCTGAAGTCCGTCTGATCGTATAGGTTGGTCGGGTTCGTAAGCACCCACCAGCGGCTCGTCGCGCAATGCACATCCCAGATGGCATGCCGCACAGGGCCGATCAGCTCGGAGGCAGCCTTCTCGAGGTGGAGGACATCCTCGTGGGCCTGAGCCTCTACATAGGCGCGGATCTCGTCCTTCTCACGCTGGGTGGATCGCATAGAGACCTTCCAATTTAGGCGCCGGCTGCAAGCCGCTGGCCGTTCAGCGGCGTAGCGCTCACCACACGATGCTCGGGCCATAGTTCCGGGCTGTGCTATTGGATTCTTTGGTGAACTCGTTGCTCGGAGCGTCTCGGCGTCACTTCTGGCCCCGGGGGGACACGCCATGCTTTAACCCGACCACTAATTCGATCGTGAGTGGTTACCGCAGCACCTCCTAGAACCTGGTACTGGCGCCGGGGGCACCCTATCGAGGGATCCAATGAACTCGGATGACGAGTTCGAGACGCCAGGCCACACTACACATCATGGGTGATCTGCTCAGCGCACTTCCCGGCGAGTGCTCGGATGACACCGCATGGATCGAGTACTACGACGGCGACCGCGGCCTAGCGGGAGGGTGGCCAAGGCAGGGGACGCCATCCTCGTGGCTTGGCAGCTAGGTCCTCACCCGAACGACAGGGTACTCCTGCCTTTGATCTACAACTACCGCCATGGCATCGAACTCGCCCTAAGCAGGCCATCCGCCAAGCGGCGGCATGCGTTTGCTTCGGCGGGAACGGCGAACCCGAACCGTGGGCCAAAAGTCTTGAAACTCATCTGAAGCGGAAGCAGGGCCACAGGCTCGCGCCGTTGGCTACCCAGCTCCAGGTTCTCCTCACGAGGCTGAATCTCGGCGGCCTCGGGGACGTGACGATGAAGGTGCTTTCGCTTTATCCACCAGATTGACCCGGCTAGAGAAGCCTTCCGCTACTCGGGCCAGTTGAACTCGACAGCCTATGCGGTCGATGTGAGCCGGCTCGCGGTGACGTTCCGTGAGGCGTTCGACATAATTAACGGTGGCGTGTTGACCATGCTGGACGTACATCAGGACTTCCTTTACGGGAGCTGGGAGGAGGACAGAATGTAGAGTTGTTCGAGTCCGGGCGACAGAAGCTGGGTAAGGCGGCCGGTGCATTCATTGGGGCGTGTATTTGGATGCGTCCGTCTGCTAACCATGGCGCCCTTTTCAGGCGCAACCTGATGCACACGGAGATGTATGTGACTCTCGCCGAGCTCGCGGAAAAACCCGACGACGACCCAATGGATCCGCGGATTCCGTACCAGTTCGATTCGGCGCACCCGGCCGTGGGGGGTCGACTCCTCGACGAGGCGTGTACGGGAGCCCAAAACTACACGGACGTCGCGCTCGCGCTGGCCCAGGCCGAGATCCCTGACGGTGTGCCGGCGGGTGAGGCCTTGCGGCGGGAACTGCTGCTGGCGTTCACCTATCAGTTGCGATTGGACCTCGACGGCCGGGACGGCTGCCAGCTCGTAGCGCTTGGCGGATGGCTCCCGCCGGTGCGGGAGGTCACCGACCAGGTGGTTCGGTTGTGGCGGGGGACTGCCACCGCCGTTGCCGCCCCTGCGGCGGTGGCACGGCTTGAAGACCTGCTCTTCTGCCGCCGCGACGGCAATGGCCGAGCTCGGGTAAGCCGGTCTGCTGGGGCCTACCTGTCTCTGGCTCAGGGCGGCGTCATCAGCATGGACGTGATCGATGCAGTGGTGCGGGCTTGGACGCTGGCGCGGTCTGTCGGCAACCACGACCTGGAAGCGCAGGCGCGGGCACAGATGGCCGCAATCCTCGAGGAGGTCATGGATCGCCGTCCCGGCGAAAGCCCAGGTGTCGTAGTGCCGCTCCTTGGTGCGCTCGCCGCCGGCCCCAAGACGGCGGCGCGGGACAATGCAGCTGATCCACACGACGTTGACGAACTACTCGTTCGTGCTGCCGCAGTGTTCGTCGGGAACCACGCCACGGCGATCGCCGGATTTCGGCGACGGCGGACGGCCGACACCGCCACGCTGGAACTGATCGCCCGCGACGAAGTGACCGGGCACCAACGCCACGCCGAGCAGGCGACCCAACCGGCGGTCAGGATGATCCGGCTCCGCGAGGCCGCCCAGGTGGCCCGGGCTCGGAGCCTTCCCGACCTGCAGCGCGACATCGTCTCAGCAATGCAACGCATCGCTCCGTCCGAGCTTGGACTGAAGACCTTCGAGGCGTCATCACCGTTGCCGCCGCACGTGATCGAGGGGTTTCTGTGCGAGTACACCCGCTCAGCGGACTGGCGCGACGCCCTCGACGAATTCCTCGCCGACGACCCACCCACTGGGCCGATCGGTCAGCTGCGACAGCTCGGTCGCCAAACCCACCAGGGACTGAGCCGAATCCTCCCGCCGATGATCTTCGCCAACGGCCTGCCCAGGGCCACAGCCGGTGACCCGGAGGCGCAAGACCGGTTCGGCATGAGCCTGTTCGCTCAGGTCCGTGCCGAGAACATCGGCCGGCTGATGGCAGAGGGGCTCCGTCGGATAGCAGACCGGTACGGCACTCCCGGCCAGGACGACCTGGTCGACTACTTCCTCAGCCGCGGTGGCCGCGACGTCAACCTGCTGCGCAGCCTGGCCAAGGGCTTCCGCCACTACTGGCGCGGCGATACCGAGTCCTGCATCTACCTGGTGACGCCTCGGCTGGAAACCGCCGCCCGCAACCTCCTCCTCGAACTCGACGAGGGCATCTACCGGGTCGAGGCGGCCAAGGATCCCGGCGGATATCCGGGCCTATACGTGCTGCTCGACAAACTGGAGCAAATCGCGCTCGACGAGTCCTGGGCGTACTTTTTGCGGTGGCTACTGCTCGGACCTTTCGGGGCCAACCTGCGCAACAACATGGCCCACGGCCTGCCCCTGAAAACAACGCCTGAGTACGCCGCGTTGACCCTGCGCGCGGTAGCTGTACTGGCGCTGGTCAGCTCTCCAGTCGGACCGGACGGTGTCGGGATCGGCGACCGGGAGCGCTCCGATCTGGTTAAGATACTGGCCACGCCCCCGCCTGTGTCCGGACCCATCGACGGTCTGTTGGCCGCTGGAGGCCGAATATTGGAGCGGGCATGGTGGCGCGTCCGGACCGCCCGCGCGCGCCTCGCCCGGGAGCGGGACGGAAGGCGGGAGCGCTGCGGCGAGCCACCCGCCCCGCGGTGAACGGCGGCGAGGGCGAGCTAGCCGCCTGGAGGCTGCGTACTGCACGCCATCAACTCGTTGAGGTCCACCGGCCGACGGTGAACACTCCTTCTGCCATCGTGGGCATGGCCGAAGGCACCGGGTGCCCTTTGTCCGCCCGGGTCTACAGGCTTACGTTCCCGAGCAGGTAGGTCGCCCGGTCGTTGTCGATCGTTTCTACGGAGGCGGTTAGGGCGGTGTTGGGGTCCCGTTTGTCGCGGCCGGACTTGGGGTCGCGGTCATCGTCGGGCTCGGCGGGCTTGGCGAGGAACTTGTACAAGTCGTGGGACATGAGGTCGCTCCTGTGGATGGAGGGCTTGGCACCGACTTCGACGGGTTGCTTGAGGCCGCAACGAACGGCCAGATCACTGCGTACAACAATGCGGACGCAACGGCAAGTGACACGCCATCGCGCAACACCGTAATACGGGTCCGGATGGTCTCCTCACCTTGCCCCACAGCGCGTGCGTAGCCGAGGGCCGCCTCACGCAACGCTGGAATGGGGCCCGTCGCGAGCTGTCGGGTGTCCACGCGCCCGAATACAGCTTGGGACGTTAACAGTGACGCGGCGCCGCCGATGGTGAGGACGGCCAAGACGACGCTCGTCGTCCATACGAGCGTCACAAAGGGTCCATGGGTGAAGACTCGATGCGCGCTGGCGGAGAGGACTGCCACCTCCGCGAGACCGATCGTCAACATCGTCGCGGCACGGGAACGGTTCTTCTCCAGGTCAGCCAGTTGACGGTCGACTTGGCGACGTCCCTCCTCGACGACAACCTTCAGATCGTCGGGCGGTAGCCGTTCGATGTCACCGGTGAACTGCTCCGGTTTGCCGAACGTCGGCACTTCGATGCCCGGACGGATCAACGCGAACACGTACCACAGATAGACGCGAGGCTCGGCGAACCTCCCCCGGATGACCCGCACCTAGCTTCCCGCCAACCAGCCCGCGAGCGCACGAGCGATCGGCGTCGTCACACGATCAGGTAGGAACAACCACTGGCCGCCAGGATTCAGGTCGAGGAAGAGCGGGCCGTCGTTATCGACCACCCAGTCCTGGCTACTGAATCCCACATGAAGCGCGGCAGCCAGCTGGAGTGCCCCGCTCTCAACCTCTGGCCAGCACGCGGAGGCGGTGAAGGCGTGGTGGGCGGGTGCGTGTTCCCGCCAGTCGAGTGGTAGCCCGGTGGCGTCCAGCTCGGTCACCCACGCGTGGTCCTGCACCGTCACCACACGCAGATGCTTGTGCGCGTGGACGACCTGCTGGGCAATGAACGGCGCGTCGAGCAGCTCCACCTCGGCTACGTCAGCGGCATGAACAGCGTGGACGTGCACGACTTGCTGATGCCCTTCGTCCTCGAAGTTCCCGGGACCAAACGGCTTCAACACGAACGGTTCTCCCAGTCCGTCTGCGAGATCCGATGCGGACCCGCTGACCATGGTGGATGGAACGCGCACCCCTTCCTGCAACGCGGCTCGGTACTGCACCAGCTTGTTCTCGGCGGCGTAAAGGGCATCGACCGAGGTGACCCATGACAGGCCGGGATCTCGGAGCAGTGTGGCTAGCAGAGACAACCGCGACGACAGCACTGCGGCAGCGTGTCCGCCGAGCGCCACTCCGCGATCCCAGCCCGCCGGCGCAAGCCGGCGAAGCCATCCGCGGCCGGGACAGCCAGACTCAAGTTTGAGCACCTCCCCGGCTGCATCGATCAGTGCCGTCTGCCGCAGATCAAGCCACCGCAGGACTTCATGCTGCCGGCTGGCGTCGATGACCACAGTGCCGCGAGTCGGCAAGAGGTCAGCGATGACCCGAACGTGGGGGTCGAAAGGACTCCCGACGATGACTACGGGGCGAGCACTCAAGTTTGTCACCGATTCCAGCAACCAGCCCGAACGATCTTCATCAGCGGGACCAACTCCGACCTTCAAGCCGTTCATGAGTTCATGGACATAACTATGGCATTTGAATGCACTGGCCTGAATCACGGGGCGCGGCCAGCTACAGCGCGTAGTGTAACGACCCCCGGGTTGATCCATTCGGTGATCATGTTGTCGTTGGTGTGGATGCGCGGCAGCCGCAACGGTCCGGTCGACGTCGTCTAAAGGCCGGGGGCTTCCTGGTCAGAAGGCGAGTCCGGACGAGGGGCCATTCCCCGGACGCCGCTGAGCGCCGCAGACCGCGTGCTGGAGGCCGACCTCAACGGCAACTGGTCGCCGGCATCGCCGCCGCGCGAGGGCGAACCCTAGACATTGGACGACCAACATTGAGGCGGGAAGGATCGTGCTCGTCATTGCGTATCGCGACGGCTCCGATGCGCCGTCGAACGCAAGGGCTCACCCGGTGAGATGCCTGGTGAGCCTTTGCCGTTTCACGGGATAGCGTCGGAAAGCTCAAGCCATTGCTCAGCTACCTCGACCGGTTGCACGTCGATTCCCGCGAAATCGCCGCAGGACAGCCACCGCTTGAGGTCGTCCAACTCCGCCACACCGCCCACCGACTTGACGCCTTGGCCGTCCGGACCGCCAACTCGGAAACCGTGCCTGGTCGAGCAGCGTCCGTCTGGCCAAGGTCGGGTGATCTACGAAAACGAACGACCTGGACCAGCAGACACGGTCTGGCTGCGACTGGTGTGCGGCGGGTCCGGGTAGTTCGCGGCCAACCAGAGTCGCAAAGGGACAAGGGGCATGTAGGCGTGGCCGACGTGGGCACTCCTGGGTCGCATGGGGCCGCGGTGCTCCCCTGGCCCACCTACGCGGACGGAGCGGTGAAGATGATCAACTCCGCCCTCTTGAACCTTCGAGTGAGTTCGGACGCGAGTTATCCACATGTTGGGCAGCCTGTGGCTAACGCGAACGCCCGCACTTGGAGTTGTTCGCTATCTGAGGACCTCTTGAAATGCCTTGCGGGGATCCGGTCGATCTTGCGTTCCT
>NZ_BONE01000007.1 GCF_016862555.1 Asanoa siamensis | reverse complement strand
GAACCTAGGCCGTCAGCGGCGTGGTGCCCGTGGCGGCGCCAGGTCCGGGCGGTAGGCCGCCACCCGGTCCTTGCCCGCCGCCTTGGCCGCGTACAGCGCCACGTCCGCCTCGCGCAGCAGGTCGGCCGGCGTCCGCGCCGCGAGCGCCCCCGCCGTGACGCCCACGCTGGCGCTGACACGCAGGGGGCCGAACGACGACGGGTACGGCTCGCGCAGCCGGCCGCAGACCGCCGCGCCCACCGCCAGCGCGACGGACTCCCCCGTGCCCGGCAGCAGCACCGCGAACTCGTCCCCGCCCAGCCGGACCAGCGTCGCGCCCGGCGGGGCCAGCCGCGTCAGCCGGCCACCGACCGCCACCAGCAGCTCGTCGCCCGCCGGGTGGCCGAGCGAGTCGTTGATGTCCTTGAATCCGTCGAGGTCGACCAGGAGCAGCGCGTGCGACCGCCCGGCCGGCAGCGCGACGAGCCGCTCCATGAGCACCGACCGATTGAGCAGACCCGTCAGCGGGTCGTGCGCCGCGCGGTGGGCCAGCTCCGCCTGGAGGCCCTGCAGCTTCCCCACCGCGCCGGCGAGCTCGTCCGCGCGTCGGTCCGCGACCCGCGCCAGCAGGGAGAGGCGCCAGAGCAGCAGCAGCGCGATCAGCGCCGCGGCCAGCACCGGCGGCCCGAAGTCCTCCGGTGAGCCGGGGTCGAACTCGCCGAAGGCGACCGCGAGCAGCCAGGCCAGGGGGCCGAGCAGGGTCAGCGCGACGAACAGCGTGGCCCGGCCGCGGCTGAGGCGGGCCGCCGGAACGCCCGCCCCGCGACGTTCCGGAACGACGCCGGCCGAGGGATGCAGGAGCGCCGTGGCGACCAGGACCGCGAACGCGACGGCGAAGATCCCGCCGCCGAACAGGCGGCCGTCGACGTGGTAGCCGACTGTGCGGGCCACCAGGCCCAGGGCGCCGACGAGCGCCAGGATCACCCCGATCGCCACGAGCCTGATCGCGGGAGCGCGGGGGCGCACCGAGAACAGCAGCCGGACGAGCGCCCCGAGTGCGACGGAGATGCCGACCGGGCGCAGGGCGGACACGGCGAGCTGGGCACCGGTCGGGACCACCTGGCCGTGCAGCAGAAACAGCCAGAGCAGGACGAACACCCCGAGGGTGACGACGGCGGCGTCGAGCGTGTCGGTCAGGTCGGCCGCCGTGCCGGTCCCGCCCAGCAGGAGGAGCCCGACCGCGAGCGCCGGGTAGAGCACGAGGGCGCGGATGTCACCGCCGGCCAGTCCACGGCCGCCGACCAGCGTCGGGCCGGTCAGCGTGCCGTACACCCGGGAGAACGCCACCGATCCGGACGCCACCGTCAGGGACGCCCAGGCGGCCGTCCTCGGCGGGCGGCGCACCGCCACCGCGACTCCCGCCACCAGGACGGCCACGGCCGCGGCCACCGCGCTCAGCAACGGGGCAGCCCCGGCCAGCGTCGCGAGCACCAACGCGCCCTCGACAGCCAGAAAGGCCCAGGCGAACCACCGCCACGGGCCCGCGTGGGCCATGCCAACTCCCGCCGAGCAGTCACGCCCGGCCGGCCGGAAACCAACCGGGCCTAACTACTTAGCAAAGCACGCGAAACTGTCAATTGCGAAAAATGGCAGGGAGTACCTCGACCGCGCGGTCGATCGCCGCGTCGTCGACGTCGAGGTGGGTGACCAGGCGGGCCAGCCGCCGGCCGAGCACCGAGACCAGCACGCCCCGCTCGCGGGCCGCCGCGGCCAGGGCGTCGGCGTCGATGGGCGACTTGCGCAGGTCGAGCGGGACGATGTTGGTGCGGACCGTGCCCGCCACCACGCCGAACGGGGCCAGCGCCTCGGCCAGCCGGGCCGCCTTGGCGTGGTCCTCGGCGAGCCGGTCGACGTTGTGCGTCAGGGCGTACGCGCCGGCCGCGGCGAGCACGCCGGCCTGCCGCATGCCGCCACCCATCCGCTTGCGCAGCACCCGCGCCCGGTCGATGTTGGCCGCCGACGAGACGACCAGCGAACCCACCGGCGCGCCCAGGCCCTTGGAGAGGCAGACCGACAGGGTGTCGAAGAGCGCGCCGTAGGTGCGCAGCGGGACGCCGTCGGCGACGTGGGCGTGCCAGATCCGGGCACCGTCGCAGTGCAGCGCGACGCCGGCGGCGTCCGCGGCGGCCCGCAGGCTCTCCAGGGTGGACAGCGGGATGACCCCACCCCCGCCCCGGTTGTGGGTCTGCTCGACCGCGATCGCCCGGGTCGGCACCACGTAGCCGCCGCTCGGGCGGATCATGTCGACCACCACGTCGGGGTCGATGTCGGCGCCGACCGGGCCCCAGGTGCGGGTGGAGACGCCGCCGATCGCCGCGGCCGCGCCCATCTCGTAAGTCACCACGTGCGCGTCCGCGTCGCAGATGAGCTCCTCGCCGGGCGGCACCACCAGTTGGATCGCGATCTGGTTGGCCATCGAGCCGGTCGGTGCGAACAGCGCCGCCTCGTGCCCGAACATCGCCGCGACCGACGCCTCCAACTCGTTGATCGTCGGGTCCTCGCCGTAGACGTCGTCACCGACGACGGCGTCGGCCATCGCCGCGCGCATGGCCGGCGAGGGTCGGGTGACGGTGTCGGACCGCAGGTCCACGAACTCAGCCACGCAGCATCTCCGCAACGAGGAAGGCCAACTCCAGCGACTGCTGGGTGTTGAGCCGGGGGTCACAGGCCGTCTCGTACCTGCCGGGCAGGTCGAGGTCTTCGATGCCCTGGGCGCCACCCAGGCATTCGGTCACGTCCTCGCCGGTCAGCTCCACGTGCAGGCCGCCGGGGTGGGTGCCCAGCGAGCGGTGCACCTCGAAGTAGCCCAGCACCTCGTCGACGATCCGGTCGAAGTGGCGGGTCTTGTAGCCGTTGGACGACTCGTGGGTGTTGCCGTGCATGGGGTCGCACTGCCAGACGACCTTCGCGCCGGCCGCGGTGACCTTGTCGACGATCGGGGCCAGCGCGTCGCGTACCCGATGGTTGCCCATCCGGGAGACCAGCGTGAGCCGGCCCGGGACGTTGCCCGGGTTGAGCTTCTCGCACAGCTCGAGCGCCTGGTCGGGCGAGGTGGTCGGGCCGAGCTTCACGCCGATCGGGTTGACGATCCGCGACAGGAAGTCGACGTGCGCGCCGTCGATCCGCCGGGTCCGCTCGCCGATCCAGAGGAAGTGCCCGGACAGCCCGTACGCCTTGCTGTCGGAGACCCGGGTCAGCGCCCGGTCGTATTCCAGGGCCAGCGCCTCGTGCGAGCAGTAGAGGGTGACCGTGCGCAGCGCCTCGTCGTCGGTCATGCCGCAGGCCCGGATGAAGGCCAGTGCCCGGTCGATCTCGCGGGCGATCGCCTCGTAGCGCTCACCGGCCGGCGAGTCGCGGACGAAGCCCTTGTTCCAGTCGTGCACCGCGTGCAGGTCGGCCAGCCCGCCCGAGAGGTAGGCGCGCAGCATGTTCATCGCGGCGGCCGAGTTCGCGTAGGCCCGGATCATGCGCTGCGGGTCGGCCACGCGGGCGGCCGGCGTGGTCTCCAGCGAGTTGATCATGTCGCCGCGGTAGGCGGGCAGGCCGAGCGCGTCGGTCGCCGACGAGCGGGGCTTCGTGTACTGCCCGGCCACCCGGGCCACCTTGACCACCGGCAGCGAGGCGCCGTAGGTCAGCACGACGGCCATCTGGAGCAGCGTGCGGGCGTTGGCGAGCAGGTGGCTCTCAGTGTTGGCGTCGAACGTCTCGGCGCAGTCACCGCCCTGCAGCAGGAACGCCTTGCCCTCGGCGACCAGGGCCAGCCGCTCGCGGAGCTGGTCGACCTCGTAGGGCGCCACCACCGACGGGACGTTGTCGAGGACCTGGCAGACCTCGGCGACGACCTTCGGGTCGGGCCACGGCGGCACCTGGTCGCGCGGCAGGTCGCGCCAGTGGTCCAAGCCGAGCGCCTGGTCTTCGGCGGAGTCGGCCGCCGGCCGGGAGGTCTGCGGACCGAGGCTCGCGACCCCGGGGTAGCTCAGCTGATGCCACTCTTGGCGCATGCCCGCAAGACTACGGCCGTCCGCTCACCGGGAAGGGCTCGGGATGGGCGTCGCCGGCATCGACGGGAGCACCGCCGCCGTGTCCTCGCGGGCGATGCACCAGCCGGAATCGATGTGGGTCACCAGGAACGTGACGCTGACCGGCGTCGCCTTGCCGCCCTTGGGGGTGACGAGCATCGCGGCGGTCACCTTCTGCCCGTCGCCCTCGGCGGCGACGCCGGTCACCACCCCGCCGGCCACCCTGACGTCGGGGTTGAAGTCGCCGCCCTCGCCCTTCGCGGTCTTGTCGAACGTGCCGGCCAGCGTCGGGCAGAGCAGCTTGCGCCCCGCGGCCGCGTCCCGCTTGGCCATCGCGGCGAGGTAGGCCTCGACGTGGGCGCGGGCCTTCTGCGGGCTCTCGTCGATCGGCACGGGGTCGGCCCCGACGATCGAGTCGGCGATCGAGCAGCCGCCGAGGGGCACCGCGAGAGCGGCGGTCAGCACCGCCACGGTCAGGGCGCGACGTCGGATCACGGTTCGTGAGTCTGGCACACATTCACGTCCCGGTGCCGAGCAGGTCTCCATTCCTGCCCCAAAACGGATAGAAACCCGCAGGATGTTCATACAGGACATTCCACGGTACGGAGGGGACGCGCCGATGCAACCGACCGCTCCACCGCCGTACCCGGTGAACTTCTCCGTCGCCTATCCCGACCGGCCACTGAACCGGCTCACCAGCTTCTTCCGGCTGTTCATGATCATCCCGATCGTGATCCTGCTCGGCACCGTCTACAGCGGCGGCTCCGACTGGGGCCAGTGGGGCGGCGACGACGGCGGCAACGCCGAGAACGTCGTGTACGGCTTCGGCGGCGTGCTGTTCTTCGGCCCGCTCCTGATGATCCTGTTCCGGAAGAAGTATCCCCGCTGGTGGTTCGACTGGAACCTGGAGCTGCAACGGTTCGCCAACCGGGTGACCGTCTACTTCGTCCTGATGGACGACCGCTACCCGGCCACCGACGACCAGCAGTCGGTGCGGCTCGACTACCTCTATCCGGGCGGGACGCTCAACCGGTTCCTGCCGATCGTCAAGTGGCTGCTCGCGATCCCGCACTACGTCGTGCTGTTCTTCCTGCACATCGGCGCGGTGGTGGCGGTCGTGGTCACCTGGTTCGCGATCCTGTTCACGGGCCGCTATCCGCGGGCGCTGTTCGACTACGTCGAGGGCGTGCTGCGCTGGCAGAACCGGGTCACGGCGTACGCGTTCACCCTGGTCACGGACCGCTACCCGCCGTTCCGCCTGGCCCCGTGATCGTCGGCGCCAGGCGGAACAGCTTCGTCTAGAGGATCTCCGTGACCGTGCCCGCGGCGACGGTGCGGCCGCCCTCGCGGACCGCGAACCCGAGCCCGACGTGCATGGCCACCGGCCGGCTCAGCTCCACGGTCAGGTCGACCGTGTCACCGGGCAGGACCATGGTGACCCCCTCCCCCAGCTCGATCGCCCCGGCCACGTCGGTGGTCCGGAAGTAGAACTGGGGCCGGTAGTTGGCGAAGAACGGCGTGTGCCGCCCTCCCTCGGCCGCGGTCAGCGCGTGCAGCCGCGCGGTGAACCGGGTGTGCGGCGTGACCGAACCCGGCGCCGCCACCACCTGACCGCGCTGGATCTGGTCGCGCTTGACGCCGCGGAGCAGGATCGCCGCGTTGTCCCCGGCCTCGGCCGTGGCCAGCGACTTGCCGAACGTCTCGAGCCCGGTCGCCACGGTCTGGAACGTGTCGCCGAGCCCGACGACCTCGACCGGGTCGCCGACCTTCAGCCGGCCGGCCTCGATCGCGCCGGTCACCACCGTGCCCCGCCCGGAGATCGTGAGCACGTTCTCGATGGGCATCAGGAACGGCTCACCGACCGCCCGCGGCGGCACCGGGACGTACCGGTCGACCGCGTCGAGCAGCTCCACGACGGACGCCGTCCAGCGTGGGTCGCCCTCGAGCGCGCCGAGTGCGGAGACCGGCACGACCGGCAGCTCGTCGCCCGGGAAGCCGTATTCCGAGAGCAGCTCCCGGACCTCGAGCTCGACCAGGTCGAGCAGCTCGGGGTCGTCGACGGCGTCGGCCTTGTTGAGCGCCACCACCAGGTGCGGCACGCCGACCCGGCGGGCGAGCAGCACGTGCTCCCGGGTCTGCGGCATCGCCCCGTCGAGGGCCGACACGACCAGGATCGCGCCGTCCACCTGCGCCGCGCCCGTGATCATGTTCTTCACGTAGTCGGCGTGGCCGGGCATGTCGACGTGCGCGTAGTGCCGCGTCGCCGTCTCGTACTCGACGTGGGCGATGTTGATGGTGATGCCCCGGACGATCTCCTCCCGAGCACGGTCGATGCCGTCGAAGGCCACGAACCGGTTGGTTGCCGGGTCGGCCTCGGCGAGCACCTTCGTGATCGCGGCGGTCAGGGTCGTCTTCCCGTGGTCGACGTGCCCCATCGTCCCGATGTTGAGGTGGGGCTTGGTGCGGATGAACTGGCTCTTCGCCATGGTGGGTTCAGTCCTCCTGAACTGGATGCAAGGAGGCGGGTTCGGACGTGCGCGGGCGGGCGCCACCCCGCGTCGGGGCCGCGTCGTGCTCAGCGGGCCGTGATGACAGTGAAACTCCGCGCCAGAACCGGGCCGGGACCAACCTCTCCCCGCGGGTTCTGCTGCTGCGGGAGGAGGTCAGAGATCAGCGCCGTCGGCGGCACACCGCAGGAAGAAACCTGCGGGCCGCGCGGGGCTGCTCGTGAACATGACCATCACGGTACGGCTCAACCACGCGACCGTCGAACGTATTCCGCGCGGGTGTGGAGGTAGCGCTGCTGGGGTGGGCTCATGGTCTTCGTCGCCGCGGTCAGGTAGGCCGCGCGGGCCGCCTCGTGGTCGCCGGAGAGCTCCAGCAGGTGGGCGCGGGCCGTGTGCCAGCGGTGGTCCGCCGCCAGGCGGTCGTCCTCTCCCAGCGGGTCGAGCAGGGCCAGGCCGGCCCGCGGGCCGTGCACCATCGCCACCGCGACCGCGTGGTTGAGCGCCACCATCGGGTTGTCGCCCTGGGCCAGCAGGATCTCGTAGAGCAGCACGATCTGCGGCCAGTCGGTGTCCTGCGAGCGCGGTGCCTCGTCGTGGATGGCGGCGATCGCGGCCTGGATCTGGTACGGCCCGGCCTCGCCGCGCGGGAGCACCGCCGAGATCAGCGCGACCCCCTCGGCGATCCGGTCGCGGTCCCAGCGCGCGCGGTCCTGCTCCGCCATCGGCACCGGCGTCCCGTCGGGCGCGGTGCGGGCGAGGCGGCGGGCGTCGGTCAACAGCATCAGCGCGAGCAGGCCGGTCGCCTCCGCGTCGTCCGGCAG
Organism: Asanoa siamensis; assembly: GCF_016862555.1. Classification (GTDB taxonomy): domain Bacteria; phylum Actinomycetota; class Actinomycetes; order Mycobacteriales; family Micromonosporaceae; genus Asanoa; species Asanoa siamensis. Next base: position 164,659 of record NZ_BONE01000007.1, on the reverse strand, counting down.
CAACCGGTGCACCAGGCGGGCCAGCCGGATCGCCTCCGTCGACAGCTCGACCCGTTGCAGCGTCGGGCCGGTCGTGCCGACGTACCCCTCGTTGAAGATCAGGTAGAGCACGCGCAGCACCGCGGCCAGGCGGGCGGCGCGCTCCCCCGGCGGCGGCAGGCCGAACGGCACCCCGCTGTCCTTGATGGACCTCTTGGCCCGGGTGATCCGCCGGGTCATCGTGTCCTCGGGCACCAGGAACGCCCGGGCCACCTCCGCCGTGGTCAGGCCGCCGACCGCGCGCAGGGTCAGCGCGATCTGCGACGCCGGTGACAGGGCCGGGTGGCAGCACATGAACAGCAGCACGAGCGAGTCGTCGGTGGCCGGGCCGGGCGCCGGGACCGGCCAGGCGGCCACGACGTCCTCGCGGCCGCGGCGGGCCTGGTCGGCGCGGAGCAGGTCGGTCAGCCGGCGCGCGGCGACGCGGATCAGCCATGCCCGGGGGTTGTCGGGCACGCCCTCGGCCGGCCACTGCCGCGCCGCCGCCAGCAACGCCTCCTGCACGGCGTCCTCGGCGGTGTCGAAATGCCCGAAGCGGCGGACGACCGCGCCGAGGACCTGCGGCGCCAGCGAGCGCAGCAGGTCCTCCTGCGAGCGGTCGAGCCTCACTCGCCGAACTCGGGTGCCCCGGCGATCGGCCGCACGTCGACGTACCACTCGTTGGCGAGCTGCGCGCCCGCCGGGTGCGGGGTGTCGGCCAGCTTCGCGGCGATCTCCGTGGCCCGGTCGAAGCTGTCGCACTCGACGATCGTGTAGCCGGCCAGGACCTCCTGCGTCTCCGCGTAGGGCCCGTCGGTGACCACCGGCACTCCGTCGCGCAGCGAGACGCGGCGCGTGTGGACCGGCGCGGCCAGGCCCTGCCCGTCGACGAACTCGCCGGACTCGACGAGCTCGTTGTTCCACTTGGTCATGAACTCGTGCAGTGCCGCCAGGTCCGCCGGGGTCCAGGCGTGCTCGCCGGAGCCGGTCAGCATGTCGAAGTCGCGCTGCGAGCCGGTCAGCATGATCATGTATTTCATCGTCGTCTCCTCGGTGCGCGGCGCCCGCTCGGCGCCTCTCACCCGGGACGTCGGCGGCGCCTTCCCGCTCCGGACATCCTCCCGCAAACAAAAGAGAGCGGAGGGCCGTCGACCGACCCTCCGCTCCCGTGTGGGACCTGCACCGACCCGAGGGGCTACCCCAGGCCGTTCTTCATCGCCGAGATCAGCTCGCCGTTGCTGGTGTCGCCGGACAGCTCCCAGAAGAAGCCGCCGCCGAGGCCCTGGCCGTTCGCGTACGACATCTTGCCGCCGATGGTTCCGGGCGTGTCGTAGCTCCACCAGTTGCTACCGCACTTGGCGTACGCCGTACCGGCGATCGTCCGGTTTGCCGGGCAGGTGTTCTTGAGGACCTTGTAGTCCTCGGTGCCCGGCTCGTAGGTGCCCTGCGCGGGACCCGTCGCGCTGCCACCGGGCGCCTCCTGCGTCACCCCGGTCCAGCCCTTGCCGTAGAAGCCGATGCCGAGCAGGAGCTTGCTGGACGGGATGCCCTTGCTCTTGAGCTTCTGGATCGCCGCGTCGGCGTAGAAGTTCGGCGTCGGGATGCCGGCGTACGAGGTCAGCGGCGAGTGCGGCGCGGTGGGACCCTGTGCCGCCCAGGTGCCGAAGTAGTCGTACGTCATGGGCATGAACCAGTTGACGCTGTTCGCCGCGCCCGCGTAGTCGGTCGCGTCGATCTTGCCGCCGGCGCTGCCGTCCGCGGTGATCGCGGCGGTCACGAGAGCCGACGGGCCGAACCGCGAGCGCAGCGCGGCCATCACGTTCTTGAAGGCGTTCGGCCCGCTGGCGTCGCAGGAGAGACCGCACGCGTTCGGGTACTCCCAGTCGATGTCGATGCCGTCGAACACGTCGGCCCAGCGCGGGTCCTCGACCATCTGGTAGCACGACTCGGCGAACGCGGCCGGGTTCTGCGCGGCCTGGGTGAAGCCGCCCGACCAGGTCCAGCCGCCGATCGAGTAGATCACCTTGAGGTGCGGGTACATCCGCTTGAGCTTGCGGAGCTGGTTGAAGTTGCCGCGCAGCGGCTGGTCCCAGGTGTCCGCGACACCGTCGACGCTGTCCGCGGTCGTGTAGGCCTTCTCGTAGTCGGCGTACGAGTCCCCGATCGAGCACCGCCCGCCCGTGGTGTTGCCGAACGCGTAGAGGATGTGCGTCAGCTTGGCCGCGGACCCGCTCGTGTGGATGTTCTTGACGTGGTAGTTGCGGGCGTAGACGCCCCACTCCGCGAAGTAGCCGATCAGCTTCTTGCCGCCGGTCGGCGGGTTGGTCGGCGGGTTCGTGGGGTTGTTGGTGGGCGGGTTGGTCGGGTTCCCCGTCGGCGGGTTCGTCGGGTTGCCCGTCGGCGGGTTGGTCGGCGTGGTGCCGGTCGAGCAGGACGCGCCGTTGATCGTGCAGTTCAGCGGCGCCCGGTAGGCCCCCGTGCCGACATAGCCCCAGCTCACCGAGGCGCCCGGCGCCAGCGGGCCCATCCAGCTCTTCTTGACGGCGACGTAGTGGTTGCCGGTCCGGGTGACGTCGGCGTCCCAGAAGCTGCTGACCGTGGTGCCGGCGGGCAGGTCGAACTCGATCCGCCAGGTCGACAGCGCGGCCGACGAGCCGTTGGCCACGGTCACCCGCACCTCGTGCCCGCCGCCCCAGTCCGAGGTGGAGGCGAACGACGCGGTGACGGTGCCGGCGCCGAACGCGGCGGCCACCGGCACGGCAGCGGCGACGACCGCCGCCGCTACGCCGGCCCACAGGGCCCGGCGCACCGAGGTTCTCATAGGGCGTCTCCTTATTATTAGGAAACTTTCCAAATAGATGTTGATGAGACGCTACCCACCGGCCAACACCTCGTCAAGATGTGCATACATCGATTTCTCAAAGGATCACGGTGATCCAGTAACGTCACCGCCATGACAGTGCTCGACACCGAGATCGGTGCCCTCTCCGGCGGACCCGCCGACCTGAAGCAGTACGCCGGCCAGCCCGTGCTGGTGGTCAACGTCGCCTCGAAATGCGGCCTGACCCCGCAGTACGCGGGGCTCCAGAAGCTCTACGACACCTACGCCGACCGCGGGCTGGTCGTGCTCGGCGTGCCGTGCAACCAGTTCCACGGCCAGGAGCCCGGCAGCGCCGAGGAGATCGCCGAGTTCTGCTCGGTCAACTACGGCGTCACCTTCCCGCTCACGGAGAAGGTCGACGTCAACGGGGCCGACCGGCACCCGTTCTACGCGTCCCTCGTGGACACCCCCGACGCCGACGGCCACACCGGCGACGTCCGCTGGAACTTCGAGAAGTTCCTCGTCGCGCCCGACGGCACGGTTGCGGCGCGATTCGGCCCGCAGGTCGCGCCGGAGGCACCGGAACTCGTCGCGGAGATCGAGCGCCACCTCCCCTGACGAGCGTGGGAGCGGTCCCGGTCATGAGATCGAGTCACGAGATCCGCTCGGGGGACGCCGTTCGGGGCGGGCCGTCGTGCCGACGGGGGACGCAGCGGTTGTCCGTCCGGACATGATCCGTGCATTGTCAGAATTTTCCACCTTTCAGGACTTGCGGTCCGGTCCGACTGACGGGACTCTGTTTCGCGTGCTGCGATCCTCGTCCGCAGGAGGAGATTTCATGATCTGTGCGCGTCCCGCCCCCCACGCGCTCCGCCGGTTGGCCGCCGCCGCCGGCGCCGTCCTCATCGGCGCCGGCCTGACGGCCGCGATCGCCAGCCCCGCTTCCGCCGAGGCCGGCGTCGGCTACGTGCGCCTGGCCCACCTCTCCCCCGACACCCCTCCGGTCGACGTCTATGTCGACGACGCCAGCGGCAAGATGAAGGGCCTCAAGTTCGACGCCGTGCCCTACGGCGTCATGTCCGACTACCTCGCGGTGCCGCCCGGCACCTACGCGGTCTCGATGCGCAAGGTCGCCGCCGACCCCAAGTCGCCACCGGTGCTGACCGAGGACGTCACGGTGACCGAGGGCAGCGCGCACACCGTCGCGGGCACCGGCCGGTTCGCCGAGCTCGGGCTCGCGGTGATCACCGACGACATCTCCGCGCCGCCGGCCGACCAGGCGAAGATCCGCGTGCTCCAGGCGTCCGTGAAGTCGCCGGTCCTGGACATCAAGACGACGGGCGGCCAGGAGGTCGGCGACGGTCTCAAGTTCGCCACCACCAGCGACTACCGCGGCGTCAAGCCCGGCAACTGGACCCTGGACCTCACGCCCGAGGGCGGCGCCGCCGCGACCAAGGCGCGCTGCGACCTGTCCGGCGGCACGACCTACTCGCTGCTCGTGCTCGACGGCAAGGACGGGCTGACCACCGACCTCAAGGTCGACGCCAAGGCCGGCGAGATCACGCCGCTCGGCGGCGTCGAGACCGGTGCCGGCGGCACCAGCGGCGGCGGCGCCGTGGCCCTGGTCGCCGGGCTCGGGCTCGTCGCGCTGGCCGGCCTCGTCGGCGCCGGCGCGCTCGGCCTGCGCCGCCGGGCCCGGCGCACCTGGTAGGCGGCATGGGCGAGGTCGGCGACCGGTCAGCTCCGGCGGTGGTCAGGCACCGCTGGCGCTGGGCGGCGCCGGCCCGCCGGGGCACCGCGTGGGGCCTGACCCTGACCGCGCTGACCCTGTGCGCGGCCGCCGGCACGACGCTCGGTCTGGCGGCGGGTGGCACCGGCGCCCCGGCGTCCGAGGCGCGCTGGCTCGCCCGGCACTGCGCCGACTGCCTGCGGCCCGTCGAGGTGGCCGCGGCGGTCGACCCGCTCGCCGCCCTGCCGCCACCGTCCGAGGTGCGCATCCCGCGGGTCGGCATCCGGTCCACGCTGGTCGGCCTCGACCTCGACGGCACGGGCGAGTTGGAGGCACCGGCCGACTACGGCAAGGCCGGCTGGTACGAGCGCGGCACGCGGCCCGGCGAGCGGGGCCCGGCGGTGATCGCCGGTCACGTCGACTCGCACCGCGGCCCGGCCGTCTTCTACCGCCTGCGCGACCTGCGCCCGGGCGACACCGTCGAGGTGCGGCGCGGCGACCTGTGGGTGCCGTTCCGGGTGGTGCACACCGACCGCTACCCCAAGGACAGTTTCCCCACCTCGAGCGTCTACGGCGCGACACCCGGCGCCGAGTTGCGGCTGATCACCTGTGGCGGCGAGTTCGACCGGGGCAAGCGGTCCTACCGCGACAACGTGGTGGTCTACGCGGTGGACGCGCGCGTGCCGTCGCTGCCGGAGTCCAAGGGCGACGGGCCCACCGCGTGGCAATGACGCACGCCGCTCGTTGACCATCTCGTGCTGCCCGACCTCACCCGCTTCGCCGTGCACCGGGAGGCGACCGACGTCGACCTCGACGGCACCGTCCTGCCCGGCCTGTGCGCGACGTTCTACCGCCGCGCGGCCGGGACACGGACCGAGTCCGTCGGCGTCTACCGCTACGCCGGGGTCGAGGTCTTCATGGCCTGGGGGTACGTGGACGAGGCGCACTGCCGGTTCACGGCGTACGCCGGCACGCACGGGTGGGGCGCACCGCGCCGGGGCTGCCCCTCCGTCGACGCGGTGCGCGACCAGTTGGCCACCCTGGGGCCGGTGCCCTCTCCCGACCGGAGCCATGTGTCGGCACCAGGGACCGCGAATCCCCGGTCATGGCCCCGGCGTTCCCCGGATGGGGCACCGGTCCCGGGCCCGGGCTAGTCGACCGGCGCGGCGGCGGGTTCCGCTACGGTCGGGCCCGCGTGGGCGGTGGCGAGCCGCCGCACGGTTACGAGCGAGAACAACGTCAGGGTGAGCGCGCCGGCCAGCGCGACGGCGTGCCAGACCGGGTCCAGGACCTGCGTGAACCCGAGCACCGCCACCGGTAGCTGGACGATCGCGACCAGCGCCACGAGGGCGGGCCGGCGGCCGGACCAGAGGTACGCGGTCCACAGCGGAGCCGTCACGACGCCGAGCGTCAGCACGTCGAGCGCAGCGTGCGCGTAGGGGTCGACGACGCCGGCGTGCGCGAAGGCGGAGGCCGGTGCGGCGATCCAGAGAGCCGCCGCGGTGGCGGCGACAACAGTGGCGAGACGTCGCATGGCCGTACCTCCCTGCAACCGGGGATTCACCATCTGTAATGACGGTAAGGCCCGGCAGCGGAGGTACGGAAGGCTCAGTGGCGTGAATGAATCACCACGAACGTGTGCTCAGGAGTTCTGTTCAGCGAGTTCACGCGCCCGGTCACGGGCCGCCTCGAGGGCCGCGAGCAGGGCCGCGCGGACGCCGTGGTTCTCCAGCTCGCGGATCGCCGAGATGGTGGTGCCGGCCGGCGACGTGACCGCCTCGCGGAGCTTGACCGGGTGTTCGCCGGAGTCGCGGAGCATCACCGCGGAGCCGATCGCGGTCTGCACGATCAGGTCGTGCGCCACCTGCCGCGGCAGGCCGAGCAGTATGCCGGCGTCGACCATCGCCTCGACCAGCAGGTAGAAGTAGGCCGGGCCGGAACCCGACAGCGCGGTCACCGCGTCCTGCTGCGACTCCGGCACCCGGATGGTCCGGCCGAGCGGCTTGAACATCTCCTCGGCGAGGGCCAGATGCGCGCCGTTCACGTGCGGGCCGGCGGAGATCGCGGTCATCGCCTCGTCGACCAGCGCCGGCGTATTGGTCATCACCCGCACGATCGGCACGCCGTCCTGGAGCCGCTTGGCGAAGAAGCTGGTCGGCAGGCCCGCGCAGAGCGAGATGACCAGCTTGTCGCCGGGCACCTTCGGGCCGATGTCGGCCAGCAGGGCGGAGGCGTCCTGCGGTTTCACCGAGATCGCCAGCACGTCGGCCTCGGCGACCGCGGTGAGGTTGTCGACGACGCGGACGCCGTACCGCTCGCGCAGCTCGGCGGCCCGTTCCGCGCGCCGCGAGGTGGCGAGCAGCCGGCCGACGGGCCAACCGGCACGCAACAACCCGGAGAGCATCAGCTCACCGATCTTGCCCGCGCCGATCACGGCGACCGTCTTGTCCGTCATGGCTGCCCGCCCCCTCGTGACGATGTCGGCTCAGCTGCCGAAGAACACCTCGGCCTCGGTGTAGCGCTCCAGCGGCACGGTCTTGAGCTCCTTGGTCGCCTCGACCAGCGGCACCCGGACCACGTCGGTGCCCTGGAGCGCGACCATCTTGCCCCAGTCGCCGTCGTTGACCGCGTCGATCGCGTGCAGGCCCAGCCGGGTCGCGAGGACCCGGTCGAACGCGGTCGGCGTGCCACCGCGCTGGATGTGGCCGAGGACGACCGTGCGGGCCTCCTTGCCGGTCTTCGCCTCGAGCTGCTCGGCCAGCCACTGGCCGATGCCACCCAGACGGACGTGGCCGAACGCGTCGAGCTCCTGGTTGTGCAGGACCATCTGGCCGTCGAGCGGCTGGGCGCCCTCGGCGACGACCACGATCGGCGCGTACTGGTGCTGGAAGCGCTTCTCGACGTAGCCCGCGACCTGCTCGATGTCGAAGTTGCGCTCCGGCAGCAGGATCACGTTGGCGCCGCCCGCGAGGCCGGCGTGCAGGGCGATCCAGCCGGCGTGGCGGCCCATGACCTCGACGACCAGCGTGCGGTGGTGACTCTCCGCAGTGGTGTGCAGGCGGTCGATGGCCTCCATCGCGATGTTGACCGCGGTGTCGAAGCCGAACGTGTAGTCGGTCGCGTTCAGGTCGTTGTCGATCGTCTTCGGCACGCCGACCACCTGCACGCCGAGGCCGTGCAGCTTGGTGGCGACGCCCAGGGTGTCCTCGCCGCCGATCGCGACCAGCGCGTCGACGCCCATGGCGCCCAGGTTGTTCTTGATCTGCTCGACGCCGTTCTCGATCTTGAACGGGTTCGTCCGGGACGAGCCGAGGATGGTGCCGCCGCGCGGGAGGATGCCGCGGACCTCGGGGATGCCCAGGGGCATCGTCAGGCCCTCCAGCGGACCGCGCCAGCCGTCCCGGAAGCCCACGAAGTCGTGGCCGTAGGTGGAGACGCCCTTGCGGACGACCGCCCGGATCACCGCGTTCAGACCGGGACAGTCCCCGCCGCCGGTAAGCACGCCGATTCGCATGATCTGCTCATCCTCCTGATCGCGATCCTCGCCCCAAAGGGCATATATGGCCAGAAAGCCCCAGGATCTGTGATCGGCGTCGTTGCCGGCCCGGGGCGGGCCGCCAACTGCGCACTGTAGTCGTCGGGCAAAACGGCTACCAGCGCGACCCACCCACCGCGAAGTGAACTGTCAGGGTCGGGCCGGTGCCCGCATGGCCTGCCAGCGGGCCAGGTTGTGCCGGGCGTCGGCGAGCGCGTCGTGCTGGTCGGCCGGTGCCGGCGGTAGCGGCGGTTTGCCCAGATCGTCCCAGAGCTGGCGGAGCTCCTTGGTGAACCGGGGAATCACCCGCGGCAACGCCGGCATCGCTCCCCAGAGCTGGGCCAGCACCACGTGGTCGTACGCGGCGTACCAGGCCCACAGCTCGAGGGAGCCGCCCGGGCCGCCGCCGCGCAACGGCTCCACCAGGAACTCGTAGAGGTCGTCGCGGATGCGCTCGCGCGACCGCCATGCCGGATCGGCCGGCGACGGCAGCTTGTCGAGCACGTTGCGGCGTACCCAGGGCACGGCCCGTGAGCCGTCGAACTCGGTCGACACGGCGTAGAACTCGCGCCCGTGCTCGTCGACCACGCCGATCGAGACGAGGTCGACCGTCAGGCCGTCCTCGATGAACTCACAGTCGTAGAAGTAGCGGTAGGTCATCGAACTACATCCTGGCCCATCGACCGTCCGGTTCGTTACCGTGCCCGGTCATGACCTTCTCGATCGTGGCGCGGTCGGCCGACGGGCACTCCCACGGCATCGCCGTCGCCAGCAAGTTCCTCGCCGTCGGCGCCGCCGTACCGGCCGCCGAGGCGCAGGTCGGAGCCGTGGCGACGCAGTCCTACGCCAACCTGGCCTACCGGCCGCAGGGGCTGGCGCTGCTGCGTACCGGCGTGGACGCGGCCGGCGTGGTCGCGGGCCTGACGGCCGCCGACGTCGGGCGGTCCCAGCGCCAGGTCGGCGTGGTCGGCGCGACCGGTGACGGCGCCACCTTCACCGGCGCCGACTGCCACGACTGGGCGGGCGGCGTCGCCGGTGACGGGTTCGCGATCCAGGGCAACATCCTGGTCGGCCCCGAGGTGGTCGACCGGATGCGGGAGGCGTGGCTGGCCGCGGACCCGTCCGCACCGCTGGCCCGGCGGCTGCTGGCCGCGCTGCGGGCCGGCGACGAGGCGGGCGGTGACAAGCGGGGCCGGCAGAGCGCGGCGCTGCTCGTGGTCGCCCGCGGCGAGGGCTACGGCGGCACCAGCGACGTCGTGGTCGACCTGCGGGTCGACGACCACGCCGAGCCGGTGCCCGAGATGACGCGGCTGCTCGACATGCACGAGCTGCTGTTCGGCAAGCCCGACCCGGCCACCCTGATGCCGCTGGACGGGCCGCTCGCGGCGGAGGTGCGCGGCCGGCTGGTCGCCGCGGGCCACGAGGGCGCCACCCTGGACGACGCGCTGGCGAGCTGGGCCGGGGTCGAGAACCTCGAGGAACGGATCGTGCCCGGGAAGATCGACCCGCTGGTGCTCGCGCACCTACGAGGGGTCTAGGGCCGGACGGGTGGCGGCCAGGGTCGCCCGCGACCCGTCGTCCCTGGGGTCGGCGGCGAGGCGGCGGGCCGCGGCGTCGGCCCGGGTCGCCCAGTGGAAGCGGAGCAGCACCGGCAGCGCCGCGTCGATCTCGTCACGGTGCACGGTGCCCGTCGCGGCGTACCCGTCGACGAGCTCCTCCGTGCCGAGGTCACCGGCGTGCGTGACCGCGGCGGCGAGGTCCGCGACCAGCGGCCCGTGTGCCGCGGGACCCCAGCTCACCACGCCGGTGCGGCCCGTCGCCGGGTCGAGGCGGAACGCGGCGGCCCACGGGCGGCCGTGCAGCACCCCGTAGGTGAGCCGGTCGGTGACGCACAGCCGGGTCAGCGCGGCGTAGGCGGCCGAGACCGCGGCGCGCACCCACGGCTCGACGTCGAGGTGCGGCGCCTCGGGGCGGACGCGGTGCCAGGGGGCGAGCCCGGCGTGCGCGAAGCCGTCCATGCCGGCGTGCAGCCGGGCCAGCGCGTCGCCCCACCACTGCTGGTCGATGGGGTCACCGGCGGCCAGCGGCCGGCCCGGCGGGCAACGGACCAGGGCGTACGCCGCTCCGTCGTGCTCGGACACGAAGGCACCGGACAGCGCGCGGACGGGCTCTCCCGCCGCGACGCCGCGACCGGCGAGATGACAGGCGGCGGTCAGGCCCGCCTCCAGCCGCATCCGCTTGCCGAGCGGCACCCGGGTGACCAGGTGACACGCCTCGGCGATGCGGGCCACCCAGGTGGTGGCCGCGGTGCCGCCGAGCGCCACCGGGTCGAGGCGGTCCGGCACGTGCTGCCATCCGCCGCGCAGGGCCGCGAGCGCGACCGCGTCGTCTGCCACGGCGGGGATTATCCGCCGCCGGGGGCCGCGCGGTCCGGGAAATGGGCGAACGGCCGGAAGAGACACCCCCCAGTGATCTCTTCCGACCGGTCCGCCCCGCGCCCCCCTGATGGGCCCGCCCCTCCCCCGTCCGGCCCCCACCAGCAGCGGGTCTGGCAGTCAGCCTGCCCGTTCGGACAACACGGGACTGTCACGGAAGCGATTTCAGGGGTGTACAGCACGCGACAGGAGCGACATGATCTGATGTGTTGACCGCGCCGGCTGAATGGGTCGGTCACTGGGATGTGTCCAAATAGCCGGGGAGGGGTCAGGGCCGTGGAGGGTCGCCTGCCAGATCCTGGCGACGCTCTGACCGGGGTCGAGCTGTTCGCCGGGCTCGAGCCTGAGGTGCGGCAACGCGTGATCGCCGCCGCCGTGCCCCGCACCTATCGCAAGGGTCAACTGCTGTTCGTCGAGAACGATCCGGGTGAGTCCCTGATCGTGTTGCGCCGGGGCGCCGTCGCCGTGTTCGTCACCGCGCCGACGGGCGAGCGGGCCGTGCTCTCCGTCGTCCGTCCACCCGGCACGCTCGGCGAGGTCTCGCTGCTGGACGCGTCGACCCGGTCGACCTCCGCCGAGGCGATCGAGGACTGCACCGCGCTGGCGCTGTCCCGCTCCGCGTTCATGGAGCTGGTGCACTCGAACCCGCGGATCCTCGACGCCGTGATGCGCTCGCTCGGCGCGCTGATCCGACGGCTCACCGAGCAGAACGCCGACCACGTCTTCCTCGACCTGCCCGGGCGGGTGGCCAAGACGCTGGTCCGGCTGGCCGGCGAGAGCCAGGCGCCGATGATCACCATCGAGCTCAACCAGAGCCAGCTCGCCGAGATGGCCGGCGGCTCGCGGCAGAGCGTCAACCAGGCGATCGGCTCGTTCGCCAACCGCGGCTGGCTGCGCACCGAGGGCCGGCGGATCGTCGTCACCGACGTCGCCGCCCTGCGCCGCCGGGCGGGCATGCCCGACCGCTGACACGAAGAAGGCCCCCAGCGCCACGCGCCAGGGGCCTCGTCCGGTTCGTTCAGTTGGCGGGCGGCGCGGTCGGGCCCATCCAGCCGTCCGGCTTGGTGTCCTTGGGCGGCGCGGTCGGCCCCATCCAGCCCTGCTCCTTGGCCTCCTTCGGCGGCGCGGTCGGCCCCATCCACTCGTCGGGCTCGGCCGCCGGCGGCTCCTCGTGGGTCGGGCCCATCCAGCCCTGCGCCTTCACGTCGTCGCCGGCCACGACGCCGTCGGCCTGCAGCTGGGCCAACGTCGCGGCGTCGACGTCGACGCTCGCCCCCGCGGCGTGCTCGACCCCGGCCTGGTCGGTCCAGTCCTTCTCCAGCCGTACGTGCACCATCGATTCCTCCTGTCGTGAATGGATCTCGGCCGCGGCCGACTCTACCGACGGCCGGCCGCTATGGACTGTCCGCTAGCCAACAGGACAGTTCCTGACAGTGCCCGGGCGCGCGTAGGCTGCGAAGCCCTTGACCGGGACAGAAGTCGCTAGGAGTGTCGCCATCCCCGCCGCCTGCACACGCTGTGGCCGGACCCCCGCCGAGAACGACCGGTTCTGCGGCGGCTGCGGTGCCGAGCTGGCGCCGCCGTGCGGCCAGTGCGGCCGGCCCATCCCCTCCGACGCCGCCTTCTGCACCAACTGCGGCACCGCGCGGGCGGGTGGCACCCGGGCCGAGGTGGGCAACGGTGACCAGCAGGAGGACCGCCGCCGGGTCAGCGTGCTGTTCGTGGATCTCATCGACTTCACGCCGTACGCCGAGCGGTCCGACCCGGAGCTGGTCCGGGCGATGCAGACCGGGTTCTTCTCCGCCGCGCGCCGGGTCGTCGGGCAGTACGGCGGCGTCGTCGAGAAATACATCGGCGACGCGGTGATGGCGTTGTTCGGCGCACCGGTCGCCACCGAGACCGACCCGCTGCGCTGCGTGCGCGCCGGCCTCGAGCTGCAACGGGTGCTGTCCCGGTTCGCGCCGGACGGCGCCGACGCCGCGGGCCTGCGGTTCCGGGTGGGCGTCGTGACGGGCGAGGCGCTGGTCGACGTCGCCGCCGCCCGCGACGGCGGGCAGGCGATCGTCGCCGGCGACGTGGTCAACACGGCGTCGCGGCTGCAGTCGGCCGCGCCGCCCGGCGGCGTGCTCGTCTGCGGCAACACCTACGCGCTGACCAAGGACACCGTCCGCTACCAGGAACAGCCCGCGGTCACGTTGCGCGGCCGGTCCACCGCGACAGAGGTCTGGCTCGCGGTCGCGCCGCTGCGCCGGCCGCACGTCGACCGCGAGCCCGACGCCACTCCGCTCGTCGACCGCGAGCACGAGCTGGGCCTGCTGGTCAACGCGCTGCACCGGTCGCTGCGCGAGCGCCTGCCCCAGGTGGTCACCATCTTCGGCCGGGCCGGCATCGGCAAGAGCCGGCTGGTCCGCGAGCTGCTCAAGCACGCCGAGCGACTGATCGACGAGCCGGTCGCCTGGCGCACCGGCCGCTGCCCGCCGTTCGGGGAGAACGTCGCGTTCGCCGCGGTGGCCGACATCGTCAAGGCCGAGGCCGGCATCCTCGACACCGACCCGGCCGCCACGGCCGCCCAGCGGTTGACGAAAGCCGTGTCCGATCTGGTCGGTCCCAGCGAGGCCGACCGGCTGATCGACGCGCTGCGACCCCTGGTCGGCCTGCCCGCGAGCCGGCTCGCGGCCGAGGAGGCCGAGTCGGCCTGGCGCCGCTTCCTGGTCGCGCTCGCCGGCCGCCGGCCGACCGTGCTGGTCTTCGAGGACCTGCACTGGGCCGACGAGAGCATGCTGCGGTTCGTCGAGCTGCTGGGCGCGTCCGCCCGGGACGTCCCGCTGCTGCTGCTCTGCACCGCCCGGCCGGAGCTGATCGACCGCCACCCGGGCTGGGCGACCTCGCTGACCAGCTCCCTGACCATCACGCTGCCGCCGCTGCGGGCCACCGGCATCGCCACGCTCTACGCGCACATGTTCGGCCAGGCGGCGTTCTCCGCCGACATGCTCAGCCCGCTGGTCGAGCTCGCCGACGGCAACCCGCTCTACGCGCACGAGTACGTGCGGATGCTGATCGAGCAGGGCGCCCTGCGCCAGTCGGGCCGGGGCTGGTCGCTGGAGAAGCGCCTCGACCTGCCGATGCCCGACAGCGTCCACGCGGTCATCGCGAACCGGCTCGACCTGCTCGACCCCAAGGACCGCACGGTGCTGTTCGCCGCGTCCGTGGTCGGCATGGTGTTCTGGCCCGGGGCGGTGGCCGCGGCGCTGGGCCGCAACGTCGAGTCGGTCGAGCGCTCGCTGCGCCGGCTGGAGCAGCGCGACTTCGTGCACGAGCAGGCCACATCCACGATGGCCGGCCAGCAGGAGTTCCGGTTCGGGCACGTGCTGGTCCGCGACGTCTGCTACCAGCGGCTGCCGCGCACCGAGCGGGTGGCCCGGCACGAGCGCACGGCGGAGTGGCTCGACGCGCTGTCCCGCGGCCGCGACACCGACCTGGCCGAGGTGCTGGCCCACCACCGCTGGGCGGCCCACGAGATCGCCCGTACGCTCGGCGTCGACCCCGCCCCGTTCGCCGGCCCGGCCCGCGAGGCGCTGCACCGGGCGGCCCGCCGCGCGTACGCCCTGCACGCCCTCGACGCGGCCACCAACCACGTCGAGCGGGCGATCGCGCTGGCCGACCAGTCCGACCCCGGTGGCCGCCTCCAGCTCGAGCTGCTCCGCACCGAGATCTCGTTCTACCGCGACCGCGGCGAGTTCCTCAGCGGCGGCGGGCCCGACCAGCTCGTCGCGCTCGCCGACCGGCTCTACGCGGAGGGCGACGCCGCCGGTGCCGCGCGCGCGTGGACCTTGCTCGGCCAGGCCGCCTGGCTGCGCGCCGACCGCCGGGCCGCCCTGTCCTGCCTCGACAAGGCGGTCGAGCTGTTCGACGGGGTGGACGACACGACCGAGAAGGCCGACGCCTACGCCGAGCTGGGCCGGCTGCACATGCTCAACTACGAGCGCGACCCGGCGATCGCCGCGGCCACCGCCGCCGCAGAGATCGCGCAGCGGCTGGGCAGTGTCGAGACCGAGACCAACGCCCGGATCACCATCGCGATGGCCCGATACCAGGCCGGCGACCGGGGCGCGCTGGCCGAGCTCTACGAGGTGACCGAGTTCTGCCGCTCCCACGGGCTGCTCGCGCTGCCCCGGGCCGTCCAGAACCTCGGGTACGCGCTGAGCGAGGAGGGCGACTGGGCCCGGTCCCGGGAGCTGGTCTCCGAGACCGTCTCCGCGGTGCCCGCCGGACACACGCTCAACACGGCCTTCTCCGCCGACGCGATGCGGGCCTACTTCGGCGGCGAGTTCGACCGCCTGCTGGCCGCCGCCGACGCGTTCGTCGACACGCCCGAGGGGCGCTGGGACATCCAGGTCCGTGGCCTGCGGGCCAGCCTGCGGGTGCTGCGCGACCAGCCGGTGCCGGCGGTCGGCGAGACCGACGACGTCGGCGACGCGCTCGAGTTCGCCCGGGAGAGCGGGTTCTACCGGCCGCGGTGGACCACGCTCGGGCTGGCCGCCCAGGTCCGCGCCCTGCAGGGTCGCACCGAGGAGGCCGGCGCGCTGCTCGACGAGCTGGCCGAGTCGTGGTCAGCCGTGCCGGCGCTGGCCAGCGGCGAGTGGGTCTCGGCGGCGGCCTTCGCGGCGGCGCTGACCGGCCGCGACGCCGCGATGCGGGTGCGCGGCATGCTCGACCGGGTCACCCACCGCACGCCCTGGGCCGAGGCGGCGCTGCGGACCGTCAGCGCGGCGCTGGCCACGGCCGGCGGCGACGAGGGCCGGGCGGGCCAGCTCTACGCGGCGGCGGCCGCGATCTACAACCAGGTCCCGGCCGTCACCGACCGGATGCTGGCCCTGGCCCTGGCCGCCCGCAGCTTCGCCGGCGCCGGCGAGCAGGCGGCGGCGGAGGTGGCGCTGACCGAGGTGCGGGCGTTCGCCAACCGCAACCGGGCGCCCGGCCTGCTCCGGCTGACCGGCGTGGAGACGCCCGAGGCGACGCTGGCGAGCTAGGCGGCGACGGCGGTGGGCGGGTCCGACGCCTTGGCCGGGTTCGGCACCCGCGCGGCCGCGTTCTTGGCCTTCTGCGCGTAGATGTCGACGTACTCGCGGCCGGACAGCTCCATCAGCTCGTACATGATCTCGTCGGTGACCGCCCGCTCGACGAACCGGTCACCGGCCATGCCCGCGTACCGGGAGAAGTCGAGCGGCTCGCCGAACCGGATCCGGACCCGCTTGATCTTGGGGAACACCGTGCCCGGCGGCTGGATCTCGTCGGCGTTGAGCATCACGACGGGGATGACCGGGGCGCCGCTGAGCAGGGCCAGCCGCGCGACGCCGGTCTTGCCGCGGTAGAGGCGGCCGTCCGGCGACCGGGTGCCCTCCGGGTAGATGCCGGCCAGGTTGCCGGCGCGCAGCACGCGCAACTGGGTGTCGAGGGCGGCCTGGGCGGCCCGCCCGCCGGACCGGTCGACGGGGATCGTGCCGGTGCCGACGAAGAACATCTTCACCAGCCAGCCCTTGATCCCCTTGCCGGTGAAGTATTCGGCTTTGGCCACGAATGTGACTTTCCGCCGGACCTCCAGCGGCATGAAGATCGAGTCGGAGAACGACAGGTGGTTGCTCGCGATGATCGCCGGACCCGTGGCCGGGACGTTGTCGCGTCCCTCGACCACCGGGCGGAAGAGCATGCGCAGCCACGGGCCGAGGATCACGTACTTCAGCAGCGAGTACAGCAACCGCCGGTCCTTTCGGGTCACGCCTTCCCTGTCGCGTCCTGGACCAGACGCTACGACATCGAGCCTACGAAGCGCGTACGCCATGCCACAACGGACTACTGGAAGGGGCGGGGGTCGTGTCACGATTGGCGGCACGGCGCGCGGGCGACCCCCGGCGCGCAGTCAGGAGGGGATGCGGTGTCCACGGGTGGTGCCCGCCGTGGCCGGCGGGACAACGGACTCGACGCGGCCGACTTCGCCGTGGCCGGCGACGTCGACCCGCGGGTCGGCGAACACCTGCTCGAGGTGCTCGGCGCGGGCGGCATCGCCGCCTACCTGCAGCCCTCGTCCGACCTCAACCCCGTGACCCGCACCACCACGGTGCCGCCGCGCCCGATCGACCGCCTCTACGTCGACAGCGCCCACCTCGAGACCGCCCGCGGCTATCTCGCGCAGCTGTCCGCCGAGGAGGAGCCGCCGCCGCGCACCAACGGCCACGATCCGGACGTCGAGGCCGCCTGGGCGAAGATCGTCGAAGGCTGGGACAAGGAGCCCGACACCACCCCGGCGTGGCCGGCGTCGGAAAACCTGCCGGACGCCACCGCCGGCACGCTGGCCGCCCCGACGGACCCGACCCGCGCGATCGACCCACCGGCCGCGGCCCCGACCCGCCGCCCCTCGGCCGCCGACTTCTCGGGCGTCTCGCTCGACCCCCGCGCGAGCGACGGCCCGAGCCTGCTCGACGGCCTCGACACGTTCGGCAACGATCTGCCGGGCGAGCCGACCGACGACGAGGGCTACACGCCGCCGCCCCCGCCACCACTCCCCCGCATCTCGAAATACGCGGTGGCGGGCCTCCTGGGCATCGTCCTGGGCTTCGTCCTCTTCCTGTTCCCGACGCTGCTCCCGATCGACCGCACGATCGTCACGGTCGCGGGCTTCCTGGCCATCCTGGCGGGCTTCGTCACCCTGATCTCCCGCCTCCGCCACGGAGACGAAGACGACGACTACGACCCGGACGACGGCGCCAAGGTCTGAAGGCGCTGAAATTCGAAGCGCCTTTCCGCTCGGGTCCGCCTGGGGCGCGACCGTCGCTCCCGCCAGACAACGCTCCGCGTCGCTGCGCTGCCACGTCCGCGGTGGCCTGATCCCACCGCGCGTGGTGGTCGCTGTCGCGACCTCAGCCGAGATCTTGGTAGATGGATGCGGGCATGGCCGCATCCATCTACCAAGATCCGGCCGGGGTTCTCGGTGACCCGGTGCGGGCCCGGCAGCGGAGCGGTGTCTGGCGGGAGCGACGGTCGTGCCCACCGCGGGCCCGAGTAAATCCTCTATTTTGCGCAAAGTGGACAGTTGGGCTACCCGCGACACGCCCTGTTGTAATCGTCGCGTAACGTGGCGTCAGTAGGAATTGGTGACTGTCTTTCGCCACCGCTCGAGCGGAGCCTGCTGCCCCATGCGTAGAAGCGCGTTCGTGGTCGTCGCCCACCGTCTGCCCGTTGATGACAGCGTCGCGCCTGACGGCGCCTGTGAGTGGCGGCGGTCGCCCGGCGGGTTGGTCAGCGCCCTGCATCCCATCCTGCGCAAGAGTCCCGCGACCTGGGTCGGTTGGGCCGGCCAGACCGGGCCCGCCCGGCTCGTGCCCGACCTCGACGGCGTGCAGATGCACTCCGTGCCGCTCAGCGCGCAGGACATCGCCGCGCACTACGAGGGGTTCGCCAACGCCACCCTGTGGCCGCTCTACCACGACGCGGTCGAGCAGCCCGTCTACCACCGGCGCTGGTGGGAGGCCTACCAGCAGATCAACCAGCGGTACGCGGAGGCCGCCGCCGCCCTGGCCGAGCCCGGTGCCACCGTGTGGGTGCAGGACTACCACCTGCAGCTCGTTCCCGGCATCCTGCGCGACCTGCGGCCCGACCTCACCATCGGGTTCTTCATGCACGTGCCGTTCCCGCCACCGGAGCTGTTCATGCAGCTCCCCCGCCGCGCCGAGTTGCTGCGCGGCATGCTCGGCGCCGACCTCATCGGCTTCCAGCGCGCCCAGGCCGCCCACAACTTCGCGCAGCTCGCCGTCAAGGTGCTGGGGCTGCAGGCCAGCGACCGGCGGATCGCGATCGACGACCGGATCGTCCGTGTCGGCGCGTTCCCGGTCTCCATCGACACCGCCGACATGGAGTCGCTGGCCGCGAGCCCAGCCGTGGTCGCCCGGGCCCGGCAGCTCCGCGCCGATCTCGGCGACCCCCGGCACGTGATCCTGTCGGTCGACCGGATGGACTACACCAAGGGCATCGAGCAGCGGCTCAAGGCCTACAGCGAGCTGCTCGACAGCGGCCAGGTCAAGGTCCGCGACTCCGTGCTGGTGCAGGTCGCCGTGCCGGCGCGGGAACGGGTCGAGCACAACAAGGCGCTCCGCGAGCGGGTCGAGCGCGAGGTGGGCCGGATCAACGGCGAGTACGGGCGGGTCGGCGAGCCGGCCATCCACTACCTCAACCAGCCGTTCGACCGCGCGGAGCTCGCGGCGCTCTACCGGGTCGCCGACATCATGGCCGTGACCCCGCTGCGCGACGGGATGAACCTGGTCGCGAAGGAGTACGTCGCCTCCCGGGTCGACGACACGGGCGCCCTGGTGCTCAGCGAGTTCGCGGGCGCCGCCGCCGAATTCACGCAGGCCTACCTCTGCAACCCGCACGACCTCGACGGCCTGAAGGCGGTGCTGATGCACGCGACCAAGGCCGCACCGGACGACGTCGAGCAACGGATGCGGGCGATGCGGGCCCACCTGCGCGTGCACGACATCCGCGCCTGGGCCCGCTCCTACCTCACGGCCCTCGACCGCACAGGCGACCTCGCCGCCCGCCTCACCAAGGTCTAGAGCCCGCCGCGGCGGATGACGTCGCGGTACCAGAAGGCGCTGTCCTTCGGGGTGCGCGTGAACGTCGCGTAGTCCACGTGCACCAGGCCGAACCGCTTGCCGTAGCCCAGCGCCCACTCGAAGTTGTCGAGCAGCGACCAGGCGAAGTAGCCGCGCAGGTCGACCCCCGCCGCCATCGCCTCCTGGGCGGCCGCCAGGTGGGTGCGCAGGTAGTCGATCCGCTCCGGGTCCCGCACCCGCCCGTCCACCACCGTGTCCACGAAGGCGGCGCCGTTCTCCGTCACGTACAACGGGATCGGTCCGTAGTCGGCGGTCACCCGCACCAGCATGTCGCGCAGCCCGGTCGGGTCGATCGGCCAGCCCATCTCGGTCCTCGGCCCGGGCATCTCGTGGTGCACGACGCGGCCACCGGTCGGATACGGGCTGCCGTCGTCGACCGGCGACGCGGCGGCACCGACCAGATCAGGCTGGTAGTAGTTGACCCCGAGCGCGTCCAGCGGCGCGCTGATCGCGGCCAGGTCCCCGGGCTGCACGAACGCCCAGTCGGTCACGCCGGCGGTGTCAGCCACGATGTCGGATGGATACTCACCGCGCAGCACCGGGTCGAAGAAGATCCGGTTGAGCAGGCCGTCGATCCGCCGGGCCGCGTCGAGATCGGGCTCCGCCGTCGAGACCGCCCGCACCGTGCCCCCGTTGAGCGCGATGCTCACCTGGGCTCTCGGCGATGACGAACGCAGCTCGGGTACGGCGAGCCCGTGCGCCAGCAGCAGATGGTGCACGGCGGCGAACAGGTCGGCGCGCCGGCCGGGCGCGTGCACGCCCGTGCCGTAGCCGAGGAACGCCGAGCACCACGGCTCGTTGACCGTGTTCCACATCGCGACCCGGTCGCCCAACTTGGCGCTGACCGTGGCGGCGAACTCCGCGAAGCGGTACGCGGTGTCGCGATTGGTCCAGCCGCCCGCGTCCTCGACCCACTGCGGCAGGTCGAAGTGGTAGAGCGTCGCCACCGGGCGGATGCCGCGGGCCAGCAGCGCGTCCACGAGCCGGTCGTAGAAGCCCAGGTCGGCGGCGCGAGGCCAGGCCACGGAGAAGCGGTACGCGGTCAGGCCGAGGTCGGCCATCAGCGCGACGTCGGCCTCCCACCGGCGGTAGTGGTCGGCCGCCCCCTCGCCGCTGTCGCCGTTGACGACCTTGCCCGGCGTCGCGGCGAAGGTGTCCCAGATGGACGGGACGCGGCCGTCGGCCGTAACCGAACCCTCGATCTGGTAGGCCGCGGTCGACGCTCCCCACCAGAACGTCGCTGGAAACCCAGTCAACCCGAATCACCCCTTGGAGAGCGCTCTCCGAAACGCCCTCCAGAGTCCGGTACGACCGATGTCCTGTCAAGAGCGCACGCCTTGACATCGATGAATGTCGGGCGCAACACTGCCAACCACTGGAGAGCGCTCTCCAACAGAGCACCGTCCCCTCTCCGGAAAGGCAGCCCCGTGAAACCTCGCCTGCTCACGGCCCCTGTGGCCGTCGCGCTCGGCCTCACCTCGATAGCGGTCGCCGCGCCCGCGGCCACCGCCGCCGACGCCGTCATCTCCCAGGGCAAGCCCGCGGTCGCGTCGTCCGCGCAGGGCGCCGACCTGCCCGCCGCCGCCGCCGTCGACGGCAACACCGCGACCCGCTGGGGCTCGGCCTGGGCCGATCCACAGTGGATCCAGGTGGACCTCGGCGCGACGGCCACCGTCACCCAGGTCACCCTCAACTGGGAAGGCGCCTCGGCCCGCGCCTTCCAGATCCAGACGTCGCCGAACGGCACGACCTGGACCGACGTGTACGCGACCACGACCGGCCCCGGCGGCGTCCAGACGCTCGCCGTCACAGGGTCGGGCCGCTACGTCCGGATGTACGGCACGGCCCGCAACAGCGGCTACGGCTACTCGCTGTGGGAGTTCCAGGTGCACGGCACGTTCGGTGGCACCGACCCGAACCCGGGCACCTGCGGCACCACCGACGCCGCGCGCGGCCGGCCCGCCACGGCCTCGTCCGCCGAGGGCGCCGACGTCGGGGCCGCCATGGCCGTCGACGGCAACACGGGCACCCGCTGGTCGAGCGCGTTCAGCGATCCACAATGGATCCGGGTCGACCTCGGCGCGCCCGTCGGCGTCTGCCGCGTCGTGCTGACCTGGGAAGGCGCGTACGCCCGGGCCTTCCAGGTCCAGACCTCGACCGACGGCAACAGCTGGACCGACGTGTACGCCACGACCACCGGCACCGGCGGCACGCAGAGCCTGACCGTGACCGGCACGGGCCGCTACGTCCGGATGTACGGCACGGCGCGCGCCACCGGCTGGGGCTACTCGCTCTGGGAGATGCAGGTGTTCACAATCGGCGGCCCGGGTCCCGACCCCGATCCCGACCCCGGCACCTGGCAGACCGTCTGGAGCGACGACTTCACCGGCGCCGCCAACACCGCCCCGTCGGCGGCCAACTGGCTGGTTCGCACGGGCACGCAGTATCCCGGCGGCGCGGCCAACTGGGGCACCGGCTCCGTCGAGACGGCCAGCGCGGCCAACGTCACCCTGGACGGCGCCGGCCGGCTCGCCATCCGGGCGACGCGGGACGGCGCCGGCGCCTGGACCTCCGGCCGGATCGAGACCCAGCGGGCCGACTTCGCGCCGCAGCCGGGCCAGCTCACCCGGTTCAGTGCGGTGCTCAAGCAGCCCGACGTCGCCAACGGCCTCGGCTACTGGCCGGCGTTCCGTGCCACGGGTGCCGCGTTCCGTGGCAACTACACCAACTGGCCCGGCATCGGCGAGACCGACATCATGAGCGGCGTCAACGGGCGGAGCCAACTCTCGCAGACGCTGCACTGCGGCACCGCGCCCGACGGGCCGTGCGCCGAGTACAACGGCCGCACCGGCGGGCTCGCCTCGTGCACCGGCTGCCAGACCGGCTACCACGAGTACAGCCAGGTCATCGACCGCACGAAGACCGACGAGGAGATCCGGTTCTACCTCGACGGCCGGCAGACCTGGATCGTGCGGGAGAGCCAGGTCGGCGTGGCCGCCTGGCAGGCCGCCGTGCATCACGGCTTCTACCTGCGCTTCGACCTCGCGATCGGCGGCCTCTACCCGAGCGGGATCGCCGGCTTCACCGTCCCGACGCCGGACACCACCTCGGGCGGCGTGCTGAGCGTCGACTCGGTCTCCGTGGCCCGGTCCACGGGCACGACGCCGGCCGCGATGACGGACCCGCCGGTGCCGGCCGGGCCGAGCGTCGTGCGGGTCACCGGCACGCAGGGCAACTGGCAACTCCAGGTCAACGGGGCGCCGTGGGAGGTGCGCGGGCTCACGTACGGTCCGCCGCAGGGTGCGGCCGACGGTTACATGCGGGACCTCAAGAACGCGGGAGTCAACACCATCCGGACGTGGGGTGTCGACGACGCGCAGACGCCGGTGCTGCTGGACACGGCGGCCCGGCACGGGATCAAGGTGATCGTCGGGCACTGGCTCAACCAGGGTGCCGACTACGTCAACGACACCGCGTACAAGAACGCGGTGAAGGCCGAGATCGTGGCTCGGGTCAACGCGCTCAAGGGCCGCGCGGGCGTGCTGATGTGGGACGTCGGCAACGAGGTCATCCTGACGATGCAGGACCACGGCCTGGCGGCCGATGTGGTCGAGGCGCGGCGGGTGGCGTACGCGCGGTTCGTCAACGAGGTCGCGGTCGCGATCCACGCGGCGGACCCGAACCACCCGGTCACCTCGACCGACGCGTACACGCACGCCTGGACCTACTACAAGCCGTACTCGCCGGCCCTGGACCTGCTGGCGGTCAACTCCTACGGCGCGATCGGCGGGGTCAAGGCCGACTGGATCGCGGGTGGCCACACGAAGCCCTACATCGTCACCGAGGCCGGGCCCGACGGCGAGTGGGAGGTGCCGGACGACGTCAACGGCGTGCCCGACGAGCCGACCGACCTGGAGAAGCGGGCCGGGTACGCGGCGAGTTGGGCGGCCATCAAGGCGCATCCCGGCGTCGCGCTCGGTGCGACCGAGTTCCACTACGGGCTGGAGAACGACTTCGGCGGTGTGTGGCTCAACGTGACGACCGGCGGCTGGCGGCGGTTGGGCTTCCACGCGCTGCGGCAGGCGTACACCGGGCAGCCGTCGGCCAACACGCCACCGGAGATCACGTCGATGACCGTCGGCGCGCAGACGGCCGTGCCGGCGGGCGGGACCTTCCCGGTGTCGGTCGCGGCGACCGACCCGCAGGGCGACCTGATCCGCTACAACCTGATGTTCAGCGACAAGTACGTCACCGGGGGCACCGGATTCTCGAACGTCTCCTTCACCGAGACCGGCCCCGGTGCGTTCAGCGTCCGGGCGCCGGAGCAACTCGGCGTCTGGAAGGTCTACGTGTACGCGTTCGACGGGCACGGCAACGTCGGCATCGAGCAACGGTCGTTCAAGGTCGTGCCGCCGACCGTGCCGGGCACCAACCTGGCCCGGGGCCGCCCGGTGACCGCGTCGTCGTACCAGCCGACCGGGACCAACGGCCCGCAACTGCCGGCGTACGCGGTGGACGGCGACTACACCACGCGGTGGGCGAGCGAGTGGGTGGCGACGGCCTGGGCGCAGGTCGACCTCGGCTCGGTGCAGTCGTTCAACCACGTGCAGCTCGCGTGGGAGGCGGCGTACGCGTCGGGTTACCAGATCCAGACGTCGAACGACGGCAGCACCTGGACGACGGTCTATTCGACGACGAGCGGGAACGGCGGCTTCGACAACCTGGCGATCTCCGGCACCGGGCGCTACGTCCGGATGAACGGGCAGGTCAGAGCGACCGGCTGGGGCTATTCGCTGTGGGAGTTCGGGGTCTACCGCTGACCCCGGCGCAGGGTGGCGGGCGCTGCGGTGCCCGCCACCCTGTTAGCCTACGGCTGCGGAGAGCGCTCTCCGCCTGACCTGGAGAACGCGAGAGTGACCACAGACAACGCACGCCTGCCGACGCTGGAGGACGTGGCCCGGCTGGCGGGCGTCTCCCGCGCGACCGTCTCCCGGGTGATCAACGGCATCCGCAACGTCAACCCCGAGCTGCACGAGGTCGTCTGGAACGCGGTGAACGCCACCGGCTACGTCGCCAACCGCGCGGCCCGCTCGCTGGTCACCCGGCGCACCGGCACGATCGCCCTGGTCGTGTCCGACTCCGAGAGCCACGACGACGACCCGTTCATGAGCCGGTTCTTCAGCGACCCGTTCTTCGGCCGGGTCGTCGGCGGCCTGCTCAGCGCGCTGCGGCCGGCCGGGGTCCAGCTCGCCCTGCAGATCGTCGGCGCCGACCAGGCCCGCGCCCGGCTGGTCGGCGACCTGCGACAGGGCCAGGCCGACGGGTCGATCGTGCTCTCGCTGCACCCCGGCGACACGCTCCCCCAGCTCATCGCGGACGCGGGCCTGCCCGGCGTCGTGATCGGCCGCCCGGCCCGCCCGGTGCCGCTCAGCCACGTCGACGTGGCCAACGACCGCGGCGCGGCGCTCGCCGCCGACCACCTGGTGGCCCGCGGCCGGCGCCGGATCGGCATGATCACCGGCCCGGTGGACGTGCCGGCCAGCGTCGACCGGATCGCGGGCTTCACGAGTGCGATGGCCCGCCACGGCCGGTCCTACGTGCCGGCGGTCGCCGGCAACTTCACCCACGAGAGCGGCGACCGCGCGATGCGCGAGCTGCTCACCGACAACCCCGACCTCGACGGCGTCTTCGTGGCCAACGACCTGATGGCGCAGGGCGCGCTGAGCGTGCTGCAGGAGCTGGGTCGCGCGGTGCCCGACGAGATCGCGGTCGTCGGTTTCGACGACAGCAGCGCGGCCCTGGCGGCCCGCCCACAGCTCACGACGGTGCGCCAGCCGCTGGAGGACATGGCCGCCGAGGCGGCCCGCCTGCTGCTGGCCCGCGTGGACGACCCGTCCCTGAGCACGACCTCGATCGTCTTCGAGCCCACCCTGATCGTGCGCGCGACGACCTGACGCCGCGCACCCCTGCGGCTTACTCGCCGCCCTTCTCCAGCCAGTCGAGGATCGCGTCGACCGGTTCCTGCCAGCGCGTGTCGAGCATCAGGTCGTGGCCCATGCCCGGGAAGAGCAAGGGCGCACCGCCGTAGCGGCGGGCCACCTTGTCGAGCGCCGACCGCGGCACCACCCGGTCGTCGGGTGTGCCGACCACCAGCACCGGTGGGTCGCCGACCGGGTTCTCCGGTGCGCGGGCGCGCAGCAGCTCCCACTGGGCGCGCGCCGAGGCGTGGCCGATCCGGCGGGTGTAGTCGCGGGCCAGCGGCTCCGGCAGGTCACGGCCGAAGAGCTGCCGGCGGCCCAGCCGCAGCCGGCCGCCGAACGCCGCCGGCAGCGTGCCGAACAGGTTGCGGCGCAGCGCCAGGCCGAGCGTCGCCCAGCCGCCGAACACCGGCGCGGCCAGCACGCCGGCCCGGGCCGGGTAGCGGGCCAGCGCGTGCGCGACCACCAGCGCCCCGGCGCCGTGGCCGACCAGCACCGCCTGCCGCGGCAGGCCGGCCGCGACCTGCACCACGTCGTGCGCGTACGCCCGCAGGGTCGCCTTCGGCGCCGGCTCGCTGGATCCGTGGCCGCGCGGGCTGACCGCGTGCGCCGCGAAGCCCCGGCTCGCGGCGTGCTCCAGCCAGTGCTCCGCGTACGCCCAGGCCCCGTGCCCGAAGCCGGGGACGAACAGCACCGGCGGCCGCGTGTCGTCGGCGACCTCCGGGGTCGCGGTGAGCAGCTCGCGGCGGGCCGGCGGCACCGGGGAGGCCCAGTCCCGCGTCCGCATGATCCGCACAGAACTCATCGCGTGCTCCTTGCCGTCCGCACCGAGCTCATCGCGTGCTCCTCGAAGCCACGGCCGTCGCCGGGGACAGCTCGTCGAGGGCGCCCTGCAGCGCCCGCAGGTAGTCGAGGTGGCTCACCTCGAACCAGTGCCGGGTCGAGTCCTTGACCCGCGCCCGGTTCCAGCGCTTGCCCACGTCGGCCGAGGCCCGCGACCAGAACGCCGCCGCCCGCTCGAGGTCGCGGTCGCGCAGCCGCAGCCAGCGCGCGATCAGCACCGTCTGCCAGTGCACCAGCGG
Organism: Asanoa siamensis; assembly: GCF_016862555.1. Taxonomy (GTDB): domain Bacteria; phylum Actinomycetota; class Actinomycetes; order Mycobacteriales; family Micromonosporaceae; genus Asanoa; species Asanoa siamensis. Next base: position 138,395 of record NZ_BONE01000007.1, on the reverse strand, counting down.
GAACAGCCCCGAGTCGGGCTGCAGCAGGCCCGCGACCGCCAGCGTCGGGTGCTCGCGCGGGAACGCGTGCAGGTAGAGGGTGGGCCGGCCGTGCTCGTCGGCGCCGAGGATCTCGGGCGACAGGAACTCGAACCGCGGCAGGTAGCCGGTGGCGAAGACGACCAGGTCGGGCTCGACGTGCCGGCCGTCGGACAGCTCGACCGAGCCGCGGTGGAACCGGCGCACGTCGGGCACGGGGGTGATCGTGCCGTGGCCGAGGTGGTAGATGAGCTGGCTGTTGGAGATCGGGTGCGTCTCGAAGACCTTGTGGTCGGGCTTCGGCAGCCCGAACCGGGTCTGGTCTCCGACGGTCAGCCGCAGCGTGCGGGCGGCCAGCCACTGCCGCAGGCCCAGCGGCAGCTTGGCGAGCCCGTCGTTGACCTGGTCGGCGGGGCGGCCGAGCAGGTACTTCGGCAGGTACCAGTAGCCGCGCCGGGTCGAGTGCCAGGTCTGGGACGCGGCCGTGGCCGACTCGACCGCGATGTCGCAGCCGGTGTTGCCGCCGCCGACCACCAGCACCCGGCGCCCGCGCAGCTCCTTGGGGTCCTTGTAGGACGAGGCGTGCATGGTCTGCCCGCGGAACTCGTCGAGCCCCTCGAAGGCCGGCTCCTTCGGTGCCCAGTTGTGCCCGTTGGCGATCACCACGGCGAGGTAGCGGTGGGTCCGCTCGGAGCCGTAGCCGCCGGTGCTGCGCGTGGTCACGTCCCAGCTCGTGTCGCCGGCCGGCTCGACCCGGACCACCTCGGTGCCGAACCAGACGTGCGGCCGCAGGCCGAAGTGGTCGGCGTAGCGCTCCAGATAGGACAGCAGCTGGCTGTGGTGCGGGTAGTCGGGCCAGGTGTCCGGCATCGGGAAGTCGGGGAACTGGGTGAACGGCTTCGACGAGATCAGGTGCGTGCCGGCGTAGACCGGGCTGCGGTCGTGCCGCCAGTTCCACGCGCCCCCGACGCCGGTCTCCCGCTCGTAGCAGTCGACGCCGAAGCCGTGTTCGCGCAGGTTCTTGACCGCGGCGAGGCCGCTCGGGCCGGCACCGATGACGCAGACGGTGTCACGCCGGTCGTAAACCGGCCGGCCGTCACGCCAGAGGGTCGAGGAGGGGTCGGTGGGGGTGGACACCGGACGATCCTTCCGACTTCACCGGCGTTCTGTCTAGTCCAGCCCTACTTATCGGGAATCACCAGATCGACGGCGATCGGCAGGTGATCGCTGGCCCGGCGGGCGGTCGGCGTGTCGACCACCTGGAACCGCGTCACCTCGACCCGCTTGTCGACGAAGACACCGTCGATCGCGCGCCGCGGGCCCGAGGCCGGATGGGTCGGCGCGGTGCCCGCGATCTGCAGGCCGTCGGCCACCGCCGCCCAGGTCGGGTCGCCCGGCTCCGCGTTGAGGTCGCCGGCCGCGACGACCGGCAGGTCGTACGCGCGCATCTCGGTCCGCCAGGCCGCCGCCTGCGTCGGCCGCACCGCCGGGTCCGTCGACAGGTGCGACCCCGTCACCACGAACCGCGCACCCGGCACCGCGCAGGTGGCGAACACCGCGCCGCGCGCGTGGTGGCCGGGCAGCACCCGGTAGCGGACGTCGCGCGTCTCCAGCACGCGTACCCGCAGCGTGGTCAGCACCAGGTTGCCGAGCGACCAGAGCCCGCCACCGCCGACCACCATCCGCAGCCGGTCGGCCAGCGCCGCGTTCTTCTGCCGCCAGCGGAACCGGCGGGCGCCCTCCTGCACGACCAGCACGTCGGGAGCCAGGTCGGCGACCACGGTGGCGAGCGCGCCGAGGTCGTCCTTGAAAGAGTGGATGTTGTACGAGACGACCCGCACGCGCGCGGTCATCGGCGCCGGGCCAGGTCGGCGGCGCCCACGAGGCCCGCGCCGTTGCCCAGCTTCGCGACCCGCAGGTCGGCGACCGGCCAGCGGCCGCGCTGCGCGAGCGACTCGCGGTAGGACTCCCGGGTCGGGCCCATCAGCAGCTCACCGGCGTCGACCACGCCACCGCCGACGACCAGCACCTGCGGGTCGAGCACCTGCACCATGTCGGCCAGGCCCATGCCGAGCCACGTGCCGAGCTGCGCGAACGCCTCCCGGGCCACCTCGTCGCCCTCCTGCGCGGCGGCGGTGACCATCGGCCCGTTGACCCGGTCGGGGTCGCCGCCCGCCAGCCCGAGCAGGCGCTGCGCCCGGTGCGGCTCCTGGCGGGCACCGGCCCGGGCGAACCGGACCAGCGCGTTGCCGCTCGCGTACTGCTCGATGCAGCCGAGCCGGCCGCAGCCGCACAGGTGGCCGCCGGGCACCAGACCCATGTGGCCCAGCTCGGCGGCGATGCCGTTGGTGCCCCGGACCAGCTCACCGCCGAGCACGATGGCGCCGCCGACGCCGGTGCCGATCGTGAACATCACCATCGAGTCGTCGGCGTCGTGCGCCGCGCCGTAGCGGAACTCGGCCCAGGCCGCCGCGTTGCCGTCGTTCTCGACGATGACCGGCAGGCCGATCTTGTCGCTGACGTAGTCGCGCAGCGGCTCGTCGCGCCAGGCGATGTTGGGGGCGAACAGCACGGTCGAGCGGGTCGCGTCGATCCAGCCGGCCGCGCCGATGCCGACCGCGGCGGCCGCCGGGTAGGCGGCGGCCAGCTCGGCGGCGACCTCGACGATCGTGTCCCGGGTGCCCGCGACGTCCTCGGCCGGCGTGTTCCGCCGGATCGTCGTCAGGACCGTCCCGTCGGCCTCGACCACCCCACCGGCGACCTTGGTGCCCCCGACGTCGACTCCGATGGTCAGCGTCACCGCTGCCGCCTCCTCTGCTGTGCTGCTGTGCTGTCGGACGAGACGCCTGCGCTCAGGCGTCGTCCGACCGTGGCGCCGGCGGCGCCGTTCGCTTCACGGCCTTGCGGGCCATGGGCTTGGTCGCCTTGACCGGCGGCGCGACCTCGTCGTCGGCTGCCCGGCCCGCGGCGGTGGCCGCCGCCCAGACGTCACCGGCCGCGGGGGCCGGTGCAACATCATCGCGGGTACGGGTGGCCGCGCGCCAGATCTCGTCGTCGGAGAACCGGGGCGTGGGCGGGGCCGGCGGCTGCTCCTTGACCGAGGTCGAGCTGTTCACGGCCCGCAGCAGGCTGGCCACCCCGGCCGCGAAGTCGCCCGCGCCGGTGGCGAGCCGCTCGGCGAACTCCGGGCTCGGGTCGCGCAGCGCGACGATCACCCGGCAGATGGGGCAGACGCAGCACTCGGCGCTCCCGGTCGCGAGCTTCGCACCGCCGGGGCGTCCCTCGGACGGGTGATGGCCCGCGCCGAACGCGCTGCCGAGCACGTCGGTCAGCGAGCCGAGGGCGCCGAGCCCGGCCGCGAGGCCGGGGCCGTCGTCGGCGGCCCGGCGCGCCATGGCGAGCACGGAGACGACGAGGCGCTCGGCCTCGCCTCGGGCGGAGGATGGGTCTGCCATCGGGTTCCCTGTCGGATTAGGTGCGGGCGGGTCAGGAGCGCGGGTAGAGCGACTCGACCCGGCCCTTGAGCTGCTTGAGCGCGGCATCCATGATCATTTTTTCGGCCTTCTTGCGGAACATGCCGAGCATGCCCACCGCCAGGTCGACCTCGAGTGTGTAGGTGACCACGCAGCCGTCGCCGGACGGGTCGATGTCGTACGAGCCGTTCTGGGTGGTCTGCATCTTCGACGGCGCCACGAGATGCCATTCGATGCGCGAGATGTCCTCGGCGTACTCGTATTGGAGGGTGTATTCGTCCATCAGCACACCGGCGTCGATCACGAACCGGACCTGGCTCGCGTAGCCGTCTTCGTATTCCTCCACCACTTCGGCCGACTTCATCGCCGTCGTCCACTCCGGGTAGCGCACGAAGTCGCAAATCACCGCCGCGACCTGCGCCGGGGTCGCGGCGATCTCGATCGACTGGGTGGATGAGTCCGCCATGTGGGGCAGGCTACCCCTTTGCGCCGTGCCGACCGGCTGACGGCTCGCTGGTCCCCCGGATCGGACTCGATGTCGATACGGGTAGGTTGCATTTAGCTGATCGCGTTCTGTAGGAGGCCAGGTGCGCGAATTCTCCGTACCCCCGGTTGTGACGGTCGGGGACGCGGCAAACCTGACCGATCCGGTGTGGGACAACGCCGCGGCGGCACCCGACGCGGTGCAGTTCCGCCGCCGGCGCGACGGCACATGGGTCGATGTCACCTGCGGCCAGTTCCGCGACGAGGTCGTCGCGCTGGCCCGTGGCCTCGTCGCGGCCGGCATCCAGCCCGGCTCGCGGGTGGGGCTGATGAGCCGCACGCGGTACGAGTGGACGCTGGTCGACTACGCGATCTGGTCGGTCGGTGCCGTCACCGTGCCGATCTACGAGACCTCCAGCGCGGAACAGGTCGGCTGGATCCTCGAGGACTCGGGCGCGGTCGCGCTGTTCGTCGAGACCGACGCGCACGCGCTGGTGGTCGCCGGCATCCGGGCCGACCTGCCGACGCTGACCGAGGTCTGGCAGATCGATGCCGGCGACCTCGACCAGCTCCGCGAGCGGGGCGCGACCGTCGACGCGGCCGTGATCGAGGAGCAGCGGCGCAGCTCCACCGCCGACGACATGGCCACGATCATCTACACCAGCGGTACGACCGGGCGGCCCAAGGGCTGCGTGCTGACCCACCGCAACCTGCTCTCCGACATCGTCAACGCGGTGCCGGTGCTGCCCGACCTGTTCCACCAGGGCGGCTCCACGCTGCTCTTCCTCCCGCTGGCGCACTCCTTCGCCCGGCTGATCCAGATCGGCATGGTGCAGGCCCGCGCCACCATGGGCCACCTGCCCGACACGAAGACGCTGGTCGACGACCTCAAGGAGTTCCAGCCGACCTTCCTGCTCTCGGTGCCCCGGGTGTTCGAGAAGGTGCACACGGCCGCCCAGCAGCGGGCGATCGCCGGCGGCAAGGGCGGCGTCTTCGCCAAGGCCGAGCAGACGGCGATCGCCTACTCGGAGGCGATGGACGGCGACGGCCCCGGGCTCGGCCTGCGGATGCAGCACGCGCTCTACGACAAGCTGGTCTACGGCAAGCTGCGGGCGGCGCTGGGTGGGCGGTGCACCCGGGCGATCTCCGGCGGCGCGCCGCTGGGCGCCCGGCTCGCGCACTTCTTCCGCGGCATCGGCGTCACGGTCTACGAGGGCTACGGGCTCACCGAGACGTCGCCGGCGGTCGCCGCCAACCTGGAGAGCGCCACCCGGATCGGCACCGTGGGCCGGCCGCTGCCGGGCGTCACCGTCCGCGTGGCCGACGACGGCGAGATCCTGGTCAAGGGTCCGCTGGTGTTCCAGGGCTACTGGCGCAACCCCGAGGCGACCGCCGAGGTGCTCGACGAGGACGGCTGGTTCAGCACCGGCGACCTGGGCGAGCTCGACGACGACGGCTTCCTGTCGATCACCGGCCGGAAGAAGGAGATCATCGTCACCGCCGCGGGCAAGAACGTCGCCCCGGCCGTGCTCGAGGACCGCATCCGGGCCCACCACCTGGTCAGCCAGGCGCTGGTGATCGGCGACCGCGAGCGGTTCATCGCCGCGCTGGTCACCGTCGACCCCGAGGCGCTGCCGCGCTGGCTCGAGTCCGTGGGCCTGCCGACCGACACCCCCGTCGACAAGGTGCGCTCCGACGACCGGTTGCGCGCCGAGATCCAGACGGCGATCGACGACGCCAACCGGGCCGTCTCGCAGGCCGAGGCCATACGGGAGTTCCGCATCCTGCCCGCCGACTTCACCGAGGCGACCGGGGAGCTGACGCCGTCGATGAAGGTCAAGCGCAGCGTCGTGCTCAAGGGGCACCAGGCCGAGATTGACGAGATCTATCGCCGATGACCCCGGAGGCGCCCCCACCCACCACTCCGATCCGCGCCCACCCGCTCGCCGTGGCCGCGCGGATCGTCATGCTCGCGCTCGTCGCCGTCCTGGTGCTGCTCACCACGCAGGAGCTCGACCAGCTGTGGTGGGTCGCGCTGCTGATCGTCGCGGGGCTGCCCGCGGTGATCGCGCCCCGGCACCCCGTGCTCGCCCCGCTCGGCCGGTTCGCCGAGGTGATCATCGTGGGCATCGGGGCCAGCCAGGTCGCCGAGCACGCCGCCGGCAACGCGCTCGGCCAGGGCATCGGCGCGCTCGCGCTGCTGCCTTATCTCTCGGTGCCGCTGACCGTCACGGCCCTGCGCCGGCGGTCGCGGGAGAGCGCCGCGCTGCTCGTCACGGCCACCCTGGCGCTCGTCGTCGGCGGCGCGATCAGCTCGACCGGGGGCGAGCCCCTGATCGGCAAGCTCGGCTACCTGGTCGTCTCGGCGCAGTGGCTGATCCTGGCGTCGCTCGGCACGCTGGCCGCCTCGACGCTCCAGCGGATCATGCAGCAGCGCGGGGAGGCCGGACGGCCGCAGCCCTACGCGGAGGCGACCCGGCTGCTGACCCAGCTCCGCAGCGTCGCCCGGCAGCTCCCGGGCGCCACCCTCGACCCGGGCGGCATCTCGGAGCACCTGCTGGAGGAGCTGCGCGGGGTGGCCCGGGCCGAACGGGCCGCGGTGCTCTCGGCCAGCGGCGGCGGGCGCCTGGTGGTCCTCGCGCAGGCGGGCGTCGACCGGGTCGACTGGGAGACGAGCCTCGACGCCGACTCCGCGATCGCCGAGGCGTGGGCGAGCCAGCAGCCGTACACCGCCAACCGGTCGCAGGCCCGCTCGCACCGTAGGGGTGACGTTTCCGCGCTGGTGGTGCCCCTGGTGGCGGGTGTGCGTACCGTCGGATTGGTGATCATCGAGGCGGACGCCGCGGGTGCCTACCCGCCCGCCGTGGTGCAGGAGGTGACCGGGCTGACCGGTCCCGCCGCACTGCGGCTGGAGGCGGCGCTGCTCTTCGACGAGGTCCGCTCGCTGGCCACCAACGAGGAGCGCCAGCGGCTGGCCCGGGAGATCCACGACGGGGTCGCGCAGGAGCTCGTGATGGTCGGCTACGGCATCGACAACGCCCTCGCCACGCTGCCCGACGAGGCCAAGGAGACGGCCGAGGAGCTGCGGACGCTGCGCGGCGAGGTGACCCGGGTGATCACCGAGCTGCGGCTGTCGCTGTTCGAGCTGCGGTCGGAGGTCGACCGGCACGGTGGGCTGGCGGCGGCGATCTCCGAGTACGCGCGGACGGTCGGCGCCTCGGGTGGCCTGCGGGTGCACGTCACGCTCGACGACACCACCGCCCGGCTGCCCGCCGCCACGGAGGCCGAACTGCTCCGGATCGCACAGGAGGCGATCACGAATGCCCGAAAGCACGCCGGAGCGACTAATCTGTGGGTCTCGTGTTCCATCGATCCCCCGTACGCCCAGATCGAAGTGTCGGATGACGGTCAGGGCATCGCTGACCAGCGGCCGGACGGCCGCTACGGCCTTGCGATCATGGCGGAGAGAGCGGAACGTATCCGAGGCCGTTTGGAGATCAGTCCGCGTAGCCCGTCCGGCACGACCGTGGCGGTGGTAGTCGGCACGTCACCGCGGCGCGATAGCGTGCGCGATAGCGTCACCGCATCTGAAGGGGAGTAACCCGAGCATGACGACCAGCCCATCGCCGACCACGCGCACCAAGGTGCTCCTCGTCGACGATCATGACCTCATCCGCAAGGGACTGCGGCACGCGTTCGAGCGCGACCGTCAGTTCGAGGTCGTGGGCGAAGCCGCCACCGCCGCCGAGGGTGTGCGCCAGGCGGGCGCGCTGCAGCCCGATGTCGTGATCATGGACCTGCGGCTCCCCGACGGCAGCGGTCTCGAGGCCACCCGCGCGCTGCGCAAGTCGAGCGCGACGATGGGCATCGTGGTCCTCACCATGTACGCGGGTGACGACCAGCTCTTCGGTGCGCTCGAGGCGGGCGCCAGCGCGTTCGTCCCGAAGACCGCCCCGGCCGACGAGGTCGTCGCCGCCGCCCGGCACGCCGCGTCGTCGCCGTCGGCGTTCACCGCCGCCGACCTCGCCGAGGCCATGAAGCGCCGGCTGGCCCCGTCCGGCCCGCAGCTCTCCCCGCGCGAGGGCCAGGTGCTCCGCCTGCTGGCCGACGGCATGTCGGTCGCCGGCATCGCCAAGCAGCTCTTCGTCAGCGAGTCGACCGCCAAGACCCACATCTCGAAGCTGTACGAGAAGCTGGGCGCCGCCAACCGGGCGCAGGCCCTGATGACGGCCCTGCGCCTCGGCCTGCTCGAAGCCCCCGACGCGCCGAAGTTCTAGCTAGTCGACCGGCACCCGGGCGGCCATGGGTCGTCCGGTGACGCGGCGTGCGGCCAGATAGAGCTCGCAGCCGAGGCAGAGCCCGAACGCGCTGTTGAGGAACGCGGCGGCCAGCCCGAAGGCCGCGGCGACGATGCCGACCGCTGTCGCACCCGCGACATAGGCGATCGCCGCGGTCAGGGCGAACACGAAGCCGACGGCCTGGGCGAAGCGCACCGGCTCGGCCGGCTCGCGCTGCGTCGGCGGCGCCAGCCGCGGCGCCACGACGGTGCGGAAGACCAGCGCGTACGGGCCCTTGCGCGGGTCGACGGCCGTGATGGCGAAGATCACCGCCTGGGCCAGGGCGAGCCACCAGGCGCCGGTCACCAGGACCAGCACGAAGACGATGGCGGTCAGGCCGGCGGCGAACCGCGGGCCACGGGGGTCGAGCAGCATGGTTCCCACCTCGGGTGTCGTCGTCGGGGCCGGCGTCGGGTCGCTGTGGGTCAGCGACAGAGGCTGGCGGCGAGACGCCCGTGGTCGACCGTGCGGCGGCGGGTGAGCTTGTCGTTCATCAGGCGGCCCGGTCGAGCAGCGGCGCGATCGCGGCGAGCACCTGCGGTTTGGCCGGCACGCCGCCGGCCCGCGAGACGATCCGGCCGCCGGCGACGATCAGCGTGGTCGGCGTGCGCCAGATGTCGAGCGCCCGGACGGCGTCGAGGTGGCTCTCGGCGTCGACCTCGAGGTGGGTGACGCCGTCGACCAGGCCAGCGACGTCGGCCAGCACCCGCCGGGTGACCCGGCACGGCGCGCAGAAGGCCGACGAGAACTGCAGCAGGGTGACCGGGGTGGCCGGGTCGACGCCGAGCGCGCGCAGGGTCCCCTCGGACGCGGGATGCGCCTCGTCGGCGGCCAGCGTGGCCGGGCGGTCGTCGCTGGGCAGCGGGCGTGGTGCGGCCGGGTCCATCGTCATCGGGCCGTCGGCGACGGGCCGCAGGCGGCCGTCGCTCCGGTTGCGCCAGACACCGAAGACGGTCGCCACCGCCAGCACGGCGACGGCCACCACGAGTCCGGTGACGGCGGAGGAACCCACGTCACAAAGGTGCCACGGATCACCCGGGCGGCGCCATGACATGGCCCACGTCCGCATAGGGTCGTCGATCGTGATTGAGCCGGATTTCGTGACCTCCACCCGCGCCTCCTACAACACGATCGCCACCGGGTACGCCGAGATGTTCGGCGACGAGCTGAAGCAGTGGCCGCTGCACCGCCACCTGCTCACCTGGTTCGCCGAGATCGTCGGCGACGGCCCCGTCCTGGACGTGGGCTGCGGCCCGGGCCGGACCACCGGCTACCTGCACGGCCTCGGTGTCGACATCGCCGGCGTCGACCTGACCCCCGGGTTCCTGGAGATCGCCCGGGCGGAGAACCCGGACATCGTGTTCACCGAGGGCTCGATGCTCTCCCTCGACCAGCCGTCGGAGAGCCTCGCCGGCCTGCTCGCCAACTACTCGCTGATCCACATCCCGGACGAGGTGCTGCCGGAGGTGCTGGCCGGCTTCCACCGCGTGCTGCGCCCGGGTGGGCACCTCTGGGTCGCGTTCCAGGTCGGCGACGAGCCCCGGCACCGCACGGAGGCCTGGGGCCACACCATCGACCTCGTCTTCCGGCGCCGCCGCCCCGAGGCCGTGGAGGCCCTGCTCTCGGCGGCCGGCTTCGACGTGCGGACCCGGGTGCTCCGCGAGCCCCAGGGCGACGAGCTGACCCCGCACGCCATCCTGGTCGCCCGCAAGCGGCCCACCTCCGACCTGGACTGATGTCGATATCATCTCCCGCATGGTGCGCCGGCGGTCCCTGCTGCTCGTCGCGGGCGGGCTGCTGGCGGGCTGCACGCGGGGGCACGAGGTCGACGAGGTCGAGCTGAGGCTGGCGACCGGGCCCGCCGGTGCGGTCTACCGCCGCATCGGCGGGGCGCTGGCCCAGCACATCACGCAGGAGGTGCCGGGCGCGACGGTGACCACCGTGCCGAGCGGCGCGTCCACCGACAACATCCGGATGCTGCGCGCCGGTGACGTCCACCTCGGACTCTCCAGCGTGGACGCCACCATCACCGACGACGGCAGCGCGCCCGCGGGCATCTCGGCGGTGTGCCGGCTCTACGACAGCTACCTGCACCTCGTGGTGCTGGCCGGCTCGCCGGTCGACGACCTGCGCGACCTCGACGGCCGGACGGTGTCGCTCGGCGCGCACGACTCCGGCACCGAGTTCACCGCGCGCCGGGTGCTCGCACTCGGGCCGGGGCGGATCGAGGGGCGCAGCATGAGCCAGGCCGAATCGGCCGCGGCGCTCGGCACCGGTGGGATCGACGCGATGTTCTCGCTCACCGGCGTGCCGACACCGGCGATCACGGAGCTCGCGCAGCGGCAGCCGATCCGGATGATCCCGCTGGGCGAGCAGGCCGACCTGCTCGTGCGCGCCTACCCGGGGCCGTACGCGCCGGCCCGGATCCCGTCGACCGCCTACGCCGGCGTGCCGGCGACACCCACCGTCGCCGTGCCGAACGTGCTGCTGGCCCGCAACGACCTGCCCGACGACCTGGTCTACGCGATCACCGACACGATCTTCACCCACACGGGCGCGATCACCGCGGGCGGCGACGACGCCGAGGCGCTGCCGGAGGCGTGGCAGATCAACGTGCGCACGGGGATCTCCACGGCGACGATCCCCCTGCACCCGGGCGCGGCCGCCTGGTTCAAGGACCGCAAGCGCTAGTTGTCGGGCGACACGATCGGCAGGGTGACCAGCGCGGCGAAGCCGTGGCCGGTGCCGTCGGGGCGGGGCAGGCCGTCGGCCAGCCGCAGCTCGCCGCCGGCCGCGCCGATCAGGTCGGCGCAGATCGCGAGGCCCAGCCCCGTGCCGGGGACGTTCTGGTGCCGCGGCGACCGCCAGAACCGCCGCACCGCCTTGCTCCGGTCGGCCGCGGCCAGGCCCGGGCCGTCGTCCCGGACCGCGATCGTGACCACCTCGCCGGCCGCCTGGGCGCCGACCTCGACCCGCCCCGCGCCGACGAACCGCAGGGCGTTGCTGATCAGCTCGTCCAGGATGCTGCCCAGGCCGCCCGGCGGCTCCAGCAGGCGCAGTCCCGGCGGCACGTCGACCACCAGCGTCTGCCCCGCGGTCGCCGTCAGCGCCCGCCACCGGTCGACCCGGGTGGCCAGCACCGCGTCGAGGTCGACCGGGGAGGCCGTGCGCATGCTCTCCATCCGCGCGCTGGCCTGCAGCGAGTTGAGCATCCGCTGCATCGCCTTGAGCTCGTCGACCGCGATGTCGAACACCGGCTCGCCGCCGCGCACGAGGTGCGGCCGCAGGCTCTCGACCGCCAGCCGCAGGCTGGTCAGCGGGTTGCGGAGCTGGTGGGAGGCGTCCGAGACGAACGCCCGCTGGCGCTGCACGGCGTTTTCCACCGCGTCCATCATGGTGTTGAACGAGCCCGCCAGCCGGCGCAGCTCGACCGGGCCCGCCTCGGCGTCGGCCCGGGTCGTCAGGTCGCCGCGGGAGATCCGCGAGGTGGCCGCGTCGAGCTCCCGGACCGGCCGCAGCACCCAGGCCGACACCGGCCAGGCCACGGCCGCGAGCGCGATCAGCGGCAGCAGCCCGAGGCCCGCGAGCCGGGCCCAGCGCACGAGGATGCGTTCCCGGGTCTCCGACAGGTCGGAGATGGCCACCACCGCGCCCACGACCTCGCTGTCGCGGCCGACCGGCTCCGCGACCACGAGTGCCGAGTCGGCCCAGGGCATCCACTCCCCCGACGGCTCGGACCGGGCCCCGGCCAGGGCGGCGGTGACGATCCGCGGCAGCGCCGGCTCGGAACGGGCCGCCTCCTGGTAGGCCCCGGAGGGGGCGAGCAGCACCGTGCCCGCCGTGTCGATCAGCGCGACGGGGATGCCGTACAGCTCGTGGTAGCGGATCAGCTCCTGGCGGAGGGCCTCGGTGCGCCCGGTCGAGAGCGCGGTCTCGGCCAGCGAGGCGAACCGCCCGACGTCGTTGAGCCGGTCGACGTAGGTCTCCTGCATCTCGCGCTCGGCGACGGTGACGGAGAGCGGCACCCCGAGCGCGGCGACGAGCAGCACCGCGAGGGGCACGAGGACGACGAGCAGGCGACGATGCACGGCCGGGTCAGCCGATCAGCTCCGACTGGTCGGCCGCGAGCCGGTAGCCGACGCCGTGGACCGTCCGGATGTGCACCGCCGCGCCCACCTTGTGGCGCAGCGCCGCGATGTGCGTGTCGAGGGTGCGGCTGGACGACTCCCAGGCGGCGCCCCAGATCTGGTCGAGGATGACGTCCCGGCTGACCACGTCGGGCGCGCGCCGGGCCAGCAGCAGGAGAAGCTCGAACTCCTTGCGGGTCAACGGCACCGGCGCGCCGTCGACGGCCACCTCGCGGGTGCCGACGTCGATCCGCATCGGCCCGACGACCAGCGACTCGGCCGGGTTGCGGGCGGCCCGGGCGGCCCGGGTGCGGCGCAGCACCGCCTCGATGCGGGCGAGCAGCTCCTGGACGCCGAACGGCTTGACGATGTAGTCGTCGGCCCCGGCGCGCAGCCCGCGGACCCGCTCGTGCTCCTCGGACCGGGCGGTCACCGCGATGACCGCGGTCTCCGGCTGGTCGCGCAGCCGGCGGATCACGTCGAGCCCGTCGCCGTCGGGCAGGGCCAGGTCGACCAGGACCACATCGGACGGTTCGAGCCGGACGGCCTCCGCGGCCGTGGCGATGCGGTGCACCTCGAAACCGGCCTGGGTCAGCACGGTCACCAGACCACGGGCGACCCGGTCGTCGTCCTCGATGACGGTGATCCGCATACCGAATTGTATGGCCGCCGCGCGTACCCGCAGAGCCCCGCAGTTCTTGGGATTTCTTTGACACCATCGCCGCTCCCGCCGGTCGAGGATAGGGCCACTCCCGCTCCATATAGACGCACATGCGCTGATGAGGAGGCCGCGATATGCGAAGGACCAGAGCCGCGACGATCGCCGCGATCGGCGTGCTGTCGCTGGTCGCCGCCTGTTCCGACAACGGCGGTGGCGCCAGCGGCGGCGGAAACGCCGGCAGCAACTATCCGGACCAGAACATCACGATCGTCGTGCCGTTCAGCGCGGGCGGCCCGACCGACACCGTGACCCGCATGATCGCCGACCCCATGGCCAAGAAGCTCGGCGGCAAGGTCGTCGTGCAGAACGTCGAGGGCGCGGGCGGCACGGTCGGCGCGGGCGAGGTGGCCCGGGCCGAACCGGACGGCTACACCGTGCTGATGCACCACATCGGCATGTCGACGGCGCCCGCCCTCTACGCGGACCTCGGCTACAAGCCGCTCGAGGACTTCGAGATGGTCGGCCTCGTCACCGAGGTGCCGATGACCATCGTCGCGAAGAAGGACTTCCAGCCCGCGACGCTGCAGGACCTCGTCACCTACGTGAAGGCCAACGCGAGCAAGGTCACGCTGGCCAACGCCGGCATCGGGGCCGCGTCGCACCTGTGCGGGCTGCTGTTCCAGACCGCGACCGGCACGAAGCTGCAGGAGGTCCCGTACGAGGGCACCGGACCGGCGCTGACCGACCTCGTCGGCGGCCAGGTCGACTTCATGTGCGACCAGACGACCAACACCAGCGGCCAGATCGCGGCCGGCAAGGTCAAGGCGTACGCGGTGACCACGCCGGAGCGGGTGAAGAGCCTGCCCGACCTGCCGACGACGGCCGAGGCCGGGCTGCCGAACCTGCAGGTCAGCGTCTGGCACGGGCTCTACGTGCCGAAGGGCACGCCGGCCGACGTCGTGCAGAAGCTGACCGAGGCGCTCAAGGTGGCGCTGGCCGACCAGGCCGTCGTCGACCAGATGGCCAAGCTCGGCACCGCGCCGGTGTCGGCCGAGGACGCCACGCCGGAGGCGCACCGGGCCAAGCTCGAGGAGCAGTTGGCCACCTGGGCGAAGGTCATCGGCGACGCCGGGGTCAAGGCCTCCTGAGGTGGAACGCCGCCGGTCCGTCCCGGACGTCATCGCCGGGGCACTGTTCGTCGTGATCGGTGGCGCGTTCGCGGTGGGGTCGCTCAGCTACTCGCTGGGCACCCCGCTGCGGATGGGCCCCGGCTACTTCCCGCTCGCGGTCGGCGTCATCATGGCCGCGCTCGGCCTGGCCATCGTCGTGAAGGGCCTCGTCGCCGGCGAGGACATCACGTTCGGCGCGATCCCGTGGCGGGCGGTGGCCGCCATCGTGGTCGCGGTCGTGTTCTTCGGCTTCACCGTGCGGCGCCTCGGTTTCGTGCCGACGTCGTTCGTGGCCGCGTTCCTCACCACGCTGGCCAGCACCCGCGTGCGGCTGCTCACGGCGCTGGCCGTGGCCGCCGGGCTGACGCTGGCCGCGACGCTCATCTTCGTCGTCGGACTCCAGTTGCGGATCCCCCTCTGGGGCCCGTGGCTGGGCCTCTGACGCGGCACCCGGATTGAGGCATGGACCTTCTCGACAACCTCGCGCTGGGCTTCTCGACCGCCTTCCTGGTCCAGAACGTCCTCTACTGCTTCGTGGGCGTGCTGTTGGGCACGGCGGTCGGCGTGCTGCCCGGCATCGGCCCCACGGCGACGGTGGCGATGCTGCTGCCGATCACCTTCAGCTTCGAGCCCGTGACCGCGCTGATCATGCTGGCCGGCATCTACTACGGCGCGCAGTACGGCGGCTCGACCACGGCCATCCTGATCAACCTGCCCGGTGAGTCGTCGGCGGCGGTGACGGCGCTGGACGGGCACGAGATGGCCCGCCAGGGCCGGGCCGGCCCCGCGCTGGCCGCCGCCGCGATCGGCTCGTTCATCGCGGGCACGGTGGCCACGGTCGTGCTGGCCGTCGCGGCGCCGCCGCTGGCCGAGGTCGCGCTGAAGTTCGGCCCGGCCGAGTACTTCTCGCTGGTGCTGCTCGGCCTGGTCGTGTCGATCGCGCTCGCCCGCGGCTCGGCGCTGAAGGCGCTGGCGATGATCGCGCTGGGCATCCTGTTCGGCACGGTCGGCCAGGACATCTACACGGGCGCGCCGCGGTTCGTGTTCGACCAGCGTGAGTTGTACGGCGGCATCGACTTCGTGTCGGTGGCCGTCGGCATGTTCGGCGTGGCGGAGATCTTGCGCAACCTCGAGAACGAGCACACGCGTACGGCCATCGTCAGCAAGGTGAAGAACCTGTGGCCGACGGCCGAGGACCGGCGCCGGATCATCGGCCCGATCGCCCGCGGCACCGGGCTCGGGTCCGCGCTCGGCGTGCTGCCCGGCGGTGGGCACGTGCTGGCTTCGTTCACCTCGTACGCGGTCGAGAAGCGCATCTCGAAGCGCAAGCAGGAGTTCGGCCGCGGCGCGATCGAGGGCGTGGCCGGCCCGGAGTCGGCGAACAACGCGGCCGCGCAGACGTCGTTCATCCCGCTGCTCACGCTGGGCCTGCCCGCCCACCCGGTGATGGCCCTGATGGTCGGCGCGTTCATCGTGCACGGCATCACCCCGGGCCCGAACGTCATCAACGACGAGCCGGCGCTGTTCTGGGGCCTGATCGCCTCGATGTGGATCGGCAACGTGCTGCTCGTCCTACTCAACCTGCCGCTGATCGGCATGTGGGTGCGGATGCTGCGCATCCCGTACGCGGTGCTGTTCCCGATGATCATACTGTTCGCGGCGATCGGCACGTACTCGCTGAGCTTCAACGCCTTCGACGTCTACGCGATCGCGTTCTTCGGCATCCTCGGGTACGTCCTGATCAAGTGCGGCTGCGAGCCGGCGCCGCTGCTGCTCGGCTTCGTCCTCGGGCCCCTGCTGGAGGAGAACCTGCGCCGCGCGCTGATCATCTCCCGCGGCGACGCCACGGTCTTCTTCACCCGCCCGATCTCCGTAGCCCTGCTGATCGTGGCCGTGCTCTTCCTCGTCGTCTCCGTCCTCCCGACCATCAGCCGGCGCCGCGAGGAGGTGTTCGCGGAGGACGACTAGCCGCCCAGCAGCAGCAGGTCGCTCAGGCAGAAGGCCGAGCCGGCCGCCGGCAGGTGGGGCTGCCAGTCCGGGTCCTGGCTCAGGTAGCTCGCGTGGTCGGCCCGCAACAGTCCGATCAGGACCTCCGCCACGATCCGGCCGCCGACCGGGCCCAGGCGGTCGCCGTCGCCGCGGTGCTCGGCCTCCTTGAGGATGTAGAACCAGAGCGGGGTGCCGGTCGGCCAGTCGTGCGCGAGCTCCTCGTCGCTCAGCGGCGGCTCGTCCAGCAGGTCGGCGACCTCCTCGCCGCTGGGCAGGCCCGTGGTCTCGCCGCGGAGCAGGTCGCGCACCGCGAGCGAGCGGTAGGCCGCCGTGTCGACGGCGCCGGTGACCTGCTCGGGCAGGCCGATCAGGCTGGCGGCGAGCTTGCCGTCGAGCCGTTTCGCGCGCTGCGCGGGCGGGTGGCCCGGGACGTCGAAGATCCGCGTGAGGTCCAGCCGGCGGTCGGCCGGCAACGGCCCGAACCCGACGAGGTCCGGGAAGAGCGGCACCGCCGGGCCGCCCACGACGAGCTGGTACGTGTGCCGGATCTGGCCGTGGCCGTAGCGGTAGGCGGCGTCGGCGAACTCCAGCGGGATGTACGCCTGCCCGTGCTTGGGCCGAAACCACCGGCCGCCGTCCCGCAGCACCTCCTCGACCAGCGGCGCACCCACCAGCCGCGGCAGGAAATCGTGCACGACGATCCACTGGTAGTGCGCGGTCAGCGCGTTCCGCGCCGTGTCGAACACCTCGCCCTCCGGGACGCCGCGCTCGCGCAGGACGTCGACGATCGCGTTGTGCGCGCGCAGCAGGGCCACGTGCAGGCTCAGCGAGAACAGGTGCACGTCGTTGCGGGGGTCGCCGATCAGCGCCACCCCCTGCTGGTTGCGCGGCACGTCGCCGCCGTCCGGGCCGAGCAGGAACTTCGCCGGGTCGTCGACGTCGAACAGGAACGGCGACCCGATCGGGCCGTCCGAGTAGAGGATCTCCAGGTTGAGCATCGGCGCCCGGGCGTTGCGCAACGCCTCGGTGGCCACGCCGCCCGCGATCGGTGACCGGTCCGCGGTGAGGTCGTGGGCCACCAACTGGCCGAAGAAGGGCCAGCCGGCGGCCTCGGTCGCGTCGTCGGCCTCGGCGTTGAGCTCGTCCAGCGTCGCGGCCGCGTCACAGACGCCGCCGTCGCCGCCGGCCCGCATCAGCACGTGCGGGTCGGAGGCCAGCGGGTCGAGCTCCCGGAACATCCGGCCGTAACGGGCCGGTCCGGTGGGCCGGTCGACCGCGCGGGTCGGGCCGAGGCAGTGGTCACGCGCGACCGCGTGGGTGCCGTGCCGATGCTGCGGGGCGGACATCTCTTTCCTCCGTGCTGTGTCGTGCGGGCCGGGCGTCAGCGTCGGGAGCCGTCGCGGCCCGGCCATTCGAAGAAGCGGATCTGGCCGAGCGTCGCCTCGCCGTCCGGCAGCAGGGTGCGCTCGTCGAGCTCCGCCCCGAAGTACCGCTCGTCGGGGTCCGCGACCACGGTCCGGTCGTCGCCGCGCAGCGGCAGGGCCTCGCGGAAGAACTCGTCCATCCGGTACTGCTCGGGGCCGGCGACCTCGACCGTCGTGTTCAGCGGCGGGCCCGCCGCGACCTTCGCCACCGCGGTGGCGACGTCCTCGCTGGCCATCGGCTGGAACAGCACCGGCGCGAAGTGCACGGTGTCGCCGTCGGTGCCGGCCTTGGCCATGGCGCCGACGAACTCGAAGAACTGCGTCGCGTGCACGAGCGAGTAGGGCACGCCCGAGTCCTTGATCAGCTTTTCCTGCGCCTGCTTCGCCCGGAAGTAGCCGCTGTCCTGCAGCCGCTCGGTGCCGACCACCGACAGGGCGAAGTGGTGACCGACGCCCGCGTCCTTCTCGGCCGCGAGCACGTTGCCGGTCGACGTCTGGAAGAACTCCATGACCGCGTCGTCCTCGAACGACGGGGAGTTCGACACGTCGACCACGACGTCGGCGCCGTCCAGCGCCTCCGCGAGACCTTCGCCCGTCAGCGTGTTCACGCCGGTGTTGGGCGCCGCGGCCACGGCCTCGTGGCCCTGCCCTTCGAGCTTGGACACGACCTTCGACCCGATCAGGCCCGTACCGCCGATAACCACGATCTTCATGACAAACCTCCTGGTCGCGGTGACGCTGGTTTCAGGTGCGGTACCAGCTATGACAGAACAGCCGTCGGGCCCGCGACGGGTCGTTGGGCAAAAAAGTGACCGCCGAATCGGCCTGCGGACCACACGGGTCGCAGGAGCCGTCAGGAGTCCACCGAGATGCGCTGGCCGCCGATCACCGCGAGCAGGCGCAGCTTGTCGGCGCTCGCGGTGCCGGGCGCCGCGGTGTGCACGACCAGTTGCTGCGACTGGTCCGGGTCGACGAGCCGCTGGCAGTGCAGTTCGAGCAGCCCGACCTCCGGGTGCTGCAGCCGGACCGGGCCACAGTACGGGCCGGCGACCGGGTGCTCGCGCCACAGCGCGGCGAACTCCGGGCTGCGGGCCAGCAGGGCGTCGACGATCGTCCCGGCCCGGGACCCACGACCGGTCCTCGTGTACGACTCGTGCAGGTCGGCCACGATCAGCCGGGTCTGCTCCGGCCGGTCCTCCACGGGATGGATCAGGCGGGTCGCCGGGTCCGTGAACCAGCGGTAGTGCTTGCTGCGGGCCAGCCCGGTGTGCCCGCTCTCGTCGCCCAGCAGCGCCACGGACAGCGGCGTCTGCAGCAGCGTCTCGCCGAGGTGCGAGACCACCTGGGCCGGCGCGTCCCGCAGGCCGTCGAAGATCCGCAGCATGCCGGGGTTGACGTAGCCGCTGTCCGCGGCCCGCGGCGGCGTCGCGTAGCCGGCGAGCCGGAACAGGTGGTCCCGCTCCTCGAGCGAGAGCCGCAGGCCGCGGGCGATCGCGGTGAGCATCTGCTCGGAGGGGTGCGGACCGCGCGGCTGCTCGAGCCGCGTGTAGTAGTCGATCGACATGTCGCTGAGCACCGCGACCTCCTCGCGGCGCAGCCCGCGGGTGCGCCGGCGCCGGCCGCGGGGCAGCCCGACGTCCTCGGGCTGCACCGCCTCCCGACGGGTGCGCAGGTACTCGGCCAGGCGCGCACGGTCCACTGTGGTCTCCCTTACCTACCGGCCAGCTCGAGGGAGTAGTCCCAGAGCCGGGCGGCCTGCGCCGCGTCCCGCGCGGTGCGGTAGACGGACAGCTCGGTCGGGCCGCCGGTGAACTCGCCGAAGCCGTCCGGCCCGTAGAGGCGGCCGCCGCGCGCCTGCGGGCTGACCGCGGCGTACAGGATGGGCAGGGTGCCCTGGTCGACGTGGTGCACGAGCACACCCCAGCGGGCGAGCCGCGTCATGATCGCCTCGTGCGGCGCCCGCTTGGCGCGACCCAGGTTCGGGCCGGCGGCGTACAGGCCCGTCAGGGTGGTCCCGGGGTGGGCGGCGTTGCTGGTGATCCCCCAGCCGCCCGCCTCGCTGCGGCGGTCGAGCTCGAGGGCGAACAGCAGGTTGGCCAGCTTCGACTGGTTGTACGCGCGGACCGGCGAGTACTTCCGCTCGCCCTGCGGGTCGGTCCAGTCCAGCTTGCCGTGCTTGGCGGCGGCGCTGGTCACGGTCGTCACCCGGGCGTGGCCGGCCCGCAGCAGGGGCAGCAGGCCGAGCGTGAGCGCGACGTGCCCGAGGTAGTTCGTGCCGAACTGCAGCTCCAGGCCGTCCGCGGTGGTGTGCCGGGTGGCCGGCGCCATCACGCCGGCGTTGTTGACCAGCAGGTCGATCGGCCGCCCCTCCTCGTCCAGCTCCCCGACCAGGGCGGCCACGGAGTCCAGCGAGGCCAGGTCCAGGGTGCGCACGGAGACGCGGGCGGCGGGCAGTTCCCGCCGGATGCGGTCGAGGGCCGCCAGGCCCTTGGCGGCGTCGCGGACACCGAGCAGCACCTCGGCGCCGCCCTCCGCCAGCCGGGTGGCCAGGCTCAGGCCGAGGCCGCCGCTCGCGCCCGTCACCAGGGCGAGGCGGCCGGTCAGGTCCGGCACGCGGAATGTCGTCTCGTTCTTCACCACAGCTCCCAGGTCGGTCGGGCTTCGCTCCCACGGTGACGCGGGCCGCGGTGCCCAACCATGTGTCGCCGGTACAAGGCTCAGCCCTGCCAGCGCCGCAGCTTGGGCGGGCTCAGCACGACCCAGACGAGCAGGACGCCGGTCTCGACGATCGTGACGGCGACCAGCGCGACCGCCCGGCCGCCACGGCGCAGCGCCAGACCGGCGCGACCGTTGACGGACGCGACGGTCACCTCGACGTCCGCCTGGTCACACGTCAGCCAGGTGAGCAGCCGGGCGACGCCCGCCGCGCCGTGGACGGGGTGGACGGGGGCCGGCACCAGCCCACCGCTGTCGCAGACGGCGACGGCGTCCGGGTCCAGGGCGGCCCGCACCGCGGCGACGTCGCCCAGCCGGCAGGCACGGGCGAGCCCGCGGAGGACGTCGTCGTGCCGGTCGGACATGCCAGCTAAGACCGGCTGACACCCGCGTTTGTGACGTGGCCGTTCTTGTCGGGGTTGACGAACCAGAGCACCTGGTCGATGCCGTCGGCCGAGGCGCTGACCGTGATCAGGCCGTACACGTCGCCGTCGCGGCGCAGCACGGCCGAGGCCTGCCCGTTGGTCTGCGCCCAGGACACCTCGGTGCCGTCCCAGAACCAGGTCATGGCGTGGAGGAACTTCGCCACCCGCGGCGCACCCTCCAGCCACTTGCGCGACACCTGCGCCCGGCCGTTGCCGTCCGCCACGCTGGTCACGTCGGCCGCGAAGAGCCGCTCCAGCGCGGTCATGTCGCCGGACCGGGCGGCGGTGATGAAGGAGGCCAGCAGCTCCCGCTGCGCGGCGGAGCTGACCGGAGCGCGCTTGTCGCTCGTCACGGCCTTGCGGGCGCGGCTGACGAGCTGGCGCACCGCGGGTTCGTTGGACCGCAGGATGTCGGCGATCTGCGCGTACGGGTAGTCGAAGGCCTCCCGGAGCACGTACGCCGCGCGCTCGTTGGGGGTGAGCTTCTCCATCAGCATCAGGGTGGCGAACTGCAGGGCGTCACCGCGCTCGGCCCCGAGGTAGGGATCCGCGCTCGTGTCGACGGGCTCCGGCAGCCACGGGCCGACGTAGGTCTCCCGGCGCGCCCGGGCCGACTGGAGCGCGTTGATCGCCAGCCGGGTCGTCGTCGTGGCCAGGAACGCGGCCGGGTTCTCCACGGCGGCGCGGTCGTAGGTCTGCCAGCGCAGCCAGACGTCCTGCACCAGGTCCTCGGCCTCGCTGGCGCTGCTGAGCATGCGGTAGGCGATGCCGAACAGCCGGGGCCGGACCGCCATGAAGACGGCGGCGGCCTCGTCCAGGTCGTTCTCGGTGTTCACACCGGGCTCCGCCATCACTTTCGCCCCCGTCACGCCGCGGTCGCCTCGCCCCCATCCTCTGCCCGCCGGGCCGCGATCACCAACGCGGGGTGGGGATTCGACCTGTGGGCTTTCGGACGACCTGTGGGCCGGGGCACAGCGGGTCACAGATCCCGGCGCCGTCCTGTCTGGGCTGGTGAACGCACACCCGAGCAGAAGGAGAACACCATGAAGCCCACCGTCGTCCTCGTGCATGGCGCCTTCGCCGAGTCCGCGAGCTGGAACGGCGTCGTCGCGCGCCTGCGGGAGCGGTCCGTCGACGTCGTGGCCGCCGCGAACCCGTTGCGGGGGCTGGCCGGTGACGCCGCCTACGTCCGCGACGTGGTCGCGTCGGTCGACGGGCCGGTGGTGCTCGTCGGGCACTCGTACGGCGGCATGGTCGTGACCGCGGCGGCGGCCGGGAACGAGCAGGTGGCCGGTCTGGTCTACGTCTGCGCGTTCGCCCCCGACCAGGGTGAGTCGGCGTTCGGGCTGTCGACGAAGTTCCCGGGCAGCACGCTGGGCGAGGCGGTCGACGCGCACCTGGTGAGCACCGGCGGCGTGGAGCTCGTGATCCGTCCGTCCGCCTTCCACGCGCAGTTCGCCGCCGACGTGCCGGCCGCGCAGGCCGCGCTGATGGCGGCGACCCAGCGCCCGGTCACCCAGGACGCGCTGACCGCGGGCCTGCCGACGGACCAGCCGGGGTGGAAGACGATCCCGTCCTGGTTCGTGATCGGCGACCAGGACCGCAACATCCCCGCGGAGCTGCAGCGCTTCCTGGCCGCGCGGGCGGGCGCCAAGGACGTACGCGAGGTCGCGGGCGGTTCGCACGCGCTGAGCGTCTCCCGGCCCGACGTCGTGACGGAGTCGATCCTCGACGCCGTCGCCGCTGTCTCGGCCTGACCTTCCCCCGTCCTTGCGCTCAGGCCGTCGGGTGCGGCCCGTGGCAACGCTGCCGCGGGCCGCGCCCTCCCCTTCTCTTTCATGAAAGGCGTCGGCATCGAAGGGAAAGGTCTCGGCGGCGCTGCCGCGGTGCTGTGGATCGTGCCCGACCGGCGCATCGACCGGGCGGTGCACGACGGGCACCACGCGTGACGCGGCGGTGGTAACGTCGCGCCCGCTGGAGGGGGCGGTGTGGGCACTTCCGTCGAGACGCAGGCGTTACGGGGCGCGGCGCGGGCCTATCAGGAATACGGCCGGCAGCTGCGGTCCGACGTGGACGCCGAGCTGGTCCGGTGCTCGATCCCGAGCACCGCGATCCCGACGCCCGACTGCGGTTTCACGGCGACCTACAGCGCGGCCTACACCGCCGCGGACCTCGGCGCCCGGGCCTGCGCCGACGTGTTCACCGCGGTCGGCGACGCGCTGACCCGGGTCGCCAACCACTACGAGGACCAGGACGCCGAGAACGCGCGGCTCTTCGGCGACCGGCCGATCCCGGCGCCCGCGTTCCCCACGCCCCGGGAGATGTCGACGGCTCCGTCCGGTTCCGAGATCGCCCGGTTCGCCGCCGCCGAGGGCGGGATCATCATCGCGCTGGAGGCGGCCACCGTCGGGCTGATGGTGGCCGCCGCCGCGGTGCCGGCGCTGTTCGTCCACTTCGCCGGCATCGCCGCGCTGGCGCTGCTCAAGGACCCGCTCCCCTACTTCACGGCCGCCGAGGGCTGGGGCGCGATGGAGCGGCACCTCGCGCTGGCCGGCGCCCAGGTGCTGCCGCTCGCCGAGCGGGTCGTCAACGAGGCCAAGTGGGAGGGCGCCGGCGCCGACGCGTTCCTCAACTTCGTCTCCAACCAGTTCGACCCGGCCGTCAACCAGCTCTCGGCGCTGGTCAGCGAGCTCAAGAACCAGTGCATGACGATGGGCGTCGTGATGTCGGCGGCCGACGTGAGCTACCTGATCGGCACGGCGATCATCACGTACGGCCTGGCCGCCGCCGTGATCAACCCGGAGCCGCTGACGCGGCAGGCGCTGGGTTGGACGCTCTCCACGCAATACGTGCTGGAGGTCGGCGCGCTGATCGTCGAGGTCGCCGGCACCGCGGCGGCGGTCGCCCTGACCAACGGCGGCATCGCCACGGAGACCGCGAAGCTCAACGGCTACTTCGGCACCGAGAGCCGCGAGATGACCGTCAACTCGGCGGCGCTCACCCCGCAGCGGATGACCGAGATCCAGACCTGGGAGCACGGCGGATGGACCAACGCGAAGGTCCCGGACCCGGCGGGCCGGCGATGACCGACGACCTGACCGCACAACGCCGGCGCACACAGGCCGAGATGACGGTGACGCTGGGAGTGGCGTTCCTCGTCTCCTGCTTCGCGGCCTACGTACTGCTCCGGCTGTCGGCGGTGGCCGGGTTCGTCCTGGGCGGTGTGGCGCTGGCGCTCGCGGTGTTCGGCGTCGCGCGCGTGCACCGCTACCCGACCGCCGAGCACCGGGCCCGGTTCGCCCCGGGCCAGCTCGGCAGCTTCCGCGCGCTCACCTGGAGCCTGGCCCTGATGACGCAACTGCCGGCGTTCATCGCGGCGACCGTGTGGTGGGACCGCTGAGCCATGCAGGACTTCATCGCGCAATTCCTGGAGACGAGCGAACGCTACTACCGCAGCGACGCGGGCCCGGAGCGCCTGCGCGCGGCCGCGGTTGACTTCCGGACGGGCCTGCAGGAGTTGATGAGCCGGACGGTGTCGGCGACGGACGCCCAAGGCTACGTGTCGGCGACGGTGTCGCTGGGCGGCAAGCTGGAACGCACCTACATCTCCCCGCAGGCGCAACGCGACCTCGGCGCGACTGATCTGGCGGCCGCGTGCCAGGAGGCGATCGCGGCGGCCCGCTCCGCCGCGGCTGCGGAGT
This sequence comes from Asanoa siamensis, assembly GCF_016862555.1. Lineage (GTDB taxonomy): Bacteria > Actinomycetota > Actinomycetes > Mycobacteriales > Micromonosporaceae > Asanoa > Asanoa siamensis. Next base: position 113,873 of record NZ_BONE01000007.1, on the reverse strand, counting down.
TCCAGGAGTCGGTGGGCGAGTTCCCGGCGCGCTTCACGGACGTCGACCCTGTCGCGTTGATCCGCCGGGGTCGACTATGACGGACCCGCATGCCCTGGCCGAGTCGCTGCGGGGCCTGGTCGACGACCCGGCGGCGCTGCAGCACCGCCTCCGCACGGTGATTGAGTCGGTCCACACGGAATCCTTCACGGGCACGGCCCTCTCGGGCGGCGTGGTGGCCACGGTCGACGGGTTGGGCGCGCTCCGCTCGATCGAGATCGCGACGACGACAAAACGGACAACCGACAACCTGACCCTCGGCGACGCGGTGACGTCGGCGGTCCACGCGGCCGAGCAGACGGCCCGCACGGCCCTGGTCTCCCGCGTCCTGGAATCAGCCCTCACGGCGCGCTACGGCGCGGTCATCGACGCGGCCCGCATCCGCCGCTTCCTCCCGGACTGACCGCGGCGGTCGCGTCGCGAGCTCTACGCCGCTTTGCCCCCGCCGCACGCGCGGAGCACGCCCCGAACGCGGCACGCGCAGAGCACGCCCCGAACGCGGCCGGGCGCGCAATGAGTCCCAGGCCCGCGCCCAGCTGCGCTCATCAGCCGCACCGAGCGTCGGAGCCGACGATCGCCGACGCCGTCACCCAGCGACTGCCGTGTTCCGGCTTCTGCGGCGCTTACGGATGGCCCCGGCCAGCCGGCAACCGCCATGCACCCCACCGGGCGGCTGCCGGGTGCGTGACGCTTCTACGGGGTGAGGAGGGCGCGCATGCGGGTGGCCTGGGTCTGCCAGCGCCAGTCGCGCTCCACCCAGGCGCGGCCCGCCTTGCCCATGCGGCGGGCCAGGTCGCGGTCCGCCAGGAGGGTGGCCACGCGGTCGGCGATCTGGGTGGTGTCGCGGCCGTCGACGACGTAGCCCGTCTCGCCCTCGCGGACCGCGTCCGGGGCGCCGCCCGAGTCGCCCGCGACGACGGGGAGGCCGGTGGCCGAGGCCTCCAGGTAGACGATGCCGAGGCCCTCGACGTCGAGGCCGGCGTTGCGGGTGCGGCACGGCATCGCGAAGACGTCGCCCGCGGCGTAGTGGGCCGGTAGCTCCTCCCACGGCACGCCGCGGGTGAAGACCACGTGGTCGGCGACGCCGACCGATCGGGCCAGGCGGCGCAGGCGGTCGTACTCCGGGCCGCCGCTGACCAGCAGCAGCAGGGCGTCCGGGACCGTCGCCCGGATCGCGGGCAGCGCGCGGATCAGGGCGTCCTGGCCCTTGCGCGGCACCAGGCGCGACACGCACACGACGACCGGGCGGTCGCCGATGCCGTAGCGGGCCCGGACCGCGCTGCCGTCGACGCCCGGGTGGAACGCGTCGACGTCGACGCCGGGCGCCAGCCGCCGCAGGTCGGTCAGGCCGTGCAGGGCGCGCTCCAGGCGGGTGCGCTGGTAGTCGGTCAGGTAGGTGACGACGTCCGCGCCGCGGGCGATGCGCTTCAGCAGCGCGCGGGCGCCGGGCAGGGCCGCCCAGCCGACCTCGTGGCCGTGGGTGAGTGCGACCACGCGGGAGATCCCGGCGCGGCGGCGCAGCCCGTCGGCGAGCAGGCCGAGGGGCGCGGCGGCGCCGAACCAGACGGTGTCGCACTCGTGCGCGCGGGCGATCTCGGCGGCGCGCCGGGCGACCTTCCGCGTCGGCAGCAGCACCCCGGTCGCCTCGCGGACCACCTCGAACGGCTGGTCGGCGTCGAACTTGTCGGCGCCCTTCCAGGTCGACGCGTAGACCACCACCGAGCCAGCCGGCTGCCGCACCGCGAGTTGGTGCACGAACTTCTGGATGCCGCCGGGGCGGGGCGGGAAGTCGTTGGTGACGAGCAGGGTGCGGCTCAACGGTCGGGCCTTTCGCCGCGGGCGTACGCACGGGCGGCCGCCATGCGCTCCACGGTGGACGGATGGGACGCGCCGTAGAGGTATTCCCAGCGCGGCGGGTCGGGGTCGCCGAGGTTGACCGACGACAGGCGGGCCTGCATCGCCTCGAACGTACCGGGGTCGTTGGTCAGCGCGAGCGCGTGCGCGTCGGCCCGCGCCTCGGTGCGCCGGGAGAGCAGCGCCTGGGCCGGCGCGGAGAGTACGCCCACGACCGCGACCACGGCGACCAGCAGCGCGAACGCGCGCGGCTCGGCGATCGAGGTGACACCGGCGCCGCGCAGCAGGCTGGTCCAGCCGCCGAGCAGGAACAGGCCGACCACCCCGAGCGCCGCGCCCAGCGCACCGATCAGCGTGGCGGTGCGGACGTCGTTGTCCTTGGCGTGGCCGAGCTCGTGCGCCACCACGCTGACCACCTCGGCCGGCGGTGCCTCCCGCAGCAACGTGTCGTAGACGACGATGCGGCGGGTCGGCCCGAGCCCCGACACGTACGCGTTGACCGCACGTGTGCGCCGCGACGCGTCGGCGACCAGCACGTCACGGACCGGCACCCCGTCGGTGCGGGCGAGCTGGACCAGCTCGGTCCGCAACGGGCCGTCGGCCATGGGCGTGAACTTGTTGAACACGGGCTCGACCAGCACGGGCAGCACGAACGTGAGCAGCACCACGAGCGTGGCGGCGCCGGCGGCGCCCCAGGCCCACCACCAGCGAGGGGCGAAGTGGGTGATCGTGTAGAAGCCGAGCAGGGCGACCGCGCCGATCACCGCGGACACCGCCCAGCCCTTGAGCAGGTCGACGGTCCAGCCGCCCCAGCCCTGGGTCGAGAGGCCGCAGCGGGACAGGACCGTGTGCCGCCAGGCCGCGAACGGCAGGGTCAGCAGGTCGGCCACCAGCACGACGACCAGGCCGCCGAGTACGGCCTGGGCGACCCAGTTGCCGCCGAAGGGCCGGCCGACCGCCTCGATCAGCCGCGCGCCGAGCGGGGTGAGGCCCAGCACGAGGGCGATCACCAGCCCGACCAGCAGGCTCCCGTAGCCGGCGGGGCGCAGCGCGCTGTGGAAGGCCCGGCCCGCGGCGACCTGGTCGGCCGGCAGCGACCGCAGCGCGGCGACCTGGTCGGCCCGCGGCGCGGGCGGCCGGTGCCAGGGCACCAGGACGAGGACGGCCACCGCCAACGCCACCGCGAGCACGGCGAAGGCGACCACGGCCCAGGACCGCGGCGTCATCAGGGCTCGCTCCGCCAAGGCATCGGATCATCTTACGGCGCAGCCCCCGAGCCGAGACGAGGTCCAGGCACCGTCCGACGCCGCCAGCCTGCGGCTGGCCCGCCGCAGGCCACGCCGACCGGCAGAATGCGGCCTACGCCGCGCCGACCGGCAGGACGCGGCCCACGCCGCGCCGACCGGCAGGACGCGGCCCACGCCGCGCCGACCGGCAGGACGCGCCCTACGCCACGCGGTAGCCGCGGCGGTGTGGGGGGCGGGCCATGCGTAGGGCGGCCGGTTGTTGGCTGACCACCTCGACCTCGAAGCCCGCCCGGGCGAAGACCTCGATCGCGCGTAGCTCGTCGGCGTCGAGGCTCTCGATCTCGGCCGGCGCGTCGAGCAGCGCCGTCACCAGGCAACCCGGGCAGGCCGCGCCCCGCACCGCGCAGCTGGAGCAGTCGATGAGCATCACAGGCTCCTGTCTAGGAAGACACCGTCCGTGACAAGAACGCTAGCGAGCGGGTCCGACAAAAATCCCGCTCAGCTCCGGGAGAGCCGCCTGACCAGGGCGTCGGCGCCCATGGGGTAGGCGCCGTGGCGGCGTACGCCGTCGGCTACCTCACGGTCCGAACTTACGACGACGACCGGGCGGCCGCCCGGCTCCGCCCGGACCAGCCGGCGGATCAGCTCGTCGGCGGTCTCGCCCTTGCGGGAGAAGAGCACCCGGACCCCGCGCGGCGCGGGCGGCAGGCCGTGGACCCGCTCGGCGCCGTCGAAGACGACGGTGATCTCGTCGCCGGTCTGCGCGGCGATTCCGCCCAGACCGGTGATCAGGCGCTTGCGCTGCTGCTCGAGCGACATGTCGCCGTACCCCCGCTTGGTGACGTTGTAGCCGTCGACCACGAGATGCGCCCGGGGCAGGGCGAGCAGCTGGTCGAGGCGGGCGGGGTCGTCGGTGTCGAGGGCCCGTGCGCCGGGAGCGGCACCGGGCGCCTCACCCTGCGACTCGGCGACGTAGTCGGCCGGGCGCCGGTCGGTGGGCTCGAGGGCCAGCTCGCGGCGCAACCCGACGGCAGCCTGGCCGATCGTCTCGAGCAGCAGCCACAGCCGCGCGTCGTCGACCGACCGGGCCTCCTTGGCGCTCTGCCGCCCGCTCGCGGCCGCCGTCTCGGCCTCGGCCAGCCGGGCCCGGACCCGGCGCAGCTCGGCGTCGTGGTCAGCCGCCGCCCGGGCGGCCCGGCCCTTCTCGGTGGCCAGCATCTCGGTGGCCTTGCGCTCGCGGCTCTGTATCTCACGCAGTTGTCGCGCCTGCACCCGCAGCTCCTCGCGGAGCTGCCCGAGCTCGGTGCTGACCCGCGCCAGCTCGTCGCGCAGCTTGTCGGCCTCGCTGCGGGCGACGGCGCGGTCGTGCTCGGCCCGGGCGGTGCGCTGCTCGGCCTCGCGGACCAGCCCGGCGATCGCGGCGCTGTCGGCCTCGGCACGCACGGCCTCGCCGGCCGCCTCGACCAGCTCGCGCCAGCCGGCGGGCCGGGCCAGGTAGGCCAGCGCGGCCACCTCGACCGGGTCGGCGGCGGCCGGGCAGATCCCGTCGAGGACGGCCGCGCCCAGGTCGCCGACCTCGGCGATGACCCGCGCGGAGATCCGCTGGCGGAACAGCGAGTCGCTGGCGAGCTGGGCGGCGATCTGCGGACCGCCGAGCCGGGCGCGCCGGTTGGGGGCGAACTTGGCCACGCGGCGCAGCGGCACGGGCTGCTCGTCGAACGGCAGCCCGGGCAGCGCGGAGGCCGCCAGGGCGACCACACGCTGGCGGACCGGCTCCGGCAGGAGAGGCTCGATCTCCGGCTCCGGACCGGCTGACGACGGCGACACCGCTTCCTCGGGAAGGCGGCCGTCGCGCGGTTCGGGCTCGGACATGGAGCAAGTCTCCCACCGTCGGCCACCCGAGCGCCCGTCGATGTAGTCGATCTTTTTCCCACGCGTACGCGAAACGCCTGGGGCCGCTGTGCCAGAAGTGTCGTACCAGTGTTCTAACGTCCTCGCCGTGGTGGATCAGCTCTTCGTCCAGGGCACGCTCGACGGCCTGTTGACGGCCGGCGACGCGACCGACCTGCGCGACGCGACCTTCGTCGTGGTCGACCTGGAGACCACCGGCGGCGCGCCCGACGGCGGCGGCATCACCGAGGTCGGGGCGGTCAAGGTCCGCGGCGGCGAGCAGGTCGGGGTGCTTGCCACGCTGGTCAACCCGGGCCAGCCGATCCCGCCGTTCATCACCGTGCTGACCGGCATCACGCAGGCGATGGTGCTGCCCGCTCCGCCGATCGAGGAGGTGCTGCCCCCGCTGCTCGAGTTCATCCAGGGTGCCGTGCTGGTCGCCCACAACGCCCCTTACGACGTGGGCTTCCTCAAGGCGGCGTGTGCCAAGTTCGGCTACACGTGGCCCAACCCGCGGGTCCTCGACACCGCCGCGCTGGCCCGCCGGGTGCTGATCCGCGACGAGGTGCCCAACCGCAAGCTCGGCACGCTGGCCGCGCACTTCCGCACGCCCAACCAGCCGACGCACCGGGCGCTCGACGACGCCAAGGCCACGGTCGACGTGCTGCACGCCATGATCGGCCGGCTGGGCAGCCACAACGTGACCACGGTCGCCGACGCGATCGAGTTCGCCAAGGCCGTCACCCCGACCCAGCGGCGCAAGCGGCACCTGGCCGACGGGCTGCCGCACGCGCCGGGGGTCTACATCTTCCGCGCCGCCGACGGCCGCCCGCTCTACGTCGGCACGTCGGTCGACATCGCGACCCGGGTCCGCAGCTACTTCACCGCCGCCGAGAAGCGGGCCCGGATCTCCGAGATGCTGGCCGCCGCGGAAAAGGTCGAGGCCGTCGAGTGCGCCCACGGGCTCGAGGCCGAGATCCGCGAGCTACGCCTGATCGCCGCGCACGCGCCGCCCTACAACCGCCGGTCCAAGTTCCCGGAGCGGGTGGTCTGGCTGAAGCTGACCGACGAGGCCTACCCGCGGCTGTCGGTGGTCCGCGCGCTGGCCGCCGGCGACGACGCCTATCTCGGGCCGTTCACCTCCAAGCGGGCCGCCGACCTGGCCGCCGCGGCGGTGCACGACGCGATCCCGCTGCGGCAGTGCACGCTCAAGCTCTCCACCAGGACCACGACCGCCGCGTGCGCGCTGGCTGAGCTGGGCAGATGCGCGGCGCCGTGCGAGCACAAGATCAGTCCGGAGGCGTACGAGGAGGCGGCGGCCGAGCCGTTCCGGGCGGCGACCACCGGCGACCCACGCGCCGTCGTCGAGGCGCTGCTGGGGCGCATCACCGTGCTGGCCGACGCGCACCGCTACGAGGACGCGGCGGTGGTCCGGGGCCGGCTCGCCGCCGTGCTGCGGGCGACGGTCCGCATGCAGCGACTATCCGGGCTGACCACGATCGCCGAGCTGGTCGCGGCCCGGCGGGGTGGCGACGGCGGCTGGGAGCTGGCGATCGTCCGGCAGGGCCGGCTGGCGGCGGCCGGCAACTCCCCACCGCGTCAGCATCCACGGGCGACGATCGAGGTGCTCCGCGCCACGGCCGAGACGGTGCTGCCCGGCCACGGCCCGGTGCCGAGCGCGACCGCCGAGGAGACCGAGCGGATCCTGTCGTGGCTGGAGCGCCCCGACACCCGTCTGGTGGAGGCGTCCGCCGGGTGGGCGTCGCCCGTCCGTGGAGCAGCCCGCTACCGCGAGTTGCTCCGAAAGGCGGAAGCCCAGGGCTAACCTTCGAGACTCACCCGTTCGCCTAGAAGCAACTGACCATTTGGACTACGGTGCGTGACTTAGTCTGGTAGAGAAATGCACTCGTGACTGTCTCGCCCGATTTCCCGGGCGAAGGCACGACTCACGGGTGCCAGCCTCGTCAGGAGGTGTGCGGGCGTGGATGTCGACGCCGGTCACGGCGCCGCGCTGGGTCGTGTGGTGCCTGTCCAATCCAGCGACCTGCCCATCTCCCGCCGGCTACGGACGTTCCTGTCCTGGCCCGGGTCCGACGACGACCCCGTCACGAGACTCGTCCGCACCCACCGCGAGGTGCACTCCGGCGACGCCAACGTGCTCCGCCGGGCCTACGGCATCGCCGAGAGCATGCACCGCGGGCAGTTCCGCAAGAGCGGCGAGCCGTTCATCACGCACCCGCTGGCGGTCGCCCAGATCCTCGCCGAGCTCGGTATGGACACGACGACGCTGGTCGCGGCGCTGCTGCACGACACCGTCGAGGACACCCGCTACACGCTGCAGGCGCTGCACGGCGACTTCGGCCCCGAGGTGGCGCACCTGGTCGACGGCGTGACCAAGTTCGACAAGGCGTTCTACGGCAAGGCGGCCGAGGCCGAGACGATCCGCAAGATGCTGGTCGCGGCCGGCAAGGACGTCCGGGTGCTGATCATCAAGCTGGCCGACCGGCTGCACAACATGCGCACCCTCGACGCCCGCTCCCCCGCCTCCCGCGCCCGGATCGCCAAGGCGACCCTCGACGTGCTGGTGCCGCTCTGCGACCGGCTCGGCATCCAGCTCCTCAAGCGCGAGCTCGACGACGCGGTGCTCTACAACCTCGAGCCCGACGGCTACAGCGTGGTCGACGAGCACATCCAGGCCCGCACGGGGTGGGACGAATACCTGACCGAGGTGGCGCTGCGGGCCAAGGCCACGCTGCGCCGCGGCCGGGTGACCGCGGTGGTCACGCCCCGGCCCCGGCACTACTACTCGATCTGGAAGGACACGGTCGCCGCCGGCTACGCCGTGCCGCATGACCTGCCCCGGATCGCGGTCGTCGTGGACGGCACCGACACCGACTGCTACGCCGCGCTGGGCGCGATCCACGGCTGTTGGCGGCCGGTCCCGGGCCGGTTCAAGGACTTCATCGCGTCACCCAAGAACAACCTCTACCGCTCGCTGCACACCACGGTGATCGGCCCCGACGACCGCTCGGTCGAGGTGCTGATCCGCACCGAGGCGATGCACCAGCTCGCCGAGTACGGCATCGCCGCGCACTTCCGCTACCCGAAGACGCCGGCCGCGATGGCCGAGGCCCGGGTCGAGCAGCTGGCCTGGCTGCGCCGGGTGCTCGACTGGGAGCAGGCCACCTCCGACGCCGCCCAGTTCCTCGAGTCGCTGCGCTGCGACCTCGCCGAGTCGCAGATCCAGGTGTTCGCCGAGGGCCGCCAGGTCGTGCTGCCGTCGGGCTCCACCCCGGTCGACCTGGCCTACGAGCTGGCCACCGAGCGCGGCGAGCACTGCCTCGCGGCCACCATCAACGGCCGCCTGGCCCCCCTGTCGTCCGAGCTCAACGAGGGCGACGTGGTCGAGATCTTCACGGAGGCCGACTCCACCGACGGTGCCCCGGCCGCCGTGCCGGCCGGCCCGCGCAAGGAGTGGCTCGGCTTCGTCAAGTCGCCGCAGGCGCAGATGCAGATCAACCGCTACTTCGCCGACCACGACGAGCCGGGAATCAGCATCCCCGACAAGGTCCGCCTCGGCCGCGCGACGATCGGGCTGGCGCTGCGCCGGCACGACCGGGGCCTGGCCAGCGACCTGCCACTGCGCCAGCTCGCCGACGAGATGGGCTACCCCGACCTGGAGACGCTGCTCGTCGCGGTCTTCGACCGCGCGATCACGCCGGAGTCGGTCGTCGACCGCCTCGTCGCCCTCGTCGACCGTCGCGAATAGGGCCGACCCGGGCGGGCCGGCGTGCCCGCTGCCTTTAGCCTTGCTCTGTGAACTCCCGCCCACGCGCGTTGCGCGCTCTCGTGTACGGAGTCTTCTACCGGCTTCCGCATCCTGTGCGCAGGCGGATCGTGCGGTCGTTCGTGCCCAAGTACATCGTGGGCGGTGTGACGCTGGTGCGCGACTCGGAGGCGCCCGCGCCCGGGCGCCTGCTGCTGCTGCGCCAGCCGCCCGGCCGCGGCTGGGGTCTGCCGGCCGGCCTGCTCCGGCGGGGCGAGGCGCCGATCGTCGGCGCCGCGCGCGAGCTGGCCGAGGAATCCGGCATCACAGTGGACCCCCGGGAGCTGACGCCGGCCGTGCCCAACGCCGTCGTCCACGCCAAGGGCTGGGTCGACATGGTCTTCGAGCTGTCGGTGCCGGCGTCGACCACCGTGCTCGAGGTCGACGGTGCCGAGGTCTACGAGGCGAGGTTCCACCCGATCGACGACCTGCCGCGGCTGACTGTGGCGACCGCGCGGCTGCTGGCCTACTACGGCATCGGGCCGCTGGTGGCGCCGGACGACCCGACCAGCATGGCCCGGCCGACCGCGCCCGCCCGGGATGAGTGATCTCTGCGCGGTGGTGCTCGCGGCCGGCGAGGGCCGGCGCCTGCGACCGCTGACCGAGCTGCGGCCCAAGGCGCTCTGCCCCGTCGGCAACGTACCCCTGCTGGATCTAGCCCTGGATCGCGTCGCCGGCTTCGGGCTGCGCGGGCCGGCGGAGGTCGCGGTCAACGCGAGCTACCTCGGCGCGCAGGTCGTGGCGCACGTCGGCGACCGGGCCCAGCTCTCGGTCGAGCCCGACGGCCCGCTGGGCACGTCCGGCGGGCTCGGCAACCTGCGCGACTGGATCGGCGGCCGCGGGGTGCTGGTCGGCAACGCCGACGCCTACCTGGCCGGCGGCGACCTCGCGGCGCTGCTCACCGGTTGGGACGGCGAGACGGTGCGGCTGCTCGGCCAGCCGGTACGCGACACGCGGCAGCCCGGGCTGTTCAGCGGCCACCGGTTCGCGGGCTTCTCGCTGCTGCCCTGGCACCGGGTGCGCGCGCTGTCGACCGCGCCGGCTGAGCTCGTGCACACGGTCTGGCGGCCGGCCGAGGCCGCGGGCGCGCTGGAGGTCGTGCCGTTCGACGGCGTCTTCATCGACACGGGTACGCCGCGCGACTACCTCGCCGCCAACCTGCACGCGGCGGCCGGCGAGAACCTCGTCGCGGGTACGGTCACCGGCCGCTGCGTGCGATCCGTGGTGGGCGCCGGGGCGGTGGTGGCCGGCGACGTCACCGACAGCGTGGTCTGGCCCGGCGCGTCGGTGGCGGCCGGTGAACGGCTCGACCGCGTGATCCGGGCGGGCCGGCAGCTCACGGTGGCGGGCCGCTAGCATTCGTCCAGGCACGACGAGAGGAGCCCATCGGTGATCACCGCGATCGTCCTGATCGACTGCGCCGCCGACTCGATCCCCGAGGTGGCCCAGCAGCTCGCCGACCTCGACGGCGTCAGCGAGGTCTACTCGGTCGCCGGCGGCGTCGACCTGATCGCGATCGTCCGGGTCCGCGAGTTCGACCAGATCGCCGACGTCATCGCGGGCGGCATCTCCAAGGTCGACGGCGTGATCAACACGGACTCGCACATCGCCTTCCGGGCCTATTCGCACCACGACCTCGAAGAGGCGTTCGCGATCGGTCTTCGTGAGTCCGACTGAGGTCGACCGGGGCACCGACCGCCTCGCCCTGCGCCACTATCCCGCGGCGTCGCCCACGGCCCCGGTCGCGGTGGTGCTGCCGGCGATGGGCGTGGCGGGCCGGTTCTACCGGCCGCTGGCCGAGTCGCTGGGCAGCGCGGGCTTCGCGGTGGTGGTCGCCGACCTGCGCAGCACGGGTGACAGCACGCCGCCTCCGAGCCGCGCGTCGACCTACGGCTACGCGGACCTGGCCGACGACGTGGGCGCGGTCCTCGACGCGCTGAAGGCCGACTACGCCGACCGCCGCACGATCCTGGTCGGCCACTCGCTGGGCGGGCAGGCGGCCCTGATGCACCTGGCGACGACACCGGACGCGCCGGTCGACGGCCTGGCCTTGGTCGCGGCGGCCATCCCCTACTGGCGCGCCTATCCCCGGCACCGCCTCGTCGTGGGCGCCTACATGCAGTCGATCGGCGTCAGCGCCGCCGCGCTCGGCGTCTGGCCAGGGTGGACGTTCGGCGGGCGGCAGGCCCGCGGGGTGATCCGCGACTGGGCGGCGTCGGGCCGCACGGGCCGGTTCCCCACGGTGCGCGGCGTCGACACGGACGCGGCGGTCGGCGCGCTGACGACGCCGGTGCTCGCGGTGAGCTTCGACGGGGACGTCTTCACCCCCCACGAGGCCGCGGACCACACCACCGCGAAGTTGGGCCGGTCGGCGGTCCGCCGGGAGCGCCTCCCCCGGATCGAGGCCGAGGGCCGCCCGGCCCACTTCGCCTGGGTCCGCTCCCCCGCGCCGGTCACCGCCCTGATCAGCGACTGGTCCGCGACTCTCCCGGCCCGCGACTAGCTCGGCCTACTGACTCGATCAGGACGACGTCGGAGAACGTGCGGTTCTGCCTCGACCGGATCGAGGTCGTTCGGCCCGGCTCGTCCACCCTCGTCGTCACCGGATCCGCCACCACGCTTGCCGCCCCGGAACGGGTCTGGACCGTACCTCGAGGGCCGGCCCGGCTGATCGCCGGGCGCACCGCGCCGCGCGGTGGCTCGGCGAGCCCGGGTTCGTGCCCGGAGGCCGGTTCGAGCAGACGCCGGCCCTCGGCTTCCCGCCGGCGGGTCGACAACCTGGCCCCGGCCGGGGCTCACCACCAGTCGTTGTCCTGGCCGGTACGGCGCCTCCAACGCCGCGATCTCCTCGTCGCTGAGCCTTAGGTCCAGGGCCGCTACGGCGTCGGACAGGTGGTGGGGCTTCGTCGCGCCCACGATCGGTGCGGAGACCACCGGCTTCGACAGCACCCAGGCGAGCGCCACCTGGGCCATCGGCACGCGCGTGCGAACGCCACCCGTCCCACGGCGTCGATCACCGGCTTGTCGACGTCCCGGTCGAAGGCCCGGGCGACATCGTCCGCGGTGGACCGGGTCGTTCGCTCCCCCCGGGCCGCGTTGCCCGGCCTTTCGCCAGCGGCGAGTACGGCGTCAGCCCCACGCCCTGGTCGGCGCACATCGGGATAATGTCGCGCTCCTCCTCGCGCTTGAGCACGTCGTCCGGCCGTGCACGACCGCCGCCTGCTGCAGCTTGGCGAACTGCCATGCCCACATGGACGACGCGCCCAGGTAGCGGACCTTGCCCGCCCGGACCAGGTCGTCGAGCGCCGACACTGTCTCCTCGACCGGCGTCGCGTCGTCGAAGCGGTGCAGGTAGTAGACGTCGATGTAGTCGGTGCCCAACCGCCGCAGGGACCCCTCGACCTGTTCGAGGACGGCCTTGCGGGACAGCCCGCTGCCGCCGGGGCCGTCGTGCATCCGCCCGCTCACCTTCGTGGCGAGCACGACGTCCTCGCGGCGGGCGAACCTGGTGATCGCCCTGCCGACGAACTCCTCGGACGTGCCGCCCTGGTAGACGTTGGCGGTGTCCCAGAACGTGACGCCCGCCTCGGCCGCCTGCCGGAAGAACGGGGGGCGGCGGCGTCCTCGTCGAGCGTCCACCGGTGCGGGCCCGCGTCGGCGACGCCGTAGCTCATGCAGCCCAGCGCGATCCGGCTCACCCGCAGCCCCGTCGCGCCCAATCGCGTGAACTCCACCGCGGCACCCCTCCTCGAAGCCGACGGGCGCCAGCCTACGAGACCCTAGGCGGCGCGGCGTTGTTCCGGGGCCACGGCGCCCTTGCGGCTCGACCGGAGCCAGACCGTGATGGGGGCGACCACCTGCGCGGCGCCGCAGCCCGCGCAGACGAGGTCCGGGGAGTTGTCGTCGCGGGGTGCGCAGGGCATCGCCGTGTCGCACACGGCACAGGTGAGTTCCTCCTCGCCACGCATGGCGTCTCCTCTCGAAGAGCGGAAGCCCGAACGCGAGCGGCCGTCATCACCACTCACGGGTCACGCTGCCACGCGAGTCGGGTGCACCGTGGGAACCGGGCGGCGTGTCGCCTCGACAAAACGGGCATAACGAAGGGCGAGGACCTCCCCGAGAGGAGATCCTCGCCCGTCGCGAAGAGGAACTCAGTGCTTGGACTCGATCTCCCGCCGCTCCGGCGGGGCCTCGACCGGCGGGTGGCCGGGTGAGACCGGCGCCTCGGCCGGACGCTCGATCGGCTTGAAGAAGCCCTTCACCGCCGGCCCGAGGGCACCGAGGCGGTTCATCTTCTTCGGGACGACCCAGCCCGCGTACTCCAGTTCCTTGTGGTCCGTCGACAGCGGCTGGTGCACCTCGTAGAACCGGCCGTCGGGGGCCCGGCGGATGATGCCCGTCTCGACACCGTGCGCCAGGACCTCGCGGTCGTGCTGCTGGAGGCCGAGGCAGATCCGGTAGGCCACCCAGTAGAACAGCGGCGGCAGGATCAGCAGGCCGATGCGGCCGGCCCAGGTCATCGCGTTCAGGCTGATGTTGAACTTGTCGGCGATCACGTCGTTGCCGCCGGACAGCGTCAGCACCAGGAAGAACGTCACCGCCATGACGCCGACGGCCGTGCGCTGGGGCACGTCACGCGGGCGCTGCAGCAGGTTGTGGATCTTGTTGTCCTTGTTGAGGCGTGCCTCGACGAACGGGTACATCGTCGACAGGCCCACCAGGATGCCGGGCAGCACCACCGTCGGCCAGAAGATCGGCGGGATGACGTAGCCGTTGCCTATGCCGATGTTGATCTGCCAGGCGGGCATCAACCGCGTCGAGCCGTCGAGGAACATGACGTACCAGTCGGGCTGGGACGCCGCCGACACGACGCCGGCCTCGTACGGACCGAACAGCCAGATCGGGTTGATCTGCATCGCGCCCGCGAGCAGCGCGATCACGCCGGCGACGGCCATGAAGAAGCCGGCCTGCTTGATCGTGTAGCGCGGGAAGAACCGCTCGCCCACCACGTTGGTGTTGGTCCGGCCGGGGCCGGGCCACTGCGTGTGCTTCTGCTTGAACACCAGCGCGAGGTGCACCGAGATCAGCGCGACCAGCAGTGCGGGAATCAGCAGCACGTGCGCGATGAAGAACCGGCTGATGATGATGTCGCCCGGGAACTCGCCGTTGAAGATTGACGAGGTGAGCCAGGTGCCGATCAGCGGGATGGACAGCATGATCGCCGAGGCGATCCGCAGGCCCGTGCCGGAGAGGGCGTCGTCCGGGAGCGAGTAGCCGGTGAAGCCGGCCAGGAAGCCGACCCAGAACAGCAGCGAGCCGATGATCCAGTTGACCTCGCGCGGCTTGCGGAACGCACCCGTGAAGAAGATGCGCAGCATGTGCACGATGATCGCGGCCATGAAGACCAGCGCCGACCAGTGGTGCATCTGACGCATGATCAGACCGCCACGGACGTCGAAGGACAGGTCCAACGACGACGCGTACGCGGCGGACATGTGCACGCCCCGCAGCGGGGCGTAGCTGCCGTCGTACGTGACCTCCTTGAGCGAAGGCTCGAAGAAGAGGGTCAGGAACGTGCCGGTCAGCAGCAGCACGATGAACGAGAACAGCGCGATCTCGCCCAGCAGGAACGACCAGTGGTCGGGGAAGACCTTGTTGATGATGCTGCGCAGCGGGGTGGCTACGCCGAGTCGGTCCTCGACCTCGTTGCCCGCCTTGGCGGGCAGTGCCCGCACGTCGATCTTTCGGCGCTTCACGGCCGCTCCCAGAAGTCAGGTCCGACGGTGGCCTGGTAGTCCGACTTCGCCACCAAGTATCCCTCGTCATCGACGTCGATCGGAAGCTGCGGAAGGCTGCGGCTCGCCGGGCCGAACACGGGCTTCGCGTTGTCGGTGATGAGGAACTGCGACTGGTGACACGGGCAGAGCAGCCGGTTGGTCTGCTGCTCGTAGAGGCTCGCCGGGCAGCCCGCGTGGGTGCAGATCTTCGAGTACGCGATGTAGTCGCCGTACATGAAGTCGGCCCGGCTGAACTTGTCGTGCCCGGTGCCCTTGACGTTGTTGGCCCGCGCGACGGCCGCGTCCTCGGGCCGCAGGTGGATCAGCAGCGTCGGGGAGTCGGCGTGCACGTTGGTGGCGCCCTCCGGGATGCCCGGGAAGACCGTCATCTGGCCGCCGGCGCTCACGTCCGCGGGGCGGATCGGAGTGCCGTCGTCACGGGTCAGCCGGACCAGGCGGGTGCTGCCGTCGGGCTCCGCGATCGGCGCCCAGCCGGTGGTGAACATCTGGTTGTCGGCGTGCGGGTTCTTGATCAGCCCACCGACGATCGGCGCACCGACCACCACGGCGACCGGTGCGAGACCGGCCGCGGCCGCGAGGCCGAGCAGCGGCCGCCGCTTCACGCCCAGTTCCTCGACCATGTAGGCCAGGGTCTGGCCGACGGCCCGGCGGTCGCCCTCGGGCGCGCCGCCGTCGTGCCGGTCCTGGATCGAGACCTCGCGGGGCAGCAGCTTCTTGCCCCAGGTCAGGATCGCGAACGCGAGGAACAGGAACGCCAGGCCCAGGGTGATGCCGAGCAGCGGCGTGTACCACCTCATCAGCGTGTCGCCCTGCTCCCACCGCCACGGCCAGACGATGTAGAGGACCACGAACGCCGTGCCGAACAGGCCGACGAGCAGGAACATCAGCGAGACCGTGCGGGTCATCCGCTTCTCGGTCTTCGAACCGCCCGCGGGGAACTGCGGCTCGTAGTGGACGATCTCGACGCCGTCCTGGCGGGCGGCGGCCTTGACCTTCTCGAACCGGGTCGTACGCGGGTCGTCGTAGTCGATCTCCTCCGGAACGGGCGACCGGTGGCCGTTGCCGTTGTCTCCGGTGGTCTGGACGGTCATGACTTCCCCGCAATCCACAGTGCCGTGAAGATCAGCGCCGTAATGCCGACCACGAAGACCGCCAGGCCCTCCGTCGTCGGGCCGAGCCGGCCAAGGTTGAAGCCGCCCGGGTCACTGTTCGAGTCGCCCAGCGTCTCCTGGATGTAGGCGATCACGTCGCGCTTCTCGTCCGGCGAGAGCTGGTTGTCACCGAAGACCGGCATGTTCTGCGGGCCGCTCAGCATGGCGCCCCAGATGACCCGGTCGGTGGTGTCGCTGAGCCGCGGCGCGAACTTGCCGGACGACAGCGCGCCGCCGCCACCGCCGAACGCGTGGCAGGACGAGCAGTTGAGCCGGAAGATCTCGCCACCGGCCGCGATGTCACCGCCCGAGTGCAGGTCGTTACCCTCCGGGATCTGCGGGCCGCCGCCGAGCTCCTGCACGTACTGCGCGAGCTGGCGGGTCTGCTCCTCGTTGAACACCGGCGGCTTCTCGACCGCCTGGGCGTTCTGGGAGCCGAGCGGCATGCGGCCGGTGCCCACCTGGAAGTCGACGGAGGCGCCACCGACGCCGATCAGGCTCGGGCCGCGCCCCTCGATGCCCTGGGCGTTCATGCCATGGCAGGTGATGCAGCTCGTGTCGAAGAGCGCCTTGCCCTCCATGGCGGCCGGCGACAGCGGCGCGTCCTGCGCGGAGATCGCCGGGGCGAACGCCGTGTAGAGGCCGCCGGCGAGCACGAGCGCGGCGAGCAGCCGGGTCGCCGCGCCGATCCGGCGCCGGACCTTGCTCCGCGGCACCGAGCGCCGCCTGCGCATCCGGGCGAGCAGACCGCCGGACCGGTGCGGAGTTGTCATCAGGCTTTGTCCTTCATGGGTGTGCGACCTTGTCCCTTTGACGATGCGGGGGTCGGAAACGTGACGCTCATGATCACTGGAGACCGTAGATCATGAGGAAGAGACCGATCCACACGACGTCGACGAAGTGCCAGTAGTACGACACGACGATCGCCGACGTCGCCTGCGCCGGGGTGAAGCGCCCCATCGTCGTCCGGATCATGTAGATGATGAAGGCGATGAGACCGCCGGCCACGTGCAGACCGTGGAAGCCGGTGGTCAGGTAGAACATCGAGCCGTAGCCGTCAGCGTTGATCTTGATGCCCTCGCCGACCAGCGTGTGGTACTCGAAGAGCTGGCCGCAGAGGAACGTCAGGCCCATCAGGAACGTGATGGTGAACCAGCGCCGCAGCATGAACACGTCACCGCGCTCCGCCGCGAACACGCCCATCTGGCAGGTGATCGAGGAGAGCACCAGGATGACCGTGAACGTCGTCGCGTACGGCAGGTTCAGATGCTGCGTGTGCTCCGCCCACAACTCGGGCGCCGCGGCGCGGATCGAGAAGTACATCGCGAACAGAGCCGCGAAGAACATCAGTTCGCTGGAGAGCCAGACAATGGTTCCCACCGAGACCATGTTGGGTCTCGTCAGGGAATGGATCCGGCTCTTGTCGATCGCTGGGGCCGCAGTCACGCGGTCATTATTGCGCTCGACCACGCAAGACGATCGTCGGGGTGCGCCCGGCGCGCCGTGGCCCGGCAAATGCCACCAACCCACCCGGGACTAACCTGGCTGCGTGGTACTGGCAGAAGCGACACCGCCGCCGTTCAGCGTGGCATCCGTCTTCACCGAGATCCGGCTCGACAGCTGGCTCACGGTCCTGCTGGTCGTGGCGGCCGGCCTCTACCTGTACGGCGTGCACCGGCTGCGCGTGCGCGGCGACCGCTGGCCCGTCTCCCGCACGGTGTTCTTCCTGGTCCCGGGCCTCGGCGGTATCGCCTCGGTCACGGTCAGTGGCCTGCACGCGTACGACACGACGTTGCTCTCCGTCCACATGGTGCAACACATGGTGCTCTCCATGGTCGCGCCGATCTTCCTGGCCCTCGGCGCGCCGATGACGCTGGCCCTGCGCACGCTGCGTGGCGCCCCCCGGCGCCGGCTGCTGGCCGTCGTGCACAGCCGCGTCGCGACGGTGCTCACGTTCCCGCTGGTGGCGTTCGGCCTGTTCGTGGCCACCCCGTTCGCCCTCTACTTCACGAGCCTCTACGAGCAGACCCTGCGGCACGAGTGGCTGCACGAGCTCACCCACGCGCACTTCATCGCGGTCGGCTGCCTGTTCTTCTGGCCGCTGCTCGGCCTCGACCCGCTGCCCGGCCGCTGGCCGTACCCGGCCCGGGCGCTGCTGATGCTGCTCTCCGTGCCGTTCCACACGGTGCTGGGGCTGACCATCATGCAGAGCAAGACGCTGCTCGGCGGCACCTGGTACCCGGGGCTGCACCTGGACTGGTCCAACCCGTTCGACGACCAGAAGGTGGCCGGCGGCATCCTCTGGGCGGGTGGCGAGTTCGTGAGTGTGACGATGATCGCGGTGCTGGTGGTGCAGTGGATCCGCGCCTCCGAGCGGGAGGCCCGCCGGATCGACCGCGAGCTCGACCGGCAGGAGGCCCGGGAGCGGGCTCAAGATCAAAACGACGCGACGGTACGATCGGCGGCGCGCGACTAACCACGTGGGAGCCTTTCGATGACCGACCGCACGTACACCGTCCTGCTCTACAGCGACGACCCGAAGGTCCGCGACCGGATGCGCCTCGCCGTCGGCACCCGCCCGGCGGCTGACCTGCGGGTCGAGTTCGTCGAGGCCGACGACTACGACGCCTGCGTGCGCCTGGTCGACGACTACGAGATCGACCTGATGCTGCTCGACGGCGAGGCGACCCCGGCCGGTGGACTGGGCCTGGCCCGGCAGATCAAGGACGACCGCCCCAACGCCGCCCCGCCCACCTGTGTGGTGCTGGCCCGGGCCGCGGATCGCTGGCTGGCGGCCTACGCCCAGGTCGACGGCACCCTGATGTACCCGCTCGACCCGATCGAGACCGGCCGCACCGTCGCGGCCATGCTTCGGTCCTACGCCACCGGCGGGCCCGTCACCACCGCCTGACCAGGGGCGCCATCCTCACCCACCCTCTGCCCGCCACGGGAGGCCCGGCATGGGCGATCGGACCTGGCCCAACCTGCTCACCGCGCTGCTGCGCGCCGAGGAGCTAGCGACCCCGGACACCGCCTGGGCGATGGGCGAGATCATGGCCGGCTCGGCCACGCCGGCCCAGATCGCCGCGTTCATGATGGCGCTGCGGGCCAAGGGCGAGACGCCGGCCGAGCTGGCCGGCCTGGTCGAGGCGATGCTCGAGGCGGCCGTCCGGGTCGACCTGCCCGAGGAGCTGCGCACCGACGCCGTCGACGTGGTCGGCACCGGCGGCGACCGGGCGCACACGGTCAACATCTCGACGATGGCGGCCATGGTGGTGGCGGCCTGCGGCGTCCGCGTGGTCAAGCACGGCAACCGCGCCGCGTCGTCGCTGTGCGGCACCGCCGACCTGCTGGAGCACTTCGGCATCCCGCTGGAGCTCGGCCCGGCCGGGGTGGCCCGCACGGTGGCCGAGGCCGGCATCGGCTTCTGCTTCGCCGCCCGGTTCCACCCGGGCATGCGGCACGCGGGCCCGGCGCGGCGCGAGATCGGCGTGCCCACCGCGTTCAACTTCCTCGGCCCGCTGAGCAACCCGGCGCGGCCGCGGTCCGGCCTGGTCGGCTGCTTCGACGAGCGGATGGCGCCGGTGATGGCGGCCGTGTTCGCGGGCCGCGGCGACTCGGCGCTCGTGGTGCGCGGCGAGGACGGCCTCGACGAGATCAGCACCGCGACGCCGACCCGGTTCTGGATGGCCCGCGCCGGCGTGGTCACCGAAGGCCGCCTCGACACCGTCGACCTGGGTCTCCCCCGGTCCGCGCCGGGCGACCTGCGAGGCGGCGACGCCACGTTCAACGCCGACGCCGCGCGCCGGGTCCTGGCGGGCGAGCGGGGGCCGGTCCGCGACGCCACGCTGGTCAACGCGGCCGCGGCCCTGGTCGCCCACGCCGGCGGCGCCGACGACCTCGCCACGGCGCTGCCGGCCGCCCTGGAGCGGGCCGCCGCGGCCGTCGACACGGGCGCCGCCGCGAACCTCCTGGACCGCTGGGTCACGGTCGCGCAGGCGGCCAAGGCCGACGGCCTCTAGAACGAAAGCAACGGTCCGTTCCTAACGCTTTCCGCATAGGAACGGACCGTTCCTAACCCCGCCCGGCGGGGCGGGGCCGCGCTCCCGCGGACCTGGCAGCGGAGCGGTGTCCGGCGGGAGCAACGGTCCGGACCAGCGCGGACCCGGGTAAGGAAATGGACCCGGCCGACGACCGGAACCCGGGCAAAGAAGAAGGCCGACCCGGTCGAAACCGGATCGGCCTTTCTCCGAAGGACGAGCTAGTGCTCGGCGGTGCGGCGGGTGCCGGTGTAGTACTCGAAGAGCAGGCCGCAGGCGGCCAGGATGACCGCGACCAGGCCGATCACCAGCAGCCAGACCTGCCAGAAGACCAGGCCGAGGCCGGCGATCGTGGCGGCCAGCGCCAGGCCGAACGGCCAGTAGCTGCCCGGGCTGAAGAAGCCGATCTCGCCCGCGCCGTCGGCGATCTCACCGTCGGAGCGGTCCTCCGGGCGCGGCTCGATGCGCCGGCTGACGAACCAGAAGAAGCCGCCGCACATCGTGGTCAGCAGGAAGCTCAGCGCCAGCGCGATCGTGCCGACCCAGTCGATGCCCTGGGTCTGCGCGTTGGTCCAGAACGCGTAGACGAACGTGGCCACGAACAGGAAGGCGGAGATGACGCTGAACAGTTTCCATTCGGTGCGCATGGCCGGCCTCTCAGTTGCCCGTGCCGGCGCCCGCGCCGGCCGGGTTGAAGTTCGCTTCGTCGCGGCGCGTCGGGAACGGCGAGGTCGTGGTGGCGAACGGCTCCTCGCCGATCGCCGTCAGCGCCTGCTGCGTCGACTGCCCGGCCTGCTTCGCGGCGATGAACCGGTCGTACTCGTCACCGGAGACCGCGCGCAGCTCGAAGTTCATCATCGAGTGGTAGGTGCCGCACAGCTCGGCGCAGCGGCCGACGTAGGCGCCCTCCTGGTCGATGGTGACCTCGAAGACGTTGCGCACGTTGCCCGGGAAGACGTCGCGCTTGAACAGCAGCTCCGGCACCCAGAACGAGTGGATGACGTCGCGGCTGGTCTCCTCGAACCGGATCGTCCGGCCGGTCGGCAGCACCAGGATCGGGATGATCTCGGTGGTGCCCAGCGTCGAGGTGACGGTCTCGCCGACGCGGTCACCCTCGGTCGGGCCGTTCTGGTAGTTGAACTGCCAGTTCCACTTGAACGCCTCGACCTCGACGGTCACCGCCGGGTCGGCCGTGGTCCGGTTGACGTCGGTCTGCACGATCGCCGTGTAGTAGAAGAGGACGGAGACCACCAGGATCGGCGCGATGGTGTAGAGGAACTCCATCGGCATGTTGAACCGGGTCTGCACCGGCAGCTTGTCGCCGCGCTTGCGGTAGCGGATCACGCACCAGAAGATCAGGGCCCAGACGAAGACGCCCACGATCAGGGCGGCGACGGTGGAACCGATCCACAGGTCGTACATCCGCTTGGACTGCTCGGTGATGCCGTTCTGCGGCCAACCGAAGCCGTCGACATGACTGCCGACGTCACAACCGGAGAGCACCAACAGCAGCGCACCGGCGACGCCGACACCGGCCAACCGGACGGCTACCGGCCGCGCCTTCGAACGCTCTGCGGACACGTTGTGGTCCTGCCCCTCTCGCACCTGCCGTCACCGACGGTCGCACATTACTCGACCAAGGTCCTCACGCCGCTCCGGGGGTCGGCGCGGCGTCGGGGATACCGTTTGATCGTGGGGGTTTCCGAGGCCTATTTCGACGCCGCCAGCGCGGCTCCGTTGCACCCGGCCGCCCGGCAGGCGCTGGCCGCGGCGCTGGACGACGGCTGGGCCGATCCGGCCCGGCTCTACTCGCGCGCCCGCCGCGCCCGCCAGTTGCTCGACGCGGCCCGCGGCGCGACCGCCGAGGTGCTCGGGGTGCGTCCCGACGAGCTGTCGTTCACGGCGGGCGGCACGGCGGCCGCGCACACGGCCGTGCTCGGCGGCCTGGCCGGCCGGGCCCGGGTGGGCGGGCGCCTCGTGCACTCCGCGATCGAGCACTCCGCGGTGCTGCACGCCGCGGAGCGGCACGTGGCGGCCGGCGGCACCGCCGCGTCGGTCGGCGTGGACCGGCTCGGCCGCGTCGACCTGGCGGCGTTCGCGGCCGAGGTCGCCGCGCCGGGCACCGCGCTGGCCGCGCTGATCAGCGCGAGCCACGAGGTCGGCACCGTGCAGCCGGTCGCGGAGGCGGCGGAGGCGGCCGCGGCGCACGGCGTGCCGCTCTATGTGGACGCCGCGCAGTCGGTGGGTCGCGGGCCGCTGCCGTCCGGCTGGTCGATCCTGACGGCGAGTGCGCACAAATGGGGTGGTCCGCCAGGAGTCGGGCTGCTCGTCGTGCGCAAGGGCACGCGGTTCCTGACGCCGGGGCCGGCCGAGGAGCGCACTGACCGCAACGCCGACCTGCCGTCGCTGGTCGCGGCCGCGGCGTCGCTGCGGGCGGCCGCCGCCGAGGCCGCGGATCTCGCCGACCGGCACCGCGCCCTGGTCGACCGGATCCGCGCCACGGTCGCCGCGACGGTGCCCGACGTCGAGGTGGTCGGTGACCCGGCGGCGCGGCTGCCGCACCTGGTCACGTTCTCCTGCCTCTACGTCGACGGCGAGGCGCTGCTGCACGCGCTGGACCGCCGCGGCTTCGCGGTCTCGTCCGGCTCGTCGTGCACGTCCTCGACGCTGACGCCGAGCCACGTGCTGGTCGCGATGGGTGTGCTCTCGCACGGCAACGTCCGCGTCTCGCTGCACCGGGAGAGCACCGCCGAGGAGGTCGACCGGTTCCTCGCCGAGCTGCCGGGGATCGTCGCCGACCTGCGGGCCGAGGCGGGCGTGGTGAACCTCTGATGGAGATCCTGGACTGCCGGGGCCAGCGCTGCCCGCTGCCGGTGATCGCGCTGGCCCGCCGGTTGCCGGACCTGCCGGTCGGCGCCACGCTGCGGGTGCTCGCCGACGACCCGGCCGCCGCGACCGACATCCCGGCCTGGTGCCGGATGCGCGGCCAGGACTACCTGGGCTCCCCCGAGCGGTTCGCCTTCGACGTCCGCCGCGCGGGCTAGTCCTGGATCCAGGACAGGATGCCCGGCAGCGGGTCGCCGCCGACCGAGGTGTCCACGACCAGGCGGCGGCCGACGTACGGCTCGTACTCGGCCATCCGCAGGACCACCTGCTCCCAGTCGGGGTTGACCGGGGCGGCGGCGTGCCGGCTCTCGACCCGCCGCCGGTGCTCGGCCATGTCGGCGCACCAGACCTCGACCACGCGCAGCGCCGCGCCGGTGCGGTCGCTCAGCTCGGGCCAGGCGGCCCGGGCCGCGGCGACGGGGTTGACCGCGTCCACGACGGCGTGCAACCCCATCGCGAGCTGGGCCTCGGCCAGGGCGCCGACCACGCCGTACGCGGCGACGCCCGGCCGGGGCTCGGTCAGCTCGTGCGCCCGCAGCACCCGGTCGACGGTGTCGACGGCGAGCACGGGCGCGGGCAGCGCGGCCCCGACCCGGGCGGCCAGGGTGCTCTTGCCGACCCCGGGCAGGCCGGCGAAGACGACCAGGCGGGGTGTCACCCCTGGAGGTGCGGGCGCACGTCGTCGGCGGCCTCTTGCCCGTACGAGTCGCCGAGTCGCTTGAGGAAGGTGTCGGCGCGCAGGTCGTATTCCTGGCCGCCGGCCGCCTCGAGGACGTGGCCGGCCAGCAGCGAGCCGATCTGCGCGGAGCGCTCCAGGCCCAGGCCCCAGGACAGGCCCGCGAAGAAGCCGGCCCGGAAGCCGTCGCCGACACCGGTCGGGTCGACGGGCCGCACGTCGGCGGCGATCGGCACGTGGATCCGCTCGAGGTTCTTCCCGGTGATCTCGACGCCGTTCTTGCCGAGCGTGGTGACCCGCACCTCGACCCGGTCGAGCACCTCGGCGTCGGACAGGCCGGTCTTGCTCTCCAGCAGCGACTTCTCGTAGTCGTTGGTGAGCAGGTAGGCCGCGCCGTCGATGAGCTGGACGATGTCGTCGCCGCCCATCCGGGCGAGCTGCTGCGACGGGTCGGCGGCGAACCGGTAGCCGCGCTCCCGGCACTCCTGCGAGTGGCGGACCATGCCCTGCGGGTCGTCGGCGCTGATCAGGACCAGGTCGAAACCGCCGACCCGGTCGTACGCGGGAGCGATCTCGATGTTGCGGGCCTCGCTCATCGCGCCGGCGTAGAAGGACGCGATCTGGCACATGTCCTCGTCGGTCGTG
This sequence comes from Asanoa siamensis, assembly GCF_016862555.1. GTDB lineage: Bacteria > Actinomycetota > Actinomycetes > Mycobacteriales > Micromonosporaceae > Asanoa > Asanoa siamensis. The sequence goes on along the minus strand of NZ_BONE01000007.1, from coordinate 89,821 downwards.
CAGACGAAGCGCGCGGTGTGCAGCACCTCGGAGACGTGCACCGAGTCGCAGTCGACGCCGTGCCGCTCCAGCCAGGACCGGTAGTCGTCGAAGTCCTGGCCGACCGCGCCGATCAGCACCGGGTGCAGGCCGAGCTGGGCCATGCCGAAAGCGATGTTCGCGGCCACCCCACCACGCCGTACGACCAGGTCGTCGATCAGGAACGAGAGCGACACCTTGTGGAGCTGGTCCGCGATGAGCTGGTCGGCGAACCGGCCCGGGAAGTGCATCAGGTGGTCGGTGGCGATCGAGCCGCTAACGGCGATCTTCATGTCGGCCCTCGGGGTCGGGTACGGATGGCGCGGGGAAGCTTACCGGCCGGTCAGACACGACGAGCGGGACCGCCCGAAGAGGCGGCCCCGCTCGCGAGAAACGGTGTGGTGCGGCTTAGTGGAACGAGTCGCCGCACGCGCAGGAGTTCTGCGCGTTGGGGTTGTCGATCGTGAAGCCCTGGGCGTCGATCCGGTCGGCGAAGTCGATGGTCGCGCCGGCCAGGTAGGGGGCGCTCATCCGGTCGACGACGACCTCGACACCGCCGAAGTCGTTGACGACGTCACCGTCGAGCGAACGCTCGTCGAAGAAGAGCTGGTAACGCAGCCCGGAGCAGCCACCCGGCTGCACGGCCACGCGGAGCCGCAGGTCGTCGCGGCCCTCCTGCTCGATCAGGGCCTTCACCTTCACCGCTGCGACGTCGGTGAGGACGACAGTCGTAGCCGCCGCGGTCTCGGCCGACCCGGTCTGCGCTGAAGTGGTCACGTGGGATCTCCCTGCTCGCTGCGATCGCCGGTCCCGCGGACCAACGTTGTCCCTCGGGCCAACGCTAGCCCGTCCGCCGGGCATTCCCCATCAGGGTCGTGACCAAAGTTTACTCCGGGGCCCGTTCCTGGGCCGGCTGAGGTGAATGTCACTGCCGTGACCACTGACCGGCGAGTCGTGAGGCGATCTCGCGCAGGCCGGCGGCCGGACGGGCCATCGCCTCCGCCTCGCTGCCGAAGTGGTCGACCAGGCTGTGGGTCTCGGTGATCCCGGCGTTGGCCGCCTCCCGGCGCCCGGTGCTGACCCGGCCGGCCAGCACCACGCAGGGCACGCCGCGGTCACGCGCGCCGCCGGCCACCCCTGCGACCACCTTGCCGCGCAGTGACTGGTGGTCGAACGAGCCCTCGCCGGTGATCACCAGGTCGGCCGCGTCGAGGGCCGTTTCCAGCCCGATCATGCCGGTCACGAGCCCGATGCCCGATTCGCACCGGCCACCGAGCGCCAGGACGGCCGCGCCGAGGCCACCGGCGGCACCCGCGCCCGGGAGCGTCGCGACGTCGGGCGGGCAGGACGGCAGGTCTTTCACGAGTACGCCGGCGAACCGCTCGAGGGCGGCGTCCAGCAGCAGCACGTCGGCGCGGTCGGCGCCCTTCTGCGGGCCGTAGACGCTGGACGCGCCGTGCAGGCCGGTCAGCGGGTTGTCGACGTCGGTGGCCGCGACCAGGGTCGCGCCGCGGGTCATCGGCTGGCCGCCGAGCGCCGCGGCGTGGGCCAGCGCGGCACCGCCGTAGGGCAGCGCGGTGCCGTGCTCGTCCAGCGGTGCGGCACCCAGGGCAGCCAGCATCCCGGCGCCGGCGTCGTTGGTCGCGGAGCCGCCGAGGCCGATCACCACGGTGCGGGCGCCGGCCTCGACGGCGGCGAGGACGAGCACGCCCAGGCCGTACGACGTGGTGATCCTGGGGTTGCGCTCGTGCTCGTCGAGGAGGTGCAGGCCACAGGCCTGGGCGCTCTCCACGTACGCGGTGGATCCGTCCTGGCTCAGCAGCACCTCGGCGTCGACCGGGCGGCCCAACGGGTCCGTGGTCCGGACCGGGATCCGGCGCCCACCGACCGGCTCCGCGAGCACCTCGACGAACCCGGGGCCGCCGTCGGAGAGGGGGCGCAGCGTCACCTCGTCGCCGGGCGAGCGCTCCCGCCAACCGTCGGCGACGGCGCGCGCGACGTCGGGTGCGGAGAGCGTGCCGGCGAACTTGTCAGGGCAGACCAGTAACCGCATAGCCGGCAGTGTGACACCCCACAGTCACCAGGCGGCTGCGGGCGGCCCCGACGGTGGGAAGATTGATCTGTGACGTCGACCTGGACCGAACCCGCCAACACGGCGACCGCCCTGCTCCTGCTGGGGCGCGGCGCCGACCCGTCGTCGGAGAAGGGCGTCGACTGCCCGGGCGAGCTGCCCGCGCCGAGCGACCCCGATCTCGTCGCCCGCGCCACCGCGGCCAAGGCGAAACTCGGCTCGAAGGTGTTCGTCCTCGGCCACCACTACCAGCGTGACGAGGTCATCGCGTTCGCCGACGTGACCGGCGACTCCTTCAAGCTCGCCCGCGAGGCCGCGGCCCGGCCCGACGCCGAATACATCGTGTTCTGCGGCGTGCACTTCATGGCCGAGTCCGCCGACATCCTCACCACCGACGCGCAGAAGGTCGTGCTCCCCGACCTCGCCGCCGGTTGCTCGATGGCCGACATGGCCCAGCTCCAGCAGGTCGAGGCGGCCTGGGAGGCGCTGACCGACGCCGGTGTCGCCGCGTCGACGGTGCCGGTGACCTACATGAACTCGTCGGCCGACATCAAGGGCTTCGTCGGCCGCAACGGTGGCGTGGTCTGCACCTCGTCCAACGCCAAGCGGGCGCTCGACTGGGCGTTCGAGCGCGGGCAGCGGGTGCTCTTCCTGCCCGACCAGCACCTCGGCCGCAACACGGCGGTGCTGGAGATGGGCTACGACGCCGACGACTGCGTGCTCTACGACCCGCACAAGCCCAACGGCGGGCTCACCCAGCAGCAGCTCGGCACGGCCAAGATGATCCTCTGGCGGGGCCACTGCTCCGTGCACGGTCGGTTCACCAAGTCCTCGGTCGACGAGGTGCGCATGCGGGTGCCGGGCGTCAACGTGCTGGTCCACCCGGAGTGCCGCTACGACGTGGTGACCTCGGCCGACTACGTGGGCTCGACCGAATACATCATCAAGACCATCGAGAACGCGCCGGCCGGCTCGGCGTGGGCCGTCGGCACCGAGCTCAACCTGGTCCGCCGGCTCGCCCTGGCCCACCCCGACAAGCAGGTCATGTTCCTCGACCGCCAGGTCTGCTACTGCTCGACGATGAACCGCATCGACCTGCCGCACCTCGTGTGGGCGCTCGAGGAGCTCGTCGAGGGCCGCGTGGTGAATCAGATCACGGTCGATCCGCGCACCGCCGCGCAGGCCCGCACCGCGTTGGACCAGATGCTGGCGCTGCCCTAACGCCGGCGGCTTACTTCTCGGTAACTCATCGTGGCGCCCGGCTCTACCGGGCGCCACAGTCGTCCTGTTTTCGTGCCAGAGAGGCCGGTGTGTGTGGCCCCAGGCCCATCACCGAGCGCTATGCTGCCCGGGCGCCACTCCCGATCAACCCGCGATCCCGGGCCATGGTTACGGCCCCGTCGGATCGCCGCCCGCCCCGGAGGTTGCCTTGCCCGAAGACGTCCTTGTCGTCCACGGCGGCACGCCCTTGCACGGTCAGATCCGGGTCCGCGGAGCCAAGAACCTCGTCTCGAAGGCGATGGTCGCGGCCCTGCTCGGTGACGAGCCCAGCCGGCTCTACGACGTGCCCCGGATCCGCGATGTCGAGGTGGTGCGCGGCCTGCTCGGCCTGCACGGCGTCAAGGTCACCGACGGCGTCGAGGACGGCGAGCTCGTCCTCGACCCGGCCAACGTCGAGCGCGCGTCGACCGACGAGATCAACGTGCACGCGGGCTCCAGCCGGATCCCGATCCTGTTCTGCGGCCCGCTGCTGCACCGGCTCGGCCACGCGTTCATCCCCGACCTGGGCGGCTGCCACATCGGCCCGCGCCCGATCGACTTCCACATCCAGGCGCTGCGCGAGTTCGGCGCGGTGGTCGACAAGACCCCCGAGGGCATGCACCTGACGGCGCCCGCCGGCCTGCACGGCACCAAGTTCGAGCTGCCGTACCCGAGCGTCGGCGCGACCGAGCAGGTCCTGCTGACCGCGGTGCTGGCCAACGGCGTCACCGAGCTGCGCAACGCGGCCGTCGAGCCCGAGATCATCGACCTCATCTGCGTCCTGCAGAAGATGGGCGCGATCATCACGGTGCACACCGACCGCGTGATCGAGATCGAGGGCGTGCCGCGGCTCGGCGGCTACACCCACCGGCCGATCCCCGACCGGATCGAGGCGGCCTCGTGGGCGGCGGCGGCACTGGCCACCCGCGGCGAGATCGAGGTGCTGGGCGCCCAGCAGGTCGACATGATGACGTTCCTCAACGTCTTCCGCTCCATCGGCGGCGAATACAAGGTCACCGACACCCTGCCCCCGCGGGCCGGTTCGCCGGGCACCGAGGGTGGCATCCGGTTCTGGCACCCGGGCGGCGAGTTGCGCGCGGTGGCCCTCGAGACCGACGTGCACCCGGGCTTCATGACCGACTGGCAGCAGCCGCTGGTGGTCGCGCTGACGCAGGCGCGCGGGCTGTCGATCGTCCACGAGACCGTGTACGAGCAGCGGCTCGGCTACACCGAGGCCCTCAACAAGATGGGCGCGACGATCCAGGTCTACCGGGACTGCCTCGGCGGCACGCCGTGCCGGTTCGGCCGCCGCAACTTCAAGCACTCCGCGGTGATCGCCGGCCCGTCCAAGCTGCACGCGGCCGACCTGGTGATCCCCGACCTGCGGGCCGGGTTCAGCCACCTGATCGCCGCGCTGGCCGCCGAGGGCACCTCGCGGGTCTACGGGGTCGACCTGATCAACCGTGGTTACGAGGACTTCGAGAGCAAGCTCTCGGCGCTGGGCGCGCACGTCGAGCGCCCCTGACGCTCTATCGACGCGGGACGAGCTGATCTTGGGGTCGGCTCGTCCCGGCGTGTCCGGGCCAGTTAACCTCGTGGTAAGCGTCGGGCCGCAGAAGGGTTTTCCGTGCAGTCGCTGTTTCGCCGCAAGTCAAACGATGTGGTCGCGGAGACCCCTGAGGCTCCCGAGGCGCCTTCGGCTGCCCGGCCCAAGGGCTACACGCCCGCCAAGGGCAAGGAAACTCCGAAGCGGCCGAGCGCGGCCCGCCAGGTGGGCGGCAACGCCAAGGCGCTGACCAAGGAGGAGGCCCGGGAGCGCAAGCGCGAGCTGCGCCAGGAGGCCGCCGCCGAATACCGCCGCGAGGGCGGCCCGCGTGACCGGGGCCCCGAGCGCCAGCTCGCCCGCAACGTGGTCGACTCCCGGCGCACGGCGGGCACCTACTTCTTCGGCGGCGCGCTGATCGTGCTGATCGGCTCGAACGGCGCGATGCCCGACCTCGTCCGCACGGTCGCCACCTCGCTGTGGGGCGTGCTGCTGCTGGCGGTGGTGGTCGACGCGGTGCTGATCGCCCGCAAGATCAAGCGGCTGGTCCGCGAGCGCTACCCCAAGACCGAGCAGCGCATGGGCGGCCTCTACATGTACGCGATCATGCGCTCGCTCACCTTCCGCCGCATGCGCGTCCCCCACCCGGCGGTCAAGCTGGGCGAAAAGGTCTGACGCCAGCCAATCCCGGATCCGGCCCCCTGCCAGCCACGCTGGTGCGGGGCCGGTTCTCGTTTCACGGCGTTCTACTCCACCCCTGCCAAGCGGAGCAGGGCGGCCGTGGCGGCGGCCGCGACCACGACCAGGACGAAGGGGGCGCGGCGCCAGGCCAAAAAGGCGCCGACCGCTACGCCCGCCGGGCGGGCGACGCCGGCGAAGGCGCCCGCGTCCATGAACGTGGCCGTGGCCGCCAGGGCCGCCAGCAGGGTGGCGGCGGTCATCGGGAGCAGGACCTGGATCCGTTCCGGCAGCGCGACGCGCTCGCGCAGGACGACGCCGGCCAGGCGGAACGCGTACGTGCCGATGGCCAGGCCGACGATCACCGCGAGGATCATGAGGAGACCGTCTTCCGGGGCCTGGGCCTTGCGAGCAGTGCGAGCAGGCCGGTGAGGGCCAGCAGCACCGGCAGGCCGGCGGGCAGGATCGGTGTCGTGACCACCGCGACCAGCGCGCCGGTCAGCGCCACGAGCCGGGTGGTCGGGTCCTTCAAGGTGGGCAGCAGCAGCGCGAACAGGCCCGCCGGGAACGCGGCGTCGAGGCCCAGGGCGTCGGGGTCGCCGGCGTTGCCGAGCAGCACGCCGAGGGTCGCGCCGATGTTCCACAGGACGAACAGCGTGCCGCCGGTGGCCCAGTAGGCGCGGCGGCGGCGCACCGGGTCCGGCTGCGCCAGCGCGAACGCCACGGACTCGTCGATCAGCAGGTGCGCGCCGACGAGTCGCTGCCACCAGCGGGTGCCGATCACGTCGCCGATCGCCAGGCCGAACGGCAGGTGCCGGGCGTTGAGCAGCAGCCCGGCGAAGATCGCGGCGAACGGGTTGCCGGCGGCGATCAGGCCCACGGCGAGGAACTGGGAGCCGCCGGCGAAGACGAGCAGCGACATCAGCACGGTGAGTCCGGGCGGGATGCCGGCGGCGACCGCGATCGCGCCGAACGAGACGCTCACCGCGAAGACGGCGAGGCCCAGCGCGGCGACGTCGCGCACGAGGGCGCGGTCGCCCAGGATGGACCGCACTGCGACAGTCATGGTTACCGATCGTGCCGGGCGCTGCTAGCGTTCGTCAAGTCGAACGATTAGACCGATGGAGCGAACAGTGCCCGAACCGACCATCGCCGCCACCATCGCCACCGCGCTGCGCCACGAGCGCGAGCGGGCCGGGCTGTCGCTCACCGAACTGGCCCGGCGGGCCGGCATCGCCAAGTCGACGCTCTCCCAACTCGAGAACGGCGTCGGCAACCCGAGCGTGGAGACGCTCTGGTCGCTCGGCGTCGCCCTCGACGTGCCGTTCAGCCGGCTCGTCGAGCCGCCGGCGCCCGCGCTGCGGGTGATCCGGGCCGGCGAGGGCCCGCGGATCAGCTCGGACCAACTGGACTACACCGGCACGCTGGTCGCCGCGGGATCGCGGGCGGCGCGGCGGGACATCTACGTGATGACGATCGAGCCCGGCGCCGTCCGGCACGCGCAGGCGCACACCCCGCGCAGCACGGAGCACATCGTGGTGGGCCGGGGCCGGTTGCGCACCGGGCCCGCCGGGGAGACCGTCGACCTCGATCCCGGCGACTACGCGACGTTCGCCGGAGACGTGCCGCACAGCTACGAGGCGCTGGAACCGCACACGTTCGCGGTGCTCGTCATGGAGCATCCGTGACCGGGACGCCGGTGTAGAGGCGGGCCACGACGTCCTCGATGTCGGGCTCCACGATGGACACGTCACGCAACGCCAGGCCGGCCAGCCGGGCCAGCAGCTCGCCGGCGGTCGCGCTGGTCAGGTCGTACTCCAATCGTGCCTGTCCGACCGTGACCAGCGTCGCGCCCGGCACCTCGGGCGGCACCGCGAGCGGCTCCTCCAGCTCGACCACCACCCGGCGGCGCGACCCGTAGCGGGCGTGCAGCGCCTCGATCGTGCCGTCGTGCACCACCCGACCGTGGTCGATGACGAGCAACCGCCGGCACAGCTTCTCGATGTCGGCCAGGTCGTGGGTGGTGAGCATGAGCGTGACGTCGCCGCCGGCACCCAGGTCGGCCAGGAAGCCCCGGACGGCCTGCTTGCTCACCACGTCGAGGCCGATCGTCGGCTCGTCGAGGAAGAGCACCTCGGGGCCGTGCAGCAGCGCCGCCGTCAGCTCACCACGCATCCGCTGCCCCAGCGAGAGCTGGCGGACCGGGGTGTCGAGGAACTCGTCGAGGTCGAGCAGGGACCGGCAGCGGCGCAACCGGGCGGCGTGCTCGGCGGCGGGCACCCGGTAGATGTGGCGGAGGAGGTCGTACGAGTCGCCCAGCGGCAGGTCCCACCAGAGCTGGGTGCGCTGGCCGAACACCACGCCGATCCGGCGGGCCAACCGGGTGCGCTGGCGCACCGGCGAGAGCCCGCAGACGCTGACCTCGCCCGCGGTCGGCGTGAGCACACCGGTGAGCATCTTCAGCGTCGTCGACTTGCCCGCGCCGTTGGGGCCGATGTAGCCGACCATCTCCCCGCGTTGGATCGACAGGTCGACGCCGTCGACGGCGGGCACGACCCGCCGCGCCCGGCGCAGCCGCCCGGCCTTGACCCGGACCGTGAACTCCTTGCGCAACCCGTGCGCCGCGATGACCGTCATCAGGACCCCGTGCTCGTGTAGTGCCGCACACCCAGCCGCCAGACCAGCGCCGCCAGCGCGGTGGCCGGCAACGCGACCAGCGGCGCGACCCAGCCGACCCAGCCGGGCAGGCCGATCGGGTCGGGCCGGCCGAGCAGCGCCAGCGCCGGGTAGTAGGAGACGAAGGCGAAACCCAGCCCGTACGCGAAGGCATTCCGAAACCATCCACTGTAGACACTGATCGGATAGCTCGTGAAATCCCGGCCGCCGTAGGTGAAGGCGTTGCCGAACTCGCCGGATTCGGTCCACCAGAAGGCCACCGATGCCGTCACCACGAAGACGGCGCCGAAGAACACGACAGCGGCGGCCGGCGCGACGATCGCCAGCAGCACCCGGGCGGGCGTCCAGGCGATGTCCGCGGCGGCCAGCGCGACGACGTAGACCGCGGTGCCGAAGCCCGCCCGGGACAGCTTGTGCAGCGGCAGGTCCAGCAGGACGAGTTGCGGCAGCGCGCCCAGCGGCCGCACCAGCACCGCGTCGAACCGGCCCGTGCGTACGTACAGGGTGATCCGCTCGATGTTGCCGACCAGCATGTCGCCCGTGGCGAACGCGCAGGCGGTCAGGCCGGTGACCACGAGGGCCTCGCGCAGGTCGAGCCCGCCCAACTCGCTGGTGACGCCGAACAGCACGAACACCGTGAACACGTCGAGCGCGGTGGCGCCGACGTTGGAGACCAGGTCGATGCCGAACGACAGCCGGTACGAGGTCTGGCTGCGGGCCTGGCCGCGGAGCAGGGCCCAGTAGGCGCGCAGCGCGCCGGGCTCAGCCACCCTGCACCACCAGTCTGCGTTCGGCGGCCCGTTGCACCAGCCGGCAGAGCAGCAGGATCACCACCACCCAGACGGCCTGCAGGGCCACGAGCCAGAGTTGCCGGCCGGTCGGGTCGACCTCGACCAGCACGTCCAGCGGTGTCTGGAACAGGCTCGGCAACGGGGTGAGCAGCCAGAGCGGGACGACCACCCAGTCGGGCAGGAACCGCAACGGAAAGTAGAGGCCGGCCAGCACGCCGGAGCCCAGGGTCCAGAGGACCATCGGGCCGCGGACGTCGAGCAGCCAGTAGCCGGTCGCGTTGACCAGGTAGCGGCAACCGAAGCAGAGCAGCACGGCCAGCACCGTCGACACGACGAACAGCGGCACCGTCGACCAGCGGTGCGGCAGGTAGAACGGGAAGAACAGCGGGCCGGTGAGCACCGGCGGGATCAAGCGGGTGAGCGCCGCGTGACCGGCGCGGCCCAGATCCGTGGCCAGATAACGGGTTACGGAGTCGACGGGGCGCAACAGGTCGGCGACGACGTCGCCGGTGCGGATGCGGTCGGCCAGGTCGGTCCAGCCCCAGAGCAGGACGACGGCCAGCAGACCCTGGCCGAACCAGACGAAGGTGGCGAGCCGGGCGGGGTCGTAGCCGGCGACCGTGGCGGTGCCCGCGCCGGCCGCGACGGCCAGCAGCACATAGCAGCGGAGGAACCCGAACACGGTGTTGGTGAACGCTCCCGCGACGGTGGCCTGCCGATAGGTCGAGTATCGGCGGAATCCCGCGCCCATTAAGGCCGAGAATGTCCTGATATCGGCGGCGACATTCGCATAACGCCGGCGGTGGACAGTGGCGGTGACCAAGTCCACGCCGTTACCCTCCATCCGCGACATACGCCGTATCGGGCCGCATGACAGTATCGGGTGCCGGCGGATGCCGCGCGACACAAATTCCGACGAGGTGACCCGCCGTGATGGATCGACGCGAACCGCGCTCCAGCGGCTCGCGCGCGGGGACAGATCGACGGATCGGCGTGCGCGGATGAGCAACGAGCACGGCGAACGCCGGCGCCGCGACGGCGGGCGCGGGCGCGGCAAGCGCGGCGGTGACGACGCCCGACTAGACAGCGGCTGGGGCGACGAGGACAGCTGGCTGCGCGAGCTCGGTCGCAGCGACTCCGGTTCCACCGGTGGTGGCGGATACAAGGACCCGAACGATCCCTGGGCGTGGGCCAAGGACCGCCCGCCCGCCCCGGGTTGGGCCCCGACCGGCGTACCGGCCGGCCCGGGCGGTCCGGGTTGGGTCGACGGCGCGTCTCCCGGCGGCGGCGCCGGTGGGTCGGGCGGCCTGGGTGCGCAGCGCGCCCCGTCGAGCGAGCCGTCATGGGTGAACGAACGCACCGACGAGTGGGCGGCCGCGGGCGGCGAGCGCTACCCGGGCGAGCCGCCGCGGCGGGCCTCCGCGGGCCGGGCATCGGTGCGCGGCCGGTCGACACCGGAGCCGGTCGCCGAGAGCTACAACGACGACCCGCGGCTGGCCGACCTGAGCGCGACCGACCCGCACATGCCGGATCCGCGCGCACCGCACCCGATCTCTCCCGTCGACGGCGCGGGCCGACCCGCGGCACGGGGTCGCGGTTCGGTCGAGCGGCGGGTGCCGCCGCCGGGCCGCGAGGCGGCCTTCCACGACGGACGCGGGCCCGGCCCCGACCGGGACGACCGCGGACGCGGGCGTGGGCCGGCGTACGAGGACCGCGGGCGTGCGCCTGGGTACGACGACCGCCCGGCGCGCCCCGGGCCGGACTGGGCCGGGCGTCCGCAGTCGCCGGCCGGACCGGACCGGCAGCGGGCGCGGCCCCGACAGGGCTGGGACGACCGGCCGCTCTCCCCCGCGGGGCCGGGTTGGGACGACCGGCCGCACTCGCCCGCGGGCCCGGACTGGGACGACCGGCCGCGGGGCCTTCCCGGCCGCGAGGCCGCCTTCCAGGACGACCGCGGCGGACGCCCGGACGGCCGGGACCACGGCGACGGCCGGCGCGGCCCGGCGGGTCCGGTGTCGCCCGGGTACCCGCGCGAGTCCGACCCGCGCCAGTTCTCCGACTTCCCGGACGAGCGGCCGGGCGGGCGGCGCCCGGCGGGACCACCCCGCCAGGCCGACCGCCCTGCGGCGCTGCACGACGAGGGTCGTCGCGGCCGCCCCTACGACGACCGCGACGCACCGCAACGGACGGACCGTCCCGGCGGGTGGGGTGCGGACGCTGCCGACGGCTGGACCACCATCCGGCCTGAGGGAGGGGATCCGCGCAGGGGCGAACGGCCGGCGCGCCGCGACCGGGACCGCGCCGCGGACCCGGTGTCGCCGGGCTACCGGGACGAGCCGCGCCGGGGCGAGCCGTACCGCGAGCCGGAGCGGCGGCCCTACCGCGACGAGCGGCCGGCCGCGTTCCACGAGCAGACCCCACTGCGCCCCGAGGCGCCGCACCGCGACGAGCGGGTGGTGCCGTTCCGCGACCGCGACGAGCGGCCCGCCGTGCGGCACGACACCGCCGCGCCCACGCGTGACGAACGCGGCGCGCCGTTCCGCGAGCCGATGCCGACCCACGACGACCGCGTCGTGCCCTTCCGCGACCGCGACGAACGACCCGCCGCACGCCACGACACCGCCGCACCACCGCGCGACGAGCGCGGTGCGCCGTTCCGCGAACCCGCGCCGACCCACGACGACCGCGTCGTGCCCTTCCGCGACCGCGACGAACGGCCCGCCGCACGGCACGACGCCGCCGCACCACCGCGCGACGAGCGCGGTGCGCCGTTCCGCGAGGCGACCCCGGCTCGCGACGAGCGGCCCGCCGCACGACAGGACAGCGCCGCGGCTACGCGTGACGAGCGTGTCGTGCCGTTCCGCGAGCGCGACGAGCGGCCCGCCGCGCGCCACGACACCGCGGCGCCCACGCGCGATGAACGCGGTGCGCCGGTCCGCGAACCGGGCCCGGCCCGCGACGAGCGGCCAGCCGCGCGGCACGACACCGCCGCACCCACGCGCGGCAAGCGGCATGTCGATGATCTGCCGACCGCGCCGTTGTCGGCGCCTCCGCCTCGGCAACCGGCGGCGGACGCCCCGCGCCGGTCCGAGCGCGACGGTGGGTCGCCCGAGCCGTGGCTGGTCGCGCCGCCGCCGCCGTTCGTGCCTGAGCTCGGGGAGCCGACGCCGGTCGAGGCGAAGGAGGCCGCGCCCGCGGCCGAGGCCGAGGTTCGCGTGCCTGCGCCGCGGTCGGGTGAGGCGGCGCCCGCCTACCCGCGGCGGATCTCCGACGAGGAGTTGCACGCCGCGCCCGAGGACGGCGCGCCGGCCGCGGCGGAACCCGCCCCGGCCCGGGACGAGGTCGGCTGGTTCGCTGCGGCGGCTACCGCGCCGGCACCTGAGCAAACGCCGGTCGAGGAAGCCACCGAGCCGACCGAGTCCGTCGGGGAGGCCGCCGAGCCGACCGAGTCGGTCGAGGAAGCCGCCGAGCCCACCGAGCCGGTCGAGGAAGCCGCCGAGCCCACCGAGCCGGTCGAGACTGCCGTCGAGCCCGCCGAGCCGGTTGAGCCTCCCGCGCCCGTCGAGGCCGCTGTCGAGCCTCCCGCGCCGGTCGAGGAACCCGTCGAGGCTTCCGAGCCGGTTGAGCCTGTGGCGTCGGTCGATGCGGCGGCACCTGCCGAGGAACCGGCGCCCGCCCCGGCGGCCGAGCCGGTGGAACCGGTCCAGGCAGCTGAGCCGGTGCAGGAGACCGAGCTGGTCCAGGAGACCGAGCCGGTGCAGGAGACCGAGCCGGTCCAGGACAGCGCGCCCGTCGCGGAGACCGCAGCGGTCCCGGACGCGGCCGAACCCGGCCAGGAGGGTGCGTCCGGGCAGGAGGCCGAGCCGGTCAACGACGAGGCCGCGCCGGTCGAGACCGCCGACGAGGTGCCGGCCGTCGAGGCCGGCGAGCCTGCCCCGACGCCCGCTCCCAAACCGCCGGCCGTCGAGGGCATGCGGCTGGATCTGCACGAAGCCCGCCCCGTCTCCACACCGCCGTCGACGGCCGAGCCGGCCACCGAAGCCGTCCCCGAAACGGTCGAAGCGGCGCCGGACGACGCGGACGACGAGCCGGGCGGGGAGACCACCACCGCCGCCGAGCAGGCCGCCGCCCCGGTCGACGACGACGCGGCACCGAGCGGCAGCACCGCCGAGGATGCCGGTCCCGCACCGTCGCGCGTATCCCCGGAAGAACCGCAAGCCGACGCGGAGCCCGCACCGGAAGACGGCGAGAAAGCCTCCGCGGACACCGTGCTGCCGGTGCCGGAAGGCACCGCCGCCGGCGCCGCCACCGCCCTGCGCGCCCCCACCATGCTGCACCCGGTCGTCCCCGCCACCGACGAGGGCGAGGACGAGGACGGGGGCGAGCCCGAACCCGAGCCCATGGACCCGGAGCAGGTGCTCGCCAACTACCAGTGGCGGTTCCACCACGAGACGCTGCGCGAGCTCGTCGAGGACCCGGACGAGCTGCGTACGGTGCGCGATCAGCTCTCCGTCAAGCTCGAGGCCGCCACCGACAACCCGGCGCGGGCCCGGCTGCTGAGCCTGCGCGCCGTCGTCTCGCGGATTCTCGGCGACCTCGGCAAGGCCCTCGCCGACGGCAAGCTCGCCCTCGCGCACGCCGAGGCGACCGGCGAGCTGCGCCGCATCGCGATCGCCCAGGCGCGGCTCGCGCACGTGCTGCAGTGGCGCGGCGACTACGCCGAGGCCGACCGGCTCAATGCGCTGGCCAACTCCCCCGAGCTGCCCGACCGGCTGCGGGCCACGATGCACGAGCACGCCGGGCGGTCCTGCTACGACCAGGGCCGCTACATCGAAGCGTGCAACCACTTCGAGAAGGCCCTCGATCTGCGCAAGGTGGACGATCCGGAGCTGATCGCCCGGACCGAGCAGGCGCTGGACGCCGTGCTGGCCAAGGTGGCAAAGCACGGCCTCGGCCCCTACCCGCGGGACGAGGACGAGATCCTGCAGATCCACAAGCCGCCGAAGCCGATGTTCAGTGACAAGGTGCAGCGCTGGGGCTACGTGGACACCGAGGGCGACTGGGCGATCGCGCCGAGCTACGCCGAGGTGCAGCCGTTCAAGGACGGCGTCGCCTGGGTGCGGCGGCCCGAGACCGAGCCGTGGGAGCTGATCGACGAGTCCGGCGAGGTGCTCATCTTCGCGTCGCTGGGCTACCGCGAGGTCGGCTCGTTCCACGACGGGCTCGCCTGGGTATCGCACAACGGGCGCGGCAACTGGCTCGCCATCGAGAAGTCCGGCAACGTCGCGATCAACATCGGGTTCGAGGACGTACGGCCGTTCCGCGGCGGCGTGGCGGCGGTGAAGCGGGGTGCGTGGGGCGCGATCGACAAGAGCGGTCGCACCGTGTTGCCGCCGCAGTACACCGGGTTCGCGACCGCGCTGACCGACGGGCGCTACGTCGACGGTTTCACCGACGAGGGTCTGGCCGTCGTGGACTCCGGCGGGCGCCTCGGCGTCGTCGACCGCAACGGTCGCGTGATCGTGCCACCGCGTTTCCCGGCGCTGGTCATCCACCCGGTCGCGTTCCTCGTCGGCGGCGGGCAGGGGTTGTGGGGCGCGCTCGACCGCCGCGGCCTGCCGCTGATCGACATCGTGCACGGCAGCCGGAACGCGGTGACCGAGGAGATCGACCGCCTGCTCGCGGACACCAAGCCCGTGCTCTAGCTGTACAGGCCAGCCAAGTTACACATGGGCATGTCGATAGTCTGTCGAACATGAACTTCCGTACCCTAGGCCGATCCGGCCTGTTGGTCAGCGAGATCTCGTACGGCAACTGGATCACCCACGGTTCTCAGGTCGAGGAGGACGCCGCGGTCGCGTGCGTCAATGCCGCCCTCGACGCCGGCATCACGACGTTCGACACCGCCGACGTGTACGCCGGCACCCGCGCCGAGGCCGTCCTCGGCCGCGCGCTGAAGGGTCAGCGTCGTGAAGGTCTCGAGATCTTCACCAAGGTCTACTGGCCGGCGGTCCCCTCCGGCCCGGACGACAGCGTCACCCCCGGCCGGAACGACCGCGGGCTGTCCCGCAAGCACATCATGGCGTCGATCGACGGCTCGCTGCGCCGCCTGCAGACCGACTACGTCGACCTCTACCAGGCGCACCGGTTCGACTACGGCACGCCGCTCGAGGAGACGATGGAGGCGTTCGCCGACGTCGTGCGCGCCGGCAAGGCCCACTACATCGGCGTCTCGGAGTGGCGGGCGGAGGAGCTGCGCGCCGCCCACAAGCTGGCCCGCGAGCTGCACATCCCGCTGGTCTCCAACCAGCCGCAGTATTCGATGCTGTGGCGGGTCATCGAGGCCGAGGTCGTCCCGGCCTCCGAGGAGCTGGGCATCAGCCAGATCGTCTGGTCGCCGATCGCCCAGGGCGTGCTGACCGGTAAATACCTTCCGGGCCAGCCGGCGCCGGCCGGCTCGCGCGGCAGCGACGAGCCGGAGGTCATCTCCCGGTTCATGTCCGACGAGGTGCTGACCGCGGTGCAGCAGCTCAAGCCGCTGGCCGCGGAGGCGGGGCTGACCATGGCCCAGCTCGCGGTCGCGTGGGTGCTGCAGAACCCCAACGTCGCCTCGGCGATCGTGGGCGCGACCCGGCCGGAGCAGGTGCACGACAACGTCAAGGCCGCCGGCGTGAAGCTCGAGGAGAGCCTCCTCAAGCAGATCGACGAGGTCCTCGGCGGGCTGGTCGAGCGCGACCCGGCCCGGACCCAGTCGCCGCGGGACATCCGCGCCTGACGGTGGCGGCGGCGCGGCTTCCCGGCCGCGCCGCCGTCAGCCCGGTCAGCGCTGCCAGAACCGGATGAGGTCGAAGCCCAGCGCGTAGAGCTGGCGGTCGAGGCCGAGCAGGTCGCCGACCGCGTAGACCGCGTCGAAGAAGTAGCGGTTGACCGTCGGCTCCCAGAGCAGCACGAACAGCAGGATGAAGCCGTACGGCGCCAGCACGTCGTACATCCGCCGGGTGTTGGGCTTGAGCCACGGCTGCAGCGCGTTGCCGCCGTCGAGGCCGGGCACGGGCAGCAGGTTGAGCACCGTCGCGGTGAGCTGCAGGAACGCCAGCAGTGCGACCCCGGACCAGAACTCCAGGTGTACGAAGACGTCGGGGTCGAACGCGAACGGGATCACCAGGACCAGCGTGAACAGCACGTTGGTCGCCGGGCCGGCCAGGCTGATCAGCGACTTGCGCAGCCGGCCGCGGATCGCCGCGTGGTCGACCCAGACCGCGCCGCCCGGCAGGCCGATGCCGCCCAGCACCACGACCAGCAGCGGCAGGATGATCGACAGCAGGACGTTGCTGTACTTGAGCGGGTTCAGCGTCAGGTAGCCGCGGTGGGCCACGTCGGTGTCGCCGGACCGGTACGCGACGACGGCGTGCGCGTATTCATGCAGGCAGAGCGAGACCAGCCAGCCGGAGACGACGAACAGGAACACGGCCAGCCGCGGGGTGACCTGGTGCCAGGCCATCAGGCCGCTGAGCGCGAACAGCCCGACCAGGGCCAGGAAGATGGCGCTCGGCCGGAACGCCGCTCGCGGCAGGCCCAGCACGGGCGGGTCCCACCGCCGCCAGTCGCTCATTCGCCCGCGGGGGCCAGGGGCATGCGGTATTCGACCCGGTCGTCCTCGGCGAGGATGACGGTCGCCACACCAGCGCCGGCGAGGTCGCGCCAGGTCTGGCCGATCCACGACTCGGCGTCGGCCTGGCTGCCGAACGTCTCCACCGGACCTGTCACCGGCTTACCGTCCGCACCCTCGTACCGCCAGCTCCACGGCATCCTGTCGACTCCCCTCGGATGTGTCGTCGTCAGACAGCCTAGTCGGGCGACCACCGCTACCCCGAGGCACAGCGCGCGGCCGTAAGGTACGGGGCATGTCCGTAGACGGCTGGCGCTCCGTTCTCGTCCTCGGCGGGATCCGGTCTGGTAAGTCCGAGTTCGCCGAATCCCTGGTTGGCGACACCGGTTCTGTCCGTTATGTCGCGACCGGCTCCCCCGCCGGCCCGCGCGGCGACGACTCCGACGATCCCGACTGGGACGCCCGGGTCGCCGCACACCGCGAGCGCCGCCCCGCGGCCTGGCCGACCGAGGAGACCGGTGCCGACCCCGCCCGGCTGCTGGAGATCCTCTCCGGCGGCAAGGAGGGCGAGACGCTGCTGGTCGACGACCTGGGCGGCTGGGTCACCGGGCTGATCGACCCCGCGCGCCAGCCGGCCGACGACGTGGCGACGATCGCCGACCTGGCCACCGCCGTACGGGAGAGCAACGCGCGGCTGATCCTGGTCACCTCGGAGGTCGGCCTCTCGCTGGTGCCGCTGACGACGGTCGGCCGCGCCTACACCGACGCGCTGGGCACCACGAACCGGGCCGCCGCCGACGCCGCCGACGCGGTGGCGCTGGTGGTCGCCGGGCAGGTCTCCTGGCTCAAGCGCCCCGCCGAGGTGGCGGCGGCCCCCGCCGGCGAGCCGGCGGCCCCCGCCGCCCCGGTCGTTCCGGCCACCTCGCCCGAGGTGCTGACCCCGACCCCCACGCCGGCCGCGAGCGCGGACGGGCCCGCCGCCGACGGGCAGCCGGCCTGGTCCGGGCCGACCATGTCGCTACCCGCGCTGGCCACCGGCCTCGTGATCCAGCAGGGCATGTCCCTGCCGATGCCCGACGAGAACAGCCCGACCCAGGCCCACGACCGGGTGCCCACGCTCGACCTGGGCGGCGCCGGCTTCGGCAAGCTGCAGCGGGTCGTCGAGTTCGCCGCCGCGACCCAGGGCGTGGCCAACCCGCGGCCCTGGCGGTCGCCCCGGGTCGTGCTGATCCGCGGCGACCACAACGGCGGCGCCTCCGCCGGCACGCTGCCCGGCGAGTCCCGCCGGCGGGCCGACCAGGCCCGGGCGGGCGAGGGCCCGATCGCCCGGCTGGCGGCCGACGCCGGCGCGACCCTCCAGGTCGTCGACGCGCCCGCGTGCGCCGCGATGGAGGAGCGCGAGGTGCTGACGCTCGAGGAGGTCGAGTCGGCGCTGCGCTACGGCTGGCGGCTGGCCGAGGAGGCCTCGGACGCGGGCGTCGACGTGCTGGTGCTGGCGGCCTGCGGCAGCGGTTCCGCGGCCGCCGCGGCTGCCGTGCTGGCCGCGACGACCGGTGCCGAGCCCGCCGCGGTGCTCGGCCGGGTGGTCGTGCCGGGCGCCGAGATCGACGACGACGCGTGGATGATCCGCTGCGCCGCGGTCCGCGACGCCATGCACCGGGTCCGGCGCAACGCCCGCAGCGCCAAGCAGGTCCTGGTCGACCTCGGCGGCGGCGACATCGCGGTGGCCACCGGCCTCATCCTCGGCGCCACCGCGCGCCGGCTCCCGGTGCTGCTCGACGGTCCCGTCGGCGTCGCGGCCGCGTTGGTCACCCGCGACCTGGCCGGCCAGGCCCGGCACTGGTGCCTGCTGCCGGACCACGGCGAGGACCCGGCGGTCAAGCTCGGCGCCGACGTGCTCGGCCTGACCCCGATGCTCGACCTGCGGATCGGGCTCGGTGAGGGCGCCGCGGCGCTGGCCGCCCTGCCGCTGCTGCGCTCGGCGCTGACGCTGGCCGCCGCGCTGCCGGTGCACCCGGCGATGGCGCCCGACGACGCGACGCTGGCCGCCCACGACTCGCTCGACGAGCCGGAGGACCCGGCCGAGTTGCCGCTGTCGGCGTGGCAGGGCCACCCGGACGCGGTCGACGACGTCCCCGCGCAGCGGCCGGCCGAGGAAGCGGCGGAGCCGGCCGCCCCGTCCGCGCTGGACAGCTGGTTCGACAACGCCGAAACGGACAAGCCCGCCCGCAGTGCCTGACGGGCTGCGACTGGCGCTGACCACCTTCACGGTCCTGCCGGTCCGCGCCGGCCGGGTCGACCGCGCGGCCGCGGCCACCGCGATGGGGCTGGCCCCGCTCGTCGGTGCCGGCCTCGGCGCCGTGGTCGGGGGCGCCGTGGCCCTGCTGCACGCCGCCGGCGCGCCGGGGCTGGTCGCCGGCGCGGCCGGGGTCGGGCTGGCGGCGCTGCTGACCCGTGGGCTGCACCTGGACGGGCTCGCCGACACCGTCGACGGGCTCGGCTCCTACAGGTCCGGCGCGGCCGCCCTGGAGATCATGAAGCGGCCCGACATCGGCCCGTTCGGGGTGGTCGCGCTGGTCGTCGCCCTGCTGCTGCAGGCCGCCGCGCTGGCCGGGCTCACCGGCCGGGAAGCCGTCCTGGCCGCCGTGGCCGCGCTGGGCACCGGGCGGCTCGCGGTCGCCTGGTCCTGCCGGCGCGGCGTGCCGTCCGCCCGCCCCGACGGCCTCGGCGCGCTGGTCGCGGGCACGGTCGGCGGTCCGGCGCTGGCGCTCGGCACGGTGCTCGTGGCCGCCGCGGCGGTGCCCGCGGTGCCGGGCCGGCCGTGGCAGGGCCCGGCCGCGGTGGCCGCGGGGCTGGCCGCCAGCGGGCTGCTGGTCCGGCACGCCGTGCGCCGGTTCGGCGGCATCACCGGCGACGTGCTGGGCGCCGCCGTCGAGGTGGCGACCAGCCTCGCCCTGCTGGTGCTCGTGCTCCGCTAGCGGACCGACGGGTGCACGAACGGCGGCTTGACGACCTTCATCTCCGCCCGGCGGCCCCGGATGTCGACCTCGACGACGTCGCCGTCCTCGAGCCCGGCCGCCGTGTCGAGCAGGGCCAGCGCGATGCCGACCTTCTTCGTCGGGGAGAACGTCCCACTGGTGATCTCGCCGATCGCCTGGTCACCGGCGTAGACGGTCATGTGCGGGCGGGGGATCGCCCGGCCCACCGCCTCGAGCCCCCGCAGGGTGCGGCGCGGGCCGGCCTCCTTCTCGGCGACCAGCGGCTCGCGACCCCAGAACTCCGGCTTCTTCCAGCCGACCGCCCAGCCGACCCGACCCTGGACCGGCGTGATGTCCGGGCCGAGGTCCTGGCCGTGCAACGCGTACCCCATCTCGGTGCGCAGCGTGTCCCGGGCGCCGAGGCCGCACGGCAGGATCCCGTAGGAGTCGCCGGCGGCCAGCACCGCGTCCCAGACCGCGCCCGCGCCGTCGGCCGGCACGACGAGCTCGTAGCCGTGCTCGCCGGTGTAGCCGGTGCGGCAGACGACCAGCTCGACGCCCGCGAGGGTGGCCGTCTCGAAGCTCATGTAGTCGTGCTCCGTCGGCAGGCCCAGCGCGCCCAGCACCGCCGCCGAGGAGGGGCCCTGCACCGCGAAGATCGCGTACCCGGTGTGCTCGTTCGTCACGGTCACCCCGGCCGGCGCCGCCGCGTCGAGGCGGCGGACGACCTCGGCGGTGTTGGCCGCGTTGGGGATGAGGAAGACGTGGTCGTCGGCGTACCGGTAGGCGATGATGTCGTCGACCACGCCGCCGGTCGCCGGGTCGCAGCAGAGCGTGTACTGCGCCTGCCCCGGGCCGATCCGGTCGAGGTCGTTGGCCAGGCAGGCGTTGACGAACGCGGCCGCGCCGGCGCCACGCACCCGGGCCTTGCCGAGATGTGACACGTCGAAGACGCCGACGCCGGTGCGCACCGCCGTGTGCTCGCGGATCACGCCGCCCCCGGGATATTCCAGCGGCATCTCCCAGCCCCCGAACGGCGCGAACTTCGCGCCGAGCGCGACGTGGCGGTCGTGGACGGGGGAATGGATCGTAGGACCCGGTACGGCGTCGGTCATGGGTGGCAACTTACCGGGATCGGTACGGATGGTTAGCATCGGCGGGACAACACGGTTCCTGGTCGTTAGTTTCGTCCGGAGAGACCGTTCCGCCCTGACCGGCCGGCCGTCATGAGCGGTCGACCCGCAGCCCAGCCCGGAGCCGCCGCGTGACCGCGCCCTTAACGACCGCACTTCGCCTAGTCGACACCGATCCCGCCGAGCTGACCACCGACGCCATCGTGATCGGTGTGCACAGCGTCGCCGGCGGCGACGGCCCGCCGGGACTGGCCGGCGCCCTGCTTCTGGCCAGCGGCGCGGAGAGCATTGCCGCCGCCTTCGACGGCAGGCTGACCGAGACGCTGGCCCGGCTGGGCGCCTCCGGCTCGGCCGGCGAGGTGACCAAGATCGCCACGCTGGGCACCGTGGCCGCGCCGGTGGTGGCCGTGGTCGGTCTGGGCCCCGAGCCGACGGGCGCGGCACCCGCGCCGGAGACGCTGCGCCGCAGCGCGGCGGCCGCGATCCGCTCGCTCGCCGGCAACGCCTCGGTGACGGTCTCGCTGCCGCTGCCCGACGACGAGGACGGCCCGGCCGCCCTGCGCGCCGTGGCCGAGGGCGCGCTGCTCGGCTCCTACAAGTTCGCCGGCTACAAGACCAAGCCGGCGGTCCGGCAGCCGGTCGGCGACATCGCGGTGCACGTGCCGGACGCGGCCGACAAGACCGCCCAGGACGAGATCACCCGGGCGCTCGTGGTGGCCGGCGTGGTCGCGATCTGCCGCGACTGGGTCAACACCGCCCCCAACGAGCTGCGCCCGCCGGCCTTCGCCGACGCGGTCGCCACGGCCGCCCGCGCGGCCGGCCTGGAGCTCGAGGTGCTCGACGAGGACCAGCTCGCCGAGGGCGGCTACGGCGGCATCCTCGCGGTCGGCCTCGGCTCGGCGGCCCCGCCGCGGCTGGTGAAGCTCACCTACAAGCCGGTCGGCGCCGGCGCGCGCAAGCGGGTCGCCCTGGTCGGCAAGGGCATCACGTTCGACACCGGCGGCGTCTCCATCAAGCCCGCGCAGGGCATGTGGGAGATGAAGAGCGACATGGCCGGCGCGGCCGCGGTCGCCGCGACGCTGCTCGCGATCGCCGAGCTGAAGCCGGACGTCGAGGTCAGCGGCTACCTGCCGATGGCCGAGAACATGCCGTCGGCCACCGCGTACCGGCCCGGCGACGTGGTGACGATGTTCAACGGCAAGAAGGTCGAGGTGCTCAACACCGACGCCGAGGGCCGGATGATCCTGGGCGACGCGATCGCCCGGGCCTGCGCCGACGGCTGCGACTACCTGTTCGAGACCTCGACCCTGACCGGCGGCCAGGTGATCGCGCTGGGCAAGCGGGTGGCCGGCGTGATGGGCACCCCGGAGCTGACCGAGCGGGTCCGCGACGCGGGCGAGGCGGTCGGCGAGGCGGCCTGGCCGATGCCGCTGCCCGACGACGTGCGCTCCGGCATGGACTCCGAGGTGGCCGACATCTCCCAGGTCAACGCGTCGATGGACCGGGCCGGGCACATGCTGCAGGGCGGGGTGTTCCTGCGGGAGTTCGTCGCCGACGGCGTGCCGTGGGCGCACATCGACATCGCCGGCCCGAGCTATCACTCGGGCGAGCCGACCGGGCACTGGTCGAAGGGCGGCACCGGTGTGCCGGTCCGGACCCTGCTGGAGCTGGTCGACCGGATCGCGGCCGAATAAGCGGTTCGACACACATCGGGCCCCATCGCGTACGCGGTGGGGCCCTGCTGTTTCTGGGTCAGTTGGCGGCGCGCTTGCGTCGCTCGTTGTAGTCACGCATGCGCTGCGGGTATCCGACGAGCCGCACGTCGTAGATCGGGATGGCCAGCTTGTGCGCGAAGCGGCGCGCGCCCTCGGGGCCGTCGATCCGGCGGCGGGTCCACTCGCCGTCATGTGCGATCAGCATCACTGTGGTTTCCGTGACCGTCGTCTTGGGCTCGATGAACGCCTCGACGCCGCGACGCGAGCGGACAAAGTTCTCAAGGTGGTCGAGATCGGCCTGCGCAGTCGGCCTTCCCGCCTGCCGAGCCGTCGTTGCTTTGCGGCGCCGGAACCAGGACACCGACCCTCCCCTACGAAACGGACATCGAAGAATGCGGCAAGCGTACGTCTTGGCGGCATCCTGGCGGGTACCTCAGTTACCCGGGCAGGCTCCACAAGTGACAAGATGGCCGAGGTAGCCCGCGCGACCTGGGAGATGACTGTGAGCCAGCCGAACGAAACGACTTTCGACGTCGTGATCCTCGGAGGTGGCAGCGGCGGCTACGCGGCCGCGCTGCGCGCCGCACAACTCGACCTGTCCGTCGCCCTGATCGAGAAGGACAAGCTCGGGGGCACCTGCCTGCACCGGGGCTGCATCCCGACCAAGGCGCTGCTGCACGCCGGCGAGATCGCCGACCAGACCCGCGAGTCCGAGGCGTTCGGCGTCAAGGCCGAGCTGCTCGGCGTCGACATGGCGGGCGTCAACACCTACAAGGACGGCGTGGTCGGTCGCCTTTACAAGGGCCTGCAGGGCCTGGTCAAGGGCTCCAAGCTCATCACGTACGTCGAGGGCCACGGCACGCTCGTCGCCCCGAACGCCGTCGAGGTCGACGGCACCCGCTACACCGGGCGCAACGTCATCCTCGCGACCGGCTCCTACTCGCGCAGCCTGCCGGGCCTCGAGCTCGACGGCGAGCGGGTCATCTCGAGCGAGCACGCCCTGACCCTCGACCGCGTGCCCACCTCCGCGATCGTGCTGGGCGGCGGCGTGATCGGCGTCGAGTTCGCCAGCGCCTGGAAGTCGTTCGGCGCCGACGTGACCATCCTCGAGGCCCTGCCCCGCCTGGTCGCCGCGGAGGACGCGGACCTGTCCAAGGCGCTCGAGCGGGCCTACCGCAAGCGCGGCATCAACTTCAAGGTCGGCAAGCCGTTCGAGAAGGTCGAGCGCACGGAAAACGGCGTCCGGGCGACGCTCGCCGGCGGCGAGACCGTCGAGGCCGAGCTCATGCTCGTCGCCGTCGGCCGCGGCCCGACCACCGCCAACCTCGGCTACGAGGAGCAGGGCGTCACGCTCGACCGCGGTTTCGTGACCACCGACGAGCGGCTGCGCACCAGCGTCCCCAACGTCTACGCCGTCGGCGACATCGTGCCCGGCCTGCAGCTCGCCCACCGCGGCTTCCAGCAGGGCATCTTCGTCGCCGAGGAGATCGCCGGGCTCAACCCGCCGGTCATCGACGAGGCGGGCATCCCCCGGGTCACCTACTCCGACCCCGAGCTCGCGTCGGTCGGCCTCACCGAGGCCAAGGCCAAGGAGCGGCACGGCGACGACAAGGTGACCGCCTACACCTACAACCTCGGTGGCAACGGGCGTAGCTCGATCCTCAAGACCCAGGGCTTCATCAAGGTCGTCCGGGTCGACGACGGGCCGGTCGTCGGTATTCACATGGTCGGTGCACGGGTCGGCGAGTTGATCGCCGAGGCGCAGCTGATCTACAACTGGGAGGCGTACCCGGCCGAGGTCGCCCAGCTCATCCATCCGCACCCGACGCAGTCGGAGGCACTGGGCGAGGCCCACCTGGCCCTGGCCGGCAAGCCGCTGCACGCGCACGCCTGATCGGCCCGTCCCGGTCGCATTGACAAAGGAGTCCTGAGAGAGATGCCGGTATCGGTCACCATGCCTCGCCTCGGCGAGAGCGTCACCGAGGGCACGGTCACCCGCTGGTTGAAGCAGGAGGGTGACACCGTCGAGGTCGATGAGCCGTTGCTGGAGGTCTCCACCGACAAGGTCGATACGGAGATCCCGTCGCCGGCCGCCGGTGTGCTCAGCCGGATCGTCGTCCGCGAGGACGAGACCGCCGAGGTGGGCAGTGAGCTCGCGGTGATCGACGGTGATGGTTCCGGCGGTGCCGCGGCGCCGGCGGAGCAGGAAGCGCCGGCCGCCGCCGCGCAGACCGCGCCCGCCGAGGAGGCGGCCGCGGAGCCGGAGCCGGAGCCGGAGCCGGAGGCCGCCGCTGAGCCGGAGCCCGCCCCCGCCGCGCAGGCCTCCGAGTCCACGGGTTCGGGCGAGTCCACTGTGGTCTCGATGCCGGCGCTCGGCGAGAGCGTCACCGAGGGCACGGTCACCCGCTGGCTCAAGGAGGTCGGCGACAACGTCGACGTCGACGAGCCGCTGCTCGAGGTCTCGACCGACAAGGTCGACACCGAGATCCCGTCGCCGGTTGCCGGAACGCTGCTCGAGATCAAGGTCGCGCAGGACGAGACCGCCGACGTCGGCGCGGCCCTGGCCGTGATCGGCGCGGCCGGTGGTGCGGCCCCGGCGGCGGCGCCCGAGAGCAAGCCCGCTCCCGAGGCGAAGGCCGAGCCCAAGGCCGAGCTCAAGGCCGAGCCGAAGCCGGAACCCAAGCAGGAGGCGGCCCCCGCCGCCGAGCCCGCACAGCAGCAGCCGGTCAAGGCGCCCGCGCAGCGGCCGGCACCGGCCCGCGAGCCCGCTCCGGCGGCGTCGCGCCCGGCGCCCACCGGCGACGAGAGCAACGGCTACGTGACCCCGCTGGTCCGCAAGCTCGCCAGCGACCAGGGCGTCGACCTGTCGACCGTGAACGGCACCGGCGTCGGTGGCCGCATCCGCAAGCAGGACGTGCTCGACGCGGCCGCCAAGGCCAAGGCCGACGCGGAGGCCAAGGCGGCCGCCGCCGCGGCTCCCGCCGCCAAGCCCGCGGCCGCTCCGAAGGCGCCCGCGGCCCCGTCGCCGCTGCGTGGCCGGGTCGAGAAGCTCAGCCGGATCCGCCGCACGATCGCGACCCGCATGGTCGAGTCGCTGCAGGTCTCGGCGCAGCTCACCACCGTGGTCGAGGTCGACGTGACCCGCATCGCGCAACTGCGCCAGCGGGCCAAGAACGACTTCCTGACCCAGCACGGCGTCAAGCTGTCGTTCCTGCCGTTCTTCGCGATGGCGGCGGTGGAGGCCCTGCGCACCCACCCGTCGGTCAACTCGAAGATCGACATGGAGGCCGGCGAGGTCACCTACTACGACGCCGAGCACCTGGGCATCGCGGTCGACACCGAGAAGGGCCTGGTCGTCCCGGTCATCAAGGACGCGGGCGACCTCAACCTGGCCGGCCTGGCCCGGCGGATCGCCGACGTCGCCGAGCGCACCCGGGCCAACAAGATCAGCCCGGACGAGCTGTCGGGCGGCACGTTCACGCTGACCAACACCGGCAGCCGGGGCGCGCTCATCGACACCCCGATCATCAACCAGCCCCAGGTCGCCATCCTGGGCACGGGCGCGGTGGTCAAGCGGGCGGTCGTCGTCAACGACCCCGACCTGGGCGAGGTCATCGTGCCGCGCTCGATGGTCTACCTGTCGCTGTCGTACGACCACCGGATCGTCGACGGCGCCGACGCGGCCCGGTTCCTGACCGCGATCAAGGAGCGGCTCGAGGCCGGCAACTTCGAGGCCGAGCTCGGTCTCTGATCTCCCTGTGGAAGGCCCGGCTTCGGCCGGGCCTTTCGCTTTTCCGGCGACACACGCGAGCATGTCGGGGTGCAACCCGCCATGGACCGCCGGCTGACGGTCCTGTTCGCGGTGGCCGCCGGTGTCGCGATCGGCAACCTCTACTGGGCGCAGCCGCTGCTCGACCTGATCGCGCGCTCGCTTGGCGCGTCCCCGACGAGCGCGGGCTGGCTGATCACCTCGACCCAGGTCGGGTACGCGGTCGGCGTCCTGCTGATCGTCCCGCTCGGCGACGTCGTCGACCGCCGCCGGCTCGTACCCGGGATGCTCCTCTGTTCCGCCGTCGCCCTCGTGTGCTGTGCGGTCGCGCCCACCATCGGCGTGCTGCTGGCGGCGACCGCGCTGCTCGGCCTGACGACGGTCGCGGGCCAGATCCTCACCCCGCTCGCCGGTGACCTGGCTCCGCCCGCGCGCCGGGGCCAGGTCGTCGGGGTGGTCGGCTCGGGCATCCTGACGGGCATCCTCACCGCCAGGACCGTCAGCGGCCTCGTCGCGGGCACGACCGGCTGGCGCACGATCTACGCGGCCGCCGCCGTGGTCGTGGTCCTGCTCGCGGTGGTGCTCTTCCGGGTGCTCCCGCCGCTGACGCCCAAGGCCCGCCTGCCCTACCCCGCGCTGCTCGCATCGGTGGCCACGGTGGCGCTGCGCGACCGCGCGGTCCGCTGGACACTGCTGCTGGGCGCGCTCGGCTTCGCGGTCTTCGCGATGTTCTGGACGGCGCTGACGTTCCGGCTCAGCGCCCCGCCGTTCGGCTACTCCCCCATGGTGATCGGCCTGTTCGGCCTGGCGGGCCTCGCGGGTGTGCTGGCGGGCCAGCGCGGCGGCCGCCTGCACGACCGCGGCTGGTCGCTGCCGGCCCAGGGCGCGGCCTGGCTGCTCGCCCTGCTCTCGTTCGTCCTGATCGGTCTCGCGGGCGACTCGGTGCCGCTGCTGGTGGTCGCGATCCTGGCCCTGGACGTCGCGCTGCAGACCAGCTCGCTGCTCAACCGGGCCCGCCTCTTCGACGTCACCGACGAGGCCCGCAGCCGCATCAACACGGCCTTCGTGGTCACCAACTTCGTCGGCGGCGCCCTGGGCTCGGCCGCGGCCACGACCCTGTGGTCGGCGGGCGGTTGGCCGGCCGTGACGGCGGCAGGCATGGCGTGCAGCGGCGTGGCCCTGGCGGTCTGGGCGGCCGGCCGCCGCGGCGCCCTCGAGGTGGCGCCCTCCTGACCGGTGTCCTCCGGATGGACGACGAACCCGGCCATCCACCGCACGACCCCGCCGGCCCGTTCCGCGGCGACGATCGACGCATGGTGATCGAGATATCGGGACTGACCAAGCGGTACGGCGGACTGTCCGCCGTGGACGGTGTCAGCTTCGCCGTCGACCGGGGCGAGGTGTTCGGGATCGTCGGGCGCAACGGCGCGGGCAAGACCACGACCGTCGAGTGCCTGACCGGGTTGCGTGCTCCGGACGCGGGCCGGATCCGGGTGCTGGGCGGCGATCCGGCGACGCCGGCGGTCCGCGCGCGGATCGGCGTGCAGCTCCAGCAGGCGGCGTTGCCGGACCGGATGCGGGTGGGCGAGGCGATGACGCTGTTCGCGACCGCGTACGGGCGGCGGCGACCGTGGCAGGGCCTGCTCGACGAGTGGGGCCTGGCGGACCGCGCGCGGGCGGCGTTCGGCTCGCTCTCCGGGGGCCAGCGGCAGCGGCTGTTCATCGCGCTCGCCCTCGTCAACGACCCGGACCTGGTGTTCCTCGACGAGATCACCGCCGGGCTCGACCCCGAGGCGCGCCAGGAGACCTGGGCGCTGGTGCGCCGGCTGCGCGCGCGGGGCGGCACCGTGGTGCTGGTCTCGCACGACCTGGCCGAGGTGGCCGCGCTCTGCGACCGGGTCGCCGTGCTGGCCGGCGGCCGGCTCGTCGCCCTGGACACGCCCGCCGCCCTCGACCTCGAGTCCGCGTACTTCACGCTGGTCGGAAGGGAATGACTGTGCGCCTCCTGCTCGTCAGCATCCGGATCGAGCTCGCCATGTTCCTGCGCGAGCCGGCCAACGTGTTCTTCACGCTTGCCCTGCCCGTGCTGCTGGTGTCCATCAACGCCGGCAACACACCGTGGCCGGCCCTGCGGGAGGCGGGCCTGACCACGGCCGACGGCATAACGCCGGGCCTGATCGTGATGGTCATCCTCACCGCCGGCCTGATGGTGCTCCCCGAGACGGTCGCCGGCTACCGCGAGCGCGGCGTGCTGCGCCGGTTGCGGGTCAGCCCGATCCGGTCCTGGCAGGTGCTGGCCGCCCAGGCGGGCCTGCAGGCCCTCGTCACGGTCATCGGCCTGGTGCTGCTGACCGGGCTCGCGGTCGTCGCGTTCGGGGCCCGGCTGCCCGTGCTGGCGCCGTTCGTGCTGGCCCTGTCGACCGCGCTGGCGGCGGTGCTCGGCGTCGGGTTCCTGATCGCCGGTCGCGCACCGACCACCCGCTC
Organism: Asanoa siamensis; assembly: GCF_016862555.1. Taxonomy (GTDB): domain Bacteria; phylum Actinomycetota; class Actinomycetes; order Mycobacteriales; family Micromonosporaceae; genus Asanoa; species Asanoa siamensis. The sequence goes on along the minus strand of NZ_BONE01000007.1, from coordinate 61,096 downwards.
GGCGCAGGCGATCGGCGCGGCGCTCTATTTCCCCGCCCTGTTCGTGTCCGGCGCCGTGATCCCCGAGGAAGGGCTGCCGGCCGCGGTCCGCGCGATCAACGACTGGCTGCCGTTCAGCTACCTGGTCGACGGCCTGCGCGCGGCGTGGTGGCACGGCGAGGTCGACGGCACCGCGCTCGGCGTCGGCATCGCGACAGCGGCGGTCTGCGCCGCGGCGGCCACCCGGCTGTTCCGTTGGTCGTGATGATCCGGCAGGCTGGTCGGGTGCGGGCTGACCCGGCGGTGGAGCGCGACGTGTGGGACCACGCGGACCTGGCCTGGCACGGGCTCTTCTACCTGATGCTGGTCGGCGCGGCGGTGCTGGGCACGACCCCCGACCGATGGCCGGTCGTCTGGGGGCTGACGCTGGCGACCGTCGCCTGGCATGCCGCGATCGTGCTGCCCGCCCACCGGCCCGGCGTCGACCTGCCGCTGCGGCGCGGCCTGCTGGCCCTGGCCGGCAGCTGCGCCGGCGTGCTGGTCCTCTTCGGACTCGGCGAGGCGCTCACCCTCGGCATCTACGGGCTGATCCCGCAGGCCTTCGTCCTCGCCGGGCGGTGGGGCATGGTCGCCGCGGCGGTCGTCGTCGTGCTCATCGGGTTACGCGTCCGCGACCTGACCGGCGCCGGGTTCAGCGTCGTCGAGCTGCTCGGCACGGTGGTCGTGTCGCTGGCGGTCGGCGCGTTCGTCCACCTGATCGCCCGGCAGGGCCTGCGCCGGCGGGAGGCGTTGCGCGCGCTGGCGGCCGCACGGGCCGAGCTCGCGGCGTCCGCGCGCCGCGAGGGCGTACTGGCCGAACGGCAGCGGCTGGCCGGCGAGGTGCACGACACGGTGGCGCAACTGATGGTCGGTGTCGTCACCCAGCTCGAGGCGGCACAGCGGTCGCTGGACACCGACGGCGCCCGCGCCCGGGGGCACCTGACCCGGGCGGTCGCCGCCGCCCGGGACGGGCTCGGCGAGATGCGGGCGGCCGTGCAGGCGATCCGTCCGGACACGTTGGACGACGGCCTGGTCGCCGCCACCCGGGTGGCGGCCCACCGCTGGTCGCACGACACGGGCCTGCCCGTCGAGGTGCGCGTCCTGGGCGACCCCGGCGACGTCGGTGCCGACACGGCGCACGCGCTGCTGCGCGGGGTGCAGGAGGCGCTGGCCAACGTCGCCCGGCACGCGGGCGCCAACGCCGTCCGGCTGACGATCAGCGCCGCGGACGACCGGGTGACGGTCCGGGTCGCCGACGACGGCCGGGGTTTCGACCCTTCCGACCCTTCCGACCCTTTCGACCCGGCCAGGCGCGACGGTGGGTTCGGGCTCGCCGCCATGCGCGACCGGCTGGCCGCGACGGGCGGCACCGTCTCGATCGACAGCGCGCCCGGCTCCGGCACCACGGTCATCCTGCGGGTGGCGCGATGATCCGGGTGGTCCTGGTCGACGACCACCCGGTCGTCCGCGACGGGCTGCGCGGGATGCTGGCCGACGAGCCGGGCATCGAGGTAGTCGGCGAGGCGACCAACGGCACCGAGGCGGTCGTCGCGGCCCGGCGGCTCCGCCCGGACGTGGTGCTGATGGACCTGCGCATGCCCGGCGTCGACGGCGTGGCGGCCACGGTCGCCCTGCGCGGCGAGCTGCCGACCGTACGCGTGCTGGTCCTCACGACCTTCGACACCGACCAGGACATCCACCGCGCGATCGCCGCCGGCGCGGTCGGCTACCTGCTCAAGGACGCCGCGCGGGGCGACCTCGTCCGCGGCGTGCGGGCAGCGGCCCGCGGCGAGGCGGCGCTGGCCCCATCGGTGGCCGCGAAGCTGATGGCGCGGTCGGCGGGACCACCCACCGACCCGTTGACGGCCCGCGAGCGCCAGGTGCTGGCACTGGTCGCCGACGGCCTGACGAACCGCCAGATCGGCGGGCGACTGCGGGTCAGCGAAACCACCGTCAAGACGCACCTGGTGCGGGCGTTCGCGAAGCTGGGCGTGGACGACCGCACCGCGGCGGTCACCGTCGCCCTGCAACGCGGCCTCCTCGACCTCGGCGCGTAGATGACGCGGGGCCTGACCGTCCTGTTCGCGGTGACGGCGGGGGTCGCGGTCGGCAACCTCTACTGGGCGCAGCCGCTGCTCGATCTGATCGCCGCCTCCCTGGACTCTTCGCCGGCGAGCGCGGGCTGGCTGGTCACGACGACCCAGATCGGGTACGCCGTCGGCGTCCTGCTGATCGTCCCGCTCGGTGACGTCGCGGACCGCCGCCGCCTGCTGCCCGGCGTGCTGCTGGCCTGCGCCGGCGCGCTGCTGCTGTGCGCGACGGCGCCGACGATGCCGGTGCTGCTGGCGGCGGGCGCGGTGCTCGGCCTGACCACGGTGGCGGGCCCGATCCTGATGCCGCTGTCCGGCGACCTGGCCGACCCGGCCACCCGGGGCCGCGTGGTCGGCACCGTGGCGGCGGGCCTGCTGACCGGCATCCTCGCGGCCCGCACGATCAGCGGCCTGCTCGCCGCGGCGGCGGGCTGGCGCGCGGTCTTCGCCCTGGCGGCGCTGGTCACGGCGACGCTCGCGGTGGCGCTGCGCCGCACCCTGCCCGCGCTGCCCCCGCGGACAGCGCTGCCGTACCCGCGGCTCATCGCCTCGATCGCGCCGCTGGCCCTGCGCGACCGCACGGTGCGCTGGACGCTGCTGCTGACGGCGCTGGGTTTCGCCGTGTTCACGATGTTCTGGACGTCGCTGACGTTCCTGCTGAGCGCGCCACCGTTCGCGTACCCGGTCTCGGTCATCGGCCTCTTCGGCCTGGCCGGCCTGGCGGGCGCCCTGGCCGCCCGCCGCGCGGGCCGCCTGCACGACACGGGCGTTTCGATCCCGGCCACGGGCGCGGCCTGGCTGGCGATCCTGCTGGCCTACGTCGCGGCGGCCTTCTTCGGCGGCTCGGTGACCCTGTTGCTGATCGCCGTGGTCGTGCTGGACGTGGCCTTCCAGGTGGCGGCGATCCTCAACCAGACCCGCATCTTCGCCACGTCCACGACGGCCCGCAGCCGCCTCAACACGGCCTTCGTCGTGGCAACCTTCACGGGCGGCGCGCTCGGCTCGGCGGCCGCGACCACCCTCTGGTCAACGGGCGGCTGGCCGACGATCACTACCACAGGCGCGGCCGCGAGCTGCGCGGCCCTGGCGATCTGGGCGATCGGCCGACCCCGCACCCAAACCACTGCCGAGCCGCACCCATCCGACGGTTGACCCGTTGGGCAGGGCCCGCTATGTCCACGATAGACAGCCGACCACGAACCTCGGGGGGTCCATAACCTCGGTAGGGCGAAAGCCACTGACCACCACCCCGACAAGGCGACCGGCAGCTAATGCCCGGCTCGTTCGTCCTGATGCCCAGGGCGCTGAGTTGACTCGACACGAAAGCCGACTTCCTCGGCCCGCCCACGACCTGGTCCACCGCGCCGCCGCGAGCTGAATTGACTCGACACGAAAGCCGAACTCATCCGCCCGCCACGACCTGGTCCACCGCGCCGCGAAACGCCGCATCGACTGTCCGCAACGACCGCATCCACCGGCTTCGAAGCAGCGCAACGATTCCACCGTCGGACACGCGACGGCAGCTACCCCTGAAGATCGACCCGACGAAGCGACCCGACGAGCCGCGACCAATGGACTGTGTCCCCCGAACCAGACACCGGAGTCGACCAGGATGAACTGGGTCAGGGCGGGGGAGGATTTTGTGAGTGCCGACTATAAGGGGCGCGCCTTCTGCGACCTGTCGGCACTCACAGAATTCTCCCCCGCCCTGAAGAGCGACCAACACACCAGACCGACCCCGAGCGAACAAGGACGACCGCTCATGGGACGGCCCCTACCGCCCGACAACCTCAGCAACCTGAGTCCGCGACGACACCCCAAGCTTGTGCAGAATATTGCTGACATGCACAGCCGCCGTCTTGGGCGAGATGTAAAGACGCCGAGCCAGCTCGGCATTGGTCAACCCGTCAGCGATCAGCAACGCGACCTCCCGCTCCCGCGGCGTCAGAGCCGCCGCGCCCGAGACGGCGCGCTCGCCGTCGTCGGGGAGCAGACCCAGCTGTTCCCGGACCCGGCCCAGAGCGGCCACCCGCCACCCGCCCCATCGGGAGAGCAGCTCGGCCGCCCGCCCGGCCTCGACCTCCGCTTCGCCGGCGCGGTCCAGGGCCAGCGCACACCGCGCCGCACCGACCGCCGCCGTGCCACGCACCGACGGCGGCAGGATCTGTGACCCGCACACGGCCTGATAACCCGCCAGCGCCTCGGCCACGCGCCCGCCGACCTCGGCCAGCTGTGCGTCGACCAGCGTGCGGTAGTCGTCCCAGACGTTCTCGTCGAGCAGCGCCCGCACCAGCTCGTGCAGGCGCGGCTCCGGCACCCCGCCCTCGATGGCCGCCGAGAGCAGGTCGTGTGCCTGGGAGCCGCTGCGCCAGCTCTGGTCGGTCACCGCCGCCAGCACGGAGTCGAGCAGCGCCGACACGTCGCCGTAGCCCGGGCGGCGGCACGCCAGGTGGAACGCCAGCCCGGGCACCGTCAGTGGCTCCACGTTGGGGCCTTCGCTGAGCGCGGCGATGATCGCCGCGACACCGTCGTGGGCCCCCGACTCCAGATAGAGGCCCGCCAGGAAGACCGCGTGGTAGTCGGCCCACCGACCCCGCCGCAGATAGGAACGGTCGCGTTCGCGGCCCTGCTCCAGAGCCGCGATCGCGACCGACAGCGCGCCCTCGCGCACGGCGATCCGGGCCTGCCCCTGGAAATAGGCCGCGACCGACAGCGACTCGAAGCCCGCCCGCTCGGCGTCGACCCGCATCCGCTCCAGCAGCTCGGCGTGCTCCGCCGGCGAGTTGGGTGGCACGCCCTGGACCAGCTCGTTGAGCGCCCGGGCCGCGAGCACCCACTCGCCCGCCTTCTCGGCCTCGTCGATCAGCCCCGCCAGGATCGCCTGGCCCTCGGCCGCCGTCGACGGCCACTCGGTCATCGCCAGGCCCTTCTCCACCAGCGCGGCGAGCCGGATCCGCGGCAGTGACAGGGAGTCGGCGATCGCCAGCGCCCGGTCGGCCCACGAGATCGCGGCCGCGATGTCGTCGCGGAGCATCGACGACTGGGCCACCGCGGTCATCGCCAGCGCCTGGTCGGCGCCCGCCGGCAGCTCGGCGATCAGCAGCTCGACCTCGTGGGTCAGCTCGTCCATCTCGGCCAGCTCGTCGGCCTCCCAGGCGAGCCGGATCATCAGGTAGAGAGCCTCGTTGCGGTCGGGGGCCGAGACGGCCCGGTCGCGCCAGCGGCGCGCGTAGCCGATCGCGTCGGTCAGCAGCCCCGCGAGCCAGGCCGCGCGGGCCGCGCCGGACAGCAGCGACGGGTCCTCGGCGTCCTCGGCCAGGCCCATCTCGGCCAGCTCCAACGCCTGGTAGGCGGAGCCGATCGACAGGTAGAGGGCGACACCGCGACGGGCCGCCGCCAGCATGTCGTCGTAGCGTCCCGCCGCCTGGGCGTGGTGGGCGACCATCGCCGGGTCGTGCGGCAGGCGGCCGTCGGCATCGGCCAGCAACGCCTCCAACGCCGCCTCGTGCAGGCGCCGGCGCTGCCGCCCGATCAGATGGCCGGCGATCGCCTCGCGCAGCAGCGCGTGCCGGAAGCTGAACTCGTCCTCGCCGGTCTCGACCAGCACGTCGCGGCCGACCAGCGCGCCCAGCGCGCGGATCAGCTCGTCCTCGTCGGCGCCGGTGACCGCCGCCAGCAGGTCGAAGTGGACCCGGTGGCCGAGCACGGACGCCGCCTCGACGATGCGGCGCTGGTCGGGCTCCAGGTCGTCGACCTGGCGCCGGAGCACCTCGGCGAGGCTCCACGGCAACGGGCGCTCGTGGACCGCGTCGAGGTCGTCGTGCTCGTGGCCGCGGAGCAGCTCCTCGAGGAAGAACGGGTTGCCGCCCGTGCGCTGGTGCAGCGCGGCCACGGCGCGCGGTGGCGCGGGGGGCGGCCGGTGACGGCGGCCAGCAGCGTCGCGGTGTCGGCCTCGTCGAAGGGGGCCAGGTCGAGCCGGGTCACCGCGTGGCGGCGCCCGAGCCGGGCGAGCAGCGCGCTGACCGGGTCGCGGCCGGTCACCTCGGCCGGCCGGTAGGAACCGAGCACGACATAGGGCCCGTCGAGGTCGGCGATGCGCTCGAACAGCGCCGCGCTCTCGGAGTCGGCCCAGTGCAGGTCCTCGAAGACGATCACGGCCGGCCGGCCCGCGATCAGGTCGCCGACCAGGCGCACGCCGCTGTGCAGGCGCTCGACCGGGCTGCGGGCCGAGTCGCCCAGCTCGGCCAGCAGGACCCCGTCGACACCGGCCCGGCCGTCGAGGGCGTCCATCAGCACCTCGTAGGGCCGGGAGAGGGAGCCCGGCTCGGCCTGGCCGACCAGGACGACCGTGTCAGCGTCGAGGGTGGACAGCAGCTCGCGGACCAGGCGGGTCTTGCCGACGCCGGGCTCGCCGCAGATCATGGCCACGCCGGGGCGGCGGGCCGCGACGAGCTTGCGCAACTGGCGCAGCTCACGGTCGCGCCCGATCATCACCGGGCTGGCGCCTCCCCTGGTCGTCCGCACGAAAAGCAGGTTACCCGGGCCCACCGACAACTCCTGTCCCCGCGAAATCCACGACAATGAAGGCATGCGGATCCTCATGGCCGGTGCGTCCGGCTTCCTCGGCAACCGGCTCATCGCCGGACCCCTCCGCGGTCACGAGATCGTCCGGCTGGTCCGGCGCGCGCCGAAAGGCCCCGACGAGATCCGCTGGACCCCCGCCGGCGGCCAGCTCGATCCCGCCGCCCTCGACGGCGTGGACGCGGTGATCAACCTGTCCGGCGCGAACATCGGCGACCAGCGCTGGACCCCGGCCTACCGCCGCCTGCTGCGGGACAGCCGCGTCGAACCCACCCGGACCCTGGCCGAGGCGATCGCGAAACACCCGGAAAAGCCGAAGACCTTCATCAGCTCCAGCGGCATCAACGTGTACGGCGACACGGGTGACCGGGTCGTCGACGAGTCGGCGGCCCCCGGCGAGGGCTTCTTCCCCGACCTGTGCCGGGTCTGGGAGGCGTCGACCCGGCCGGCCGAGGAGGCCGGCGTACGCGTCGTCCTGCTCCGCAGCGGCGTCCCCCTGGAGAAGAATGAGGGTTTCCTCAAGCCGCAGATGCTCCCCTTCCGGCTCGGCATCGGCGGCCCGATCGCCGGCGGCCGGCAGTGGGTCCCGTGGATCTCGCTGGACGACTGGCTGCGCGCGGTCGGCTTCCTGCTCACCGAGCGCACCGACATCGCGGGCCCCGTCAACGTGAGCGCGCCCGTCCCGGTGACCAACGCGGAGTTCACCCGGGCGTTCGGCGCGGCTTTGCACCGCCCGGCGTTCCTGCCCATCCCGGAGTTCGGCGTGCGGCTGGTGGTGGGCGGCGTGGCGGAGCTGGCGGTCATGAGCACCCGCGCCGTGCCCGGTGTCCTGCAGAGAGCCGGATTCCCGTTCCGGCACACGGAGGTCCGTTCCGCGCTCGCCGACGCCCTCCGGGATCAATGACTGCCTATTCGGCAGACGGTGCGTCCGCCCGCGAATAGCCTGACCGCATGTCGGCGGCATCGGGCGACAACAACGCACTGTCGCTGTTGGCGTGCGTGTTGTTCGTCCTCGGGGTGGTGGTGGTCACGCTGGCGGTCGCCCGCCGCCGCGGGACCGGCCGCACCACGCCCAAGCACCGCATCGCCGGACGCACGGGCCACGGTCGCCGCAGGCGCCTCTTCAGCCGCCAGGAGAAGCGGGAACAACAGCCGCGGGTACGCGAGCCGGAGCGCGTCGAGGCCGAGGACCTGCCCGCCTCCGTCTGGGCGCCACCGGACCAGGGCGGCGCTCCACCGCCCGACACCAGCACCGGCGGCGCGACCCGCCCGGCCGGGCCCGCGGGGCCGGCGGAACGGGCCGGGCCCGAGGAGCCGGCCGGGCCCCCGGAGCAGGCCGCGCCGCCGGAGCGAGCCGGCCCGGCCGACGCCAACGCCGACACCCTGGATCTCGGCGGCGACCTGCCCACGGCCCGCCTGCTCGCGCAGGCGGACGCGGCGCTGGTCGCCGCCGACAACGCCCTGTGCACGAGCGAGCAGGAGCTGACCTTCGCCCAGGCCCAGCACGGCCGGGACGCGACCGTCGGCTTCGTGGAGGCGGTCACCGCGGCCCGCGCGGACATCGCCGAGGCGTTCCGGATCCGCCAGCACCTCGACGACCACGAGCCGGAGGACGAGTTCAGCCGGCGCCGGGTGCTGCGCGCGATCGTCGAGCACTGCGCGGCCGCCAACCAGCGCCTCGACGCCCGGGCCGAGCCGTTCGAGCTGCTCCGGGCGAGCGAGGAGGCCCGGCTGGGCAGCCGCCTCACCGTCCGCCGGGACGAGGCCCGCACGCGCCTGACGGTCGCGGCCCGGACGTGGAAGGAGCTGACGGCGGCGTACGCGGACAGCGCCCTGCGTCCCGTCGCCGACAACCTCACCCAGGCCGCCGCCCGGATCGACTTCGCCACCGCCGAGCTCGAGCAGGACGGCCGCCGGACCGGCCTGCGCACCGCCCAGCAGGCGCTCGGTCAGGCCGAGGCCCTGCTGGACACCCTGGACGCGTTCGCGGCCGACCTGGCCACCGCCGAGGACGCCGCCGCGGAGCTGCTGGCCGACCTGCACGCCGAGGTCGCGGCCGGCAAGGCGGTGCTGGCCATGGCGGGCCGCCCGCCGGGCAACGCCCGGGGCGACAAGATCGGCCTCGCCGCCGACGTGTCCCGCGCCGACGAGGCCGCCTCCACCCTGGCGACCGAGCTGGCCGAGGCGCGGCCGGACCCGGTGGCCGGCCTGCGTCGCCTGCAGGAGGTCTCCGGGCCGCTCGGCGAGTCGCTCGGCGCGGTCCGCGACCCGTCCTCCCGCGTGGCGCACGCCCGCGAGCAGCTCGACCAGGCCATGTTCGCGGCCCGCGCGACGATCGACGCGGCCGCCGCCTTCCTGGTGACCCGGCGCGGCGCGGTCGGTGCCCGCGCCCGCACGCGGCTGTTCTCCGCGCGCGGCGAGCTCGGCCAGGCGGCCGCGGCCACCGAGGCGGAGCCGGTGGAGGCGCTGGTCGCCGCCCGGGCCGCGGAGTCGCTGGCGAACCAGTCCCTGGCCGCGGCGCGGGCCGACGTCGAACGGTGGTCACCGACACCGCTCGAGGGCTACGAGAGCGCCCTACTGGGCGGCATCGTGCACGCCCCGGACAGGACGGGCCGGCCGTACGGGTCCCGCTTCGGCGGCCCCGGCACCAGGGACCGGGACCGCGCGGCGTAACGCGCTCAGCAGCCGACCACCCAGTAGGCCGGCCCGGTCTGGCGCAGCGCGTTCGTCTGGAACACGTTGTAAAGCCCCATCGCCTGGTTCGAGCCGCGCGCGTACACGTACCCGAGCTGCTGGTAGGCCCGTCCGGCGGCGACGTGCGCGTAGTTGGTCGCGGTCACGCACGGCCCACCCGTCGGCGGCGGCGTCGTGGGCGGTGCGGTCGTCGGCGGCGTGCTCGGCCCGGGCCCGCCGGTGTTCAGCCCGAAGAACGTCGCGTCGTGGTACGCCGAGCAGATGGTGTCGAGGAAGTACGCGGCCGCCGTGCCGCACTGCTCGGCCCCGCTACCGGGGTCGACCGGCGTCCCGTGCCCCATCCCGGACACCCGGTAGACCCGCACGACGTCGTTCCCGTACCGCTCCATCGTGGTGCCGCCACCGAGCGACACGGTCCCGGTCGGGCTCGCCGACACGCCCAGCACGTTGGTCCACTGGTCCCGCGACTCGTTGGCGTTGGCCGACGCGACGGTGAAGTCCGACGTGCCGTGCCAGACGGCCACCTTCGGCCGCGCGCCGGAATAGCCCGGATAGGCCCCGCGGACGAGGTCGCCCCACTGCGCCGGCGTCTTGTCGACGCCCGGGTTCATGCAGCTGAACGCGTTGACCATGCTGGTCGCGCAGCGATAGGGGATGCCGGCCACGACGGATCCGCCCGCGAACACGTCCGGATAGGTGGCCAGCATGGCCGCGCTCATCGCGCCGCCGGCCGACAGCCCGCTGACGTAGACCCGGTTGGCGGCGATCCCGTACGACGACACCGCGTACCCGACCATGCTCCGGATCGACGCCGCCTCGCCCTGCCCCCGGCTGATGTCGCCGGTCTCGAACCAGTTGAAGCACGACGTCGCGTTGTTGCCGCTGTTCTGCTGCGGCACGATCAGCGCGAACCGCCACCGGTCGGCGAACGTACGCCAGCCGCTGTTGGTGAAGTAGGTGCTGGCGTCCTGCCCGCAGCCGTGCAGCAGCACCACGGCCGGCGCGCCGCCGGGCAGGTTGTCGGGCCGGTACGCGTACATGGCCAGGTTTCCGGGGTTGGACCCGAAGCCGCTGACCGCGGTGAGCTGTGCCGCCTGCGCGGGCGCGGCCAGCGCGAGCACCGCCGCGACGACCAGCGCCGCGCCGGCGGCACAGAGGGACAGGATGCGTCTGGTCACGACGACCTCCTCGGGGACGGTTCCCGTGAGGCTACGATTCGCGACCATCGATCTGACATGGTCGACGATCACACATATCGCCGACCCTGGATGTGGCGTAGCTAACAGTCCCGGAGCTCGGGGGTCTGGTTGCGGATCTGCGCGAGCGGCGAGACGAACTCCCGGTAGCGGGCGCTGTCGACCGCGGCCGGCGCGAACGCGGCGACCCGGTGGCAGTTCTGGAACGCCAGCTTCACCCCGAAGTGGCGCTCCAGCCCGCCGCGGATCGAGTCGCTGGCCAGCGCGCGCAGCAACTGCCCGCGCTCGGCCTCGCTCGGCGGCGGCACGGCATGCTCGGCGACATCGGCACCGGCCCGGGCGGCGACGTCGGAGACGACCTCCCAGGCGTACGGGAGCGAGACGCGCACGCAGTCGACGAACTCGGCGTCGTCGACCACGCCCTCCTGCGCGCGGGCGAGCAGGTCGGCGTGAACGGCAAGGGACATGGTCTCTCCTCAGTGGACGAGCTGGTCACCCAGGACGAAGTCCGGGTCGATCTGGTCGGCGAGGTCCTCGCCGGTGCGGTCGTTGGCCCAGGCGGCGGCGTTGCGCCGATGGAACTCGGCGGCCTGCCGGGCGTACCGGGGCCAGTCCTTCTCCGCCGCGTCGGCCGCCGCGCGGATCCGCCGCAGGGCGGCGTGGTTGGCCGGTTCGAGGGCGTCCAACGAGAGCGTCTGGCCGCGCTCGGCGGCCCGCACCCAGTCGGACCGGCTGAACCAGGTCAGCAGGTCAGGGCCGACGTGCGTGCGGAGGAACTCCACGTCCGACTCGTCGGCCACCTTGTTGCCCACCACGTGCACGCGTACGCCGTGGTCCGCGGCGTAGCCGAGGTACTGCTTGTAGACGCCGACGCTGCGCACGGTCGGCTCGCAGACCAGGAACGTCGCGTCGAAGCGGGTGAACAGCCCCGACGCGAACGAGTCGGCGCCGGCGGTCATATCCACGACCGCGTACTCCCCCGGGCCGTCGACCAGGTGGTTGAGCAGGAGCTCCACGGCGCCGACCTTGCTGTGGTAGCAGGCGACGCCCAGGTCCCGCTCCGCGAACGGCCCGGTCACCGCCAGCCGCACGCCGTCGACCTCGCGCACCGTCGCGTCGTACACCGGATTGGTCCCGGCGATCGTGAGCAGCCGCGAGCCGCGACCCGGCGGCGTGGTCTTGACCATCGCGGCGGCCGACGAGATCCGGGGGTTGTCGCCGCGCAGGTACTCCTTGATCTCCGCCAGGTGGTCGCCCAGCGCCGGCAGCGCCGCGTCCTGCACCGCACCGAGCGCGGCAGCCAGGTGCTGGTTGATGTCCGCGTCGACGGCGAGCAGCGGCGGCTGGTCCGGCGCGGCGGCCAGGTGGCGGGCGAGCAGGGCGGCCAGTGTCGTCTTGCCGCTGCCGCCCTTTCCGACGAAGGCGATTTTCATGCTGGTATTGGATGTCATTTTCAATAAGATCACAACCACGGGCGCTTCCTGGGCGTGTCGTCCCGATTGGTAGCCTCCGCCCGTGTCGATCGCGTCCCCCGCTCCCCCAGACGTCGCACCGGCGGTGCCCGCCCGCACCTCGCGCCGGCGGGCAGACCTGCTGGTCACCGGCATCGCCCTGGTGCTCGCGGTCTGGGTGACCAGCGGGCTCTGGATCGACCCGAACGGGCGGGCCATCAAGGTCAACTCCAGCGACCAGGCCCTGTTCGAGTGGTTGCTCTCCTACGGCGCCCGGGCGATCACGCACGGGGAGAACCCGTTCTTCACCCACCTGATCGGGTTCCCCGACGGTACCAATCTCGCCGTCAACACCTCGATCACGGTGTACGCCGTGCTGTTCGCGCCGCTGACCTTCCTGCTGGGCGCCCCGGTCACGTTCCTGGTGATCCTGACGCTCAACCTGGTCGCCACCGCGTACGCCTGGTACTGGCTGCTCTCCCGGCACCTGGTCAGCGCGCGCCTGGCGGCGGCGATCGGGGCGCTGTTCATCGCGTTCGCGCCGAGCATGGTCTCGCACGCCAACGCCCACCTGAACTGGACCGCGGGCTGGCTCGTGCCGATCGTGGTCTGGCGGGTGCTCCGCCTGCGCGAGGGCCGCTGGCTCCGCGACGGCGTGCTGCTCGGCGTGCTGGTCGCCATCGCCTTCTCGATCGCCGCCGAGGGCCTGTTCTTCATCGCGCTGGCCTGCCTGGTCTTCCTGGGCACCTGGTCGCTCTCGCGGGCGACCCGGGCCGAGGCACGGGCGGCGCTGCCCGGCGTGCTGCGCGGCCTGGGCGTCACCGCGGTCGTCGCGTTCGCGCTGCTCGCGTACCCCATCTGGATGCATTTCCTCGGCCCGCAACGCTTCCACGGCACCGGCTTCGACGCGCGCGTGCACAGCGAGGACGTGGCCGGGTACTTCGCGTTCCCGCAACGCTCGCTGGCCGGTCTGGCCGGGCTCGACACGCGGCTCGCGCCCAACGAGACCGAGGAGAACTCGTTCTTCGGCCTGCCGCTGGTGCTGCTCACGATCGCCGCGTTCTGGTACCTGTGGCGGAGCGCCGCGCCGGGCCGGCGGGCCACGCTGCGCGCCCTCGGGGTGACCGCGCTGGTCTTCACGGTGCTGTCCTGGGGGCCGGCGGTGAAGATCTTCAAGAACTACACCGACGTGCCGCTGCCGTACGCGCTGCTGAACCCGCTGCCCGTGTTCAACGCGGCCCTGCCCCAGCGGCTGGCCCTGGTGGTCACCCCGATCGTGGGCCTGCTGCTGGCGCTGCTGGTCGACGCCCGGCCGCGCGGGCGGGTCTGGCCTGTCGCCTTCGCGGTCGCCCTCGTGCCGATCCTGCCGGTCACCCTGCTGACGGTGGCGCGCGAGCCGATCCCGACGTTCGTGACGTCCGGCGCCTGGACCTCGGTCGTGCCGCCCGGCGGGGTCATGGCCACGGTGCCGTTCACGCTCGACACCGTCCCGGACGGGCAACGCTGGCAGGCGTACGCGTGGACGCACGGCCAGGGCGAGTTCCACCTGGTGTCCGGCTTCTACCTGGGCCCCGGCGGGCCGGACGGGCGGGGCCGGATCGGGCCGGTGCCGCGCTACACGGACGGGATGCTCTACGAGGTGGCCCGCAGCGGGGTGGTCCCGCCGATCGGGCCGGCGGAGCAGGCCCAGGCCCGCGCGGACCTGGCGTACTGGCAGGTGGACGCGGTGGTGCTGGCCGACCGGATCCACGGCGCCAAGTGGCCGGTCCAGCACGACGCGCTGCTCACGGCGACCCGCCAACTGCTCGGGGAGGGCGAACGGGTCGACGACGTCTGGGTGTGGCGGGTCAAGGGGTGACCATGACGCGGGTCATGTCCGGGAGCCTGGCCCGCCGCTGAGGGTTACAGTTCGACTGTGACCAGCGTGCTTCCCGAGCTCCTGACCCGCCGCCTCGGCACGATCGACTACCTGGCGGCCTGGGACGAGCAGCGCCGCCTCCACGACGAGGTGGCCAACGGCGTCACTCCCGACACCGTGCTGCTCCTGGAGCACCCGTACGTGTACACCGCCGGCAAGCGGACCGAGCCCTGGGACCGGCCGACCGACGGCAGCCCCGTGATCGACGTCGACCGTGGCGGCAAGATCACCTGGCATGGCCCGGGCCAGCTCGTCGGCTACCCGATCCTGCGCCTGCCCGCGCCGATCGACGTGGTCGCCTACGTGCGGCGCACCGAGCAGATGCTCATCGACACCTGCGCCGAGCTGGGCCTGCACACCGACCGCATCGAGGGCCGCAGCGGCGTCTGGGTGCCCGAGGACGACCGCGGGCCGGCCCGCAAGGTCGCCGCGATCGGCATCCGGGTCTCTCGCGGCGTCACCCAGCACGGCTTCTCGATCAACGCCGACTGCGACCTGGCCGCCTACGACCACATCGTGGCCTGCGGCATCCGCGACGCGACGACCACGTCGCTGACGGCCGAGCTGGGCCGCCAGGTGACCGTCGACGACGTGCTCCCGATCGTGGAGCGCCGCCTGCCCACCCTGCTGGGCTGAGTTCCCGGGGGCCCCTGGTCGGGGCCCCCGTTCCGTGCGTTACGGCGTCAGGCGGTGCAGGTCGCGGGGGAAGACCGCGACCTCGCGGACGTTGGTCGCGCCGAGCAGGCGGGCCACGAAGCGCTCGAGGCCGATGGCGAAACCGCCGTGCGGCGGCATCCCGTGCCGGAACGCCTCGACGTAGGTCTCGACGCCGGTCAGGTCGCCGTTCAGCGCGGCGACGTAGTCGGCGTGCTCGTGCAGCCGCTGCCCACCGGTGACCATCTCCAGGCCGCGGAAGAGCAGGTCGAACGAGTTCGAGTGGGTCGGTCGGCCCGGCTCGGGGTGCGTGTAGAACGGCCGCTTCCGCATCGGGTAGCCGGTCACGAAGAGGAAGTCCGAGCCGTGCTCGCGGACCGCCCACTCGCCCAGCGCGCGCTCGTGCGCGGGAGCCAGGTCGGGCTCGTCGTCCGGCGCGCCGGCGATCTCCAGCGCGGTCGTGAAGTGGACGGCCGGGATCTCGGCGGGCACGTCCGGCATCTTGACGCCGGGCAGCCGCTCGGAGACCGCGTCGGTCATGCCGGCCACGACGTCGCGCAGCACCGCCATCACGTCGCGGTGGTCCTCGATGAAGCCGAGCTCGACGTCGAGCGACGTGTACTGGGCCAGGTGCCGGGCGGTGTCGTGCGGCTCCGCGCGGAACACCGGGCCGACCTCGTAGACCTGCTCGAAGACCCCGACCATGAGCTGCTTGTAGAACTGCGGGCTCTGGGCCAGGAAGGCGCGGCTGCCGAAGTAGTCGATGCCGAAGACGTTGGCCCCGCCCTCGGTGGCCGAGGCGACGATCTTCGGCGTGAAGATCTCGGTGAAGCCGCGGGCGTCGAGGGTGCGCCGGAAACCCTCGGCGGCGGCAGCCGCGGCCGTGACGGCGCGGCGTCGTGTCGCGTGCCGCAGCGCCACCGACGCGTGGTCGAGCTGGGTGGGCAGGGTCGCCGAGAGCAGCGGCCGGTAAAGGTCGAAGGGGGGCGGCGCGGCGGCGGCGCTCAACGGGCGTACCACCGGCTCGGTGATCTCCACTCCCAGCGGCGCGGCGCTGTTGATCGTCACCAGGCCCGTGACCTCGACGACCGTCTCCTCGGTCAGCTCCTCGAGCTGTTCGCGCAGGTCAGGGTCGGTGATGACGATCTGGACCAGGCCGGCCCGGTCGCGCAGGATCAGGAAGGCGACCGCCTTCAGCACGCGGCGGCGATGGACCCAGCCGGCGACGGTGACGGTGCTGCCGGCGTGGGCGGGCAGCTGGCTGGACAGGATGCGTTGCATGAGTGGACCTCCTCGTCGGTCGCAACGCGATCCCCGGGAGGTGTGGGCGAGCGGGTTCCTCGCGGTGCCACCACACCTTCGCCCTGGCGCTGTGGCGGCGCCCGGGCCTCATTTGTCGTGCTCCGGCTCGGGAGTGTCTTCGCGACCGGCGCCGGGCCACCGTCACAGCACGTGGTGGCTCTCTCTGCCGGCGTGGTCGATCGCTACTTGGTTCCGTCTGCGCCGTTGCGGGTGAGGTTACCGGACGGTGCCACCGATGTGGCCCTATGACAGGGGTCACATGGCCTGTTGCGCATGTGAACCGTGTCGCCCCGCATGTGGGTTGGATGCCCAGCGGGATACGCTCGGATTCGTGACGATCGCTCCAGAAGGCCGCCGGCTCCTGCGCATCGAGGCGCGGAACGCCGAGACGCCGATCGAGCGCAAGCCGCCGTGGATCAAGGTGAAGGCCAAGATGGGCCCCGAGTTCACCTCGCTCCACGGTCTGGTGCAGCGCGAAGGCTTGCACACCGTGTGCCAGGAGGCTGGCTGTCCCAACATCTACGAGTGTTGGGAAGACCGGGAGGCCACCTTCCTGATCGGGGGTGACCAGTGCACCCGGCGCTGCGACTTCTGCCAGATCGACACGGGCAAGCCGGCCGAGTTCGACGCCGACGAGCCGCGCCGGGTCGCGGAGTCGGTGGCGACGATGGGCCTGCGCTACGCGACGGTCACCGGCGTGGCCCGCGACGACCTGCCGGACGGCGGCGCGTGGCTCTACGCGGAGACGGTCCGCCAGATCCACGCCCTCCAGGAGGGCTGCGGCGTCGAGCTGCTCATCCCGGACTTCAACGGGACGCCGGAGCTGCTCCGCGAGGTCTTCGAGTCGCGGCCCGAGGTGCTGGCGCACAACCTGGAGACGGTCCCCCGGATCTTCAAGCGGATCCGACCCGGTTTCCGGTACGAGCGTTCGCTGGACGTGCTGACGCAGGCGCGCGCCTTCGGCCTGGTCACGAAGTCCAACCTGATCCTCGGCATGGGCGAGGACCGGTCGGAGATCTCCCAGGCGCTGCGCGACCTGCACGCGGCGGGCTGCGAGCTGATCACGATCACGCAGTACCTGCGCCCGTCACCGCGGCACCACCCGGTCGAGCGCTGGGTCAAGCCGGAGGAGTTCATGGAGCTGTCCCAGGAGGCGGAGCAGATCGGCTTCGCGGGCGTGATGAGCGGGCCGCTGGTCCGCTCCAGCTACCGGGCCGGCCGTCTCTACCAGCAGGCGCTGGCGGCGCGTACGCCGGCCGCCTGATCCCCTTTCGTCAGGCGCCCTGGCCGAGCTCGGCCAGGGCGCCTTCGTGTCCCTGGTCGGCGGCGCGCGTCCACCACCGCCGCGCGCACCTACTGACCGATGCCGGCCGCCGGGAGACAGTCAGGGGCGGGGTGCCGGGGCGTTCGTCAGCAGCGCGCGGGCGGCGTCGGTGTCGAGGAGCCGGAGGCCCCGGGCCGCGCAGTCACGCAGTGCCTCGTCGCCGGTTTCCAGCTGGCTCGCCAGCAGGTCGAAGGCCCGTTCGGAGCGGGCCTCCGCGATCAGCTCGAGCAGCCGGCACCGCGTGTCGTGGTCGGGCTCCTGCCGGAACTCGGCGATGAGCCGATCGACGTGGTCACCGGCAATGGCCCGCAGCCGCTGGAACCCGTCCTCGACCAGCTGTGGGTCGCGGCGGTGCATCAGCAACAGGGCCCGCGCGAACTCGTCCGCCATCGTCGCAGGGTAGGGCTCCGCGGGCCGGACACGCTAGAGGCGGCCGAGCCCTTTGCGGACGCCGTCGGGTGACATGGACGGCGTGGAGGCGATTCTCGCCTCGCAATGCGGGCCGTCTCGGTCGGCTAGGACGGGCCGAAGTCGCCCCGTTCGGCGCGGAGGCGGCCCAGGTTGACGAGGGCGTGGTGGTTGCCGGCGTCGGCGGCGCGTTCGTACCACTCCTCGGCCGTGCGGCGGTCGCCGTCCTCCTCCGCCAGGGCGCCGAGGGCGAACATGCCGTCGGAGTTGCCGGCGTCGACGGCCAGTTGGTACCAGCGGCGGGCCTCCTCCGGCTGCGCCAGCGCGCCGAGGTTGACGAGGGCGTCGCTCTCCCCCGCCGCCGCGGCGCGGTGCAGCCAGTGCTGTGCCTCGGCGACGTCCTCGCGGTCGGCGAGCAGGCCCGCCAGGTTGAGCATGGCGTCGGTGTCGGCGGCCTCGGCGGAGCGGCGGTACCAGTGCTCGGCGCCGACCAGGTCACCGCGCATCGTGAGCAGCACGCCGAGGTTGACCATGGCACCGACGTGGCCGGCGTCGGCGGCGCGCTGATACCACTCCTCGGCCTCGGCCATCTCCCAGCGGTCCTGGAAGATCTGCCCCACCGCGGCCATGGCGTCGGTGTCGCCGGCCTCCGCGGCCCGCCGCATCCACCGCTCCGCACCCGCCATCGTCACCGCCCTCCCAGAGATCCGAATCTACCGGCCGGGCTCGGCGGGCGTAGCGACACCGCTGAACATTCACGCACATGAACCGGGTCTGGCTCGGGCTGTGACGGCGACCCGCCGCGAGCCTGGCAGCGCAGCGTTGTCCGGCGGGAGCGACGGTCGCGCCCCCGGCGGACCCGGGACCATCGTTATGCGCGTACGCGCGGATCCTCGAACGCCCGCGCGATGGCGGCGAGCAGGCCGCTCTCACACAACTCGGGCGCGCCGATGAGGAACTCCTCGCGGTCGTACCACTCGACGAGCGTCACCCCGGGCTGGGCGGCGATCGCCTTGTCCACGGGCAGTTCGGCGTCGTCGGCGTAGCAGCCGTAGATCTCGTCGGCGGCCCACATTCCCCAGTGGAGCGGCCCGAGCCGCGTCTCGTTCTGATCGGCGTCGAAATAGGCCATGTAGCGCTCCTTGGCCTCGATCGGCCGCACGCCGAGGGATCCGGTCTCGAGCAACTGCTCGAACGTCGGGTCCTCGTCCCAGTCGGCGTTGGGGATGACGAGGGCACGCACGTCGTCGAGATGCTCACGGCAGGCGCAGTCAGGCTGGCGCGGCGGCTGCCAATCGTCCTTCTTGGACTGAGTCATTCGCACGATGGTAGGGCACGCACGAAGCGAGCCACCGACCACATCGGTCGATGGCTCGCTCGCGGTCCGTCGTGGCTACACGTCGTAGTACATCGCGAACTCGTGCGGGGTCGGGCGCAGGCGGACCGGGTCGACCTCGTTCTCGCGCTTGTAGTCGATCCACGTCGAGATCAGGTCCGGCGTGAAGACGCCGCCCTCGAGCAGGAAGTCGTGGTCGGCCTCGAGCGAGTTGAGGACCTCCGGCAGGGAGCCCGGCACCTGCTTGACGGAGTTGAACTCCTCCGGCGGCAGGTCGTACAGGTCCTTGTCGATCGGCTCCGGCGGCTCGATCTTGCTCTTGATGCCGTCGAGGCCGGCCATCAGCATCGCCGAGAAGGCGAGGTAGACGTTGGCCGACGGGTCCGGCACGCGGAACTCGACGCGCTTCGCCTTGGCGTTGCTGCCCGTCACCGGGATGCGGGTGCAGGCGGAGCGGTTGCGCTGCGAGTAGACCAGGTTGACCGGGGCCTCGAAACCGGGCACGAGGCGGCGGTACGAGTTGACGGTCGGGTTGGTGAACGCGAGCAGCGACGGCGCGTGGTGCAGCAGGCCGCCGATGTACCAGCGGGCGGTGTCGGACAGCCCGGCGTACCCGGTCTCGTCGTAGAACAGCGGCTCGCCGTTCAGCCAGAGGCTCTGGTGGGTGTGCATGCCGGAGCCGTTGTCACCGAACAGCGGCTTGGGCATGAACGTCGCGGTCTTGCCGGCGGCCCAGGCGGTGTTCTTGACGATGTACTTGAACAGCTGGAGCTGGTCACCCGCGTGCAGCAGCGTCGAGAACTTGTAGTTGATCTCGGCCTGGCCGGCGGTGCCGACCTCGTGGTGCGACCGCTCGACGGTGAAGCCGGAGTCGACCAGGTTGCGCACGATGGTGTCGCGCAGGTCGGCGTAGTGGTCGACCGGCGGCACCGGGAAGTAGCCGCCCTTGTAAGGCGTCTTGTAGCCGCGGTTGCCGCCCGCCTCCTCACGACCGGTGTTCCAGGCGCCCTCGATCGAGTCGATGTAGTAGAAGGCCTGGTGCGCGCTCGTCTCGTGACGGATCGAGTCGAAGATGTAGAACTCGGCCTCGGGACCGAAGTAGGCGGTGTCGGCGATGCCGCTCGCGGCCAAGTAGGCCTCGGCCTTCTTCGCCACGTTCCGCGGGTCACGCGAGTAGGGCTCGCGGGTGAACGGGTCGTGGATGAAGAAGTTCAGCGCCAGCGTCTTCTGCGCGCGGAACGGATCGATGAACGCGGAAGCCACGTCCGGCAGCAGCAGCATGTCGGACTCGTGGATCTGCTGGAAACCACGGATCGACGAACCGTCGAACGCGAGGCCGGTGGTGAAGATGTCGTCGTCGATGGACTCGACCGGGGCGTTGAAGTGCTGCATCACGCCGGGCAGGTCGCAGAACCGGACGTCGACGAACTTCACGTCCTCGTCCTTGAGGTATCGCAGGAGTTCCTCGGGATTGGCGAACAACACGTCCTCCTGGCACGTCGCACTCTGTAAGCGGCTTCTGTAAGGCCGTCTGTCTTCGGCAAGGCTGGCAGCGACGCTATGGCCGGGCCGTTGCCCGAGCGTGTCGCAAAAGTTTCTGCCGTGTTACGTCACCCGCGAGCCGCCAGGAATGCCCGTTTGGCCAGCGATACAACCGGCCAAACTTGAACATATACCCGCAGATGGCAGGGGTTGGCGGACTCGCCGAGGCGTGTGACGCCGACCATGGATCAAGGTCCAGATGCGGGACTCGGGTCCGTCGGGGGCACGACCGTTGCTCCCGCCAGACACCGCTCGCTTCGCGTCGCTGCCAGGCCCGCGCGACCCACCCATTGCCCACCGAGCACAGTCGCCGCGGCGCTTGCGGCTGACGACGCGTCGCCGCCCGAAACGAAACCCGCGCCCCAGCCGTTGGGGGCTGAGGCGCGGGTTCGGGAGATCAGCGGCCGCGGGTCTGGCGGAAGGCGCCCTTCGGCGGGCGCATGTTCTTGGGGATCGCGCCCTTCGGGATCTGGGGGCGGGCCGCCGACAGCGCCGTCAGGCGCTTGTCCAGGGAGTTCACGTCCTTGCCGCTCAGGGCGCGGGGCAGCTTGGTCAGGGTCATCCGGAGCTTGCGGATCGGGACCTCGTCGTCGCCGTTGCCGATCACGTAGTCGTGCAGCGGTGCGTTGCCGATGACCTTGGCCAGGCGGCGCTTCTCCTGGCCCAGCATGCTGCGGACCCGCTGGGGGTTGCCCTCCGCCAGGAGGATGACGCCCGGCTTGCCGACGACCAGGTGGACCATGTCCATGGCCGTCGTGGAGCTCACCGCCGGGCGGACCCGCCAGTCGCCGCGCATGTTTTCGATGATCGAGGCCGCCGCGCCCGGTTGGCCCTCGGCCGCGTTCATCATCGCGCGGTTGGAGCGCAGGTTGAGGACGATGAGGAGGGCCAGCAGAGCGACGAGGATGCCAAGGGGGATGAAGATCAGGCCCCAGCCGAGTACGACCGCCAGCGCGGCCAGCAGCAATGGGATCAGTACCGCGCCCACTGCCAATGGGACGAACATCTTGTCCTGTTTGGCGGTGAACGAGAAAACCATCCCGATCTGCTTCAGGCGTCCGCCGAACGACACCTTCTCTTCTGCCCTGGCCATGGCACGCAGTCTAGTGTCCGGATGCCGTCGTCTGTCCGCCGGCAATCATGTCGGCGCCGAGCAGCCCCAGGCGGTGGGCGACAGCAGCCGCTTCGATCCGGTTCGTCACTTCCAACTTGGCGATAATGCGGGAAACGTGCACGCTGACCGTTTTCGGCGATAGATAGAGTTCCGCGGCGATTCGGCTGTTGCTGTGCCCGACCGCCACCAGCCGCAGCACCTCGCGCTCGCGCGCGGTCAGCACGTCGGGCCCGGCGCCGACGGCCCCACGCAGCCCGACCCGCCGGGCCAGCCTGGCCACCTCGTCGCGCAGCGGCCGGGCATCCAGATCAGCCGCGATCGAGCCGGCCTCTTCCAGCGCCTCCCCCGCCGCCACCCGGTCGCCCACAGCGGCCGCCGCCTCGGCCAGCGCGACCAAGGCGCGGGCCAGCGCATAGGGCTGCCCGTCGACCCGCCACGCCGCGACCGCCGACAGCCACCATTCCCGCACGTCAGCCGCGGACACCCCGACCCGCGCCGGAATCACGCCGGCTTCGCCTCCCGCGGGGCCGGCCGCTTGCCCCGGCGCATCCGCCGCGACCCCGGGGCGGAACGAACCGCCGGACACGGCCGAGTCCGCGGCGAGGCTGCCGGACACCGCCGCAGCGGCAAGCGTGGCCAGGCACGCGACGATCTGCGCCACGTAGGCACGGTCCGCGGCAGAGGCACGGTCCGCGGCAGAGGCACGGTCCGCAGCAGAGGCCCGGTCCGCGACAGACGCACGGTCCGCGACAGAGCTGCGGGGAACCGCTGCCGCGACTGTCGTGGCCAGGCAGGCCGCGATCTGCGCCGCGTAGGCGCGGTCCGCGGAATAGAGGCACTCGACCTGCGGCACCACACCGGCGATCAGCGCGCCCAGCTCGAGGTCGCCCGCCGCGACCGTCGCGCGGGACGCCGCGGCCAGGAGGGGCCAGGCGTAGCGGGGGTTGGCCACCAGGTCGCTGGCCCCCGGCGGCGCCGACCAGTGGGACTCCGCGTCGTCCCGCTCCGTCGCCCAGGCGGTGAGGCCGCCGCGGGCCGCCTCGGCCGCGGCGGCCGGGTCGCCCGCGGCCAGGGCCGCGTCGATCCGCAGGACCAGCAGCGGCATCCGGTGTTGGGGGCTGACGTAGGGGCGCGACAGGAAGGCCAGCGCGCGGCCGATCAGCTCGGGCGCCGACGCGTCGCCCCGGGCCAGGCGTAGGCCGGCGCGTAGCTGCAGCCAGTGCAGGCCCAGGTGGCCCGGTGGGTCGAAGCGGGCCGACTCGGCGCAGATCGCGTCGGCCTCGTCCCAGCGGCCCAGTGCCATCAGGGCCTCGGCGTGGTTGGAGCGCACGAACGCGCCGCTGGAACGGTCGACGCCGACCTTGCCGGCGTCGCGGGTGCCGAGCGCCGCCACCTCGGCCGAGCCCGGGTAGTCGCCGATCTCGAACAGCGCGTCGGAGATGTTGACCCGGGCGTGGACCAGGCCCTCGATGTCGCCGGACGCCCTCGCGCGGGCCTCGGCCTGGCGGAGCGCCGTGAGGCCGGCCTCGGCGGCGATGTGACGGGCGCAGACCCGGCCCAGCGTCAGCGTCGCGTAGACCGCGGCGGCCGAGTGCCCGAGCGACTCGGCGGACGCCTGCGCCAGGGCGGCGATCCGCGCTCCCTCGGCCCGGTCGGCGCGGCTGATCTGGTAGGCGATGTCGGCCAGCAGCATCGCGCGGGCCTCGTCGTCGGGCGACGACTCCGCGAGCGCGACCGCCTCGCGCAGCGAGGCCACGCCGTCGCTCTTGCCGAGGGACGCCAGCAGCTTGCCGCGCCGGGTGAGCAGGCGGGCGGCCCGCAGCGGCTCGGCCTCGCGGGAGATCGCCTGCAGGCAGGCCCGGTTGAGGCTCAGCGCCCGCTTGAAGTCGCCCGCCGTGTAGGTGGCGGCCAGCGTCTCCTCGAGCAGCGTGAGGTGGTCGACGCCCAGGCGGTCGGCGGCGTCGGGCACCTGCTCCCACAGCTCGAGCACCCGCTCCAGCAGGCGGGCCTGCTCGGCGTGGGCGTAGCGTTCGCCGGCCGCGACTGCCGCCGCCCGCGAGCTGACGAGGGCGCGGGGATGGTCGTGCGCCGCGTACCAGTGGTGGGCGATCTCGGCCGGCGCCCGACCGGCACCGACCAACCCCGGCGCGGCCTCGATGGCCGCGGCGTAGCGGGCGTGCAGCCGCGCGTGCTCGCCCGGGAGCAGGTCGTCGTGCACCGCCTCGCGGACCAGCGCGTGCCGGAACTCGTAGCCGCCGTCGGCGTCGGCCACCAGCAACTGGGCGGTCACCGCGCTGCGCAGCGCGGCGTCGAGGGCGGACTCGGGCAGGTCGGCCACCGTGGTCAACAGCTCGTGGCCGATCCGGTTGCCGCCGGCGGCCGCGATCCGGAGCACGGGCTGGGCCGCTTCCGGCAGCCGGTCGACCCGCGCCAGCAGCAGGTCGCGCAAGCTCTCGGGGATGTCGGCGCAGGCGGCCGGGTCACCCGAGGCGGCCAGCTCCTCGACGAAGAACGGGTTGCCCTGGGCCCGCTGGTGCACCTTGTCGATCGCGCGCTGGGCCGGCTCGCCGCCGAAGATGCTGGCCAGGATGTCGGCGGTGCCGTCGCGGTCGAGCCGGCCGACGTCGAGGCGCTCGACGCCGCGGGCCCGGTCGAGCTCGGCCACGAACGCCCGCAGCGGGTGGCCGCGGTGGAGCTCGTCGGTGCGGTAGGTGCCGATGATCAGCACCCGCGCCGTGCGGGCGGCGCGGACCAGGAACTCGATCAGGTCGCGGGTGGACCGGTCGGCCCAGTGCAGGTCTTCGAGGACGACCACCAGCGGCCGGGCGGCGGCCAGCCGGGCGAGCAGCGCGGACACCTGGTCGAACAGCACGCCGCGGTTGGCGCCGGGCGCGGCGGGGCCCAGCTCGGGGAGAAGCCGGGCGAACTCCGCCTCGTGACCGTCGAGCACCGCGACCCCGTCGGCGCGGATCAGGTCGCGCAGGATGCCGCAGAACGGCGCGTAGGGCAGGCCCTCCTCGCCGAGCTCCAGGCATTGGCCGACCACGAAGCGCGCGTCGCCCCCGTGTCGGGCGAACTCCTCGATCAGTCGGGTCTTGCCCACGCCGGCCTCGCCGCCGACGAGCACCATCGCCGGCTCGTCGGTGCGCACCCGCTTGAGCGCGTCACGCAGCGCCGCGATCTCGGCATCTCGGCCGACGAACGCGGTGCTGCGGGCGCGAACGGTCACGGCATCGAGAATGCCATGGGGGTACGACATGTCGCCGCCGAGATTTTCCGGGCTCAGGCCGAGCCGCGGCGCCGGCGGGCCGGGGCCCGGGACGTCGCGGACGTCGACGACGCGTGGCGGCGCAGGGCACGGGCCAGCCGGCCGACGCGCGCGTCCTCGGTCATCGCCTCGACGCGGGCGCGGTAGAGGTCCAGGGTGACGTACGGGTCGTTGATCATCGAGAGCTCCTCGGCCGTCGTGGTTCGGTGTCGACGTTGACGTTCCGCCCGCAGGTAACCCCCGCACACCCGGCGCCGGCCCTAATCCACGCCTCCTTACCCCCGGACCCGACCCAGGTAAGGCGAGTAAGGTACTTACTCGTCAACATTCCGTTGACTATGATCGCGTCGTGGAATCCGATGTGGAGAAGCTTCTCGCCGCGACCCGGAGCGACGATCCCGCGGTGGCCGTCGACGCGCTCGCGCTGCTCCGCACCGTCCGCGACCGTCTCGACGCCACCGAGCGCGCGCTGATCGAGTCGGCCCGCGCGGGCGGCACGAGTTGGTCCCGGATCGCCACCGCCCTCGGACTGCGCACCCGCCAGGCGGCCGAGCAACGCTTCCTGCGCCTGACCGACACCGGCGGAACCCGCGCCGTCACGCCGACCCGCGCCGCCCGGCACCGTCAACAATCTGTTGACAATCTCCACGGTCCAGCCATCACCGCGCTCCGCGCCGCGACCCGCGCCCTCCTGCGCCGCGTCGAGGCCGACGACGCCTGGCCCACGAGGTTCACCCGCGCCGCCCTCGCCCGCCACACCATCGCCCTGGCCGCCGAAGCCCCACCGGGTGCCCTGTTCTCCCTGGCCACCAGCGCCCTCGACGACCTACCCGCCACCGGCCTGCCCCCGACCATCGCCGAAGCCGCCGACCGGGTCCGCGCCGAGTTGAGCCACCAAAACTCAACCAAGGATTGACACCGCCGCACACCCTCCGCCAGGATCTGAGTCGCATCGGCTCAAGTCCTCGGAGGGCAAACTGTGCGTTCCCGCCTCGACGTGCTGCGCCTCCCCGCCTTCCGCGTCTTCGTCGCGGGCTACGCCACGAGCGCGCTCGGCACCCTGATGGCCGGCGTGGCCCTGGCGTTCGCGGTCCTCGACAGCGGCGGCTCCCCCACGACCCTCAGCTACGTGCTGGCGGCCCGGATCGTGCCGATGGTCGCCGTGCTCCCGTTCGCCGGCGTCCTCGGCGACCGCTTCCCCCGCCGTCTGGTGATGCTCTGGGCCGACGTGCTGCGCGCCGCAACCCAGGCGGCCATCGCCGTGCTCTTCTTCACCACCACGACCCCCCACATCGGACTGTTGCTGACCCTCGCGGCCCTGGGCGGCCTGGGCGAGGCCGTCTTCCGCCCGTCCTTCGACGGCCTGGTGCCCCAACTGGTCCCGGACGACCGCAGGCACGAGGCCAACACCTTCCTCGGCCTCGTCCGGTCGACCGCCACCGTCGCCGGCCCCGCCCTCGCCGGCCTGCTCGTCGTGCTCACCGACCCGGCGACGGTGCTCCTGATCGACGCGCTCACCTACGTACCCAGCATCCTGGCCCTGCTCTGGATCCGTGTCCCCGACCCCGATCCGGCCGCGCGCACCTCGATGCTGCGCGAGATGCGGGCCGGCTGGCGCCAGTTCGCGTCGCTGCCCTGGCTGTGGACGATCACGCTGCAGTTCACGCTGTTCAACCTGCTGCTCTGGGCGCCCTACCTCGTGCTCGGCCCCGTCTCCGCCGACCTCTTCTACGGCGGGGCGGGCGCGTGGGCCGCGATCACCGCGGCGTACGGCGCGGGTGCCATCGTCGGCGGCCTCACCGTGCTGGGCTGGAAACCGGCGCGTCCGCTGCTGGTCGCCACCGCCGCGACGATCCTCTGGGCGGCACCGTCCGCGGCCCTCGCCGTCCGCGCGCCGCTGCTGGTCGTCTGCGCCGGCGGGCTCGTCGCCGGCATCGTCAGCGCGGTCTTCGGCACGCTCTGGATGACCGCCATCCACCAACGCGTGCCCGCCGACGCGATGTCGCGCGTCAATTCCTATGTGGTCTTCGGCTCGTTCTCCGTGGGGCCGATCGGCCTCGCCCTCGCCGGCCCCGCCGCCGCCTCCACCAGCATCACCACCGTGCTCCTCATCGGCGTCGCCTGGCAAGTCATCTCAGGGCTCACACTCCTGGGAGTTCCCGCCATCCGACATTTCCGCCACGTCTCGCCAGCACGAGCAGAACCAGAAAGAACCACGGCGAACGCGTGAGGAGCAAGGGGTCCCGGATTCGTCGGGGGCGCGACCGTCGCTCCCGCCGGGCACCGCTGCGCTTCGCTCCGCTGCCACGTCCGCGGCCGGTCGCGCTCGAAGACAGGAACGACACGAGCCGCACCGGCGTCTACACAAGCATGGTCGGACGGATGAGGAAGTTCGCCGTCATCGCAGCCGTGACGCTGGCCGTCGCCGGCTGCGGGCGGCCGTTCGGTGGGCGCGTGGTCTACCAGGGCGACTACCCCTCCTACGCGACCGTCGCCGAACTGGTCGACAAGGCGTCCCTCGTTGTGGAGGCCACGCTGGCCGATCCCCGCGACGGCGTCCTCTACCCGAGTGGCGCAGGCGGCACCGACCCCGTGACCGACCCACAGGCGGGCGCGCCACCGGGCGACTCCGGTGTCGTCATCACGATCTGGACCGCCACCGTCACCCAGGTCCACAAGGGCCGGACGAAACCGGGTGCCCTCATCGAGGTCCAGCAGACAGGCGGCGAGCGCGACGGCGTCGTCTACGAGCAGCCCGGCGCCGTCCCCTTCGCGGAAGGCACCCCGTACCTCCTGTTCCTGGAGACCTACCCGGACGCACCCGCGTCACTGCTCAACCCCACCCAGGCGCAGTACGTCGTCGAGCCCACCGGCTACCGCCCCGTCGGCGACAACACCCTGACCGTCACCGCGGCAGACCTAGCGAACTGACGCCGCCAACTCCCGCACGACCGACACGAACAGCTCGATGTCCCGGGACGTCGTGCGCCAGTTGACGATCGCCGGCCGCAGCGCCACCTTGCCCTCCCAGACCGTCGTGCCGGCGAAGACCCGCCCGTCCTCCAGCAGCGCCTCGCCCACGCGCCGGTTGAGGTCGTCCAACTCCGCCTTCGGCACACCCGGCGGGCGGACCCGGAAGCAGACCACGCACAGCGGCACCTCGGCCAGCCGCTCCAGGTCGGGCGCCGCGTCCACCAGCCCGGCCAACTCCTGCGCCAGGTCCAGGTGCCGCTCCACCATCGCCCGATAACCCGACCGCCCGTACGCGGCGAGCGTCGCCCAGATCGGCACGCACCGCGCCCGCCGCGACGACTCCGGCCCCAGCAGCCCGTAGCCGGCCCGCGGCGAGTCGGCCCCCGGCAGGTACGGCGCACCCGGCATCCCGAACGCCGCGCCCAGCCGCGCCGGCTCGCGCAGGAACGCGAACCCGCTCTCGTACGGCACGTTGAGCCACTTGTGCCCGTCGCAGGCGATCGAGTCGGCCCGCTCCAGCCCCGCGACCAACCCGGCGGTCCGCGGCGACAGCGCGGCGAACAACCCGAACGCCCCGTCCACGTGCAGCCACGCGTCGTGCCGCGACACGACCTCGGCGATCCCCGCGAGCGGGTCGAAGTCGCCGGTGTTCACCTCGCCCGCGTTCGCGACGACCACCGCAGGCCCCGAGTCGGCCAGCGCACGGTCCAACGAGGACAGATCGACCCGCCCGGCGCCGAGCACCGACACGCTGTCCCGCCCGTGCCCGAGCATCTGCAGGGCCTTGCGGGCGCTCGCGTGCACGTAGCCGCCCGAGAACACCGGCATCCGCGGCAGCCCGGCCAACCCGTCCGCCGCCACGTCCACCCCGTGTCGCGACGCCCACCAGTGCGTCGCCGCGCCCAGTGAGGTGAAGTTGGCGAACGTCGCGCTGCCCACCAGCGCACCGCCGAACGACGCCGGCAGGCCGAACAGCTCCCGCAACCAGTCCAGCGCCACCGTCTCCACCGCGTGCGCGAACTCCGACGCCGCCCGCGAGAACGCGTTCTGGTCGAGCAGCGACACCGTCCAGTCCGCGGCCAGCGCGGCCGGTGTCACGCCGCCGGTCACGAAATGGAAGAACCGCGGGCCGGCCGAGTGCGTGGCGGCCGCCGTGCCCACCGAGAGCAGCCGCTCCACGACGGCGGCCGCGCCCTCGCCGGCGGACGGCAGGTCCGACAACAGCTCCTTGACCCGCGCCGAGCCGGCATACACGGGGCGGTCCGCGAGGGAGTCCAGGTAGGGCACCGCGGCGTCGAAGACGGCCCGCAACGCCGCCGGCGTGCCGGATTCGTGCAAGGGGTCCATCAGCCCTCCAACACGTGCTCCAGGGCCGCCCGCGCGCGGCGCGCGGTGCGGAGGTAGTCGTCGATGAACTCGCCCGCGTCGTCGCGGCCCAGCAGGCGGACCACGCCCGCCAACTCGACGCCGTGCCGGGGCAGTTGGTCGCCGGGCTTGCCGCGGACCAGGGTCAGCGCGTTGCGGACGCGGGCCGCCTGCTGCCAACCCGCGGCCAGCGCGGCGGCGTCCGCCGGATCCAGCAGGCCCGCGGCCTCGGCGGCGGCGATCGCGTCGACCGTCCGGGGCGTCCGCAACGCGGGATGCGCGCCCGCGTGCCGCAACTGCAGCACCTGCGCCGCCCACTCCACGTCGGCCAGGCCGCCCCGGCCCAGCTTCACGTGCGTGGCCGGGTCGGCGCCGCGGGGCAGCCGCTCGTTCTCGACCCGGGCCTTGATGCGCCGGATCTCCACGTGCTGCTCACGGGTGAGGCCCGCGGCCGGATAGCGCACCGTGTCGGCCAGCGCGATGAACCGCTCCCCCAGCCCCACGTCGCCGGCGACCGGCCGGGCGCGCAGCAGCGCCTGCGCCTCCCACACCTTCGACCAGCGGGCGTAGTACTGCGCGTACGCGGCCAGGCTGCGCACCAGCGGGCCCTGCCGGCCCTCGGGACGCAGGTCGGCGTCGACGCCGAGCGGCGGGTCCGGGGCCGGCATGCCGAGCAGCCGGCGCAGCTCCTCGGCCACCGCGTGCGCGGCGGCACTGGCGGCGTCGTCGGGCAGGCCGGGCGGCGGGTCGTACACGAAGAGCACGTCGGCGTCGGACGAGAAGCTCATCTCCTCGCCGCCCAGGCGACCCATCCCGATGACCGCGAAGGTGAGCCCGTCGGGCAGCGGATAGGCGCGGGCCGCCGCCCGCAGTGCCGCGCCCAGCGTCGCGTCGGCCACATCGGACAGTGCGGTGCCGACGCCGCGGACGTCGAGCACCGGCGACGGTGCCAGCGAACCGTGGCTGAGCGCGTCGGCACAGGCGATCCGGAACAGCTCGCGGCGGCGCAGCCCGCGGACGGCCCGGATCGCGGCGCCGGGATCGTCGTGCCGGTCCGACGCCGCGCCGAAGCCCTCGCGCACCACGTCGCCCGGCCGGGGCGCCAGCTCCGCGTCCTCGGCCAGCAGCCGCAGCGCCTCCGGGTCCCGGGCGAGCAGGTCGGCCGCGTACCGGGACAGGCTCAGCACCCGGGCCAGCCGCCGGGCCACCGGGCCCTCGTCCCGCAGCAGCCGCAGGTACCAGGGCGTCGAGCCGAGCGTGTCGGAGACCTGCCGGTAGCTGAGCAGGCCGCGGTCCGGCTCGGCCGAGTCCGCGAACTCCTGCAGCAGCACCGGCAGCAGCGTGCGCTGGATCGCGGCCGTGCGGGTGACGCCGCCGGTGAGCGCCTCCAGGTGGCGCAGCGCACCGGTCGGGTCGGCGAAGCCGAGCACTTCGAGCTGGCGGCGGGCGGCCTCGGGGGTCAGCCGCAACGACTCGGCCGGCACCCGGGCGACCGCCTCCAGCAGCGGCCGGTAGAGCAGCTTGACGTGCAGGCGGCGGACCTCGCTGGCGTGCGCGACCCAGTCGGACCGGAACTGCTCGACCGCGTCCTTCCCGGGCGTCGCGGTGTAGCCGAGCGCCGCGGCCAGCCAGCGCAGGCCGGCCGGGTCGGCGGGGACGGTGTGCGTGCGCCGCAGCGCCTGCAACTGCAGCCGGTGCTCGACCGTACGCAGGAAGCGGTAACCCCGCAGCAGCGCCTCACCGTCGGCCCGCCCGACGTAGCCGCCGCCGACCAGCGCCCGCAACGCCGGCATCGTCCCCGTGACCCGCAGCGTCTCGTCGGCCCGGCCGTGCACGAGCTGGAGGAGCTGCACCGCGAACTCGATGTCGCGCAGCCCGCCCGGCCCCCGCTTGATCTCCCGCTCGACGTCCCGCGGCGGCACGTTGTCGACGATCCGCCGGCGCATCGCCCGTACGTCCTCGACCGCCTCGGGTCGCTCGGCGGCGTGCCAGACCAGCGGCGCGAGCGCGTCGATCCACTCCTGGGCCAGGTCGGTGTCGCCGGCCGCCGGGCGGGCCTTGAGCAGGGCCTGGAACTCCCACGTGCGCGCCCAGCGCTGGTAGTAGGCCGCGTGGCTGGCGAGCGTGCGGACCAGCGGGCCGCGGCTGCCCTCGGGCCGCAGCGCGGCGTCGACCGGCCAGGCGACCAGTCCGCAGATCTCGATCAGCCGGGTCGCGATCGTGGTGCCGGCGGCCAGGTCGTCGTCGGTGGCCGCGACGAAGATGACGTCGACGTCGGAGACGTAGTTGAGCTCGTTGCCGCCGCACTTGCCGAGGGCGACGACCCCGAGCCGCGGCGCGGCGTCGATCTCGGTCGCCGCGATGTCGTAGGCCGCCCGCAGCGTCGCGTCCGCCAGCGCCGACAGGGCAGCCATCGTCGGCTCCAGGCCGCGGCCACCCGTCAGGTCCGCGGCGGCGATCTTCAACAGGGCCAGCCGGTACGCGAGCCGCAGCGCCGCCACCGGGTTGGCCGCCTCGACCGGCTCCAGCGCACCGGTCGCCTCGGGCGCCCGCCCGTCGCGGTCGCGCAGCGCCGTCCATTGTGTCGGGTTGGCCACCAGGTGGTCGCCGAGGGCCGACGACGCGCCCAGCACCGCGACCAGCCGGCGGCGCACGCCGTTGTCGACGAGCACGGCGTCGATCAGCCCGTCGCGGCCGCCCTCGGTGCGGTCCAGCGCCTCGACCAGCCGGTGGAGCTGGCGCAGCGCGAGGTCGGGGTCGGCGGCCCGGGACAGCGCGGTGATCAGGCCGGTCGCGGGCTCGCCGGTCGGCTCCTGCGTCGCCGGGTCCCAGAGCCCGAGACCGCCGAGCAGCTCCGCGGCCCGGTCACCGAACCCGAACCGGGCCAGCCGGTTCCGTTCGCTCGTCGGCCGGCCCACGGCTCACCGCCCGAGCAGCGGGAGGGTGGTGCGGGGCAGGTCCAGCTCGCCCTGGGCCAGCGAGGCGAACCGGACGGCGAAGGGCTGCCAGACGTCCTCGAGGTCGGGCAGCACCGACGCGCAGGCGTCGACCACCGCCTCCACCGAGAGGCCCAGCTCCTTCAACTCGGTCGACCCGGCCGCCCAGTCGGCGATCATCGCGGCGTCGCACTCGATGTGGAACTGCAGGCCCCAGGCCCGCTCCCCCATCCGGAACGCCTGGTTGGGGTAGTAGGTCGAGGCCGCCAGCAGGGTCGCGCCGCGCGGCAGCTCGGTGATCTCGTCGGAGTGCCACTGCAGCACGTCGGGCGCGATCGGCACCCAGCGGAACAGCGGGTCGGCCTCGGCGGCGTCCCGCTTGGCGACCAGCGCGGGCCCGATCTCGGGCCCGGACGCGCTGCGCTCGACGGCGCCGGCGTGCGCGGTGGCGAGCAGCTGGGCGCCCAGGCAGATGCCGAGCGTCGGCAGGTTGGTGCGGACCGCCTTGCGCAGCAGGCCTTCGACCTTCGGCAGCCACCAGGCGTCGTACGTGCCGTCCTCGTCGGGGTAGGCCCGCTGCTCGCCACCCATCACCACGAACGCGTCGTAGCCGGTCAGGTCGTCGGGGAGCTGGTCGTCGTCGTACGGCCGCAGCACGTGCTGCTCCAGGCCCCCCTCGGTGAGCCAGTCACCCAGCCGGCGCAGGTCATCGGTGGGGTCGTTTTCGATCACGAGCGCGGTAGCCACGAGGTCGAGCCTACTGGCAGCTAGTGTTCGGTCGTGCACGCGATCAAGGCTCCTGCCCTGCGACCCGGCGACGCCGTGATGCTGGTCTCACCGTCCGGACCGACGCGGCCCGAGCGGATGGTCCGCGGGCTGGAACTGGTCGAGAGCTGGGGGCTGCGGGCGGTGCTCGGACCCCACGCGTACGCCCGGACGGGTTATCTGGCGGGCGACGACGCGGCCCGGGCGGCCGACCTGAACGCCGCGTTCGCGGACGCGTCGATCCGGGGCGTGCTGTGCACGCGGGGTGGCTACGGCGCGCAGCGGATGGTGGACGCGATCGACATGGCCGCGGTGCGTCGCGACCCGAAGGTGGTCGCCGGCTTCAGCGACATCACGGCGTTGCAGTTCGCGCTCTGGCGCGGGGCGCGGCTCGCCGCCGTGCACGGGCCGGGGGTGGCCTGGAACGACGAGCGGACGCCGGCGGCGTCGGCGGAGTCGCTGCGATCGGCGCTGATGACGACGGACCCGGTCACGGTGGCGGCGGTTCCGGGCGAGGACACGGCGGGGGTACGGGTGCCCGGCATCGCCGCCGGCCCCCTGCTCGGCGGCAACCTCTGCCTGATCACGGCCTCGATCGGCACCCCGGACATGCCCGACTTGTCGGGCGCGATCCTGTTGATCGAGGAGGTGCAGGAGCCGCTGTACAAGATCGACCGGATGCTCACGCACCTGCGCCGGGCGGGCTCCCTCGACGGCCTGGCGGGCGTGGCGCTCGGCCAGTTCACGGACTGTTCCGACGACTGGGGCACAGGCCTGACCACGATGCTCCTGGACCGCCTGGGCGACCTGGGCATCCCGATCCTCGGCGGCCTCCCGATCGGCCACGGCCCGGGCCAACTCAGCGTCCCGGTCGGCGCACTGGCCACAGTAGACGCAGACACGGGCCTGCTCACGGTCGAAGCCGCGGTCGCCTGACCATCTCGGCGGCCCGCCTCCGGGCCATCCGCCCTCGGCCACCTGCCCCGCTGCCCGACAACCCCCAGCGGGACCGCCTCGGCGTTCGCCGCTCCCCCCGCCCGACCCCGACGGGACCGCCGTGGCGTTCCCCGCTCGCCCGTCGCCCGACCCCGACGGGACCGCCTCCAGGGCATCCGGTCTCGATCGGGTCCGCCGTCTTCCTACGGCTTCGACGCGGGGCCGCCTCGGCCGGATCGACGTGGTGGAATGCGGGAGGCCTGACCCGTCCCGGGTCCGGCCGGCGGGCAGGCGTCATGGAGGCGGGATGAGCCAGCACCCGACAGCACCCGCGCGCCGGGCCGGCTGGCCGACGGTCGCGTTTCTCCTGGTCGTCCCGACGATCATCACGGCCGTGCTGGTCGGCAGCAGCCTGACCGACGCGCGCGACACCACGCGCAGCCTCGACCGCACCCGCGACCTCGCCACCGCCGTGCTGGCCTCCGGCGCCCTCGTCGAGGCCGTCCAGGACGAGCGTGCGGCGGCGGTGCGGCTGCTGGGCGCCGGCACGACCCCCGAGCGGTCGCGGCACCAGACGGCCTTCACCGAGGCGGGGGCGGCGGTGGACCGGGCGGCCGGCGACTACGCGGCGCGGCTGGCGGACCTGCCGTCCGACCTGCCCGCGGACGTGCGCGAGCGGCTGGGCCAGATCGACGGCGGCCTGCGTGATCTGGCGCAGGTGCGACCCGGGGTCACCCGCGGCGCGCTCGCGCCGACCGACGCGATCAACGCCTACGACGCGCTGGTCGACGGCCTGATCCAGCTACGCCGGCAGGCCGCGACGGCCGCCGAGGACCCGCCCTCGAGCCGGCGGATGCTGACGGCCGCCGCGATCGCGGAGCAGAAGGAGCGGCTGCACCAGGAACGGACGGTCGTGCTCCACGGCCACGCGACCGGGACGGTGGACAAGACGGAGTTCGTCGCGGCACACGAGTCCCGGGGGCAGCTGGCCGAGTCGTTCGCCACGCTCGCGTCCGCGGCCGACAAGGCAAGGTTCGACCGGATCGTGGCAGGGCCCGACCTACGCGCGTCGACCGACTTCGAGAGCTGGATCCTGGACACGATGCCGCCCGGCGGCGACCTGCGCGGCGCGCCGTTCACGAGCGACTCGTGGGACGCCGCCCTGGCCGGCCACGGTCGGCTCCTCCGCGACGTCGAACGTGAGATCGACACCGACATCGTCGCCGCGGTGGCCGCGGCTCGCGCCGACGAGCGCCGGGAGATGCTCCTGGAGACCGGCATACCGGTCGGCATCCTGCTGCTGATAATCGTGGGATCGGTGCTGTTCGCCCGCTCGACGAAGCGCGGCTGACAGAACCGGCCCTAGGCGATGCAGGCCGCGACGATCAGGGCGACGCCGAAGTGGCTCGCCGCGCTCACGCGGGCCGCCGGGTGCGGCTGGTCCTCGCAGATGATGTCGCCCAGCTTGCCCGGCGTCAGCATGTCGAGGACCAGGAACGCGAGACCCATCAGCACGATGCCGAGCAGTCCGAAGAGGACCGTCGAGGCCAGGCCCTTGGAGAACTCGTCGTAGCTCGTCAGGATCGCCGTGAAGACGATCACCGCGATGCCGAGCTGGTTGGCCGACAGGAGCAGCGCCGCGTTGCTGTTGCGTTGGATCCAGATCAGCTCACGCAGCTTGCCCGGCGTCAGCATGTCGACCAGCATGAAGCCGGCGGCCATCAGGCCGATGCCGACCGCGCCGTAGACGATGCTGTGCCAGGCGCCGACGAACAGGTCCTCCCACATCGCGCGCGTCCTCTCCCTCACCGTCGTGACGTCGAAGGGACGATAGCGCGATCATGCAAGCCGGGCTATGCCCGATCGGCCAGTACGGGCGCTCACAACCAGCCGTTCTGCTCCGCGATGCGGACCGCCTCGGCGCGCGTACGCGCGCCGGTCTTGCCCATCGCCGCCGACAGGTGGTTGCGGACCGTGCCCTCGGAGAGGTGGACGACCGCGGCCAGGTCGGCCACCGTGCCGCCGTCGCGCGCCGCGCGCAGCACGTCGGTCTCCCGCGCCGTCAACGGGCTGCGCCCGGCGACCAGGGTCTCCGCCGCCAGCGACGGGTCGACCACCCGCAGCCCCGCGTGCACCCGCCGGACGGCCTCGGCGAGCTGCCGGGCCGGCGTGTCCTTGACGACGAAGCCCATCGCGCCGGCCTCCATCGCCCGACGGAGATACCCGGGTCGCCCGAACGTGGTCACCACCAGCACCCGGCAACCGGGCAACGCCGCGGTCAGCTCGGCACAGGCCGCGATCCCGTCGGCGCCGGGCATCTCGACGTCGAGCAGGGCGACGTCGGGCGAGCTGCGCCGGGCGGCGGCGACCACCTCGTCGCCCCGCCCCACCTCGGCCACGACCTCCAGGTCGGGCTCCAGCGACAGCAACGCCGCCAGCGCGCCGCGGACCAGGGCCTGGTCGTCGGCGAGCAGCACCCGGATGGGCGTCACGCCGGAACGCTCACGCGCAGCACGAACCCGGAGCCCTCGGCCCGCCCGACGGACAGCTGCGCGCCGCACGCCTCGGCCCGCTCCCGCAGCCCGCGCAGGCCGGACCCGCCCGCGCCGGACGCCGCCGGGCCCCGGCCGTTGTCGGCGATCTCGACCTGGTCGGGCCGCACCGTGATCACGCAGCGGGTCGCGCCGCTGTGCCGGACCACGTTGGTCACGCCCTCGCGGATCGCCCAGCTGAACAGCGTGCCGCGCGGCTCGGGCACCTCGGCGACCGCGCGCGGCAGCTTGGCCTCGATGCCGGCCGCCGACAGCGCCGACCGGGCGCTCGCGAGCTCCTCCTCCAGAGAGACCTCGCGGTACGCGAAGGCGGTGCGCCGGATGTCCGCCAGCGCCTGGCGGGCCAGCTTCTCCAGGTCGTTGACCTCGGCCTCGGCCCGCTCGGGCGCCACGGGCAGCAGCCGCCCGGCCAGCTCGGCCTTGATGGTGATCACGGTCAGCGAGTGGCCGAGGATGTCGTGCAGGTCGCGGGCGGCCCGGGCGCGCTCCTCGGCGACCGCGAGCCGGGCGATCTCGCGGTTGGCGTCGGTGAGGCGCATGTTGTGGTCGATCATGCGGGTGACACCGAACATCGCGATGGCGGCCAGCACGATCGAGAAGAAGAGCCCGTTCTCGTGCTGCCACGACGGGATGAACATCGGCAGGACCAGCGGCTGGGCGGCGATGGCCGCCACCACGGGCACCGCGGCCCGCGGCGGCAGCACCATGATCGCCGAGGCCGCGATGTAGACCAGGCCGACCATCCAGTCGCCGCCCGCGCCGGGGATCATCGCGAGCCCGAGCAGCAGGGTCGCCGCGAGCCAGCCCAGAGCCGCCTTCAACGGCGGGTCGCGCCGCTCCAGGTGCATCCGCCGGGTCCAGAGGAACACGAGGACGTACGAGAGCGCGAACAGCGCCAGCGCCCCGAGGCTGAACCACTTCGCGAAGCCGCCGGGCCGGGCGAGGATCGTGTTCAGCGGCTGGCCGAGGTAGAAGAGCCAGACGGCACCGAGCACCCAGCCGAAGCCGCGCTGGAAGAACCGGTTCGGCTGCGGCAGCGGCGGTCCGTAGGTGTGCATGCCCGGCACGTTCGTCGCCTGCAGCATCGCCGGACCCGCCGACGCCGGCCCGGCGGTGGCCGGACCGGTCGTCGGGGAGGAGGTCATGGCAGACACGCTAGCCCGGGCTCAGACCCGGGCGGTATCGCGCCGGAACAGCAGCGCCGCGCCCACGCCCAGACCCGCCGTCCAGAGCACCACGTTGAGCACCGCGACCCAGCTGAAGTCGTGGGTGAGCGGGCTGCGGGCGATCGAGCCCACGCCGTACACAGGAGTGAACTTGGCGATCGTCCGCATCACGTGCGGCAGCACCTCGAGCGGCACGAACAGGCCGCCGAAGAGCGCGAGCAGCGCGAGGATCGGGCCCATGAACTGCATCACGTTCTCCGCGGGCGCCAGGTAGCCGACGAACAGCCCGAGCGCCGCGAAGACCAGCGAGCCGAGCCACGCGCCGAGCCCGGCCAGCAGCCAGACGTGGGCCGGCATCCGCACCCCGCCGGCCGCGCCGACCACGAACTCGACGATCACCGCGAGCAGGCTGAGCGAGAGCGCCGAGAGCACCTTGGTGGCCACGTACGCCGGCGGTCGCAGCGGGGTCAGCCGGAGCTGGCGGCTCCACCCCTGGGCCCGCTCCACCGCCACCGCGCCACCCGTCGCCGTCGAGGCCGTCATCGCGCCGTACACGGCCAGACTGATCATGATGTACGCGATGGCGGCCGCGCTGTTGGCCTCGTCGATGTTCTGGCCCTTCTGCGGCAGGCCGAAGAGCAGGAAGAACACCGCCGGCATGACCAGGATGAAGAACAGGCTGCGGCGGTTGCGCAGCACCCGGCGGATCTCCAGGGAGAGATAGGTCAGCGAGAAGCCGCCGAAGGCCGGGCGCCGGTCGGTCAGTGTGGCGGCGGTCATCGGGCCGCTCCTTCCAGCTCCAGGTCTTCGCCGCTGGTCAGGGCGAGGAAGGCGTCCTCGAGGTTGCGCGAGGTGATCTCCAGATCCCGGGCGGGCGTCTGGGTGAGCAGGTAGCGGGCGATCCCGTCGGAGTCGTTGGTGTGCAGCAGCACGGTGTCGCCACGCACCTCGGCCCGGTCGACGCCGGGCAGCGCGGCCAGCCGGACCTCGTCGGCGCCGGGCAGCGTCGCCCGCACCTGCCGGCCGGCGGCCAGCGCCTTGACCTCGCTCGCGGTGCCGTCCGCGACCACCTGGCCCTTGCGGATCAGCACGATCCGGTCGGCGTACGCGTCCGCCTCTTCCAGGTAGTGGGTCGCGAACAGCACCGTGCGGCCGGCCTGGGCGTCGGTGCGGATGGCGTTCCAGAAGTCACGCCGCCCCTCGACGTCCATCCCCGTGGTCGGCTCGTCCAGGACCATCAGGTCCGGGTCCGGCAGCAGCGCCAGCGCGAACCGCAGCCGCTGCTGCTGCCCGCCGGAGCACTTGGCCACCCGGCGGTCCTTGATGTCGGCGATGCCCGCCCGCTCCAGCACCTCGGCCACCGGCCGCGTGTGGCTGAAGAAGGAGGCGGTCATCCGTACCGTCTCGGCGACCGTCACGTCCTTGAGCAGGCCGCCGGTCTGCATCACGGCCGCGATCCGGCCGCGGGCGATCGCCTCGGTCGGCGTGTGCCCGTACACCTGCACCGTTCCCGCCGTGGGGCGGGCCAGGCCGAGCATCATGTCGATGGTCGTGGTCTTCCCGGCGCCGTTGGGGCCGAGGAACGCGACGACCTCGCCGGGCTCGATCCGGAGGTCGAGCTGGTTCACCGCGGTCACCGCGCCGAACCGTTTGGTCAGACCCCGCATGTGTACGGCCGGAGTGCGGGTCCCCGTGTGCTCGCTCGACGCGAGCGTCTCCGTCTGCATGACACTTACTGTCGGGTGCGGCCCGCCTCGAACAGCGGGCCGCGCGTCACGAGGTCATCGTGACAAATGTCAGTGATCTAGAGGGCGCCGAGATAGCGCTCGCGCTCGTACGGCGTGACCTCACGGCGGTACTGCTCCCACTCGGCCCGCTTGTTGCGCAGGAAGTAGTCGAAGACGTGCTCGCCCAGCACCTCGGCGACGAGCTCGGAGCCGGCCATCACGTCGATCGCCTCGGCCAGGTTCTCCGGCAGCGCCTCGTAGCCGGCCGCCTTGCGCTCCGCGTTGGACAGTGCCCAGACGTCGTCCTCGGCACCCGGGGGCAGCTCGTAGCCCTCCTCGATGCCCTTGAGCCCCGCGCCGAGCATCACGGCGAAGGCCAGATAGGGGTTGGCCGCGGCGTCGATCGAGCGGACCTCGACGCGGGCCGAGTTGGGCTTGCCGTAGGCCGGGACGCGGACAAGCGCCGACCGGTTGAGGTGGCCCCAGCACACGTACGCCGGTGACTCGGTGATCCGGTCGGGCAGCGCCTGCGGGAACAGCCGCTTGTAGGAGTTGACCCACTGGTTGGTGACCGCGGTGTATTCGCGGGCGTGCACGAGCAGGCCGGCGATGAACGCACGGGCCACCTTGGACAGCTTCATCGGGTCGCTGGCGTCGTGGAACGCATTGCGTTCGCCCTCGAACAGCGACAGGTGGGTGTGCATCCCGCTGCCGGGCTGGTCGGTGAACGGCTTCGGCATGAAGGTCGCCTGGACGCCGTGGCTGAGCGCCACCTCCTTGACCACGTGCCGGAACGTCATGATGTTGTCGGCCGTGGTCAGCGCGTCCGCGTACCGCAGGTCGATCTCCTGCTGGCCCGGCGCGACCTCGTGGTGGCTGAACTCGACCGAGATGCCGATCCGCTCCAGCGCGAGCACCGCCTGCCGGCGGAAGTCGCGGGCCACGGCGTGGGTGGTGTGGTCGAAGTAGCCGCCCGCGTCGACCGGCACCGGCACCGACCCGTCGTTGGGGCCGTCCTCCAGCAGGAAGAACTCGATCTCGGGGTGGGTGTAGAAGGTGAAGCCCTTCTCGGCCGCCCGGGACAGGGCGCGGCGCAGCACGTGCCGGGGGTCGGCCCAGGACGGGGTGCGGTCGGGCAGCAGCACGTCGCAGAACATCCGGGCGCTCTCGCCGCTGACCCCGCCCTCGAACGGGAACACCTGGAAGGTCGTCGGGTCGGGCATGGCGATCATGTCGGACTCGAACACCCGGGCGAAGCCCTCGATCGCCGAGCCGTCGAACCCGATGCCCTCGTCGAACGCCGCCTCGAGCTCGGCCGGCGCGACGGAGACGCTCTTAAGCGTGCCGAGGACGTCGGTGAACCACAACCGGACAAACCGGATGTCGCGCTCCTCCAGGGTACGGAGCACGAACTCCTGCTGACGATCCACTGCCAACCCCTCTGAGCTGCATGTGTGCTAGCTGACCAGTGTTGCTCGGTCTCGTTACGCCAACGTTACGGTAGGACGATGCCCGCCGATCCGGTGCCCCGGCGGGTCATCGGTGCCCCGTGCCCCCCGATGGTGGGTGGGAGGATTGGACCATGCCCACGTTGCGCATCGCGCTCGCACAGGTGAATCCGACCGTTGGCGATCTGACCGGCAACTCCGGGATCGTCCGGTCCACCGCGCGCGCCGCCGTCGACGCGGGCGCCCGGCTGGTCGTGTTCCCCGAGATGATGCTCACGGGCTACCCCGTCGAGGACCTGGTGTTCCGGCAGTCGTTCCTGGCCGCCTCCCGGGCCGCGATCGAGCGCCTGGCCGCCGACCTCGACGCA
Source organism: Asanoa siamensis (assembly GCF_016862555.1). Classification (GTDB taxonomy): domain Bacteria; phylum Actinomycetota; class Actinomycetes; order Mycobacteriales; family Micromonosporaceae; genus Asanoa; species Asanoa siamensis. The sequence continues at coordinate 19,964 of NZ_BONE01000007.1, read as the reverse complement.
GGCGGCCTCGGCGACACCCCGGTGGCGGTCGGCTACCTCGACGCCGACGGGCCGCCGGCGGTCAACGCCGCCACCGACCCGAGCGCCGGGCCGCGCAACGCGCTCGCCGTGCTCCACCGCGGCCGGGTGGCCGCCCGCTATTTCAAGCATCACCTGCCCAACTACGGCGTCTTCGACGAGAACCGCTATTTCGTACCCGGTGACACGCTCGTCGTGGTCCGGATCGACGGCATCGACGTCGGCCTGACGATCTGCGAGGACATGTGGCAGACCGGCGGCCCGTTCGTGGCCGCCCGCCGGGCCGGGGTGGGCCTGGTGCTGACGGTCAACGGCTCACCGTTCGAGCTGCACAAGGACGACACCAGACTGGCTCTGGTACGCCGCCGGGCGGCGGAGGCGGGTGCGACGGTCGCCTACCTCAACATGGTCGGCGGTCAGGACGAGCTGGTCTTCGACGGCGACTCGGTGATCGTGACGGCGGCCGGTGAGGTGCTGGCCCGTTCCCCGCAGATGGCCGAGCACCTGATGATCCACGACCTCGACCTGCCGCTGGGGCTGCTGCCGCCCCCGCCCTCGGAGCCGCCCGCGCCCCGGCCGGCGACCGGCGAGATGGGTGGCGACGAGATGGGCATCCGGCGGGTGCACATCTCCGACCCGCACCCGGCGCTGCCCGGGGTTCCGGTCCACGGCGGGCACGCCGCGCGGCTCTCCGACGAGGCCGAGGTCTGGCAGGCGCTGGTGCTGGGGCTGCGCGACTACGTCCGCAAGAACGGCTTCGACAAGGTGGCCTTCGGCCTCTCGGGCGGCATCGACTCGTCGGTGGTCGCCGCGATCGCGGTCGACGCGCTGGGGCCGGCGGACGTCATCGGCGTGTCGATGCCGAGCCGGAACTCGTCGGCGCACTCCCGCGAGGACGCCGCCGAGATGGCCAAGCGCACCGGCCTCGAGCTGCGGGTCCACGAGATCCAGCCGATGGTCGACAGCTTCCTCGCGACCATGTCGCTCTCGGGCCTGGCCCTGGAGAACCTGCAGGCCCGGGTCCGCGGCGTGATCCTGATGTCGATCTCCAACCAGGAAGGCCCGCTGGTCCTGACCACGGGCAACAAGAGCGAGCTGTCGGTCGGCTACTCGACGCTCTACGGCGACTCGGTGGGCGGCTTCAACCCGCTCAAGGACGTCCCCAAGACACTGGTCTGGAAGCTGGCCCGCTGGCGCAACGACGAGGCGCTGCGCACGGGCGAGGAGCCGCCGATCCCGGAGAACTCGATCTCCAAGCCGCCCAGCGCGGAGCTGCGCCCGGGCCAGCTCGACACCGACTCGCTGCCCGACTACGACGAGCTCGACGCGATCCTGCTGTCCTACGTCGACGGCGACAAGGGCCGCGCCGACCTGGTCGCCGCGGGCCACGACCCGGAGCTGGTCGACCGGGTGGTCAGGCTGGTCGACCTGGCCGAATACAAGCGCCGCCAGTCGGCCCCGGGCACCAAGATCTCCATCAAGGCCTTCGGCCGCGACCGCCGCCTCCCGATCACCAACCGCTGGCGCGAGACCGGCCCGCCCGGGGTGTGAAAGATTCCACGCTCGTCTCTCCGCCGGGGGTTCCCGGTGGGACCATCGGAGGGTGCCCAGGGACCGCACCGCGGCGGCCTTGAGGCGAGAGGAGAGCTGCTATGTCGGAGCAACCGTCCCTCTACGGCGGGCCCCCTACCCGCCGGGTCCGCACCCGGGAGCTGATCGCCGCCAAGGAGCGCGGTGAGAAGTGGCCCATGCTGACCGCGTACGACCAGTACACGGCCGCGATCTTCGACGAGGCCGGCATCCCCGTGCTGCTCGTCGGTGACTCGGCGGCCAACAACGTCTTCGGTTACGAGACCACGCTGTCGGTGACCGCCGACGAGCTGCTGCCCCTGGTCAAGGCCGTCGTCCGGGCCACGAAGCGGGCCCTGGTCGTCGGCGACCTGCCGTTCGGCTCCTACGAGGAAGGGCCGACCCAGGCCCTGCGCACCGCGGTCCGGTTCATGAAGGAGGGCGGCTGCCACGCCGTCAAGCTCGAGGGTGGGCGGCGGACGGCGCCGCAGATCGAGGCGATCACCGCGGCCGGGATCCCGGTCATGGCCCACATCGGCTTCACGCCGCAGAGCGAGCACACCCTGGGCGGCTACCGGGTGCAGGGCCGGGGCGACGCCGCCGAGGAGGTCATCGCCGACGCGCACGCCGTGGCCGAGGCCGGCGCGTTCGCCGTCGTGCTGGAGATGGTGCCCGCGCACGTCGCCAAGCGGATCACCAACGAGATCGCGGTGCCGACGATCGGCATCGGCGCCGGGCCCGAGACCGACGCCCAGGTGCTGGTCTGGCAGGACATGGTGGGCCTGCGCACGGGCAAGCTGCCGCGGTTCGTCAAAAAATACGCTGACCTGCACGGCACCATGCTCGACGCCGCGACCCGGTTCGGCGACGAGGTGCGGGGCGGGCAGTTCCCCAGCTCAGAGCACAGCTTCTAGCCGTTCCCGCGCTTCCGCCAGGGACGGGCCGTACCAGGTGAGATGGCGGCCGCTGACCAGGGCGTACGGCAGTCCGGGGAACGCTTCCGGGCCGTCGCCGGCGGTGAACGCGTACGGCTCGTCCGGCAGCACGACCAGGTCCGCGCCCGCCGCCCGCAGCTCCGCGAGCGGTGGGCGCGGATAGCGCTCCGGCGCGGTCGCGTAGACGTTGTCCACGCCCAGGCGGGCGAGCAGGTCGCCGGCGAACGTGTCGGCGCCCAGCACGACCCAGGGGCGCCGCCAGACCGGGATCAGCGCGCGGCGGCGTACCCCCGTGAAGGGCTCTGACCAGGCATCTCGGGCGGCGCGCAACCAACCGGGGTCGCGCGCCCCGAGCGCGGCCAGCATCCGTTCCAGCGAGGTCAACGCCGCGTCCAGGGTCCGCGGGTAGGTCACCCAGACCGGGATGCCCGCCGCACGCAGGGCCTTGACGTCCGCGCGGCGGTTCTCCTCGGCGTTGGCCAGCACGAGATCGGGCCGGGCCGCCCGGACCTTCTCCAGGTCGGGGAACTTCGTCCCGCCCACCCGGAGCACGTCGAGACCGGCCGGCTCCACGCACCAGTCGGTCGCGCCGACCAGCAGGTCGGGCACGGTGCGGGCGACCGCCTCGGTCAGCGACGGCACGAGCGAGACGACCCGGCGCGGCGGGCGGGTCAGCGCGAGCGGCGTGCCGAGGTCGTCGTTCAGACGTCGGTCACCCGGAGCCCGGCGTGCGCCTTGTAGCGGCGGTTGATCGCGATCAGGTTGGCGGTCAGCGCCTCGACCTGGTGGGCGTTGCGCAGCCGGCCCGCGTAGATCCCGCGCATGCCGGGGATCCGCGCGGTCAGCGCCGCCACCACGCCCGCCAGATGCCGGTCCTCGGTGCAGATCAGCACGTCGAGGTCCATCGTCTCGACCGCCGGGTCGGCCAGCAGCGGCGCGCTCACGTGGTTGAACGCCGCGGCCACGGTCGACTCGGGCAACAGCGCCGCCGCCTGCTGCGCGGCGCTGCCCTCCTCGACATGCAGGGGGTACGGCCCATGGCTGTCGAAGCCGAGCGGGTTGACGCAGTCGACGACCAGCTTGCCGGCCAGGGGGAGGCGCAGCGCGGCCACCGTGTCGTGGTGACCCGCCCAGGGCACCGCGATGATCGTCAGGTCGGCCTCGGCCGCGACGTCGGCGTTGGCGCCGCCCTCGACCGCACGGCTGACACCGGGCAGCGCCGAGATCTCCTCCGCCGAGGCCGCCGCGCGGGCCGCCTGGCGGGAGCCGATCAGCACCCGCTGGCCCGCCCGGGCGAACCGGTAGGCCAGGCCCCTGCCCTGGTCGCCGGTGCCGCCGATGATGGCGACGGTCAAGCCGGACACGTCGGGGAGCGCGCTGGGGTCGTAGGCCATGCGGCCATCGTCCCAAAAGATCGCCCCGGGCGTCACTTCCGCTCGAACCGGACCGTCCGCTTGACCGGGTCGGCGGTGACCAGGGTCACCCGGACCCGCTCGCCGAGCGGGAGGTCGCCCACGCACCGGGCGCGGACGGCCGGCTCGTCGAGGGCGACGGTGCCGCCAGGCCGGCGGCCGTCCTCGGCGGTCATTGGCGGCCCCGCGGCGGGGGCCGGTGCCGTGCGGCGCGGGGAGTCGACGTCGACGACCGCGGCCTCGAACGTCTCGCCGACGCGGTCCTGCAGCAGCACCGCCTCGGTCAGGTCGACGGCGCCCCGGGCCGCCGCGCCGGAGACCCGGTCGGTGCCGGTCATCACCTTGGGCAGCTTCGGCAGGGCCGCGCGGGCCCACTCCGGCACCGTCAGGCCGGCCGTGAGGGCCAGGCACACCTCGGTGGCGTACCGGTCGGCCAGACGCCGCAGCGGGGCCGTCACGTGGGCGTACGGGGCCGCTACGCCGCCGTGCCCGGGCTGCTCCGGCCGCTCGCCGTCGAAGGCCGTGTAGCCCGCCCCACGCATGAGCTCCGCCGCCTGGTCGAGGAAGGCGGCGCCGCGCGGGTCGGCGGCGTCGACGGCGGCGATCACCCGGCCCACGGGCTTCCCGGCCGGCCAGTCGATGCCCAGCGCGCGGGCGGCGGCGCGCAGCCGGTCGACCGCGGCCTCCTCCGGCGTGGGCATCGTGCGCAGCAGGCCGACCCCGCCGGCCAGCATGATGTCGGCCGCGGCCACGCCGGTCAGCAGCGAGATCTGGGCGTTGTGCTCCTCCGCCGGCAGCGGCGCGCGGAGCACCAGCCGGTAGCCGGCACCGTCGCGTTCGATCTCCTGTTCGGGCAGCGGCAGGTTGATCGCGCCGCGGTCGAGGCCGCGCTCGACGAGCTTCGCGCCGATCTCGGGCAGCAGGGCGATCGGCTCGGCGGCGGTGCCGGCGGCGAACTGACCCTGGACGGTGTCGTAGTCGAGCTGGGCGCGGCTGCGGACGAGCGCGCGCTCCAGGCCGACCGCGGTGGTGGCGCCGTCGGCGTCGAGGTCGATGGTCCAGAGCACGGCGGCCCGGGTGACGTCGGGCAGCAGGCTCGCCGCGCCCTCGCTGAGCGCGACCGGGTGCAGCGGGACGTTGCCGTCGGGCAGGTAGACCGTCTGGCCGCGGCGCCAGGTCTCGGCCTCCAGCGCGCCGCCCGGACGCACGAACGCCGCCACGTCGGCGATCGCGTAGTGGACGCGATAGCCGCCCGGGCGGCGGGTCAGGCACATCGCCTGGTCGAGGTCGCGGGACCCGACCGGGTCGATCGTGACGAACGGGATGTCGGTGCGGTCGGGTCGCTGCGGCAGCGGGGCCGCCGCGGCCTCCTGGGCCTCGCGCTGCGCCTCGTCCGGGAACCCGTCGGGCAGGTCCAGCTCGCGGCGGAGCGCGGCGAAGTCGAAGTGGGGCGCTCGGACGCGTCTGGTCACCACCGGTACTTCATACCAGTTCCCGAGCGCCCCGCTTCGGGTCGTATTTTCTGCTTATATTTCGGACACCTAGCGCGATGTCCGGCGAGCCGTGGTCTTGCGCGGGCTGGCCGCCTTGCGGACCGTGCTCTTGCGGGCCGTGGTGGTCCGCTTGGCCGCCGTCTTGCGGGCGGTCGTGGTCTTCTTGGCGGCGGTGCGCTTGGCCGGCGCCTTCTTGGCGGTGGCCCGCTTCGCCGGCGCCCGCTTGGCGGCGGTCTTGGCGGTGGTCGCCCGCTTGGTCGCCGTCTTGCGCGCCGCGCTGGTCTTCTTCGCCGTGGTCTTCTTGGCCGCGGTCTTCTTGGCGGTGGCCCGCTTGGCGGGGGCCTTGGTCGCCGCCTTACGCGCCGTGGGGCGCGTCGTGGTCTTCTTGGCCGCGGTCTTGCGCGCGGTGGTGGTCTTGCGCGCCGTGGTCTTCTTCGCGGTGGTCCGCTTGGCGGCGGTCGTGCGCTTGGCGGCCGTGGTCCGCTTGGCAGCGGTCGTGCGCTTGGCCGTCGTGCGCTTGGTCGCCGGCGCCCGCTTCGCGGTGGTGGTCCGCTTGGCGGCGGCGGTCTTCCGCGCGGTGGTCTTCTTGGCGGTCGCCCGTTTCGCGGGCGCCTTCTTGGCGGTTGCCTTGCTGGTCACCGTCTTGCGCGCGGGCGTCTGCGCGGAAACGGTCTTACGGGCTGTGCCAGAGGCGCGGGACGCCGCGCTCGTACGCTTGGCAGTGGTGGTCCTCTTCGCCGCCGCGCGTTTGGCGGCCCTTGGTGTCTTGGCCTTCGACGCTTCGGCCATGGTGGGTTCCTCCTTGCGAGACGTACGCGGGTCCGGCTCCGTCGCGGAGACCGCGGAGTTGCTCGCCGTGACGACTGCGCCGCGGCGCCTACCTCTCCTCCCCTGCCCAGCGGCGGTCCTCCTCGTCCCACACCTCGTTGCGCTCCTGCACGGTCTGCAGGGCGTTCTCGGCGTCGGCCTTGGACCGGTAGGGACCGAGGACGTAGACCGACGGGCACACGTCAGCTTCGGTCTCGACCCTGTGGTGACGGGTGCACCAGAAGTACTCCGTCCCACTACCGCTGTCACTCATGGGATCACTGTGCACCGCAAAACGGGTAAGCGCCACCGTTTCACACAAAAAGAGGGGTCACATCCACTGTAGACCCGCTGCGCCGGGTGCGGACGCAATCGCCGCCGCGTGTCCCGACCGTGTGACGGGGCCCGGTTTTCGGCTCTCCTGGCGCCTGTAACATACAGAGATGAACGCGGACGAGTCCGTCATCGGGCGGATCGAGACCGAGGTCGCGCTCCTCATGCGCTTCGGCGAGGCCACCCGGCGGGCCATCCCGGTCGAGCCGCACCGTTCCCTCGATCGGGCCGCGTACGTCATCCTCCGGCACCTCGAGGAGGCCGGCCCGCAGAACGTCTCCGCGCTCGCCGCCCGGCTCAACCTCGACGGCTCGACCGTGACCCGCCAGGTGGGCGCGATGGAGCGCGAAGGCCTGATCGCCCGCGAGGCCGACCCGAGCGACGGCCGCGGCACGCTGGTCTCGGCCACCGCGGCGGGCCTGCGCCGGATGTCGGTGGTCCGCAACGCCCGGGCCGAGGTCTACGCGGAGTTGCTGGCCGAGTGGTCCGACCGCGACCGCACGGAACTGGCCACACTGCTGGCCCGCCTCAACGAGGCGCTCGCCGCCAGGACCCGCGCGCGCCGCCGTTAGGGGCATACTGCCCCGCATGACTGGTTCTGCCTCGTTGACGCTCGTCGGCTTCGACGGCTCGCGTACGCCGCGGCCCGACCCCGCCCAGATCGCCGCCGCGGTGCGGGCCCTGACCATCGACAACTGGTTCGTGATCCTCGAGGAGAGCGAGGACACCTTCCTCCAGGTGGCGGTCCGGGCCTCCTCGTACGCGCTGGAACGGCGGGCCGGGGGCGACGAGACGCAGGTGGGCACCTCGGTCGACACGCTCGACGAGGTGGTCTGGGCGTTCCAGGCGCACGGCCGGCGGGAACCGGGGTGGGAAGCGCGGTTCGAGTGGGAACCGGTCAAGCTGTAGCCATGCGGGAGATCCAGACCGCCGACGGCGTGGCGATGCCGATGATCGGCCTGGGCACCGCGGGTCTGCACGGCGCCGGCGGCGGCCGGGCCGTGCTGGCGGCGCTGGAGACGGGCTACCGGCTGGTCGACACCGCCACGGCCTACGGCAACGAGCGCGAGGTCGGCCAGGCCCTGCGGGCGTCGGGCGTTTCGGCCTTCCTGACCACCAAGCTGCGCCCGGAGGACGCCGGCCGGGAGCCGGCGGTGCTGGCGGCCTCGCTGCACGCCCTGGGCGTGGAGCGGCTCGACCTGTGGCTCATCCACTGGCCGGTCGCGGGCGGAGCCGGGGTCCCGTCGTGGGAGGCGATGCTGCGGGCCCGCGCCGAGGGTCTGGTGCGGGCCGTCGGGGTGTCCAACTACGCGCCGGCCCAGATCGACGAGCTCGTGGCGGCGACCGGGGTGGCGCCGGCGGTCAACCAGATCCCGTGGAGCCCGTCGCTGCACTCCCCCGCGCTGCTGGCGGAGTTCCGCGCCCGGGGCGTGGTGGTCGAAGGCTACAGCCCGTTGCGGCGTACGGCCCTGGACCATCCCGCTCTGCGTTCGGTGGCCGCGGCCCGCGGCGTACCGGTGTCCGAAGTGGTCATCGCCTGGCACCTGGCCCACGACGTGGTCGCGATCCCGCGCTCCGCCGACCCGGAACGCCAGCGCAGCAACCTGGCCGCCGCCGACCTGGTGCTGTCGCCCGACGAGGTGGCGGCCATCGACGCACTCGGCCGGCCGTGACCGAGGCGCTGACGCTGGAGTCCGCGCAGGCGGGCGATTTCCCTTACTACCGCACGCTGTCGCGTCGGCGCGTGCTGCTCCTGGGTGCTGGCGGCCTGGCCGGCCTGGCGGCGTTCTGGGGCGTGGGCTGGTTCCTGCACGACACGTACACCGTGCTGGTCCCGACCGCGCTGTTCGTCGCGGTCCCGTTGACGGCACTCGCGGTGGCGACACGGGGCTCGATCGGCGGCCTGTTCCGCCGGGTGACGGGCCGGGACCTGTTGGCGATGCTGGGTTACGCGCTGCTCTGCATCGTCGCCACTGTGGTGATGGGCTTCTTCGTCGGCCAGGTCTCGGGCGCGACGAGAAACGCGGTCTTCGACCAGATCGAGTACGCGACACCGACGTGGCTGGCGATGTTCTATCCACAGTCGGCGGTGCAACTCCTAGGAGAGGAACTGCTGACGATCCTGCCGTTCCTGGCGCTGCTGCACTGGTTCGCGGTGCGCCGCGCCATGGACCGCACGAAGGCCGTCGTACTGGCCTGGGTGATCTCGTCGGTCGGCTTCGGCCTGGTCCACCTGCCGGCGTACCAGTGGAACGTTCTGCAGTGCGTGCTGGTGGTGGGCGCGGCCCGCCTGGTCCTGACGTGGTCCTACATCAGAACGAAGAACCTCTGGGTGGCGTACGGAGCCCACGTCCTCAACGACTGGCTCCTCATCACCCCGTTCATCCTCGGCGAAGTCGCGTCCCGGTAGCCGCCGCGGCGCGTTGTCCTAGAGTTTCGGGATGTCGATCGCCAGTCGTGAGTTGACCGCCGAGGATCATGAGCTCATCGCGTACGCGCGGCGGATCGTGGATGCCAACACCGATGGTGACGGTGGGGTGCACACCATGGGCGCGGCGGTGCGCGGTGTCGACGGGCGGATCTACGGCGGGATCAATCTCTACCATTTCACCGGCGGGCCGTGCGCCGAGCTTGTCGCGTTGGGGCATGCCCGGGCGTCGGGTGCGCGGGAGCTGTCGACGATCGTCGCGGTCGGGAACCTCGGGCGGGGGCCCGTCGGGCCGTGCGGGCGGGATCGGCAGGTGCTCTTCGACTACCACCCGGGGATTCGGGTGCTGTTGCCGACGGAGCAGGGCGTCCGCAGCGTACGCATCAAGGATCTGATGCCCCTCGGCGCCGTCTGGACGGTGGAGGAAGGCACGCAGGAGTTCGATCCGACGCTGTTCACGGATCGCTAGCGGGCAGCGTCAGGCCTGGTCGAGGAGGTGCAGGCTCGGCCCGTAGGAGATCTTCCAGTCCTCGTAGACGCCCATGCCGCCGCAGGACAGGCAGCGGAGCGCCACGTAGAGCCAGCGCACGTCCTCGCCGTCCTCGCGGAGCGAGTAGCCGACCGCGGCCGCGAACGTCTCGTTGCCGCACGGGCATTCGCAGACGCCGTGCTCCTCCGCGTCGTCCCAGTATTCGTCGCTGTCACCGATGAAATCGTGGGCGCCGCAGGCGAGACAGGTCCGCCGCACCGCACCCTCATCGGCGGCGACGACCACCTCGAACGAGCGGCCGCCGCAGGAACGGCAGACGCACTCCCGTACCTCCTGAATCGGATATCCACCCGGCTCAGGCTCCCGAAGAAACGCGGCAAGATCCTCGAACGTCTCACCCCGGGGCAGCCCATCCTCCACCATGATCGAGAGCGTAGTGGACCGTGGCTGGTCTATCGGTGCTCGCCTATCGTCCGGGACCGATGGCGCCACGTGGCAGCGGCGAAGATGGTCGCGGTGAGGAGCACTATCAACGAGATCCGATCGGTGTTCTGTTGGCGCGGAGAGATCCACGACGTCGCCGAGGGCAGAGTCGCGCTGCACACGCGAGCGGCGTTGGTGCCGGAGATTGTGGATCTAGCGAACGACCAACATCCCTACGAGGTTCCGGCGTCGTCGCCTGGCCGATCCAGCAGGGAAACCCGGCGTACCTCTCGTGGATCGTCTCCGAAACAAAACAGCCAGAGGAGCGTCAATGACCGGGCGAAGAAGTCGGCTGTGCCACTTCGTACTCGACTGCGACGACTTGGAGCAGGCCGTGCGCTTCTGGTCCGCTGCGCTGGAGGCGGAAGAGGAACTTGTGGCCGAGCGGAGCCACCAGGTCTACCGACTGCTACGCCCGCCGGACTCGGAGATCCGCATTCTGCTCCAACACACCGCCGATCCGAAGACATCCAAGGAGCGGATGCACCTGGACCTTGAAGCCGACGACGTCGAGGCCGAGGTTCAACGGCTTGAGGAGTTTGGCGCCACGCGCTACGACCACCAACAGGCACGTGGCTTCGACTTCTGGGTCATGCGAGACCCATGGAGCAACGAATTCTGCGTGCTCAACCAGTCTTTCCCGATCTCCTTGACCGTCGGCAAGAGGAGCCGACCCGCGTTGCTGACCGAACGGACCGCGCCGCAAGGTTCTAAGAGCAGAGTCGTCGTGCCGGGTGGGCCGTCTCCACGGTCCATCCCTGCTTGCCTTCTCTCGAACGCGCACGCACATGGCCGGCCGGCAGCCGTCGGGCGCGAACGTTGTTTGCCAGAGGGCCAAGCCCGGCAGCCGCATGGCGTATCGTTCGACTTTGGGCGACATCTGTGCTTGGGGCGGCCGTGATATACGACTGCTTTGTGTGACCGCACAGCATGAGTATCTCTCTAGCAGACGGGACCGGAGACCGTCCCCTGGTGTAAGGCGCTACGACCGCAACGGCATTTGGCTCTACTAATGATTGCCATACGTCGTCAAGGTACGCATTCGAAGATCCGTGGTGCGGGACCTTGAAAAGGGAAGCACGTTTGGCGGGCTGGAAGCCCGCCACGATTGCCTTCCACCCGCATCCCTGCGGCCCCGCCAAGACGTCGGCTCCGAGCAGCACGGCCTTACCCTGAGTCTCGACCCAGAGGGCTATAGCGGTCTCGTTTTCGTCGTAACGAGGCGCCCTACGAGCGCTACCGATCGCTGGCATCGCACGAGATATCGCCGCGCGAGAGCGGGTCACGGATTCGTCGGACGGCGAGAGTGCCATCACCCTACTAACCTCTCCGCCGCTTCGCTGTAGGGATAACAACTCCTTGCCGCGGTCTGCATAGCGCAGATACCGATCGCCGCGAGAGTCCCTTCCTCGATCTACGACCACCTGTATTACGTTCGAGTACTCCTCGATTGCACTTGGCCGGCCGGCACCAGGCACTCTGCTCTTCATATCTAGGAGCGCAATGTACTCGCTAATCGACCCGGCGTGAGGCATCACGAAATAAGCTGACTTGCATCGCTCGAATATTCGCGAAATACCATTGAAGTGATCGTCGTGAGCGTGCGTAGCGACAACAAGCCTGACTGCCGACGGGAGGTCGACACCGATTCGCTCTAGGTACGACACTACCGGCACGCTACGATCGGGGTTTACACAAGAATCCACTATGATCCACTCGCCGTTTCCAAGATGGACCGCAATAGACTCGCCGACGCCTGGGCCGAATATTGACACTTCAACGACATCGGGTGGCGGATGGTCAAGAATCATCGTCGTCCAGCAGGCGAGCTAAACTCCGAGCGCGTTCGAAGGCGCCATCGAGGTCGCGTTGAGTCCAGACTCCTGTGTGCCTGCGACGCAACAGCGAAGTGACTCCGAAGCGGGGACCGTCGCTGACAATACGAGTGGTCAGATAGACGACGTCTCCAGGCTGTGCGTCGTGGTCATCTGGCGCCAAGAGCCTCAGCTCAAAGTCCGCCATCAGCTCAGGGCCCTCATGATCCAGCGGGTACAGTTCCGCCGTAAAAACGTCGTCCTCGATATCGGTGATCACGCCTTGCCACTTTTTCAAGCCTGTGACGGGGGCGACGCGCGTCACCGACTGTATCTGCTCTGCACTAACGCCTGGCTTGCGCGCAAGAGGTTCGTTGGATCCGATACTGTTGGCACGGTTCCCAGGCTGAACTCGCCGTGAGCGAGCAAACTTGGCGCGCAGGGATCCGGATACCACCCCCGGATCGAGTGAGTCGGTCGAAGATGCAGCATAGACGAAAGTCCCCGGTGAGGCAGTGGTGATGTAAGCGGCTACACTTTGGTTAGTCACGGCAACCCCAACGCTCCTACCTGTTCGAAGATGGTCATTGAACGAGCAAGAGAGCTACCCCACTCCTCGTTGAGGATCGTCAGTGCCTGCAAGTTCTTCTCAACGCCTTCTTCTGCGGCACCATCGAGCTTTAGATCATCCCGAGAAACAATGGGCTTGTCTAGCAGTGTTAAGTCGTAATGATCATTGCAAGTCACGAAGACGGCCATCCCAAACACGTTAGAAGGCTCAATCTTGACCTCGACGCGGCCACCGTAGGAATCTGCCCGGGGTCCAACCAAGGTTAGACTCTTAAGTGCCGCATCCCCTAAGGTCTCACTCCAGTGCTGCTTGGGCACGAGCGAGTCCCCGATTCGATGGTATGCCTCGCGACTGGGGGCGACAAAGTGCACCGCTCTATTCATTCCCATGGCGACGAGGGGAGCATCCGGAAAGGCCGCAAGAATTCCGGCGGCAACGTCTCGCAGGCGCTCAAATTCCTCTTCGCGATCTGTCGATACTTGAAGGGTTCCCGACTGCGCGGTAACGGTTAGCCAGTCTGCGCTGAAGTTGTTAACTTCGCCGGGAAGCAGCAGCAGATGCTTCGCCTGAGCCAGTTCGGAGTCCCCGATTAGGCCCTTGTCATGAAGCCAACGTGGCGACAGATCCGCGATCGGAACTTGTCCTCGGAGGACAACGGTGACACTGTCTGACGCTAGCGGTGGCAGGGCCATCGTCTCCTCCGGGCGCTAGCGGGTCGGCGTCAGGTCCAGCGGTCGTAGGACTGCAGTGTAGTTGTCAACGGGCCGCAGGCGTCACCCTCGCAGATAACAAGACCCGGTCGGGCGGACCCGACCAGTCAGGCAGGCGCGACCGCCTCCTACCTGTGAGAACTTTCTATACGTCTTCAAGGCGGCCCTTCGGGCCGCGCGCTGCAACCATGCCCGGCCGACACCCGCCTTACGCCTCCGGCGACGGCGGGGCCGGCGGCGGATACGGCGCTGCCAGTGCACCTTGGCCGAGCCAGGCAGTGCTGCCGTTGGTGGCGCACGAGCGGGCTGCCCCTTGCCTAAGGGGTCAGCTCCTAGAACGCTTCGGCTCCGACGGTCACCCGATCATCTTGTCGAGTGCTGCCGCAGCCGCGATTCCTGCCGGCACTCCCGCAACGGGGATGCTGAGTAACGCAACTGCAATCCCCACGGCAACGCCGATGGAAAGGATCACCGCCCACCGAAGCGGCAACGGCGATCGAGCGTTCTCCTCTTCCTTACGTGGCTGACCCATATCTGTCTCCTTGTCTCCCCTGGGAGGGGACCAAGAAGCCAGAAGGCTAGGACCTGGGAGGAGAGAGGCCACTTCCCAAACGGTCCCTCTCCCCCCAAGCGGGGTGCTGTCATTACCAGCACTCCAACGGTGGCAAGGACGCGGTGTCACTCACCGGGCCGCCGTTCGGTCCCGCTCCACAAGGAGCGGGCGGCCCGGACGGCGGCCCGGGTGGGCCCGTTGCCGTCGGCGACGGTCGCGCCCACAGTGAACTGTCCACGCCACTAGCCACCACCTTCCCAGGTGAGACGACCAGAGGCGCTAGGCAACGCTTCGGGTCGGCCACAAAGGATTCTAAGCCGCGCGGACGCGCCGGCGAGAGGGCATAAAGTAGTCGAACATTGGACACGATGGGTCATCGCAAGCGCCTCCACATCGCCTAGTCTGGCCTGGCAACGGGACCAAAAGCGCGATGCCTCCGGCGGGTAGGGCCTCCGACCCCCACAACCGCCACCAGCGCGAAGGTCAAAAGCCAGCCGACAACCAGACGTAAACAATCTCCGCCGGGCCGTCTGTGGGCCGTCCGGGCCGTCAAACGCCGCCCGGCATCGACCAACGTCGACCAGCACTGCCATTCGAAACAGCAGCTCAAGCAGGGTGACCAGGCCGGCGACTCGGGTGTGACGGGCGAGTCGGCCTGTACGCCGGATTCTGTGTCCTGTCGCCTCGCGGCGACCGGTGGCGGTCATCCATCTCGGCCTGCCGTTGCCGGCAGGCTCCAGCGGCCTACCCGCAGGCTCGGGCGGGCAGCCCTCGAACACCTGCGCAGGTCGTCCGATCTTGCGTTCGGACGGCCCTTTTGGCCTTGCTCCGGGTGGGGTTTACCTAGCCGCTCCGGTCGCCCGGTGCGCTGGTGGGCTCTTACCCCGCCGTTTCACCCTTACCAGGCGCGTACGCCTGGCGGTTTGTTTTCTGTGGCACTGTCCCGCGGGTCACCCCGGGTTGCCGTTAACAACCACCCTGCCCTGCGGAGTCCGGACGTTCCTCGGCGACGGCCCTGACAGCCGTCGACGCGACCGCCCAGCCGACTCGCCCGTCATGCCCCATCCTACCGGTGCCGTTAGGCTGCCCTCCGATGGATCTCTTGCACGCAGTGCTGCTGCTCGCCGCCGGGCTCGCGGCCGGGTTCATGAACGCGCTCGCGGGCGGGGGGTCATTGATCACCTTTCCCGCCCTGCTCGGGGTCGGTCTGCCGGCCGTACCCGCCAACGTCAGCAACAGCGTCGCCGTCTGTCCGGGCTACTTCGCCAGCGTGTACGGGAGCCGCAAGGACCTGCGCGGCCAGGAGCGCCGGACGTTCCTGCTCCTGCCGACCGCCGTCGCCGGGTCCATCGGCGGGTGCGTGCTGCTGCTGATCACCCCGGAGGCCGCGTTCGACGTCGTCGTACCGTTCCTCGTGCTCGGCGCGACCGCGGTGCTGGCGTTCCAGGACCAGCTGCGCCGCGTCGTCGGGCACCCGGCCCGGATCAGCGTCATCCGGCAGCGGGTGCTGCTGCACACGCTGGTCGGGATCGGCGCGGTCTACGGTGGATACTTCGGCGCCGCACTCGGCGTGATGTTCGTCGCCGGCCTGGCGCTGGTGCTCGACGAGACGCTGGCCCGGGTGACCGCCGTGAAGAACGTCCTGTCGGCGACCGTGGGCCTGACCACCGTGGTGGTCTTCGCCCTGTTCGGCCCGGTCAACTGGGCGACCGTCGCGGTGCTGGCGCCGGCGACGATCGTCGGCGGGTACGTGGGTGCCCGCTTCGCCCGCCGCCTGCGCAGCGACATCCTCAAGCTGGTCATCGTCATCTTCGGCACGGGCATCGGCCTCTACCTGCTGGTACGTGCCTTCACCTGACGCCCTACGGACCGTTCAAGGGCCCTTTTTCGCTCGGGCCCGTCGTGGGCCGGGCCGTCGCTCCCGCCAGACACCGCTCGCTCCGCTTGGCTGCCGCGTCCGCGGCTGGTCACGCTCCTTCTCCCGGTGTGCCCAACCGCAACGACGTCGCCGACCCGGACGCCACGAACCAGCACCGATACCGGAAAGGCCGCGCAGACGGCCGTCTCAGTGTCCCGGCGGGCTGAGGCGGTCGCCGAGTCGGCGGACCGCTGAAGGCCGGCCAGGCGGTCATGTCGCCGCGATCGCAGGTCACCGCGGTGGGGCTGAGACCACCGCGGACGCCGCGGGCCGCGAAGGCGGGCCAACCGGGCCGGGGCCGCCCGCGTTCACCCGCGTGTGCACACCCGCACGTCAGGGCAGCACCTGACGGTGACGTTGCCCGGCGAGACGATGGGCGCTCCCCTGTCGGCAGGGGAGCGCCCGTCAAGCCGCCTCAGACCTTCGGGGACGGGGCCGGGTCCAGGTCGGGGTCCGTGTTGCCGGCGGGCTGGGTCGGCACCGAGACCCGCGGGTCGCCCTCGTCCGCGAAGTAGTCGTCCGGCTGTGTGTCGTCGCCGCCGTCGGGCACCTTGCCCGCCCGTAGTGCCAGCGTCACCAGCGCCGCCACGAGCAGGTTGACCGCTACGGCCACCAGGCCCACGTACACCGTCGTCTTGGAGTCGATGAACGCGAACTTCTCCAACGGGAACGCCGAGCCGCCGAAGTGGGCGCGGCCCGTCGCGGCGTTGGGGATCTCGTAGAGCATCCACGTGCCGAGGCCCATGCCGGCCACCCAGCCCGCGATCAGGCCGCCGCGGTGGAACCAGCGCGTGTAGATGCCCAGCGCGACCGCCGGCAGCGTCTGCAGGATGATCACGCCGCCGATGAGCTGCAGGTCGATCGAGAACTGCGGGTCGAGGAAGACGATGCAGGCGACCGCGCCGACCTTCACGACCAGCGACGTGATCTTGGAGACGTTGGCCTCCTGCGCCGGCGTCGCGTCGCGCTTCAGGTATTCCTTGTAGATGTTGCGGGTGAACAGGTTGGCCGCGGCGATCGACATGATCGCGGCCGGCACCAGCGCGCCGATGCCGATCGCGGCGAACGCGATGCCGGTGAACCACGACGGGAACTGCTGGTCGAACAGCAGCGGCACCACCGTGTTGCTGTCGACCGACCCCTCCTTGGCGCCCGGCAGCGGCTTGACGCCCGCCGCGATCGCCATGAAGCCCAGCAGCGCGATCAGCCCGAGCAGCAGGCTGTAGGCCGGCAGCGCCGACATGTTGCGCTTGATCACGTCACGGTTGCGACTGGCCAGCACGCCCGTGAGGCTGTGCGGGTAGAGGAACAGCGCGAGCGCCGAGCCCAGCGCCAGCGTGATGTATTGCCACTGGTTGCCGGCATTGAGCAATATGCCGTCGTTGGGATTGGGTGACGCGTCGAACTTCGCATCAGCGGCGTCGAAGATCGTGCCCCAACCACCCAGCTTGTACGGCAAGTAGATGATCGCCACCAGGATGACGATGTAGATCAGCGTGTCCTTGACGAACGCGATCAGCGCCGGCGCCCGCAGCCCCGACTGGTAGGTGTAGGCCGCCAGGATCGCGAACGCGATGATGATCGGCAGGTGCCGGGCGATCGTGCTGTCGCCGGTCACGCCCATGGTCTTGAGCACGGCCTCGATGCCGACGAGTTGCAGCGCGATGTAGGGCATCGTCGCCACGATGCCGGTGATCGCGATCAGCAGCGCCAGCGTCGGCGACTGGAACCGCGACCGCACGAAGTCGGCCGGGGTCACGAACCCGTGCCGGTGCGAGACCGACCAGAGCCGCACCAGGATCAGGAAGACCAGGGGATAGATGATGATCGTGTACGGCACGGCGAAGAACCCGGCCGCACCGGCACCGAAGAGCAGGGCCGGAACGGCGACGAAGGTGTAAGCGGTGTAGAGGTCGCCGCCGACGAGGAACCAGGTGATCCAGCCGCCGAAGCTGCGCCCGCCCAGGCCCCACTCGTCGAGGTGGGCCATGTCGTTCGGGGCCCGCCACCGCGCCGCGACGAAGCCCATGCCGCTGACCAGCAGGAACAGGACGGTGAAGATGACGATCTCGGTAACGTGGTCGCCCATCGTGCTCACCGCCGCTTCTTGGTCATCTGGTAGACGACCGTGGTCGTCGACACGCCGAGCACGATGAACAGCAGCTGCAGCCAGTAGAACGTCGGGAAGCCGAACAGCCGCGGCGAGTCATGGTTGAACAGCGGCGTGATCAACGGGACGAGGATGGGCACGAACAGCAACCAGTTCCACGGGCTCTTGTCTTTCGCCCGTGCCACCGCGGGCGCGCCGTCCGCGGGCACTTCTGGATCACTCATGACAAACCTCCGGCCGCCATGGATTTTTCGACGGCCGGAGGTTAACTGTCCGGTGTGACATAACTCGCCGTTCAACGGAGCCGACGCGCTGAACGGTTCTTCACCTGCGCCGAACGGCCACCCCGGTCAGGGGGTCCAAAGTCCCAGGTGGAGGGTCTTCGTCAGCGTCGCGTTGTCGTCGTCGCCGTCGAGCGACCAGACCATCGCGCCGCCGAGCCGCTCGCTGCGGATCCACAGCGCCTTCTGCAGCAGCACCACCGGGTCGTCGTACGTCCAGAAGGTCGTGCCGTTGTAGAGCCAGGCCGTGCCGGCGCGCAGGTCGCGGTGCACCCGGTAGCCGTCCGTGCCGATCTTGGTCTTGAGCACCTTCCAGTCCTCGGAACCCGCCTCGAACGTCGCCGGCGCGGCGCCGCCCGTCGAGGTGCCGAAGAGGCCGTCGCGCCCGCCGGTCACGCCGGTCCAGCCGCGGCCGTAGTACGGGATGCCGACGACCAGCTTGTCGCGCGGTGCGCCGCGGTCCCGCCACGCCTTGATCGTGTTCTCGATCGAGAACGACGGCCCGGGCGCGCCGGCCGGGATACGCAACGCCGACTGCTGGTTGGCGGTCGCCTCCCAGGTGCCGTGGAAGTCGTACCCCTGGATGGTCGCGTAGTCCAGGTTCTTCATGACCTTGGGAACCTCGTAGCCCGCGTCGATGGCCGTGGGGTTCGCCGGGAGGAACGCGGTCAGCTCGAAATGCTTCTTCTGGGTCCTGCCGTACGCGTCGAGTTGCTTGCGGAACTCGGCGACCAGCGCCGTGAAGTTCTGCTTGTCCTCGGGGCGGTAGACCGTGTCGACGTCACCGGGCGAGCCCGGCCACTCCCAGTCGAGGTCGATGCCGTCGAAGACGCCGTGCAGGGTGCCCGGCCCGCCCGCGCTGCCGTCGGGGTTGGGCAGGTTGCCCTTGAGGTAGAGGTCGATGCAGGAGCTGACGAACGCCTTGCGGGACGCGTCGGTGAGTGACGCGTTCGAGAAGTGCGTCGACCAGGACCAGCCGCCCAGCGAGATCAGCACCTTGAGCTTGGGGTGCTTGGCCTTGAGCTTCTGGAGCTGACCGAAGTTGCCGTTGAGCGGCTCGCCCCAGTTGTCGCCGACCCCGTCGACGCTCTCCTCCGCCGGCACAGTCCGCTGGTAGTCGGCCCACGAGTCGCCCTCGGGTGCCGCACCATCCACATAGCACCTACCGTCGGGGCTGACGTTGCCGAACGCGTAGTTGAGGTGCGTCAGGCGCGCGGCGGCGCCGGAGGTGTCGAGCTTCTTGACCGGGAACGCGCGGCCGTAGATGCCCCACTGGGTGAAGTAGCCGACCTGGCGGAAACCCTGGCTCTTGCGTTCGGTCGCCGCGGCCGGCGCCGCGCCCACGGCGGTGACAAGGAGAGTTACTGCGGCCGCCACGGCGGCGAATCTGCGCATCTGGACTCCTGTCCATCCGGAAAACAGTAAGGCTTGTTTCCTGTTGCGGTGCGCAAAACGTAGGCTGTCGATGTTCGCCGCGTCAAGGACGCTGTCAATAAGGTGGCCTGGTGGCGTACGACGTCCGCGCCGAGAGTCGGCGGCTGATCGAGCACGGGTTGCCTCCGGGGCCCGTACGGCTGAGCCGCCGCCACCGCTTCGCGCCCGTGGCGGTCGACGTCGCGGACGACGTGGCGGCGACCTGGTTCGTGCGCCGCGGCGTCGGTTGCTACTGGGACGAGTTCCACCTCTTCGCCCGCGACGACGACGGGTGGCGGTTGCTGGGCGGCGGCGGTGGCAGCTCCAGCGGGATGTTCTCCTCGGCCGCGTTCGCCGCGGCGCGGGAGGAACTGGCGTCCGACTGGATCCAGGTCGACGGCGGGTCGTCCGTACGCCGCGACTCGAGCACGCTGACGCCGTGGCGCGACCGCTGGATCCATTCGGCGTCACTGCTGGTGGGTCGCGCGGTGACGACGGTCGCGGTGGCCGGACGGGTGCTGCGGGTGCCGCCGCACGGTCACCTGGTGGTGGTCTGGGGCGACCGCCGCCCGCCGTCGGTCTCGGCCCGCGACGCGACCGGCCGCGAGCTGACCACGCGGCGGCTC
>NZ_BONE01000006.1 GCF_016862555.1 Asanoa siamensis | reverse complement strand
TAGGTTCTGTTTTGCCGATCATGGCCGTCTGGGATGGCGCGTAGCCAGTCAAGGGCTTCGACGAGGTCGAGAGTGGCCTGATAGTGGGCCGCGAGCTTGTCATAGCGTGTGGCCAGGCCACGCCAATGCTTGCGGCGATTGAACCCGCGCTCGACCTGGTTGCGACGTCGATACGCGGTCGGGTCGAACGCGGGTGGGCGTCCACCACGGCGACCGCGTCGTTTGCGGTTGGCGATCTGGTCGCGGGGTTCAGGAATCACCGCGGTGATGCCCATACCCCGCAAGGTCGCCCGGTTCGCCCTGGAGGAGTACGCCTTGTCACCAGTGACCGAGGTGGGGCGTTGACGTGGACGACCCACCCCGGCCAGTCGCGGCACCCGAACCCGATCAAGTAACGCCGCCAACTGCTGGGTGTCGGCCGCCTGGCCTGGGGTGATCAGCGAGGCCAACGACCGGCCACGCCCATCGGCCAGGGTGTGGATCTTCGTGGTCAACCCGCCGCGGGACCGGCCGATCCCTTGGCGTGCCTGCGCATCGGCCTTCTCGAGCCCCTTTTAACAGCCCCGGCGGCGTGCTGATGCGCCCGCACGATCGTGGCGTCGACCTGCGCATCCCAGTCGATATCAGCGTCCAGCTCCGCCAACGCCACCACGTGCGCCTTCAACCGCACCCACGTGCCGTCGTTGGCCCACCGACGGAACCGTTGATACGCCGTCTGCCACGGGCCGTACCGCTCCGGTAAATCACGCCACGGCGACCCGGTCCGCTTCACCCAACAGATCGCGTTCACCACCTGCCGATGATCACGCCACGGCCCGCCGCGTTCAGGCTGGGTCGGCAACAACGGCGCCAACACCGCCCATTCCTCATTGCTCAGATCGCCACGTGCCACGCCCGTACAACGACCCAACCACCATGATCGGCAAAACAGAACCTAGGGCGGCCAGGCTGTCCTCGGCTCCGACCAGTGCGGCGTCGAGATCGTCATGGCTGGTGAACAGCCGGCCGATCAGCTCGGCGACCTGCTTGTCGTTGCGCGGCAGATGTAGCGCGGGTGCGAGTTGCTCAACCGAGTCGACAATGCGGGCGAGGCTCGGCAGGGGGATCTCCCGCATCGTCGGCGTGCCCGCGAGTACCGAAGTGTAGAACCGGTGCACTTGCCGGCCCGCCGGGGTCGCCGTCCAGCGCCAGTTCCGCGCCAGAATGTCAGAGTGCCGCCGGATCCGAGACGGATCGGCGCGTCCCGTCGCCGCGGTCCAGTCTTTGAGCTTGTCAAGCCGCTGCTGCACCACGCCGTCCGACAACGCCGGGCCGGTCTGGGTAAGCAGAGTGGCGATTTCGTCGGGCGTCAGGTCGGTCACCGACGACTCCAGGATCGCCATGATCCGGATGTAATCGTCGGAGCCGGGCGCGACGAGATAGGCCATGGCCCGCCTAGAGTCGGTGACCTGCACGTCGAACGTGGGAGCTTCGTTTTTTTCCGGACCGTTCGCGCGGCTCGGCGTGTGCGCCAATGCGGCGTACCTCCCCTGGCCATGGCGCGGCATCGCGGCGCACGCCACCATAGCTACGCCATCGAGGGTATCGATGAGGTACGACAATTCCGAGCCGCGGGATCGCGCTATGTTGCCGCGAGAGGTGATGAAAGGTGCATAGCGGGCTGGTCGACCCTACGTGCCACCACGTCTGGGGTACGTCAACCGGACTCCGCGAGTGATCCGTTCGGCTCCACGCGACAGTCGGATGTTCCTATGGCTGGCGCTCCCATGGTGGTCGAGGCCTGCATGCCGCACCCACCCGAACCAGGTTCTCGATCTGGTCGTCGGGAGGAAGGTCGAGATCCACCGCCTCGCGAGTCATTCGACGAGGTCGCCGAGTCGATGTTCGGGTACGAGACGCGCGCGCGGCCGACCAGCGCGGCGCCCCGTTCGAGCCACGGACGGTGCGGGCGCGGTCCCGGATGCGCGGCCACGGCCGGATCGCCCTGCCGGTGGTGTTCGCGCGGGGCGAGCACGGCTGGCAGGCCGTCTGGCTGCACCTCTACCTGCGCGGGACGCCCTCGTTCAACCGGGTGGAGGAGCACGCCTTCAACACCGCGAGCCAGGTACGCGCACTGCTGGAGCGCCGCTACCTCACCATGGCGTACCTGGTCGACCTGTGGCGCACCCGCGCCGAGGTGACCGTGTGGGACGGTCAGGCGCCGGACGGTCCGGTCACGTTC
Organism: Asanoa siamensis; assembly: GCF_016862555.1. GTDB lineage: Bacteria > Actinomycetota > Actinomycetes > Mycobacteriales > Micromonosporaceae > Asanoa > Asanoa siamensis. The sequence continues at coordinate 171,355 of NZ_BONE01000006.1, read as the reverse complement.
GTCGGCATCGAGACGCCCGAGGGCCTGCCCGCGGGATCCGACGCCTACCCGCTCAACCGACTGACCGAACTGATCCCCGCCTGAGCAGCCGCGAATCTCGGTGGAGCAGGCACCCTCGGATCGGCGAGGATCCGGGGGTGTCCGTTCCCGCCCGCCAGGTCCGCGCCCACTACACGGCAGACACCGTCACCGTCTACCAGGCCTACCGACCGGAGATCGCGATGCCGGCGGTGGCCGCGGGTCGGTTCGTGGCGCCGTTCAAGCGGGAGCGGATGACGTGGATCAAGCCGTCGTTCCTGTGGATGATGTACCGCTGCGGCTGGGCCACCAAGCCCGGCCAGGAACACGTGCTGGCCGTCGACGTCACCCGCGAAGGGTTCGAGTGGGCATTGGCGCGCGCTTGCCTGAGCCACTACGACCGCGCGGTGCACGACGACCGGAAGGCCTGGTCGCGGCAGTTGAAGGCCAGCCCGGTCCGCGTGCAGTGGGACCCGGAGCGGACGCTGCACCTCCGACCGCTGCCCTACCGTTCCCTGCAGGTCGGCCTCTCCGGCGAGGCCGCCGACCGGTACGTCGACGAGTGGATCGTCGCGATCACCGACATCACACCCACCGTCCACCGGATCCACGACCTGCTGCGGGCCGGCGACGAGCAGGCCGCCGCCGCCCAACTCCCGGACGAGCGTCCCTACCCCCTCCCGGACGGGATCGCGGGCGCCGGCCCCGACGCGGAGCCGGCGGACCGCGGCTGACGGGACCAGCCGGCCGGTCACCCGATCGGGTGGATGGGCCGCGCGCCTCCCACCGGTCGGCGGCGGTCGCGGTCGATGCTGGACCCGTCCGGGTGCGGAGGGGGACGCCATGGCGACGTATGCCTACCGCTGTCCACAGGACGGCGACTTCGAGGTACGGGTGCCGCTCGGCGCGGCCACCGCGACCCTCCCTTGTGTCCAGTGCGCCGGTGACGCCGCGCGGGTCTGGTCGGCGCCTGAGTTGCGCCGCACCGCGCGCGCCGTGGATGCCGCGATCGAGGCCGCCGGCCGCAGCGCCGAGACGCCGCGCGTGGTGACCGGCGCGCCAGGACGTCCGCCGACGGTGGTGCCGCGCGGCCTGCCCCGGTGGTGACGAGGACGGCGCGCCACGGGGGCGCGACGCGGGGGAAGGGAAACGACTCATGCCCGAGGTCATCTTCGGCCTGGACTCGACGAAGAAGTTCAAGGACCAGGACAAGGTCGGCCACAACCGGTGGCATCCGGCGGTGCCGCCGGTAGCCACGGTCAAGCCCGGCGCCACCTTCCGGGTGCACTGTCGTGAGTGGTTCGACGGCGCCATCCACAACGACGACTCGGCCGACGACGTGCGCGACGCTCCACTGTCGACCGTGCACGCGCTGAGCGGGCCGTTCGCCGTGCAGGGCGCCGAACCCGGCGACCTGCTGATGCTCGACATCCTCGACGTCGGGCCGATCCCGCAGGAGGACTCCGGGCCGCTCGCCGGCCAAGGCTGGGGCTACACCGGCATCTTCGCCAAGCAGAACGGCGGCGGGTTCCTCACCGACTGGTTTCCCGACGCGTACAAGGCGATCTGGGACTTCAGCGGTCAGGTCGCGACCTCCCGGCACGTGCCCGGCGTCTCGTTCACGGGCATGGTGCACCCGGGCCTGATGGGCACCGCGCCGTCGATCGAGTTGCTGCGCCGGTGGAACCAGCGGGAGACCGCGCTGCGGGAGACCGACCCGAACCGCGTACCCCCGTTGTCGTTGCCGCCTCTGCCGCAGGACGCCATCCTCGGCACGCTGTCGGGTTCGGCCTTCGACGACGCCGCGGCCGAGGCCGCGCGCACCGCGCCGCCGCGCGAGAACGGCGGCAACCAGGACATCAAGAACCTGACCAAGGGCTCCCGGATCTTCTACCCGGTGTTCGTGTCGGGCGCCAACCTGTCGCTGGGCGACCTGCACTTCTCGCAGGGCGACGGCGAGATCACCTTCTGCGGCGCGATCGAGATGGGCGGGTTCATCGACCTGCACGTCGACGTCATCAAGGGCGGCATGAAGACGTACGGCGTCGGCGAGAACGCCATCTTCCTGCCGGGCAACAACAACCCGCAGTACTGCAACTGGCTGGCGTTCTCCGGTGTCTCGGTCACGCTCGACGGCGAGCAGCGCTACCTCGACGCGCAGCTCTCGTTCCAGCGCGCCTGCCTGCACGCGATCGACTACCTCGAGAAGTTCGGGTGGAGCCGGGAGCAGGCCTACATGATCCTGGGCGCCGCACCGATCGAGGGCCGGTTCTCGGGCGTCGTCGACATCCCGAACTCGTGCGCCACCGTCTACCTGCCGACGGAGATCTTCGACATCGACGTGCGGCCCAACCCGCAGGGGCCCGCGAAGGTCACGGGCGGGAAGGCGATCCCGAAGTCGAGCTTCTGACGGGTACGCGGCCCCACCACTGGGCCAGGGCGACGGCGGCGAGCACCAGCAGGGCGCCGGCGAGCGCGAACCAGGCGGTGATCTCCATGTCCTGCTTCTGCAGCACGATGTTGTTGGGCAGGTCGCGGAGCACCCGGGTCAGCTCGGCGGCGTCCTGCGCCTCGTAGTATTCGCCGCCGGTCAGCTCGGCGACCTCGCGCAGCGTCGGCTCGTCGATGTTCTGGTAGCGCCGCCCGCCGCCGAAGCCGCCGCCGGAGAAGCGCGACCCGTCGCCGAACATCGCCGCGTCGCCGCCGACCTGGTTGGGGTCGCAGACCATCGCGGACGGCTGCGTGGTGCCGAAGCCGATCGTGTAGACCCGCAACCCGCGCGCGGCCGCCTGGGCCGCCGCGGTGGTCGGGTCGACGCCCTGGGTGTTGCGGCCGTCCGTGAGCACGACGATCGTGTCGGGCTGCACCTCCACCGGGCCGCCGGCCGGCAGGTCGATGCCGGTCGGCGGCACGTCCGCGTTGACCTCCGCGATCGCGTCGACCGACGTGAGGATAGCGAGCCCGATCGCGGTGCCGCGGGCGGTGCGCAGCGTGTCGATCGCGGCGACCAGGGCCTTCTTGTCCTCGGTCGGCTCGACGAGCAGGCCCGCGTTGCCGGAGAACGTGACGAGCCCGATGTTGGCGCCGTCGGGCTGGCCGTCGACGAACTCCCGGGCGGCGCCCTGCGCGGCGGTGAGCCGGTTGGGCGGCACGTCGGTCGAGCACATCGAGCCGGACGAGTCGATGGCCAGCATGATGGTGGTCGAGTTGGCCGGCACCGGCACGGAAGCCTGCGGGCGGGCGGCGCCCGTGGCGAGCACGACCAGCCCGGCGGCGAAGAGCCAGAGCGGGATCCGGCGTCGCCACGTGGACCGGGCCGGCAGGGCGGCGCGCACCAGGGCGACACTGGGCAGGCGGACGGTCTCGCGGCGCCGGCGGCGGCGGGACCACCAGCGGTAGCCCAGCAGGGCCGGGAAGACCAGCAGCGCGGTGAGGGCCCAGGGCCAGGTCAGTGACATCTACAGGATCCGTCCGAACCAGTGGATCGTGAGCAGCGCGCCGGCCGCGAGCAGCAGCAGCGCCAGGGCGACGACGGGGCCGGTCAGCTCGATCGGTTGCGGTTCGATGGTGGTACGCAGGTCGAGGTCGCGATAGGCGGCGTGCAGCGCCCCGGCGTCCTGGGCCCGGTGGTAGGCACCGCCGGTCGCCGCGGCGATCTGGGTCAGCAGGTCTTCGTCCAAGGCGGTCGACACCTGAAATCCGTCGATGTCGACCGTACTACCCTCCACAGTGCCCACGCCCACCGTCTGAATGTGCACGCCCGCGTTCGAGGCGAGCTCCGCGGCCTGCAGCACGTCGGGGCCGCCGGTGTTCTCGCCGTCGGTGAGCAGCACGATCGTCGCGTCGGCGTGGTAGCCGAGGTCCGGCGGTGGGGCGGGCGGCTCAGGAAGGGCGACCGGCCGGCCGACGATGGCGGTGAGGGAGCCGAGGATCGCCTGGCCCAACGACGTACCCCCGGTGACCCGCAGGCGTTCGATCGCCTCGATCGCGTCGGTGTGCACGTTGGCCGGGGTGTGGGTGCTCAGCGCGCCCTGGCTGAACGCGACCACGCCGATGTCCACGGTGTCCGGTTGCGCCTCGACGAACGCGATGGCCGCGGACTGGGCGGCGGCCAGGCGGTTGGGCGCGATGTCGTCGGCACCCATGCTGTTGGAGACGTCGAAGGCGAGGACCACGGTGCCGGACGTACGCGGCACGCCCAGTGTCGCCTGTGGACGCGCGACGCTCAGCAGCAGGAAGACGAGCGCGGCGAGGAACAGGATCGGCGGCAGGTAGTGGCGCACCCCGCCGCCCCGGGCCACGCCGGCGGCCCGGTAGGCGCGGGCGCGGTCCCGCTGCAGGCGGCGCAGCCCGAGCGCGCAGGCCACGCCCACCAGCACGGCGACCGCGAGCATCACGGGATGCTGGACGCTCATCGCCGCACGCGTCCCGTCCGGCGGACCATCTCGACCAGCACCTCGACGAGGTCCTCGTCGGTGCGTACCCGGTGCGCGGCCACGCCCGTCCGGGCCATCGCCGCGTCGACCTGGGCCTCGCGCGCCTCGACCTCCGCGCGCAGCCGCTCCCGGAACAGCGGGTCACCGGTGTCGGCCAGCACCTGCTCGCCCGTCTCCGCGTCCTCGACCAGCACCAGCCCGAGGTCGGGCAGCTCGAGCTCGACCGGGTGGACGACCCGGATCGCGACGACCTCGTGGCGGATCGCGAGCCGGGTCAGCCCGCCCGCCCAGTCGCCCGCGCCGATGAAGTCGGAGACCACGAAGAGCAGGCCGCGCCTGCGCGCCGCGCGGTCGGCGACGCGGAGCATGGCGGCGAGGTCGGTGCTGCCGCCGCCGCGGTCCGGGGTCGGCGCGGTGACCAGATCGGTGAGGCGCAGCACGTGGTCGCGGCCCGTCCGCGGCGGCACGACCCGGTGGCGGCGGTTGTCGTAGAGGACGGCGCCGACCCGGTTGCCGCCCCGGGTGAACAGCCGGGCCAGGCAGACCGCGAGGTCCGTGAGCATCGAGTCCTTGCCCTGCGGCGTCTCGCCGAACCGCATCGACGCCGACTGGTCGAGCACGAGCCAGGCGGTCAGCTCGCGGTCCTCGGCATACTGCCGGACGTGCGGCTGGTCGAGCCGGGCGGTGACGTTCCAGTCGATGTGTCGCACGTCGTCGTCCGGCAGGTATTCGCGGAGGCTGTCGAAGTCGATCCCGGTGCCGCGGAACGCCGTGCGGTAGTTGCCCTGCAGCCGGCCGTCGAGGCGGCGCAGGACCCGCCACTCCAGGCGGCGCAGCAGGCGGTCCGGGGTGGTGGTCATGGGCGCGCGGCCCGCTGCAGCGGCGCGTCGGGAACGGGCACGCTCGCCATGACCTTCGTCAGGATGTGGTCGGCGGTGACGTCGTCGGAGAGGGCCTCGTACGAGAGCACCAGCCGGTGCCGGAAGACGTCGAGGACGAGGTCGGTGACGTCGGCCGGCACCACGTAGTCGCGGCCCCGGATGAACGCCAGAGCCCGGCCGGCCAGGATCAGGTTGATCGAGGCGCGGGGGCTGGCACCGAAGCTGACGTAGCGGGCCAGCTCGCCCAGGCCGGCCGCGGCGGGGTCGCGCGTGGTGTTGGCCAGGCGCACGGCGTACTCGATCAGCGCCGGGTCCACGTACACCCGGTCGACCTGTTCCTGCATCGCGACCAGCCGCTCCGGATCGGCCACGGCCTGCCCGGCGGCCGCGGTGACGATCGCGCGCTCGACGATCACGAACTCCTCGGTCGGGCTCGGGTAGCCGACCAGCACCTTCATCATGAACCGGTCGACCTGGGCCTCGGGCAGCGGATAGGTGCCCTCGGACTCGATCGGGTTCTGCGTCGCCATGACCAGGAAGGGCTTCGGCACCTGATGGGTCTCGCGGCCGATCGTGACCTGCTGCTCCTGCATGACCTCGAGCAGCGCGCTCTGCACCTTGGCCGGGGCGCGGTTGATCTCGTCGGCGAGCAGGAGGTTGGTGAACACCGGGCCGAGCGAGACCTGGAACTCGCCGCTGTGCTGGTGGTAGACGCGGGTGCCGACGATGTCCGCGGGTACGAGGTCGGGCGTGAACTGCACGCGGTGGAACTGGCCACCGATCGCGCCGGCGAGCGCCTTGACGGCCAGGGTCTTGGCGAGACCGGGGACGCCCTCGACGAGGATGTGCCCGCGGGCGAGCAGGGCCACCAGCAGCCGTTCGAGGAGCGCGTCCTGGCCGACGATGGTCTTCTTGACCTCGTACAGGATGGGCTCGGTGTCCATGGGCGACGCTCCTATTGCAAGGGACCTGGCGGGCCGGGGCCGTCGGCCCCACCGCCGAGCGCGGCGCCGATCGGCACCGCGAAGCCGACACCGACGAAGGTGCCGGCCGGGGTGGGGTTGAGCAGGGCCACGACGATGCCGACGAGCTCGCCGCGGGTGTTGACGAGCGGCCCGCCGGAGCTGCCGGGGTTGACGGCGGCGTCGAACTGGATGAGGCCGCGCAGCCGGGTGCCGTCGGTGCCGTTGGCCTGCCTCTCCAGGCCGGACACCACGCCGGCGGTGGTGCTGTGCACGAGCCCGAGCTGGTTGCCGATGGCGACGACGTCGTCACCGATGCTCAGCCGGGCGGCGCTGCCGAGCACGGCGGGCACGAGGATGGTCGGGGGCCGCTGCGGCATCAGCAGCGCGATGTCGTTCTCCTTGTCCTCGCCGGCGAGGGTGGCGGGGATCTCCGTGCCGTCCGGGAAGGTGACGGTGATCCGCCGGGCGCCGTCCACGACGTGGAAGGCGGTGACGATCAGGCCGTCGGCGTTGGCCACGACACCGGTGCCGTTGCCGGCGCCCTCGATGCTGACGACGGAGGGTGCGAGCACCTGGTAGACCTCGGCGGTGGTCAGCGGAGGTTCGGCGGTCGGCGAGGGGCTGGGCTGCGCGGTGGGGTTTTCCCCGCCACCGCGTCCGGCCCGGAACGCGACGACCGCGGTGACGACCAGGAGCACGACGACACCCGCGGCGATCAGCCAGCCCCGCCGTCGCCGGCGGGGCGGCGGCACGCCCGCGACCTCGTCGGGCACGCTCATCGCGACCCGCGACCCACGCGAACCACTCCGGCGCGGCGCATAGCGCCACCCTAACCGCGCGTCCCGGGAACGGCCATTGTCCATCCTTTCGGGATCACGGGGCCTGGGCTGTCACGAGTACGCGGATCGGTTGTGCCATCGCGCCTCCCACCAGTAGCCGTCCGCCGTGTCGCCGTAGCGCGTCGTCACGTCCGGTGGAAGCGGGGAACCGTCCCCGGGCAGCGGGCCGTCCGCGACACCGCCGAGGACGAGATCCGTCGCCGTCGCGAGCACGGTCAGCCGCACGCCGGCCCGGGCCCGCGTGCAGCACAGCCGGGTGATCTCGACGAGCCCGGCCCGCACGTCGTCGGGGACGTCGCCGACCTCGCCGGCGGTGTGCAGGTCGACGCGGACGCCGCGGTCGCGCGCGCGGTCGGCGCAGTCGTGCAGGTCGCGCAGCAGAGGGTGGAGCACCTCGTTGCCCTCGAGGCAGAGCCGGCGCAGCGTCGCGGCCTCCAGCGCGCACCTCGCCCGCACCTCGGGGTGGTCCGGCGAGAGCGTCCCGTCGGCCAGCCCGACGAGCAGCGCCTCGGTGGTCGGTCGCACGGCCAGGTAGCGCCGGACGCGGTCCGTGAGCGCGTCCTCGGCGTACAGCTTCTCGATCTCGCGCTCGACGGCGATCCGGGCCTGCTCGACGGCGATCTCCGCGTTGACCCGGACGAGGTGTGCCCCGACGGCGACGGCGACCTGCAGCGCGCAGATCCCGTAGCCGGCGATGACGAAGGCCGGTAGCTGGTCGTACGCCTGGTGCCAGAGCAGCGCGCCGAGCGTGGCGACCGGGCCGAGCGCGATGACCGCGACCGTGTGCCGCGGCTCGCGTACCAGCACCAGCAGCGTCGTCCAGCCGACCGTCCCGAACGCCCAGTTGGCCATCGAGACGAGCTGGCCGGGCGGGCAGACGAGGACGACCGCGGTGCCCAGGGCCAGCACGAGCGCGGCCAGCGGCAGCGCCCCGCGCGGCGGCTCCGGGGAGACCAACAGGCGGCGGCCGACGTGGCAGATGACGGCCGTCAGCGCCACCCACGCGACCGCGGCCGTGGTGAACGACGTGTAGAGGTGCCGGTTGGCCAGCAGCATCGGCAGGTCGTTGCCGAGGTGCCAGCCGGCCGCGAGGACGAAGACGCCGACCTCGAGCGCCTGGCGGTGGCGTTCCACGACGCGGCGGGCGAACCGACCGGTCAGGCGGGCCATCGCAGCTCCACCTCGGTGCCGGCGCCGGCGACGCTGCGGATCGTCGCCCGACCGCCGGCGTCGGACATCCGGTCGTGGATGGAGTACCGGACGCCCAACCGGTCGCCGGGGCTGTGCCGGGTGTCGAAGCCCGCGCCGCGGTCGACGATGCGCACCGAGACGGCGTCACCGGCCGCCACGGTGACGACGGCCCGGTCGGTGCGGGCGTGCTGCCGCGCGTTGACCAGCGCCTGGCGGGTGGAGCGGACCAGCGCGTCGGCGACGTCGCCCGGCACGACCAGGGTGCCCGGCGCGCTCAGCTCGACGGCGAACCGGGAGGCGGCCAGGTCGTCGGCGGCGCCGCGCAGGGCCGCGACGACGTCGACCGGTGCCCGGCCGACCATCCCGGCGCCGCCCAGCTTGCGTACCTCGGCCAGGTCCTTGACGCACTGGCCCCGCAGCACCGTGGTGTCGCCGCCGACCGACCCGCTGCCGACCATGGTCAAGGTGGCGAGCGCGGTGTCGTGGATCGTCCGGTGGAACTCGCGTCCGTCGCGGAGCAGCCGCCGGGCCGCCTCCGCTTTCGCGGTGCCGTGGGACGCCCGGGCCATCGCCTTGTCGGCGCTCGACGCCGCCCGCCGCAGGAGCGTCGTCATCAACGCGGTCAGGACGATCTGGAGTACCAGCGTGAACGCCAGCCCCGGCAGCGGCGCCCAGCCGACGAGCTGTGCCGCACCGGCCAGGTGCGCCACGGCGAGCGCCGCGGCGACCGGGACGGCGACGGCGGCGGGGGCGCAGAGCTGCAGGGCGACGATCGTCACGGTGGTCACCGGGGTCACCCAGCCCACCCCTTCCGGCAGGCGGTCCGCCGCCACGAGCCACGGCTGGGCGAGGCAGAGAGCCGCCACGACGGCGGCGTCGCCGAGGAGCCAGGCCCGCCCGAGCGCACCGCGCCACGCGACGACGCAGTAGCCGGCGGACCAGAGCAGGAACAGCGTCACCGCGACGCCGACGGCGTCCCGTCGCGCCGGCGGCCCGAACGCGAGGACGGAGCCGAGACCGCACCAGACGGCGCTGGTCAGCCGCAGCCCGCCGCTGACCCGCGCGGTGACCCGGTCGAGGTTGCGGCGCGCCGGGAGGGTGGCGTCCACCGCGCCAGCCTCCGGCAGTACCGCGCGGTAGCCAACCCCGGGCCGCTGTCGGCTGCCCGACGAAAGGAGGCGGCATCGAGTAGCCTCTTGTCGATGGGTGGTCGGCGTTGGGTGCACGCGCTGACCGCGGCCTCCGTCACCGTGGTCGCCGCGGTGTGGCCCGTCTCCGCCGCCGCCGCGGCGGCCGTGCCGTGCCCGACCGTGCGCGTCACGCCGCAACCCAGCCGCCCGCCGAAGCCCGCGCCACCGCCCGACGTCCCCGAGCTCAAGACCGTCGGCGGCGCCGCTTTGGCGACGCCCGGCCTGGTGCTCCCGGCCGGCGCCAAGCGGCCACCGGCCATCACCGCGTCGTCGTGGCTGGTCGCCGACCTGGATACCGGCGAGGTGCTCGGCGCCTGCGGAGCCCACGAGTACGGCACCCCCGCCAGCGTCCAGAAGCTGCTGCTCTCCGCCACGCTCATCCCGCGGCTGGACCCGGCGACCCAGGTCCGGGTGACCAGGGAGGACCTGAACTTCGAGCGCGGCAGCTCGGCGGTCGGGCTCCTGCTCGACGGTGTCTACTCGGTCGAGCTGCTCTGGCTCGGCCTCCTGCTGCAGTCGGGCAACGACGCGGCCAACGTCCTCGCGCGGCTCGGCGGCGGGGCCGAGGGCGCGGCCGGCGGCGTGCGCGCGATGAACGCGGAGGCGCGCCGCCTGGGCGCCTACCAGACCACGGCCGTGACGCCGTCGGGCCTCGACGGAAAGGGCCAGTTCACCAGCGCGTACGACCTGGCCCTGATCGCCCGGGCCTGCTTCGCCCTGCCCGCCTTCCGCCGCTACACGCTCGTCGAACGGGTGCAGGTGCCGCGCCAGCCGCGGGCCAAGCCACCGGATCCGCGGGGTTTCCAGATCCAGAACGAGAACCAGCTCATCTTCGCGTACGACGGCGCGATCGGCGGCAAGACGGGCTTCACGTCACTGGCCCGGCACACGTACGTCGGCGCGGCCGATCGTGGCGGGCGCCGCCTCGTGGTGACGCTGCTGGGCGCGGAGTCCCGCCCGCTGCGCGGCTGGCAACAGGGCGCGGCCCTGCTGGACTGGGGGTTCGCCCAGCCGTCCGGCGCCGCGGTCGGCCGCCTGGTCGCGCCCGGCGAGGCCGCCCCGACCCCGACCCCGACACCCGCGGCGCGCAAGACCCCGGTCCGAGCCGCGGAGGTCGCGCAGCCGTCACCCGAGCGAGACCGGCGCAGCCTCGTGACCGCGGGCGTATCCGCCACCATTCTCCTCGTCCTCGTCCTGACGCTCTGGACGTTTCGGCGGCGCGGAGTGCAGGGCAGGCAGTAAGACCCTGGCGATCAGCCAGAAAGCCGATGTATGGAGTCCGCAAGGTGGGTGAGCTTTTCGTCGGCACGATGGCGTCGGTGCTTCACCCATTCCTTGCCCTCGGCGGCGACACCTTCGAGAACGTGCAGCGTGTGACTGAGCCCAGCGGCGTCGAGCGACAACTCAGCGATCTTCGTTGGATCCTCGTCGCGTTGGAGTGATTCATCGTCAGGGTCGCTCACCCGGATGGAGATGGGATCTCCGTTGACCAGCGTCAACTCGAACGTCTGCTGTTGGGTCGAGATGCCGTCGATGCGGACCGCGGCGACGGCGTCGAAACGGTAGTTGAGCCGCTGCGTGGTGCGCGCCGCGCCCATCTCGAAATTGAGGTCGATGTTGGACTGCCGGACGCCGTCGTCGGTCAAGAGGAACAAGAGGAGGCGATACGTGGAGTACCGCCAAGGACCCCGCGGGTAGCGCGCCTTCTTGCAGGAAGGCCCAGGCGCCTCGATGAACGCGTGTGCGATCACATGGCTGGGGCGGACCCTGTACTGCCGCATGGCCTGGTCGACCAGAACCTTGCGGTCGCCTTCGAGCCAGCCGGCCATCTCGGTGTCCGTGGGCTTGTCGGACAACTTGTGGCACCAGCGGCGGTATGCCGCCCAGCGGGCTGTCTCCATCTCGGCTCGTTCAGCTTCGTCGTCGACGACTCTGCGTCGTTCCGCGATGATCCGGAACGACGAGCGCACCGCCGCGACCGCGGACGCCACCGCGAGCATGAACCATCCGGCGCCGGACAACGGTGCGTCGATCACAATGGCGGGAACCGCCCAAAGGCTCCCCGCGGCGACGAAAGCCAGACCGCCGATGTGCAGGGCCTTGGTCCTGGCCGGAGGGCGCAATTTCCGGCGGTACGCCGTCAAGGTGTCCTGTTCCCACTTCGCACGGACATCGCTCACCATGTGCCGGACGAGCCATGCGACCCGTGCAGCCTCGACCCGTTGCTCCCGGTAGAGGTCGACGACCTCATCGCGGAGACGTCGCCGGATCCCCGCCGTCTGCGCGAGCCAGTAGACCCTGTCGGTTCCTTGAGGGACGTATTGGCCGAAGTATCGGTCGAACAGCCGGTCCACCTTCCGGGCGAAACCTCCCGATGGTGCTTCTCGTCGCCGCTGCTGGGGAAGGCGAATCTGGCGTTCCTTCGCGCGAAGGCGCGTGCCGCGGTAGTACCGGTCCGCGCCGCCTACACAGAAGGCGGCCAGCCCGACCAGACCGAGGAATCCGCCGAGGAACGGATCAAGCGAGCCGCCGACTGCGGCCAACACGATCAACTGCACCGATGCGAGGCTGAAGACGGCGGCGCCGACGCCAACGCGCAGCCACTCCCACAGAGGCACGGTGGCGGGCTGCACCGGAAGGGTTCGAGGCTTGGCTGGTGCGGGGTGGAAGAATTTCCAAACTCGGCCAAAGCGGTCCCCTTCCGTGCGCTGCGACATCGCGAGTGCGACGGACCTTCGCCACATCTCGTCCTGCATCGCACCTTCGAGCAGCGCCTCCAGATGCCCGTAGATCCCGTCGCGTTGGCGTTGGTTCAGGGCGTCGATCTCCTTGACCACCAGTTCCGCGTCGGCGTTACGGACCGATCCGAGGAGGCGAAGAACCACCTTCAGCCCCGCGGCCCATTCGTCACGGCTGTCAAGGTAGGGCAGACCCGCGCAGATGGCAGCGAGCCGATCGAGTTCCTCCGGGGCGAGTTGACGCAGCGTGCGCCCACTCAAGAGAGCGATGAGTCGATAGAAGTGGACCTGGGTGGTCACATAACCGCCTGCGATCGCCTCTTCGATGAGCGTGCGCGCCTCATCGCGAACCCGTGCGTCGAGGTATCTCAGCGCGAAGCCGAACTGCTCCTGTGGACTTGCGTTCGGCGGAAGCCGGTAGAAGTTGATATCACCGTGGACCACTCCTGCTTGCACGTCGACGTGGGCATCCCCTTGGGCGAGGTTGGTCGCACCCGGAATCGTCATGACATTCGCCGAACGACCGCCATAGTCGACGCGACCCGCCCCGCCAAGTCGGCTACGTCGGACGTCAGGCCCCGCAACCGCTTCAGTGCGACCAGGAGGCCACCCGTCCTAGGGGCGTTCGCGGAGACGCACCGTGTTGCGGCATCCAGTTCCGACTCAGCAGCAGCATAGGTCGCTTCGTCCAGCCGACCGTCGCGATGGGCCAGCCGAAGACGGGTCCGCAGGTCGGCGATGCTCGCCATCAGGTCCACCGGTTGCTCGGCGTCGGCGCCGATCGTGACGTTGCCGTAGATCTGGCCCGCCTGTACGCCGACCGACGCGTTCCCCGTAGCAAGATTCCGGGTGCCCACGGGCATCGCTGGGCTTCTGTCACCGTCCGGAACGCCCGGTTGGCCGGCCGGACCGTCGTTGGTCAGTTCTCGCGCCAATGCGATCGCGAATGTTGCGGCGTTCCGTGCGGCCTTCGGCTGCCAGCGCTGTCCGTCGCTGGCTAGCTTGCTGCCGTCCGCGTGGTCGCTGATGCCACGTATCACCACGACGGGCAGGGCACGGTTGAGGTGTCCCGCTTGGGCCACACCTGCTGCTTCCATCTCGATCGCTACCGCGTCGTTATAGTGCTTGCGTATCCAACGGGCCTGCTCGGAGATCGCCGAGTCCTGCACAATCTCTCCTGCGGCGATCGGCCCGAAGTGGACAGCAGGCGCCAAGCCTGTCCGAAGAGCACCATGCCACGTGGTGGACCGGGCGACGTGGTGGGCTATCTGGTCGGCCTCGTGCGGTATCTCCCAGGCTTTCGGACGGGCCTTCAAACCGTCGTCCTCGCTGGTGCCGCCGTGATAGGCGTAGATCTTGCTGGCGACGACGACATCACCGAGCTGGATGTCGGGCCAGAGACCACCAGCCACACCGACGAACAGCACGGCGACCGGCGAGAACTCGGCGATCGCCCGTTCCGCCAGCACAGCCGCAGGATGGTTGCCTTTGCCAACCAGTCCGAGCGCGACCCGGCAGTCAGTTTGGTCGATCCTGCCAAGCTCGAAACGCGTGCCGGCCGGGTGTCGCCGCACTCGCAGGTCGGACAGTTGGCTGCGGACCGCTTCGTACTCGAGGTTCAGCGCCGTAAGAAACACGACGAGACGACTGCTCGGGCTCACGTTGCCTCCTGGCTGGTCGGCCCCTGAGGTCGGGACATCGGAGGATGCAGGATCGTGCGGGGGCCTGGTCGAAACAGCCGAGCGGGCCGCCCGCCGACGTTCTTACGAGTAGGACCGGCGGCGACGATGAAGCCATCCACACTCTGCACTTTCCGATAGAAATTCCGTGCGTCGAGCGTCACCCCCCACACCGCTTCGTAGACGTCCTGAAGCTCAGAGATCGTGAACGTGGGCCCGCAGAAGGCCGTCGCGAGCGCCGACCGCTCCAATTTTTCCCGTGCCCGGTGGATGCCATCGGTCAAGATCTCGGCATGGTCGAAGGCAAGATTCGACTCACCGGCCAACGCCTGCGTCACCGGCATCCAACAAGCCCGGGACGCGTCTGTGCCGGGAACCGGTTCCGGTAGACGTGGGGCGACGGCCAGGTAGGCCGCGGAGACGACCCGCCCCCTGGGGTCGCGCTCCGGTGCGCCGTAAAAGCCGAGTTGTTCGAGGTGCAACTCGTCCGGCCCCAAGCCGGCCTCTTCGGACAACTCTCGATGGGCGGCGGCCGAGAGGTCCTCCTTGTCATGGCTGAGAAAACCGCCGGGCAAGGCCAAGGCACCCCGGTAGGGCTCGATGCCGCGTTGGATCAGCAGTACCTGCAGCCGGGATTGGCGCAGCGTGAGGATGACGAGATCCACCGCGAGGAGAACGGTCGGCGGAACCCAGCGATCGTCAGGCATGAATGCATCGTAGGCTTACTGTCATATTGACAGTAAGCCCGGCAAGTGTCGGATTCCATCACCTGCCTGGCGCTGGGGACGGCTGCCGTCGTCGCCGCTCCGTCGTCTCGAATAGCCGGCGAGGTCGCGGGCTAGCCCGCCATGCCGCCGGCGGCTTCGTCGATGGCCGTGTCGACGCGGTGGGCCAGGTCTACATCGGACTCCGTTACCGTGCCCGTCGACGACGTCCAGGCCGTCAGTGTCGCCGTGCCCGCTGACGGGCGGGCGATGTGGGGTGAGCGGCCCGTTTCCGCCCTCAGCCGTTCGATCCGGGGCAGCACCCGGTCGAGGTTGTCCGGCGGCAACTCGATCGTCCGGCTGATCGCGTGCGCGTCACCCGACCACTCCGGCAGATCCCGCAGCGCCGCCACCACGTCCGCGTCGCTCAAGGGCAAGGGCCGGCCCGGGGTCGTCCGCTCCTCCGGTGGCAGCGGGTCCGCGAGCGACGCCAGCGGCGGCGGCAGCGGCAGGTCCAGGCCCGCGTCGCCGAGGACCGCGAAGACCGCCTGCACCTTCACCCTTATCTGCTCCGGGCGTTGCTCCACCAGGCGCCCCACCTCGCGCAGGAACATGGTCAGGTCTCGCTCCGGCGGCCCCGCCATCGCCCGTGGCACCTCCAGGTCCGCGGGCAGGCTCGCCAGGAGGCGCTTGCCGTCCGGGTCGTCCAGGGAGCGGGCCGTCACGCCCACCACCGCCTGGGTCAGCGTCCGTGCCTCGGCGAACTCCGAACCCGTCAGCGTCGCGATCTCCGTGACCATCTCCCGGTAGCGCAACCGGGGACCAGCCCCCGCATCCGTCGAGCGATCAGCAGGCGTGCGCCGGGGCCACGTCGGCGACGGCGTACCCGGTGCGGAGATCTGCTCCCCGCCCACCGGCGGCTTGTTGTGGCCCGCGGCGGGCGGCCCCGACCGGCGTTTCTGCTCCTGGTGCTCCTGTTGCTTCGAGGAACCCAGCGTCACACCCTCCGCGCTGGGTGAGCGGTCGGCGCGGCGGGCCTCGCGGGCCAGTTGGCGACGGCGCCGGTTGTCGCCTTCCATCTCTTTCGGGGCCATGAACCGGGTTGCCCGCTGCGCCCGGGCCTACACCACCAAAGAGAACGCGCTTTCGGCTCAGCCGTACCGCCGGTCCCGGGTGACGCGCGCGACGGTTTGCCCGCCCGGTGAACGGGTAGGCGCCGCGAAGTGCCGTTTCGTCCGGAGGAGTGGGGATATGTCAACCGGTTACTGGGGAAATGGGCCATTCGGCGGCGACCCGTTCGACGAGTTCATGGCCCAGTTTCTTTCCCCCGGCCAGCCTCGGGCGCGGCTCGACCTGGGCAAGGTGATGAGCCAGGACGCCCGTGACCTGCTCCAGGCCGCCGCCAGTGAGGCGACCGAGCTCGGCAGTACCGATCTCGACACCGAGCACCTGCTCTGGGCGATGACCCAGCGGCCGCCGCTCAACGAGTTGCTGTCCCGGGCCGGCGCCGATCCCGCCACGCTGGCCGGCGAGATCGAGCAACGCGACCGGCGCGGCGGGGCGGTGCAGGGCCCGCCGGCGCTGACCCCGGCCGCCAAGCGCGCGCTGTTGCAAGCACACCAGATCTCCCGGCGGCTGGGCTCCTCGTACCTCGGTCCCGAGCACATCCTGCTCGCCCTGACCCTCAACCAGGAGACCGAGGCCGGGCGGCTGCTGGCCATGCACGGCATCAACCCCGAGTCGCTGCAGGCGGCGGCCCGGCCCGGCGGCGCCACCGCACCGCGGACAGCGCCGCCGCAACCGGAGACGGGCACACCGACCCTCGACCAGTACGGGCGTGACCTGACCGCGATGGCCCGCGAGGGCCGGATCGACCCCGTGGTCGGCCGGGCGAATGAGATCGAGCAGTGCGTGGAGATCCTGGCCCGGCGCACCAAGAACAACCCGGTGCTGATCGGCGAGGCCGGCGTCGGCAAGACGGCCATCGTCGAAGGGCTGGCGCAGCGGATCGTCGACGGTGAGGTGCCGCGCACGCTGGCCGGTAAGCGGCTCGTGCAGATCGACGTGACGGGCCTGGTCGCCGGCACCCGTTACCGGGGCGACTTCGAGGAACGGCTCAAGAACCTGCTGGACGAGGCGCGTACGCACGCCGACGACCTGGTCGTGTTCATCGACGAGATCCACACCGTGGTGGGCGCCGGAGCCGGCGAGGGCGCGACCGACGCGGCCAACATCCTCAAGCCGGCGCTGTCCCGCGGCGAGCTGCACGCGGTGGGTGCGACCACATTGGACGAATATCGTCGGTACATCGAGAAGGACGCCGCGCTGGAACGGCGGTTCCAGCCGATCCTGGTGCCGGAGCCGAGCGTCGAGGACACCGTCGAGATCCTGCGTGGACTGCGCGACCGCTACGAGGCGCACCACGGCGTGCGCTACACCGACGAGTCGCTGATCGGTGCGGCGGAGCTGTCGGACCGCTACCTGACCGACCGCTTCCTGCCCGACAAGGCGATCGACCTGATCGACCAGGCGGGCGCCCGGGTGCAGCTGCGCAGCCGGTCCGTCGCCAAGGACGAGCGCGAGATCGAGCAGCGGATCGACCAGATCTGCCGGGACAAGGACCAGGCCGTCGCGGCGGAGCTGTACGAGCGGGCAAGCGAGCTCCGCGACCAGGCCTCCGAGCTGCGCAAGCAGTTGGACGACCGCAACGCAGACGGGCACGGTGACGTGCAGGAGGTGACCGCCGAGGACATCGCCGAGGTCGTCTCGCGGGCGACCGGCATCCCGGCCCGGCAACTGTCCGAAGAGGAGAAGGAGCGACTGACCAATCTGGAGCAGCGCCTGCACGAACGGCTCGTGGGCCAGGACGAGGCGGTACGCGTGGTCGCGCAGGCGATCCGGCGGTCCCGCACCGGGCTCGGCGACCCGAACCGGCCGATCGGCAGCTTCCTGTTCCTCGGCCCGACCGGCGTCGGCAAGACCGAGCTGGCCCGGGCGCTGGCGGAGACGCTGTTCGGCAACCAGGACCGGATGATCCGGCTGGACATGAGCGAGTTCCAGGAGCGGCACACGGTCAGCCGGCTGGTCGGGGCCCCTCCCGGCTACGTCGGGTACGAGGAGGCCGGCCAGCTCACGGAGGCGGTGCGCCGCGCGCCGTACTCGGTGATCCTGTTGGACGAGATCGAGAAGGCGCATCCGGACGTGTTCAACCTGCTGCTGCAGGTGCTCGACGACGGGCGCCTGACCGACAGCCAGGGCCGTACCGTCAGCTTCAAGAACACCGTGCTGATCATGACGAGCAACCTGGGCTCCGAGCTGATCACCGCGGAGCAGCCGTCGGTCGGTTTCGCGACCGCGGGCAGCGGCGACGCCGACCGCGACCTGCGGGACCGGATCACCCGCCGGCTGCGCGAGGAGCTGCGGCCGGAGTTCATCAACCGGATCGACGAGGTCGTCATCTTCCGGCGACTGGAGCCCGAGCAGCTCGTGCGGATCACCGACCTGATGCTGGAGCAGACGCGGCGGCGGCTGCACGCACAGGACATCGCGACGGAGTTCACGCCGGCGGCGATCCGGTGGCTGGTCGATCGGGGCTACGAGCCGGCGTACGGGGCGCGCCCGATGCGCCGGACGATCCAGCGCGAGGTCGACAACCGCCTGTCGGAGATGCTGCTGGACGGCCGCGTCTCGCCGGGCCAGAAGGTACGGGTGGACGAGCGCGACGGCCAGTTGACGTTCGAGGTCGAGTCACCGGTGACGGCGTAGGACAAGGTCAGAAACCGACGACCTGGCGGATCAGGATGACGTGGATCCGACTGGGCTGCTCCTGGTGGATCTCCAGGACCTTGCCGACGCTGCTGTGGATGCCGTACGCGGCCCGGGCCCGGACGTCCTCGAGCGGCAGGCTGTGCCGGCGGATCCGCTCGTGCGCGACGGCCAGGTCCGGCACGATCTTGTGCGCGCCGACGACGAAGACGACGTTGGCCGCGCCCCATGCGTAGCTGGCCATCTGGCTGCCGGACGCCGACGCGATGACGAGCGCGCCGTCCTGGGTGACGGCGTGCACGCTGCCCAGCGCGTAGTCGGTCTGGCCGGAGACGATCTTCATCTCCTGCGCCTGGGTCCGGAAGTCGAGCGCGGCCATCCGGCGGCGGGCGGAGTCGTAGGACCCGCTCTCGTTGACGGCGGCGTCGAGCCCGACCGGTCGAACGCGCCGATGCCGCGCGAAACCGGCGGCATCTGCTCACGACCGCGCGCGAGATGCTGGCCGAGGACCCCGAGCGGCTGACCATGGACTCGCTCGCGGAGCGGTCGGGCCTCGGCAAGGGCACCGTCTTCCGCCGCTTCGGCACGCGCGCCGGCATCTTCCAGGCACTGCTCGACGACGGCGAGCACGAGTTCCAGCAGCGGGTGCTCGCGGGCCCGCCACCGCTGGGCCCGGGCGCACCACCGCTGGACCGGCTGGTCGCGTACGGCCGGGCTCGGGTGCGCTTCCTCGTCGAGCACCACGAGCTGGCCCGGGCGGCCCTCGACGCCCGGCAGCCGATCCCGGCCGGGGCCGAGTCGCCGATGTCCCGGTCGCACATCCGGATGCTGCTGGGCCTGATCCCCATGGGCCCGGTCGACCTCGACATGCTGTCGGTCCAGCTGACGGCGGCCCTGGACGGCCCGCTCCTGCTCTGGGTCTCGGCCGCCGACGTGGGCGCCGCCGAGCAGTCCCTGGCCCGCGGCTGGCAGGACCTGGTCGAACGCGTCTGCCGGCCGTTATAGGGCTGCGTCACGCCTCGCGGGTCGGGCACGATGCCTGGCCCTGCGCGCGGACGGTGCGTGGCGCGTCATCGAGCTCGGCGACGGCCAGGTCAGCGACCGCCCGCCCACCGTCGCCCCGGAGGCGCTGCTCGCGGCGTTGAGCGGGCAGTCAGCCCGCCGGTAGGACGCGGACCTCGGCCGCCGGGATGCCCTTGGTCCACCAGTGGCGGAAGCGGCTGTAGACGGCCGGGTCGCGGTCCGCCAGGAAGGCCGTGAGGGCCGCCGCCTCGGCGGCGAGCGCGGCCCACGTCCCGTCGTCCAGCCGGTGGAAGGCGCTGGCCTCGATGCCGTCGTCGGTCGGGCGCCAGACGCCTGCCACGTAGCCGTCGACCAGCAGCGTCGGGAGCACGTCGCCGTTGCGGCGGACGACCAGTGGGCGGTAGGCCGCGGGGATCAGGCGCGTGCGGTCCGCGTACGCCAGCAGGACGTTGTCCCACATCGGCAGCAGGCGGGGTGGGGCCGGCGTGTCGTCCGGCGGTAGCGGTGGTGCGTCCGGCACGTCCAGCAGGCCGTCGACGCGCGTCAGGTCCAGGGCCGCCACCGCCGCCTTCACGCGGGCGCTGTTGAGCATCGTGAAGCGCATGATGTCCGATGTGGAGGCCGGGCCGTACGCGGACAGGTAGCGGTGCACCAGCGTGGCGACCGAGGGCTCGTGCGAGGCCCCGCCGGACGCCGCCTCGAACGACGCCGGGTGGCGGAACGACCACGGGCCGCCCGTCGGCACGTGGCGCAGCGGCGCGAACGTGCGCAGCGCCCACCACATCTGGGCCGGGTCGCCGACCCGGCCCGCGAGCATCGCCTTGATCTCGTCGCCCGAGCGCGGCCCGTCCGCCGTGAACGCCGCGACGTCCGCCAGCGCCGAGAGCGCCTCCGCGTTGGTCAGGTCGCTCTCCAGCCAGCGGTAGTCGGCCAGCCGCGACGCCCGCAGCAGCGGTGTCATCGCCGCGTGCAGCACCGCCCAGTCGTCGCCGTGCACCGCGTGCAGCGTGACCCGCAGCAGCGTCGACCGCACGACCGTGCCGGTCGCGAACGCGCGGTCCACGTCGGCGGCGTCGAGGTCCGCGAGCCGGTTCCAGAGCGCGAGATACGGCGACGCCGGCTCCTGCGCCTGCAATGCCAGCAGCCGCCGTACGGCCTCGGGCACCGGCAGCCGCGACCGCTCCAGCAGCGACTGCCGGGCGAGCGTCGCCCTGTTGAGTTGGCGCGGGCTGATCGTCACGCGCGCAGGTGGGCCACGAACACGACGTCGGGCTCGCCGCGGTCGACCTCGGTGAGCACCGTGGACACCGGCCCGATCGTCGCCGCCAGGCGGGCCTCGTACGCCTGCGACGCCGCCGCGCTCCAGACCGCCAGCACGCCGCCGGGCGCCAGGCGGGCGCGGAGCAGGGCCGTGCCGGCGTCGCCGTACAGGGCGGCGTTGGTGTCGAACACCGTCCAGTCGGGACCGTTGTCGACGTCGACGCAGATGGCGTCGAACAGCTCGTCGGTGGACACCAGCCACTCCCCCAGGTCGGCCGTCACCACCCGCACCCGCGGGTCCCGCAGCGCCGACCCGCTGAACGCCGCCAGGTGGGTGGCGTGCCAGGCGACGACGGCCGGCTCGATCTCGACCACCACGATCTGCGACCACCGGTCGTCACGCACCGCCTCCGCGAGCGAGAAGCCCACGCCGAGGCCGGCGATGAGCAGGCGCGCCCCCGGCTCGACCGCGCCCGCGGCGGCGCGCACCAGGGCGCGCTCGGACGCTCCGGACCGGGTGTCCATCAGGAACACGCCGTTGCTGATCAGCTCGTAGTGACCCGCGTCGCCGCGCAGGACCAGCTCGCCGCGGTCGGTCACGACCCGCTCGAGGATCTCCATCCCCCGAGCCTATTGTTTCGACGGAGGCACCGCGCTGTCGCGGACGATCAGCTCCGTCGCGAGCTCGACCCGCGGGCTCTCGATCTGCTCGCCACGGGCCAACCGCAGGACGGTACGCGCGGCCAGCAGCCCCATCTCTGCCAGCGGCTGCCGCACCGTGGTCAGCGGCGGCGAGCACCAGCGCACCTCGGGCAGGTCGTCGAAGCCCACCACGCTGACGTCGTCGGGCACCCGCAACTGGCGCTGCCGCACCGCCTCGTAGACGCCGAGCGCCATCTGGTCGCTGGAGGCGAAGATCGCCGTCGGCGGCGCGTCGAGCGCGAGCAGCTCGGTGCCCCCGGCGAAGCCCGCCTCGTGGTAGAAGTTGCCCGGCCGCACCAGCGCGTCGTCGAGCGCGATGCCGGCCGACTCGAGCGCCGCCCGGTAGCCGTCGAGCCGGGCCCGGCTGCACATCAGGTGTGGCGGGCCACCGATGAAGCCGATCCGCCGGTGGCCGAGACCGATCAGGTATTCGGTGGCGTGCAGGCTGCCGACCCAGTTGGTCGCGCCGATCGTCGGGGCCTCCTGCGGTGGCACGCCGGCCGGGTCGACGATCACGACCGGGATGTTGAGCCGGCGCAGCTCGCTCTGCAGCGGCGGCTCCAACGTGGACGTCACGAAGATGACGCCCTCGGTCGACCGGGTGCGGATGTTGTCGAGCCACTGCTTGGCCGACGAGGTGCGGCGGTGGATGGCCGACACGACGGTGCCGACGCCGGAGGAGTGTGCGACGTCCTCGACGCCACGGATGATCTCGACGGCCCACGGGCTGTCGAGGTCGTTGAAGACCAGGTCGACCAGGCCGGAGTTGGCCCGCATGCTCGGCGGGCGGCGCCGGTAGCCGTGCTGGCTGAGCAGGTCCTCCACCCGTTTGCGGGTGTGCGGCGAGACGTCGGCGCGGCCGTTGAGGACCCGCGACACGGTCGGCACCGACACTCCCGCCAGGCGTGCGATCGCCGCGATGGTCACTGTCCTCTTGTCCTCGGAGGCCGACTCCTGCGAGGCCACGGTTCGCCCTTTCGTCATGGGTGGAGCCTAGGCCCGTCGATCAGTCCAGCACACCCGCCGAAACTTTCAGGTCGATTTCCGGTATGCAGCGACGTTACGACGTGCGCAACGGCCGGTCAAGGAACTGTCGAATCTCGATGTGAATCGGTACCTTGTTCGGAACGCTCGCCGATCCCGAGGCCGAGCGGCTTCCGGAAATGGCCGGAAGCGCGGACCCGAAGGGGAGCTGCCCATGTCGATCGAGACCGCAGCCACCGCCACCGCCGCCCGGTCGATCCAGAACCCGGTCCTGCCCGGCTTCCATCCGGACCCGTCGATCCTGCGCGTCGGCGACGACTACTACGTGGCCACCTCGACGTTCGAGTGGTATCCAGGCGTCCGGTTGCACCACTCCCGGGACCTCGTGCACTGGCGGCCACGCGGCGGCGTCATCACCGACCGGCGGCTGCTCGACCTGCGCGGCGCCGGCGACTCCAACGGCGTCTGGGCACCCGACCTGACCTATCACGACGGTCGGTTCCACCTGATCTACAGCGACGTGGCCAGCTTCGCCAGCGGCTACTGGGACCCGCGGAACTTCCACACCAGCGCGCCGAGCGTCGACGGGCCGTGGGACGACCCGACACCGCTGCACGGCCGGGGCTTCGACGCGTCGCTGTTCCACGACGAGGACGGCAGCACCTGGCTGCTCAACCTGAGCACCGACTGGCGGCCCGGCCGCGACCGCTTCGGCGGCATCGAGATCCAGCGGTACGACCTGGCGGCACGGGAGCTCGTCGGCGCGCCACGGATCATCTTCACCGGCACGGCCGCCGGGCTCACCGAGGGCCCGCACCTCTACCGCCACGAGGGCTGGTACTGGCTCGTGACCGCGGAGGGCGGGACGAGCTGGGAGCACCAGGTCACCGTCGCGCGGGCACGGGAGCTGTTCGGGCCGTACGAGGCGGACCCGGCCGGTCCCCTGCTCACCTCGGCCGGCCGGCCCGACCTGCGCCTGCAGAAGGCCGGGCACGGCAGCCTGGTCCGCACGCCGGACGGCGGCTGGTACCTGGCCCACCTGGCGGCCCGGCCCGCCACCCCGCTGGGCAACTGCGTGCTCGGCCGGGAGACCGCCATCCAGCGCGTCGACTGGCCCGACGGCGGCTGGCCGCGGATCGCCGGTGGCGTCCCGGCCGACGAGGTCGCGGCGCCCGGCCTGCCCGACCACCCCTGGCCGGACGAGCCGGCGACCGACCACTTCGACGAGCCGGTGCTGGGGTCGCGATGGGCGACGCTGCGCCGACCGGCCGGTCCGGAGTGGATCGACCTGACCACCCGCCCGTCGCACCTGCGCGTCCGCGGCGGGCAGTCGCCGGTCGGCCGGCAAGCGCCGAGCCTGGTCGCACACCGGGTCGGGGCGCCGGGCTGCGAGCTGTCCACCGTGGTCGAGTTCGACCCGGCCGACCACCGCCAGCTCGCCGGCGTCACGGCCTACTACAACACCCTCAACTGGCACTTCCTCTACGTGACCCGGTCCGACGACGGCCGCGTCGTGCTCGAGCTGCTGAGCAGCGACCGCGGCCGGCGCACGGCCCACCCGGGGCTGACCGTCGACACCGGCGGCGCGACCCGGGTCGGGCTGCGCGCGGAGTTCGACGGCCCGGTGGTCCGCTTCGGCTACGACCTGGGCTCGGGCTGGCGGGAGCTGCCGATCGCGCTGGACGCCACGATCCTCTCCGACGAGCACGCCGCGCTGATCGTCGACGGGGAGCCCGCCGCGTGGGGGTTCACGGGCGCGTTCCTCGGCCTCTGGGTGCAGGACCTCGGCGCGGACGGCATTCACGCCGACTTCGACGAGGCCACCTACCGGGAGCGATAAACCGGCAAGCGCTGAGGCTGTGCCCGATTTCCGGAACTCTTTTGGATTGACGCGGGGCAATCTCGGCCGTTACGTTTCGGCAAAGTTACGGAACTCGATCCGTAACTATCGGCGTCGCTCGCGATCGGCACTGTGGCCGATCACCCCGAGAGGAGCGCACATGCAGCTGAAACGATGGCTTGCCGCCGGCGCGGTCGTGCTCGCGACCGGTGCGGTGGCGGGCGCGGTGCCCGCCACGGCGAGCCACCCGGTCGACCCGTCCCAGCAGAGCCTGCGCCAGCTGGGCATGCGGCACGACCTGTATATCGGCACCGCGGTCGACATGGCCGCCCTGGCGGACCCGGCCGACCCGCAGTACCGGCAGATCGTCTCCCGCGAGTTCAACTCGGTCACCGCCGAGAACGTGATGAAGTGGGGCGAGCTCGAGCCGACCCGCGGCACCTACAACTGGGCGCCGGCCGACGAGCTGATCGCCGCAGCGAAGCGCAACAACCAGAAGGTCCGCGGCCACGTGCTGGTCTGGCACAACCAGCTGCCGACCTGGCTCACCACCGGCGCCAACGACGGCACGATCAGCAAGGCCGAGCTCCGCGACATCCTGAAGAACCACATCACCACCGTGGTCAAGCGCTACAAGGGCAAGATCTGGCAGTGGGACGTCGTCAACGAGGCCGTCAGCGACCCGTGGGACAACCCGCCGACGTTGCACTACAAGGGTTTCTGGGCCCAGCACCTCGGCCCGGGCTACGTCGCCGACGCGTTCCGCTGGGCCCGCGCCGCCGACCCCAAGGCGCTGCTGTTCTACAACGACTACAACATCGAGGCGTTCGGCTCGGGTGACCCGGCCAACGACAAGACGCAGTTCGTCTACGACATGGCCAAGCAACTGTTGCGCGACGGCGTGCCGATCGACGGCATCGGCAGCCAGGGCCACCTCGGCACCCAGTACGGCAACTACGACACCCTCCAGGTGACGGCCGCGCTGAAGCAGTTCGCCGGGCTGGGGCTCGCGACCGCGTTCACCGAGGTCGACGTGCGCAGCCAGCTGACGGCCGGCGTGCAGGCGGGCGACAGCAACGAGATCAACCCGCGCCTGCAGGCCTCGGCGGCCAACTACAGCGTGCTGCTGCAGGCGTGCCTGGCCGACCGCCACTGCCTCTCGTACACCGTCTGGGGTTTCACCGACCGGCACTCGTGGGTGCCCGGCTGGTTCAGTGACCCGCCCGAGGGCCTCGCCACCATCATGGACGAGAACTACCAGCCCAAGCGGGCGTACAACCTGATGAAGGCGGACCTGATCCACAGTGGACCGCCGTACGTGCTGCCGCGCGTCCCGCAGAAGCCACGCCGCTGATGCGGAGCCTGGTCACGATGGTGGCGGCGGTCGGTCTCCTGCTCGGCGCCGCGGCGCCGGCCGGCGCGCACGGCCGGGTCAGCCCCGACATCGTCGACACCGCGAGCGGGCGCGGCAACGTCGTCAGCCTCACGTTCGACGACGGGCCGAACCCGCCCGACACGCCGGCCCTGCTCGACGTGCTGCGGCGGCACCGCGTCAAGGCCGTGTTCTGCCTCTGGGGCGACCACGTGGTCGCGCATCCCGAGGTGGTCCGGGCGATCGCCCGGGCGGGGCACACGCTGTGCAACCACAGCATGCACCACGACGACCTGACCGCCCTGACGCCGGAACAGATCGCGGCCGACCTGCGCGCGACCAGCGCCGCGATCCGGCGGGCGGTGCCACACGCCCGGATTCCCTTCTTCCGCGCGCCGTACGGTGCCTGGGGAGCGAGCGCGGACGTGGCGGCGTCGCTCGGGATGCGGCCGCTGGGCTGGCGGTACGACATCGCCGACTGGGAACCGCCCGGCACGGACGTGCTGGTCCAGCGCCTCCTGGACCGGCTCACGCCGGGCGCGGTCGTCCTGGCGCACGACGGGGGCGGCGACCGGAGTCAGACCGTCGCGGCCGTCGACCGGGTGATCCCGGTGCTGAAGGCACAGCGCTGGCGGTTCACGCTGCCGCGAGGCTGCTGAACCGCGGTAAGGAGGCGGAAGGGACCCTATCGGCCGGGGCCCCTTCCGCCCACCGCGGGATAGACGCGGTGCGCGTTCTCCGTCGTCCGGCGGGCCAGGTCGGCGCCGGCCGCCGCGCGGAACAGGGCCGCACCCAGGAAGTGCAGCTCCGGCAGGGCGAACCCGTCGGAGGAGTAGAGGAACTTGCCGTAGGGGCACAGCTCCAGCGCCTCGGCGAGCACGGCGCCCGCCCGCGCGCCGACGTTGTGGGTGGCCAGCCCCAGATCCAGGTGTACGGCCGGGAAGACCTGGGCCAGATAACCGGCGTTGCGCTGGTAGGGGTAGCAGTGCAGCAGCAGCACCGGCACCCCGGCCAGCTCGACGGCCCGCAGCCACGGTGCCAGCAGCAGCGGGTCGCAGGCGCGCAGGTCGACGTCGCGGTCGCCGAGTCCGGTGTGGAACTGCACCGGGAGCCCGGTGTCCACGGCCGCGAACGCGAGGAACCGGTGCAGCGTCTCGTCGGCCAACCGCCCACCACCGCCGGCCAGCCACCGCCCGGCGGCCACCGCGACGTCCCGGACCGACGGCCGCTCGGGACGCAGCGCGAGCCCCACCCGGTAGGCGGCGACCGACTTGAACGCCACCGTGGCGGGTCGGGCGGCCGCCGTGGCCAGTGCGTCGCGGACGGCGGCGCCGAACCCGCTCGCCGTGACACCGGGTGCCAACCCTTCGGCCACGGCCTCCAGGCGGACCACCTCGTAGGACGCCGCCCCGGCCAGCGCGCCCAGCTCGGCGGGCGCGGTCAGCGGCTCCGGCGCGAACCCGGTGTCGACCAGCACGGCCGCGAGCCCGGCGGCCCGCAGCAGCCGCCGGGCCACCTCGGCGTGCCCCAGCTCCGCCCGCCGCCCGAGATACTCGGCCGGCGTCGCCGCGCCCAGCAGCGGGAAGCAGTGCTCCCGCAGGGCCTCCCCCAGCGCGGAGTCGAACAGCGTGGTGCCCGGCGCCGGGCCGTCCGCCTCGGTGAGCCATGACTCGAACGTCGCCCGATCGAGATCCCGCCGCACGACGCCGTGGCAATGATGGTCCACCAGCAGCTCCATCGTCCTAACCTAGGTCGGTGGACGCCACCGACCGCGACCGCCGGGCCGAGCGGGCCCGCGACGCCGCCGACCGGCTCGCCGCCGAGGGCATCGACGGCGTCGCGCTGACCTGGGTGGACACCAGCGGGGTGACCCGGGTCAAGGCGGTGCCGCTGGCCCGCCTCCCGCACGCCGCCGCCTGGGGCGCCGGCGCGTCGCCGGTGTTCGACACGTTCCTGGTCGACGACGGCTCGGTGCTGGGCGCGTACGCCGGCGGCCCGGTCGGCGACCTGCGGCTGCACCCCGACCTCGACCGGCTGGTGCCGCTGGCCGCCTCGCCCGGCTGGGCCTGGTCGCCCGCCGACAGGTTCGACCAGGCCGGCGAGCCGCACCCGCTGGACGCCCGCTTCCTGCTGCGCCGCGAGATGGCCCGCCTGGCCGGGCTGGAGGTCCGCTGCGGCTTCGAGGTCGAGTGGTGCGTGTCCGCCGGCATCGGTGACGAGTTCGTCCCGGCCACCACCGGCCCCGCGTACGGGATGATCCGGCTGGTGGAGCTGGCGCCCTACCTGCGTGCGGTGCTCGCGGCGCTGACCGCACAGGGCGTGCTGGTGGAGCAGATCCATCCCGAGTACGCCCAGGGCCAGTTCGAGGTCTCGGTGGCGCCGCAGGACCCGGTCGGCGCGGCCGACACCGTGGTGCTGGTCCAGGAGACCGTGCGCGCGGTCAGCGCCGCGCACGGGCTGCGCCCGACGTTCGCGCCCGTGGTGGTCGCCGGCCAGGTGGGCAACGGCCGGCACGTGCACCTCAGCGTGCTGCGCGCCGGCGCGAGCGGGATGTCCGGCGGCACCGGGCCCTACGGGCTCGACCGCGACGGCGAGGCGTTCGCGGCCGGCATCCTGGCCCGGCTGCCCGCTCTGCTCGCGCTCGGCGCCCCGTCGGTCGCCTCCTACCTGCGGCTCGTGCCGGCGCGCTGGGCCGGCGCGTACGCGTGCTGGGGTCTGGAGAACCGCGAGGCGGCCCTGCGGCTGATCGCCGGCCCCACCGCGAACCTCGAGGTCAAGTGCGTCGACGCGGCCGCCAACCCCTACCTGCTGCTCGCCGGCCTGCTGGCGGCGGGCCGGGCGGGGCTCGCGGCGGGCGCGCGGCTGCCCGACCCCGTGCCTGTCGACCCGTCGGTGCTGGCGCCCGACGAGCGCGCCGACCGGGGCATCGACCGCCTGCCGGAGACGCTGACCGCGGCCGTGGTCGCCTTCGAGTCCGACGAGGTGCTGGCGGAGGCGCTGGGCCCGGCCGTCGTCGACACGGTCGCCGCGGTCCGCCGGGGCGAGATCGCGCTGTTCGACGGCGCCGACGACGAAGCCGTGGTGGCCGCGACCCGCTGGCGCCACTGAGCCCGCACCGCCTCGCGCAGGTTCTGCGCGGCGTCCGCCGGCTGGAGGTAGCCGGCCCGGATGTTGCGCAGGTCCGTGGCCACCACGCGGGCGACATAGCCCAGGTGGGTCCGGTAGAGACCGTCCAGTGTGGCCTCGTCGAACGGCTGGTGCGTGCCGAACAGGAAGCAGAACGACTCGCCGGCGTTGTCGCCCGTGTTGAGCGCCCGCGGCACGTCGATCTGCGACAGCCGGATCCCGCCGCGGACGAGGCCGAGCGCGTCGCGGGCCTTGGTGCCGTCGGCGTTGAACGCGATCGGCGCCGCGGTCGGCGGCGGCGTGCCGCGCTCCACCCAGCGCTCGAGGTGCGCGTACGCGGCGGCGGTCACGTGCTGCACCGGGATCCGGCTGAACGGCGGCTGCGCGCAGGTGTAGACGGGCGCGGCGCCGAGGTTGCGTTCCTGGATCGGCGCCCGGTAGACCTTTCCGTTCCAGCCGCTGTGCGCACCACCGGCCACCTCCCAGCGCCGGAACCGGTCGGTGTCGGCGGGCCGCACCGGCGTGCGCACGTCGGTCTCGGAGAGCACCTGGAACACCGGCTCGGCGCCGGCGCGGGTCGGCGCCGACCCCACGATGAAGCTGTACCCGTCGTAGACCGGCCGCACCTGCGGCAGCACCTTGTCGTAGTAGACGGTCATCCGCGACGCGGACTGCGAGGCCCCGATCGCGAGCACGGTGCGGGGCTTCAGGCGGCCGAGCGGGCCGTCCGTGAGTGCCGTGCCGGCCTGGGCGAAGATGTCGTACGAGAGCTCGTCGCCGACGAACCGCCCGCCGCCCGTGACGTCCAGCGCGCCGTACCGCGTGGGGCTCCAGCCGCGGAGCTGGTCGACGCCGACGCGCTGCGCGGAGACGCCGACCCAGGCGTGCCCGGCGCGGGTGGTCGCCTCGGCGTTCCACAGGGCGTCGAGGTCGTAGCCGGCGGTGACGTTCTGCCACTCGACCAGCACGGTGCCGCTGAACTGCCGGGCGCTCGCCGGCCGGCGCACGACCAGCCGGGTCTGGTAGGGCACGTCCGTGGCCACCCGGGTCCCGGCGGTGTCCCACCCGTCGGCGACGCCGGAGAGGTAGAACTCCTGCTCGACGTAGCCGTGCCGGGCCAGGTCGAAAGGCGTCGAGAAGAACGGGTACGTGTCGGCGAGGTCGGGCGAGCGCGGGTCGCCCGGCGCCGTCCCGGGGATCGGTCCGCGCACCGTGGGCCGGGCCACCGGCTCCCGCCCGGTCGAGGTCGAGGCGGCCGCCGGCGCCGCGGTCAGCGACGCGCAGAGCAGGACGAGGGCGAGCGCGGCACGGCGCCAGGGACGGCTCATGCCGGCACCATAAGCAGCCGTCGATGCGGGCGGCTACGGACCGCGGCGAAGCTGCGACGGCCGTCTCAGCAGGCCTCCAGCACGGCGCGGGCGGCGCGTTCGGCGGTGTCGGGGTCGGCGGGGCGGCCGCGGAGCAGCTCCGCGTAGAGAGCCGACTCGATGACCCGCACGTAGAGGAACGCGGCGCCGTCGAGGTCGCCGGGCGTCCAGGTCGGGTCGGCGGCCTCGGCCAGGATGTCGCGCTGTGCCCGCACCACCCGGGCGTGCACGTCGCCGGCCGGGGTGAACAGCACCCGGGCCGCGGTCGCCGGCTCCGCGCGCAGGAAGGCGACGAACGCCTCGGCCTGCCGGACGCCGTCGGCGAACCGCCGGGTGGTCTCCAGGACGCCCTCGATGCCGGGGCTCGACGTCTGTGCGCGGGCGCGGGCCAGCATCCGGCCACCGAACCGCCACAGCACGTCGCCGAGCAGCGGATCCCGCCCGGGGACCACGCGGTAGAGCGTGGCGCGGCTGACCGAAAGGGTTTCGGCCAGCGCGGCCATGTCCACAGTGGCGTGCCGCAGGAAGAACGCGCAGCCGCCACGCACGACGCGTTCCTGGCTGACCACTCGCATACCGGTGACGATAGGACGGTCAGACGGAGATCTCCACCGATGTGCCGATCGGCAGCCAGCGCACGGCGGCACGGACCGGCGCCGGCGCGGAGGCGAACGCGCGTTCGACCTCCGGCCGGGGATCCGCGAAGTGGCTCCAGCCCTCGTAGTGGACCGGGATCGCGATCTGTGGCCGCACCAGCTCGCAGAGCTCGACCGCGTCGCGGCCCGTCATCGAGTAGCGGACCGGACCGGTGATCGGGAACCGCACCCCGCCGAGGTGCAGCACCGCGGTGCCGACGTCGATCCGGGCGGCGACCTCGCGGACACCGCCGTAGAGGACGGTGTCGCCGGTGAACCAGAGCGCGCCGTGCCGCTGCCCCGGCCAGGTCAGCGCGAACCCGATCACGTCGCCGACCAGGGGGTGGCTCAGCGGCGGGCCGTGCCGGCACGGCGTGGCGGTCACCTCGACGGCGGGGCGCCCCGGCCGGGACAGGGTCAGCGCCTGCCACGGCCGCAGCCCGCGCGCCCGGCCGCCCAGCCGCCGGGCGCCGGACTCCGTGGTGACGATCTCGTCCACGGTGGACAGCAGCTCGCGGCCCGCGTCGTCGAGGTTGTCGGCGTGGTGGTCGTGGGTCAGCAGCACCGCGTCGATCGGCCCGAGCGCGTCGAGGTCGACGGCCGGGCCGGTCAGCTTGCGCGACGAGGTGCCCAGGCCGAACCCGTACCGCCGGCCCGGTGGGTCGAAGGTCGGGTCGGTGAGCAACCGCCAGCCGGCGGCCTCGACCAGGGTGGTCGGGCCGCCGACGTGCGTGATGCGAACCTCGGTCACCGGGCGTGCTCGAGCGCCCAGTCCAGGGCGTAGTCGGCGATCTCCTCCCAGCCCTCCTGGGCGGGCAGCAGGTGCGCGTACCCCTCGTAGACCTTCACCTCGGTGATGGTTTCGCCCTTGTAGTGCGCGGCGTTGGAGCGCTGCACGCTCGGGGGCATGATGTGGTCCTCGGTGCCCGAGATGAACAGCAGCGGCGCCCGCTTCTCGTTGTGGTAGTCGACGGCGATGTCCTGCGGGCCGGGCATCAGGTTGGCCAGCACGCTGTTCCAGAGGATGCCGCCCGAGGCGGGGATCGCGTAGCGCTCGTAGAGCGCCCTTGCCTCGTCCTGCGCGAAGGTGTTGGTGAAGGCGTAGTTCCACTGCTCGAAGTCGAAGCCGACCGCGCGGTGCCGGTTGGCCGGGTTCTTCAGCACCGGGAACGTGGACTTGAGCTGCGAGAGCGGCGTGACCCGGACGCCCTCGGTCGGTGCGGAGTTGAGGGCCACCGCGCTGGCGCCGTAGCCGCGGTCGAGCAGCACCTGCGTGAACGCGCCGCCCGCCGAGTGGCCGATCAGGATCGGCGGCCTGGGCAGCGCCCCGACCACCTCGGACAGGTGCGCGATCACCTGCGGCGCGGTCAGCGCGGCGATCGGGGACGGGTCGGCGTTGAGCGCCTCGACCTCGACCTCGAACCCCGGGTAGCCGGGCGTCAGGACCGTGAAGCCCTTGGCCTCGTAGTGCGTCTTCCAGTTTTCCCAGCTGCGTGGGGTGACCCAGAAACCATGGATGAGAACGATCGTGTCGGGCTTTTCGCTCATGCTCAGGCTCTCCGGAAAGGTCGAGTCGGGCGCCGGCGGACGGCGACATCATCGCACCCGGACACCGCACGTGTCCTCGACCGAACGCACTGCAAACTTCCTGCACACGTCAAAGCATTGACGAACATAGTTGTTAAGCCCTACGTTGCCCGAGGAAAGCGCTTTCCTATCCGATCTCGGCACGCCGGCGACCAGCCCCGCCGGCGCATCGGCACATGGAGGTTCTTTCGAAATGCGACACTCCGCTCCCGCGCGCCGCGTACGCGCGCTGCTGGCGGCCGCCCTCGGCCTGCTCGCGGCCGTCGCGGTCACGCAGGTGGTGGCCGCACCCGCGCATGCGGCGACCATCGACACCGGTGCCTATTACGTGCTGGTCTCCCGGCACAGCGGCAAGGCCGTCGACCTCTACAACTTCAACACGGCCGACGGCGCGCCCATCGTGCAGTGGGCCCGCAACGACAACAACGCGCAGCAGTGGCAGTTCGTCGACGCCGGCAACGGCTACTACAAGCTCCGCTCGCGGCACAGCGGCAAGTTCCTGGAGCTGCCCAACGCGACGGACGGCACGCAGCTCGTCGCGAACTCCGACAACGGCACGACCCGCCAGCACTTCGCGGTCCGCGACACCGACAGCGGCTTCGTGAAGTTCCTCAACCGGCACAGCGGCAAGGCCCTGGACGTCTGGGAATGGTCCACCGCCGACGGCGGCCGGATCGCGCAGTACGCCGACCTCGGCGGCTTCAACCAGCAGTGGTCGCTGAACCGGGTCGGCAGCGGCGGCGGTGGCGGTGGTGGCGGCGGCACGCCGCAGACCGGCCTCGTCGGCTGGGCGACCCAGGGTGGCGGCACGTCCGGGGGCGGCAGCGCCGCCGCGACGACCGTGACCAGCTCGTCGGCGCTGTCCAGCGCGGTCTCCGGCACGACCGCGCGGGTGGTCCGGATCTCCGGCACGATCTCCTGCTCCGGCATGATCTCGGTCGGGTCCAACAAGACCATCCTGGGCAACTCCGGGGCGGTTGTCGACGGCTGCGGGCTCAACGTGTCCAACGCCAGCAACGTGATCATCCGCAACATCTCGTTCCGGGACTGGGACGACGACGCGATCAACGTGCAATATTCGACGCGCGTCTGGGTCGACCACAACAGCTTCACGAATGGGTACGACGGCGCGGTGGACGTGAAGCGGGCCTCGGACTACGTGACGATCTCGTGGAACCGGGTCTACGGCCACGACAAGTCCATGTTGCTCGGTCACAGCGACGACAACGCGAGCGAGGACCGCGGCCGGCTGCGGGTCACCTATCACCACAACTGGTTCGACGGCTCCGGGACCCGGCACCCGCGGGTGCGCTTCGGCAACCCGGTGCACGTCTACAACAACTACTACCACAACAACGAGTACGGCGTCGCGTCCACCATGGGCGCCGGCGTGCTGGTCGAAGGCAACTACTTCGAGGGCGTCGACGAGCCGACCCTGGTCGGTTACGCGGACTCCGACGACGGCGCCGTCGTCCAGCGCAACAACTACTTCACCGGCTCCGGCTCACCGGAGAGCGGCGGCGGCTCGGTGGCGAGCATCCCGTACTCGTACTCCCTGGAGAGCGCGAGCAACGTCAAGGGAAGCGTGACCGCGGGGGCCGGCGCCGGACGGATATCCGTCTGACCGGCAGGGACGACCCGGCGCGGCGGCGAGATCGCCGCCGCGCCGGCCCGCCTCAGGGCTTGGCCGCCTCGGCGTTGTGCCAGACCAGGGTCCGGTTGATCCGGTCCGGGTAGCGCTCGATCATCGTGTCGTAGAGGCCCTGCGCGTCGGTGCTGCGGCGCACGGCCTCCTCCCAGTCGCGCAGGTAGTCGCGGGTGGCGTCGATGGCCCCGGGGTCGTCGCCGGCGCCGGGCGCCTGGTGGCCCGCCACCACCGCGCGCGGCCGCAGCCCGTCGACCGTGTCCAGGGCGCCGAACCAGTCGTGGAGGCCGTCCTGGCCGGCCTCCCCGAGATAGAGGTGTACGCCGTTGTAGACGCTGTCGCCGGCCACCACCAGGCCGATCGAGAGCGCGTGCAGGGCGGTGGTGTGGTCGGTGTCGCTGTGCCCCAGCGGGACCACGACCAGCTCCTCCCCCTCGATCCCGATCGTGTCGCCGTCGAGCCGCTCGGCCACCACCGGATCGCCGATCTGGTCCGGGAACCGCGGCCGCCAGAACCCGTCCAGCAACGCCGGGGCGACGTGCGCGGCCATCACCTCGACCACCTCGGGCGTGGCCACGAGCCGCGCCTCGGGGAACCGTTCGAGGACGGCGGCGGCACCGAAGAAGTGGTCGCCGTGCCCGTGCGTGACGTAGATCGTCGTCAGGTCCTTCCCCGACGCCTCGACCCAGTCGGCCAGGTCGTGCCCCTGCCGGTCGGTGAGCAGCGCGTCGACGAGCACCGCCTCCCGCTCACCCTGGATCAGGGTGGCGGTGGTCGGCGACCACACCTCCTGCCGCTCCCCGGCGGGCAGGTCGTCCGAGACCACCGGCGCCTCAGGCGCGACATACGTCGCGTACGCGAGTCCTGGCATGACGACTCCCCGTGCTCGTGCCTCTCCGCCAGGCTCGCACCGATCACCGCGGGTCGTGGCGATTCAGGGCGCTGATCTCTCCGGAACCGGTCGCGGCGGCGCCCCCGTCGCCGCGGCCGCCGGTGGTGGTTCGCCGGGTGCCTGCGAAGATCGGCTTCGTGTCCGACAACCTGAGGCAGCGTCGCGTTGCCGCCGTGCGTGCGTGTGGGCGGATCCTCTCCGGCGAGCGGCCGCTGACCATGCGGGAGCGGCTCGCCGGCCTGGACGGTCTGGACGGGATGCCCGACTACTACGGCAGCGACGGGCCGGTGGCCGAGCTGGAGGCGCGCGTCGCGGGGCTGCTCGGCACGGAGGCCGCGGTCTTCTTCCCGACGGGCACGATGGCGCAGCAGGTCGCGCTGCGGTTCGGCGGCACCGGGGCGGTCGCGCTGCACCCGCTGGGTCACCTGGAGATGCACGAGCGGCTCGCGTACGCCCAGCTCAGTGGCCTGCGCGCGGTCTGGCCCACGACCGAGCCGCGCAACCCGACCGCGGCGGAGATCCTGGCGCTGGCCGAGCCGGTGAGCACCGTGGTCGTGGAGCTGCCCATGCGGGACGCCGGGTTCGTGCTGCCGACCTGGGACGCGCTGGTCGCCG
This sequence comes from Asanoa siamensis, assembly GCF_016862555.1. Lineage (GTDB taxonomy): Bacteria > Actinomycetota > Actinomycetes > Mycobacteriales > Micromonosporaceae > Asanoa > Asanoa siamensis. Next base: position 135,901 of record NZ_BONE01000006.1, on the reverse strand, counting down.
TGACCGGGGCGGCGCGGACGCGCGGCGCGCGCGTGCACATCGACGGCGCCCGGCTCTGGGAGTCGACGCCGCACCTCGGCCACGGTCTCGACGCGGTCGCCGGGCTCGCGGACAGCACGTACGTCTCCTTCTACAAGACCCTCGGCGGCCTCGGCGGCGCGGCGCTGGCGGGCACCGCCGACCTGGCCGCGTACGCCCGCGCCTGGCGTCACCGGCACGGCGGGCAGGTGTTCCAGCAGTGGCCGTTCGCGCTGAGCGCGCTGGCCGGTCTCGACCGCGAGCTGCCCCGGGTCCCGTCCTACGTGCGGCACGCCCCGACGGTGGCGACGGCGCTGGCCGGGCTGCCGGGAGCGCGGGTGTTCCCGGCGCCGCCGCACACGCACCAGTTCCGGCTCTGGATGCCGCATCCGGCGGACGCGCTCAACGACGCGGCGCTCAGGCTGGCGGAGTCGGCCGGCATCTGCTTCGTCGGCGGCTGGCGCGACGCGGAGGTGCCGGGCATGGCGCTGGCCGAGGTCACGGTCACCGCTCCGGCCTTGGACTGGACGGCCGACGACGTCGCCGACGCCGGGTCGCGGTTCCTCGCTCTCCTGTGAACCCGGCGGGGCAAACAGTCGCTTCAATCGATTGCATGATCGATGACACATCGGTCAAGACGGCGCAGCACCGGCGGGTAACTACGAGACTGGGGCCGTGGGGCGTACGGAGGAGTGGTCCGGTTCGGTGATCCGTACCCCGGATCAGCGTTTGCGGGTCTTTGTCAGTTCGACGCTGGGTGAGCTCGCCCCCGAGCGGGCCGCGGTCGCCCAGGCGATCGAGGCCCTCCGGCTCACGCCGGTGATGTTCGAAACGGGCGCCCGGCCCCATCCGCCGCGTGAGGTCTATCGCGCCTATCTCGCGCAGAGTGACATCTTCGTCGGCCTGTACTGGCAGCAGTACGGCTGGATCGGCACCGGGATGGACATTTCGGGCCTCGAGGACGAGTTCGCGCTCGCCGGGCCGCTTCCGCGGCTCGTGTACGTCAAGGACCCCGCGCCCGAGCGGGAACCGCGGCTCGCCGATCTGGTCGACCGGATCGGGGCCGCCGCCCCCGTCTCGTTCCGTCTTTTCCGCGACGTCGCCGAGCTCAGCCAGCTCGTCCGCGACGATCTCGCCTCCCTGCTGAGCCGGCGGTTCGCGGCCGGGGGGTCAGCAGCGCCCGAGCCCAGCACGCGCGGCCCGCAGCCGCTGCCCGTCGGCCGGACCTCGCTGGTCGGCCGCGAGCAGGCCATCGCCGAGGTGACCGGCCTCCTCGCGCGGCCCGACGTGCGGCTGGTCACCCTGACCGGGCCCGGCGGGGTCGGCAAGACCCGCCTCGCGATCGCCGCCGCCGGGCGGTGCCAGGAGGAGCTCGCGGGGCGCGTCGCGTTCGTGCCGCTCGCCGCCGCCACCGAGCCCGAGCAGGTGATGAACGGCATCGCCCGGCAGGTGGGTGCCGACCTGGGCGGCACGGCCGAGCCCGTGACCGCGGTGGCCGGCCAGCTCGGCGACGAGCAGTGGCTGCTGGTCCTCGACAACCTGGAGCAGGTCGTCGGCGCCGCCGCCGACGTCGGTGAGCTGCTCGTCCGGTGCCCCGGCGTGACGATCCTGGCCACCAGCCGGACGGTGTTGGAGCTGCGGGCCGAGCGGGAGTATCCCGTGCCGCCGCTGTCGCTGCCCGCCGGCGCGTCGCTGGCCGAGATCGCGGACACGCCGGCCGTCGCGCTCTTCGTCGACCGGGCCCGCGCGGTGCGCTACGACTTCGCCCTCACGCAGCGCAACGCCGGGGCGGTGGCGGAGCTGTGCCGGCGCCTCGAAGGGCTGCCGCTCGCCATCGAGCTGGCCGCCGCCCGTACCCGGTTGCTGGATCCGGCGGCCCTGTTGGACCGCCTGACCACCTCGCTGGACTCGCTCGGCACCGGCGCGCTCGATCTGCCCGAGCGGCAGCGCACCCTGCGCGCCACGGTCGAGTGGAGCGTCGACCTGCTCGACGACCAGGAGCGGTCGCTGCTGGAGGCGACGGCGGTCTTCGTCGACGGCTGGACGATCGCCGCGGCGGGCGACGTCGCCGGGCTCAACGAGGACGAGACGCTCGACCTGACCGACGCCCTGGTGCGGCACAGCCTGATCCTGCTCGACCACACCGAGCTGGGCATCCGGTGCCGGATGCTGGAGACGGTCCGCACGTTCATCGCCGAGCGGCTCGCGGCGAGCCCCGACGCCGACGGGATCCGTCGCCGGCACGCCGACCACTTCCAGGCGCTGGCCCGGCAGGCCGACCGGCCGCTGCGCGGCGCCCGCCAGCTCGAGTGGGTCGACCGGCTGCAGGCGGAGGCGGGCAACATCGCCGCGGCCGTCCGCTGGTACCTCGCCCACGACCCGACGCCGCTGCCGCACCTGTTCCGCGTGCTGTGGCCGTTCTGGTCGCAGCGCGACCACCTCAACGAGGCCCGCGCGTTCGTCGACCAGCTCCTGCCCACCGCCGACACACTGGCGCCGCACCCGCGCGCGGAGCTGTTGTGGACGGCGGCGGTCACGGCGCGGGAGATCGGCGACGACCGGGCGGCGCTGGCGGCCCGCGACCGGCTCGAGCCGCTGCTGCCCGACCTCGACGAGCCGTACCTGCACGCGGCGTCGCTGCTCGCGATGGCCTGGACCTCTACGATGGTCGGCGACCTCGACGGCGCGCTGCGGGAGGCCCTGGCGGCGCTGGCGGAGTTCCGGACCCAACAGGACGAGTTCCTGGGTACGGCCTCGGCGGCGCTGACGGCAGGGTCGTTGGAAACCACGACCGGCCGGTACGAGGAGGCGCTGCACCACCTGCGGGACGCCCACGACATCGGGGTACGCCTCGACAACGCCTGGCTGGCCGCCACCTCGCTGGTGCTGCTCGGCACGCTGGCGCTGGTCCGCGGCCGGCCCGACGAGGCCCGGGCACTGCTCGACGAGGCGCTCGACCTGAGCCTGTCGGCCTACAGCACCCAGCTCGTCACGCTCTGCCTGGCGACGTTCGCCCAACTGGCCGCGGTGGAGGGCAGCCCGGCCCGCGCGGCCCTGCTCCTCGGCGCGGCGGACGGCCTGCGCCGCCGGGCCGGATTGCGGGTCTACCCGTCGCTGCGCCGGCCGGAGGAGGCCCTGGCGGGCCGCCTGCGCGAGGCCCTCGGCGCGGGCGGCTTCGACGGCGCTTTCGCGGAGGGTGCGGGCCTCACCCGCCCCCAGGCGGTCGCCGCGGCCCACGAACGCGACGCGCCGCCTAGCTGAGGTGGAAGACCTCCTCCAGGACCAGGAAGCCGCGGTCCGGGCGGCCGCCCGGGAGGTCCGCGAAGAACGGGGCCATCTCCGCCTGCCAGCGGGCGTTGACCTCCGTGGCCTCCATCGCGTCCAGGGACGCGTCCAGGTCCTCCGTCAGGAAGTAGCCGACCAGCAGGCCGTCGTCGCGGAGGAACAGCGAGTAGTCGTGCCAGCCCGCGGTGCGGAGGGCGGCCAGCATGTCGGGCCAGACGGCCGCGTGCCGGCGGCGGTACTCGTCGAGTCGGTCCGGCCGCACCTGCAGCGTGAAACAGATCCGGCGCACGTCACCCTCCACTCGCGAAGCGGAGCCCCACCGTACCCGGGGTGGTCGTCGCGGGCTACGGTCGGAGGGCAGGCCCGGGAAGGAGCGCCATGACCGAGGAGCTGTCGCGCCGGCGTCCCCGTTCCGGGCGGGCGCGCAAGCGCCTGGTCCGGGCCCACGCCGCGCACGCCGGTGTGGCCTACTCGGTCGCCGCCCGGCAGGTCGCCGCGGCCGGGCTCGGCGCCGGCGAGCTGCGCGGCGACTTCGGGCGCACCGTCTATCCACTCGCGATCCGCGGCGACGGCCGCTGGTCGCTCGGCGCCCGCGCCGCCCGACCGGTCACCGTGCGGCTGTCCGACGCGCGGCGGGCCGCCCGCCTACCCGGCGGCCGCGCACGGCATCTCGCGGAGCGGTTCCCACCCTCCGCCGGCTTCTACGGCGGTCGCGGCCGGGTCGCCCTGCTGGCCATGCTCTACCTCGTCGCCGCCGACGGCGCGCCGGTCGCCGGCGAGCGCGCCTGGGCCGCCGAGACCGCCGAGGAGACCGCCGTCGACCTGGTCTGCGCCGACCTCGACCGGGCCGCCCGCCGGCTGCTGGACGGCGACTGGACGATCCTCTGGGACCGCGTCGACGGCGCACTGACCGCGACCGGCCAGGCCGGCCTGCGGAAGGCCTTCCGCGCCTTCCGCGACGAGGCCGGCGCACCCTGGACCGGCGTACGGCAGATCCTCGACGCCCTGCTCGTCGTCGCCGACGACGGGCACGCGCCCGGCACCCGGGTCCGGGTCGGCGGCGCCGCCGGGTCCGTGGTCGGGCTGTGCTGGGCCGCGCGGACCGGGCCGCCCGTCGGCTACGACGTCTGGCTGGACGGTGCCGCCGGGCCGCGGCGGGTGCGGCCCGGCGACATGGTGGTGCCGCCCCGGCAGGAAAGCCCTTACCCCGCCTGACCGACCGGCTCCTCGACCCGGAACGACAGGTCCGCGTCGCCGAGGTCGACCACCACCGTCTGGCCGGGCCGCAGCTCCTCCAGCAGGATCCGCTCCGACAACGCGTCCTCCACCGAGGTCTGGATCGCCCGCCGCAGCGGCCGCGCGCCGTACTCCGGGTCGGATCCCTGCCGCACCAGGTGCGCCGTCGCCGCGTCGGTGACCACCAGCGTCATCTCGCGGGCGGCCAGGCGGCGCGCCACCCGGTCCAGCATGAGGTCGGCGATCGCCAGTAGGTCGCAATCACCCAGGTGCCGGAAGACGACGGTCTCGTCGATCCGGTTGAGCAGCTCCGGCGGGAAATGGCGGCGCAGCTCCGCGCGTACCCGCTGATCGTCCACCATGGATCCGCCGAAGCCGAGCGGGCCGCCGCCCCGCGTGCCGAGGTTGGTCGTGAGGATGACCACCGTGTTCCGGAAGTCCACCTTGCGGCCCTGACCGTCGGTCAGCGCGCCGTCCTCCAGGATCTGCAGCAGGGTCAGCAGCACGTCCGGGTGCGCCTTCTCCACCTCGTCGAAGAGCACGACCGAGAACGGCCGGCGGCGGACCCGCTCGGTGAGCTGCCCGCCCTCGTCGTGGCCGACGTAGCCGGGCGGCGCGCCGACCAGCCGGGCCACGGTGTGCCGGTCGTGGAACTCCGACATGTCGAGCTGGATCAGCGCGTCGTCGCTGCCGAACAGGAACTCCGCGAGGGCCCGGCACAGGTCCGTCTTGCCGACGCCGGTGGGTCCGGCGAACACGAGCGATCCGGCGGGCCGGCGGGGATCCTGCAGACCCGCACGGGTACGGCGCACCGCGCGCGCGACCGCACCGACCGCCTCGTCCTGCCCGACCACCCGCCGGCACAGCTGAGCCTCCATCGCGGTGAGGCGGGCGGTCTCGCCCGCGGAAAGCGGCCGCACCGGCACGCCCACCCAGTCGGCCAGCACCTCGGCGACGTCGTCCTCCCCGACCTCCGTACCCCCGCGCAACTGGGTTCGGACGCCCGCCTCGTCGATCAGGTCGATCGCCTTGTCCGGCAGGAACCGGTCGGCGACATAACGGTCGGCCAGCGTAGCGGCCGCGCTCAGGGCGGCGTCCGTGAAGGCGACCCCGTGGTGCGCCTCGTAGTGGCGCCGCAGCCCGACGAGGATGTCGACGGTCTGTGCGACGGTCGGCTCGCCGAGCGCCACCGGCTGGAAGCGGCGCTCGAGGGCGGGGTCGCGGGTCAGGATTCGCCGGTACTCGTCGGTCGTCGTCGCGCCGATGAGCTGCAGGTCGCCCCGGGCGAGCAACGGCTTCAGGATGGACGCGGCGTCCGACGCCCCCTCGGCCGCCCCGGCGCCGACGATCGTGTGGATCTCGTCGACGAACAGGATGATGTCGTCGCGGCCGCGTACCTCCTTGATCACCTTGCGGAGCCGCTCCTCGAAGTCGCCGCGGTACCGCGAGCCGGCGACCAGGGCGCCGAGGTCCAGCGTGTAGAGCTGCTTGCCGCGCAGCCGGTTCGGCACGTCCCCGGCGGCGACGAGCTGGGCGAGCCCTTCGACGGCCGCGGTCTTGCCGACGCCGGGCTCGCCGAGCAGCACCGGGTTGTTCTTGGTGCGGCGGCAGAGCACGCGGATGATCCGCTGGATCTCGCTCGCGCGGCCGACGACGGGGTCGAGCGTGCCGCCGCGGGCGGCGTCGGTGAGGTTGGTGCCGAACTGGTCGAGCACGGCGCTGCCCGGCGGCGGGCCGTCGTCGTCCTTGACCGCGAGCACCTCGATCACGGCCCGCCGCACCGCCGGCGCGTCGGCGCCGAGGCCCGCGAGCACCTGGGCGCCCACGCCGCCGCCGTCGCGGACCAGGCCGAGCAGCAGGTGCTCGGGCCCGATGTGCCCGTGCCCGAGCTGCAGCGCCTCGCGCAGGGCGAGCTCCAGCACCCGCCGGGCCCGCGGCGTGAACGGGATGTGCCCGCCGGCCGGCTGCCCGCCGGCGCCGACGACCTCCTCGACCTGCTGCCGCACGCTGACCAGCGAGAGGCCGATCCGGGTCAGCGCCCGCGCGCCGGCGTTCTCGCCCTCCTTGAGGATGCCGAGCAGGAGGTGCTCGGTGCCGATCGACGCGTGGTTGAAGACCCGGGCCTCTTCCTGCGCCAGGATGACCACCCGCCGGGACCGGTCAGTGAACCGTTCGAACATCGCTTGCCGCCCATCGCGGGGCCCCACGCGCCCCGATCCAGGACGCGACGAAGCCGCGCGGAACGAGGGCGCTGAGTCGAAGCCTCTTGGCCATGGTCGACGACCGGCGTGGGCGGCCGCACGTGGCGCGGGCAGGCGCACTGCCCACGTCGACGGTAACGCCCGCGCGGTCGTGGGGCCTAGCGGAGATCGTTCGCCGACAGCGAACCACGAGCGCAGCGGTCGGGGATCCGTGATCGAGGCATTGACATATGGCGCACCGGGTGCCAGCATCCGAGGCATTGGGAGCGCTCCCAGTGATCTCATATCCTTCGATGTTCCGTCCCCCTCCATCGGAAGGACTGTTGTGGTTTCGTCTCGTTCCTGGCGGCGGCGGACAGCGGCCGTCGGTGTCGTCGTGTTGGGTGGCACCTTGTTGGCCGGCGCGCCGGCCGGGGCCGAAGGGCCCGAGCAGATCTCCAACGGCACGTTCGACAGCGGGCACGCGCCCTGGTGGGCGACCGGCAATCTCACCCTCGACTCCAGCAGCGGGCAGCTCTGTGCCGATGTTCCCGGCGGGACCGTCAACCCCTGGGACGCCATCATCGGCTACGACAACGTGCCCCTGGTCGCCGGTGAGACCTACGCGTTCCGGTTCTTCGGCACCGCCACCCCGGCCAAGGTCGGCAAGGCCCTCATCCAGCTTCCCGTCGATCCGTACACCCAGTATCTGTCCGCCAGTCCCGAGTTGAGTGTGTCGGGCAACGACTACACGTACACGTTCACCTCGTCCGTCAGTCTGCCCAACGCGCAGGTCGCCTTCCAGATCGGTGGCAGCGCCGACCCCTGGCGGATCTGTCTCGACAACATCTCGTTGCGCGGCGGCGCCGAGCCCGAGGTGTACGAACCCGACACCGGGCCGCGGGTGCGGGTCAACCAGGTGGGCTACCTGCTGCACGGGCCCAAGAAGGCGACCGTCGTCACCGACGCCACCACCGCCCTGCCGTGGCAGTTGAAGAACGCCGCGGGCCGCACCGTGGCAGCGGGCACCTCCACGCCGCGCGGGGTCGACGTGTCGTCCGGCCAGAATGTACAGACGATCGACTTCAGCGGGTACGCGCGGAAAGGCAGCGGATTCGCGCTCGTCGCCGACGGCGAGACGAGCCGGCCGTTCGACATCGGCAGCGACTTCTACGAGCGGCTGCGGCTCGACGCGTTGAAGTTCTACTACACGCAGCGCAGCGGGATCGCGATCGACGACGCGTTGCGGCCCGGCTACGGGCGACCCGCCGGGCACGTCGGTGTCGCGCCCAACCAGGGCGACACCAGTGTGCCCTGCCAACCGGGCGTCTGTGACTACCGGCTCGACGTCTCCGGCGGCTGGTACGACGCCGGCGACCACGGCAAGTACGTCGTCAACGGCGGCATCTCCGTGCACCAGCTGATGAGCACGTACGAGCGGTCCCGCACCGCCGGCTCACTGTCCATCCCGGAGACTGGCAACCGGGTGCCGGACATCCTCGACGAGGCCCGGTGGGAGCAGGAGTTCCTGCTGAGGATGCAGGTGCCGGCGGGCCGCCCGCACGCGGGGATGGCGCACCACAAGATCCACGACGCCGCGTGGACGGGCCTGCCGCTGCTGCCGCACCTGGACCCGCAGCCGCGTGAGCTGCACCCGGTCTCGACCGCGGCGACGCTCAACCTGGCCGCGACGGCCGCGCAGGCGGCGCGGGTGTTCAAGCCGTTCGACAAGCGCTTCGCGCAGCGGAACCTGGCCGCGGCGAAGGCGGCCTGGGCGGCGGCGAAGGCCGACCCGGCGCGCTATGCCGACCCGGCCGACGGCGTCGGTGGCGGTGCCTACAACGACGACGACGTGACCGACGAGTTCTACTGGGCGGCCGCCGAGCTGTACATCACGACGGGCGAGCGGGAGTTCAGGGACGCGATCCTCGCCTCGCCGCACCACACCGGCGACATCTGGCGCGACCGCGGGTTCGACTGGGGCCACACTGCGCAGCTCGGCCGGCTGCAACTGGCGATGCTGCCGAACAAGCTGCCCGACCGGCACCGGGTGCGCGCATCGGTGGTCGCGGGCGCCGACCGCTACCTCGCGACGCAGCGGGCCCACCCGTACGGGATTCCGTACGCCCCCGCCGAGAACACCTACGACTGGGGCTCGAACAACCTGATCCTCAACAACGCGGTCGTCCTGGCGGCGGCGTACGACCTCACCCACAAGGACCGGTACCGCGACGGCGTGCTGGAGACGATGGACTACATCCTCGGCCGCAACGCGCTCAACCAGTCCTATGTGACCGGTTACGGCGAGGTGGCGTCGGAGAACCAGCACAGCCGGTGGTACGCGAACCAGCTCAACCCCGACCTGCCGAACCCGCCGCGGGGCACGCTGTCCGGCGGCCCGAACTCGTCCATCCAGGACCCGGTGGCCCAGCAGAAGCTGCAGGGCTGCGCGCCGCAGTTCTGCTACATCGACGACATCGAGTCGTGGTCGACCAACGAGCTGACCATCAACTGGAACGCGCCGCTGGCCTGGATCGCGGCCTTCGTCGCCGACCGGGGCGACCGCTAGCGACGCGCACCTGACCCCCGGCCGCGACGGCACCCGCGGCCGGGGTCAGGCCAGCGCGCGGGCGGTCGCGGCGTCCGCCGGGAAGAAGGACTCGACGGCCAGGCCCGCGACCGTCACGTCCAGTGGCGTGCCGAACAGCGTCGTGGTGCTGAGGAAGGACAGCTCCCGGTAGCGCAGCGGCACGACCACGCTCGGCCCGGTCACGACCTCGGCGCCGCCGCCGGGATAGCCGCTCAGCTCCGCGTGCAGGTCGTACAATGTGGAGTCGTTGGTCGCCGCCGCCTGTCGCCGCAACCGGTCGAGCAGATGCGCCCGCCACTCGGGCAGGTTGCCGATCCGCGGTGCCATGCCGTCCGGGTGCAGGCTGAGCCGCAGCACGTTGACCGGCGGCGCCAACAGCTCCGGCGCGGCGCCCGCGGTGAAGAGCGCGATGGCCGCGTTGGCCTCGACGAGGTGCCAGTGCCGGTCGATCAGCGCGGCCGGGTTGGGGCTGTGCCCGTCGAGGATCTGCCGCGCCGCGGCTCGCACCTGCGCGAGCGCGGGATCGTCGACGTCGTGGCCGGGGAAGGCGGGCGCGTGGCCGCCCGCGAGCAGGATCGTGTTGCGCTCGGCCAGCGGGATGTCGAGCCGCTCGGCGAGCCGCAGGATCATCTCGGGGCTGGGCCGGGACCGGCCGGTCTCGACGAAGCTCAGGTGCCGCGTCGATATCCCCGCCTCGATGGACAGGTCCAACTGGCTCATCCGGCGGGTGCGGCGCCAGTCACGCAGCAGGTGCCCAGCGGTCGTCACACCCACCGACCTTAATGACCGATCCGGCCCGGCGGCCATTACCTGCGAGGTAATCGACACCATGACCTGCCGCCGGCAACCATCTCTCCCATCAGACAGCGACGAAGGAGAGCACGATGACCACGACGTACGACACCTTGGCGGAGCGCTACATCGCGATCTGGAACGAGACCGACCCGGCGGAGCGCCGCGCGCGCATCGACGAGCTGTGGGCGCCCGACGCCCGCTACGTCGACCCGCTGGCGGTCGCCGAGGGCCGGGACGCGATCGACGCCACGGTCGCCGCGGTCCAGGGCCAGTTCCCGGGCATGACGTTCCGGCTGGCGGGCCCGGTCGACGGCCACCACGACCAGGCCCGCTTCACCTGGGAGCTGGGCCCGGAAGGCGGGCAGGCCCCGATCGCGGGCTTCGACGTGGTGACCACGGACGACACCGGCCGGCTCACCCAGGTGCTGGGCTTCCTGGACCGGGTCCCGTCGGCCACCTCCTGAGGATCTCGTCGACGATCTCCGGCACGGGGCGGCCGCCGGTGTCGACGCGGTGGTCGCCGAGACCGGCGCGTTCCAGCGCTTCGGCCTCGGCGGCCGCCCGATAGGCCGGGACGTCGACGACGTGACCGACGACCACCGTCCGGCGCGCACCGCGGGCGTGGAAGGTCGACCACAGCGCGGCCAGGTTGGCCGCCCTGAGGCGGGCGTCCGCCGCCTCGCGCAGCACCGGGTCGAGCCGGTCGAGCGGCCGGTGCCGGGCGGCGATCCGGCGCCGCAGGTCGGCCGGCTCGGCGCGCAGCCGGACCGCCGTGACGGCGCCGTGCCGCAGGGACGGGACCCCGCGGGCCGCGTCGACCACCCCCGGCACCACCACGCACCGCGCCCCTTGCCGACCCCGGGCGGGCCGTAGAGCCAGAGCACCGGAACCACGTCGGCGATTCTCGCGGCCCGCCGTCGCGGCACGCGACCGATATAGGGTCCGACGCGTGGGTACGGACGAGGACTGGCGCGAGCAGCGCCGGCTGGCCATCGAGGCGCACGACCGGGCTCAGCGTGACCGCAAGGCGCGCGAGGCGGAGCAGGCCGCCGCACTGATCGCGCGGTTCGTCGCCGACGCCGAGGCCCGCGGGATCGCGCCCGAGGCGTTGACCGCGCCCGCCCACCGCGGCAACGTCCGCTACCGCACCGGCCTGCGGGGCTGGTACCTCGACCGGCGGCGCAGCGTCGCCGTCGGCACCGACGGCCTGTTCTACCTGCTCACCACGTCCAACTCGGTCCGGTCGAGGCTGTCCGGCGTGCGCCCCGAACCGGGTCCGGCGCCGCTGGTCGTGGGCGAGGGCGGCCGCGACGGCGACTCGATCCCCCTGCGCGACCTGCTCCGGCGCCGCCTCGACGGGTCCTGACGGCGCATCCGCAGGATCACCACCGACGACAGCACCAGCACCCCGCCCGCCAACTGGATCGGCCGCAGGAACTCCCCCAGCGTCAGCGCCGCCAAGGCCGTTGTCACCACCGGCTCGAAGGTCGACAGGATCGCCGTCGTCGACGGGCCTGTGCGGCGCAGGCCCGCGAAGAACAGCAGCATCGCCAGCACCGTCGAGACGACCGCGATGCAGGCCAGCCAGAACCAGCCGGCCGGCGGGAAGCTGAGGTCGACCCCGCCGGTGACCGCGGCGTACACCCCGATCGTGACCGCGGCCCCGGTCATCACCAGCGCGGCCAGCACGAGCGGCGGCAGCCGGTGCACGACGGTGTCGGAGACCAGGATGTACACGGTGTAGACGACAGCGGCGCCGAAGGCCAGCAGCGCCCCCAGCGCGTCGAAGCTGCCGCCACCGGCCCCGAGCAGCACCAGCAGCGTGCCGCCCGAGGCCGCCGTCAGCGCCAGCAGGCGCGGGCCCGTCAGGCGTTCCCGGCCCAGCAGCACCGCGGTCACGGTGACCAGGACCGGGAATGTGTAGAGGATCAGCGAGAGCAGCGACGCGTCCAGGCGGTGCAGCGCCGAGAAGAACAGGCCGGCCTGGGCCGCGTACCCGATGGCGCCGAGACCGAAGGCGATCGCCACCGCGCGCCGGCGCGACATCGAGGGCGCCGCGGGAGCGTCGGGCAGTCGACGCAGCGACGGCCGCGCGATCAGCAGCGCCACCAGCACCGCCGCCGCGAGACCGAACCGCACCAGCAGCAGCGCGCCGGTCGAGACGCCCTCGTCGTAGGCGAACGTGCCGAAGATGGACATGGCGCCGAAGCAGGCGGCCGAGAGCAGACACAGAAGCGGACCCACACCGTCGAGCATCGGGTACGCGACTCGTCAGGTCCAGTGACGGTTTATGGAGTGTACCCGTTAGCATTTCCGCATGTTCGACCTGCGCCGCCTGCGCTTCCTGCGCGAGCTCGAGGAGCGCGGCACCCTGGCCGCGGTCGCCACGGCGCTCGGCTACAGCCCGTCGGCGGTCTCGCAGCAGCTCACCCTGCTCGAGAAGGACGCCGGCACGCCGCTGTTCGAGAAGGCCGGGCGGGGCGTACGCCTGACCGACGCCGGCCGCCTCCTCGCCCACCACTCCCGCGTGCTGCTGGCCGCCGCCGAGGCGGCCGAGGCCGACCTGGCCGCGCTGGGCGGCGACGTCCGCGGCACGGTCCGGGCCGGCGGGCTGCAGTCGGCCGCCCGCCGCCTGCTGATCCCGGCCGTGGCGGGCATGATGACGGCCCACCCCCGGGTCCGGGTGGAGATCTTCGAGCTCGAGCTCGAACAGGCGCTGCCGGGCCTGCGGCTGGGCGCGGTCGACGTGGTGATCGGCGACGAGTACGACGGCCACCCCCGCCCGCGCCCCGCCGGGCTGCGCTTCGCGCCGCTGCACGAGGAGCCGCTCAAGCTGGTGCTGCCGAGGCGGCATCCGCTGGCGGGGCTCACCGGGCGACCGGTCGCGATCGCCCGGCTCCGCGACGAGATCTGGACGGCGTCGGCCGACGGCACCGGCCACCAGGCGATGGTCATCGGCACCTGCCGCTCCCTCGGTGGCTACGAGCCCGACCTGCGGCACCGCTCCAACGACGCCGACGTCCAGCTCGAGCTCGTCCGGGCCGGCGCGGCCGTCGCCCTGCTGCCGCCTCTGACGCTGCCCCGGGACGACCCGGCGATCGCCGTCCGCGACGTCGCCGAGACGCGCCTGATGCGCCGCCTGGCCCTGGTCACGCGGGACACCCCGCCGGCGCCGGCCCTCACCGCTCTTCTCGAGGCCGTCTCCGCGCAGGCCAAGGGCCTCAGGAGCGGGCGCGCCTAACGCAGTCCGGCCAGGATCGAGCGGATGACCTGGAGGCGGGCGCTGGTGTCGCCCCCGTGGACGAGCACGAAGTCCTGGTCGCCGCTCGGGTCGTAGGTCCGCATGTGCGTCACGTCCTTCCCTGGGTCGTCGGTGACGAGCGCCCGCGTGTCGCCGCCGATGCCGCGCGGCAACTCGACGACCGTCCCCGGCAGGCCGAACGGTTCGCTCGGTTGCCGGACCCAGACCAAGCCCGCCACCGGGCTGCCGGCGTCGCCCACCCAGAACCGGGTCGCGGCGCCGGTCGGCATCCGGTGCGGCGGGTCGGGTGGGGTGTCGGTGATCGTCAGGTAGGACGGCACGCCCGGGAAGGCCGTCGTCCGCGGCGGCGGGTTGCCGAGCGGCACGTGCGGCGTGCTCGCCGGCGGCGTCGTGGCCGGTTGCGTCGCCGGTGGCGGGAGGTTGACCGGGTCGTCGCCCGTACCCGCGACCACGACCGGCACCCCGATCGCCACCGCGACAGCCAGGGACGCGGCGGCGACGGTACGCCGGACGATGCTCGCCCGCTGCCGGGCGTAGACGTGCGCGAGCACGTCGGAAGCGCCCACTGCCGGCTCCGGGGTGTCGCGGCCCAGCTCGGCGCGCAGCCGTTCCTCGAGGTCACGCATGGGGAAGCAGCCCTTCCGCTCGGGACGACGCGGCGAGCTCCAGCTCGCGCAGCCGGGCGAGGGCGCGGCTGCGGGCGGCCCGGATGCTCGACGGCTGCCGGCGCAGCGCGGCGGCGATGGTCCGGTCGTCGCAGTCTTCGAGGTAGGTGAGGACGAGCACCGCCCGCTGCACCGGCGGGAGGGTGCGCAGCAGGCCGCGCAGGTGGTGCTGGTCGTCGACCCGCTCGACCGCCGACGCCGGCACGGCCGCGGGCAATGCCGGGCCAGGAGCCAGCCGGCGCCGGAGCCGCCGCAGGGCGCCGATGTGCAGCCGCACGAGGACGGTCTTCGCGTACGCCAGCGGGTTCCCGTCGCGGCGTACGGCCGGCCACGCCCGCCAGACCCGCAGCAGCGCGTCCTGCACGAGGTCCTGCGCGTCCTGCGGATCACCGGCCAGCGCCCGGGCATAGCGGGTCAGCGCCGGCAGGGACGCCGACACGAACTCCTCGAACTCCGTGCGGTCCACGCGCACCTCCTCCCCCTCTATTACGTCATCCGCGGGCGAACTGCTGCGGACGACGTCGGGTGGGAAGTCAGGCGCGGGCGACCGCCAGGTCGAGGTCGTCCAGGGACGGGTCCGCGGTCAGGATCGCGTGCTGCAGGCGCTGGACGCGGTGGGACGGCTCGAGGCCCAGGTCGTCCTGGAGGGTGCCGCGCAGCCGGTGGAACGCCTCCAGCGCGTCGGTGCGCCGGCCCGCCCGGTACAGGGCCACCATGTACTGCGCCTGCAGGTCCTCGTTGAGCGGGTGCCGGGCCGCCAGCCAGCCCAGCTCCCCCAGCACCGCCTGGTGCCGGTCGAGCCGCAGCTCCGCCTCGATCCGCTGGCGCCAGAGCGCGAGCCGGCCCTCCTCCAGGCGCTGCACCTCGGCCTGGAGCACCGGGCCCGGGCGCACGTCGACCAGCGCCCCGCCCTTCCAGAGCGCGAGCGCCTCGCGCACCAGGCGGGAGCCCGAGACGTCGTCGCCGGCGGCGAGCGCGGCCCGGCCGGCGGCGGCCAGCCGCTCGTACTCGTGCAGGTCCAGCTCCCCCGGCCCGACGTTGAGGCGGTAGCCGCCGGACGCGGTCACCAGGATCTCGTTGGCCACCCGCTCCGGGCAGGCGGAGAGCGTACGCCCGAGCATGCGGCGGATCTTGAGGATGTAGGTCTGCAGCGTCGTCTGCGCGCTGGCCGGCGGCTCGCAGCCCCACAGCTCGGCGATCAGCGTCTCGACCGGCACGACCAGGTTGGCGTGCAGGAGGAGCAGCGCGAGCACCTTGCGTTGCTTCGGCGCGGTCAGCTGATCCGCGGGGCCCGGTTTCACCAGCAGCGGACCAAGAACGTGGTAGATCATCGCGCCCCCGTACGACCGTCGCTGTGAAGAACCTTAAAGTGCGAACACGACATGACTCACCTTTTCGGTCTTGATCGTACGATTATGAAAGGCATTTCGCGGACTCCAGCGACATTCCAGGCGGGCTCAAGTGGACAACTGCGACGGTCGGAGGGCCGTAAGACAGCCGGCCTGAAGGAGCCCGTCGTGCCCGAAGCCAAACCCCAGGCTCTGCCGCTGGACGGGTTGCTGCGGCGGGCCGCTGCGGTCGCACCCACGCGGGCCGCGATCCGCCACGGTGCCCACGTGCTGTCCTACGGCGACCTGGACCGCGCGGCGGACGGGTTCGCCGCCGCCCTGCGGCGCCACCGCCCCGGCACCGTCGTGGGTGTCACCGCCGCCCTGCATCCCGCGTTCCCGGTCGCCTACTACGGCACCGTGCGGGCCGGGCACGTCTGCGCCGTCGTCGATCCCACCGAGGACGCGCTCGACCAGGTGATCGAACGGGCCGGCATCACGGTGCTGGTGGCCACCGCGGGCATGGCCGACCGCCTGCGCCGCGTGCGGATCGAGCGGGACGACCTGACCGTGATCTACCTGGACCAGCCGGGCGAGCACGGCGGCCGGACCGTGGCCGCGCTGGCCCGCGCCCACACCGGGCGCCGGGCGGCGGGCGGCCCGGACCTCGACGCCGTCGCCTGCCTGCGGGTGCGCCCCGACCTGGTGCCGCTGACCCACCGCAACCTCACCGTCGGTGCCGCACAGGCCGCCCGGGCCTACGGCTTCGAGCCGGGCTCCACCGTGGTCAACCAGTTGCCGACGTACGAACAGGTGTACCTCAACGCCGCCGTGCACGCGGCGGCCACCCAGGTGCTCTGCGCGGACCCGGACCCGGCCGGTGGCGTCACCCTGGCCGGGCGCGAGGCGGCGACGCACTACTGCGGCCTGCCGGCGCCGCTGGCCAAGCTGGCCGCCGACCCCCGCGAGACGCACCCCCGCACGTCGACCGTCCGCGCGGTGCTCGCCAGCGGTGCCAGCCTGACCCCGGCCGCGGCGCTGCGTCTGGCCAACCGGGTCGGGGCGCCGCTGGTGCAGTGGTACGGCCCCGCCGGCGGCCCGCTGACCCACTGCGACCGCCTCGACGGCCCGACCGCCGGCTCCGTCGGCTGGCCCGTGGCCGACACCGACTGCCACGTCGTCGGCGAGAGCGGCAAGCCCGGCCAGGTGAAGGTCCGCGGGCCCCAGGTGGCCACCGCGATGACCGACCCGGACGGTTGGCTGCGCACCGGCGACCTCGGCTACCTCGACGAGGCGGGCGCGCTGTTCCTGGTCGAGGGAGAGGTGGCCCGATGAGCCGGGACTGGGCGCTCTGCCGGCACTGCCGCGCCGTCGTCTACGCCAAGCGGCTGGCCCGCAACCACGGCGTCTGCCCGCAGTGCGGCGGCTGTTTCCCGCTGACCGCGCAGCAGTGGCTCGACCTGCTCGCCGACCGGGACTCGCTGCGGTTGCTGGACATCGACGTCCGGTCGGACGACCCGCTGGAGTTCAGCGACGGCAGCCCGTACGCGGACCGGCTGGCCCAGGCCCGCGCGGCCACCGGGATGCCCGAGGCGGTGATCTGCGCTCGACTGTCCATCGCGGACACACCGGCCGTGGCGGCGGCGATGGACTTCCGGTTCATGGGCGGCAGCCTGAGCGGCGCCGTCGGCGAGCTGATCACGCGGGCCGCCGAGACCGCCCTGGCCGAGCGCCTGCCCCTCGTGCTCGTCACCGCCTCCGGCGGCGTGCGGATGCAGGAGGGCGTGGTCGGGCTGATGCAGATGGCCAAGACGGCCCAGGCGATGCAGCAACTCGACGAGGCGGGTCTGGTCACGGCCTGCGTCATCACCGACCCGACGTACGGGGGCGTGGCGGCCTCGTACGCGATGCTGGGTGATGTCGTGATCGCGGAGCCCGGCGCGCGGTTCGGCTTCGCGGGGCCGCGGGTGATCGCGCAGACCATCAAGCAGGAGCTGCCGCCGGGGTTCCAGACGGCCGAGTTCCTGCTGGAGCGCGGCTTCGTCGACCTCGTCAGCCCGCGCGGGCAGCTGCGCGAGCGACTGGGCCGGCTGCTCTCGATCGGCACGCGCCGGGACACGGCCGCCGACATCTGCCCGGCGGAGCAGGTGGTGATCCGCGCACCCGAGCAGGTGCCGGAGCAGGACGCCTGGGACGCGGTGCGCCGGGCCCGGCACCTTGGGCGACCAACCACATCGGACTACATCCGGATGATCCTCGACGACTTCGAGGAGCTGCACGGCGACCGGGTGGGCGGCGACTGCCCCGCGATCGTCGGCGGGGTGGGCCGGCTCGGCCGCGAGCCCGTCGTGGTGATCGGGCACGAGAAGGGCCACACGCCCGCCGACCTGGCGGCACACAACTTCGGCATGCCGAACCCGGCCGGCTACCGCAAGGCGGCCCGGCTGATGCGGCTCGCCGCCAAGTGGGGGCTGCCGGTGGTGACGCTCGTGGACACGCCGGGCGCCTACCCGGGGCTGGACGCCGAGCTGCAGGGTCAGGCGACCGTGATCGCGGAGACGATCCGCCTGATGGGCGCGCTGCCGGTCCCGCTGGTCACGGTCGTCACCGGCGAGGGGTGCAGCGGCGGGGCGCTGGCCATCGCCGTCGCCGACCGGGTCCTGATCATGGAGAACGCGATCTACACGGTGATCAGCCCGGAGGGCTGCGCGGCGATCCTGTGGAAGGACGCGGCCGCGGCCCCCGCCGCGGCCCGGGCGCTGCGCGTCGACCCCCGCTCGCTGCTGTCCCTCGGCGTGGTCGACGGCGTGGTGCCGGAGCCGCCGGGCGGTGCCGAGTCGGACCAGACCGCCGCGGCCGCCCTGGTCCGCGCCGCGATCCGGGCCGAGCTCGAGGACCTCGCCTCGCGCGACCCCGCGCGCCTGGTAGCCGAGCGGCGGGCCCGTTTCCGCCGGTTCGGCGCGCAACCCGCACCGGACGCGCTCAGCCAAGGAGGATCCCAGTGACGGCAACGATCGAACCGGGCACCGCGCCCCTCGCGGAGGCCCTCGACGAGGTCCGCCGCAGCGCGCAGTCGCTCCTCGCCGACCTCGGCCACCGGCCCCGCGCGCTGCGGATCCGGGCGGGCGACGTCGTCGTCGAGATGGAGTGGACGGAGCAGCAGGCACCGTCGGCCGCACCCGCACCCGCGGCCGACGCGCCGCCGCCGGCGCCTGTGGAGCAGGCGCCGGTCGCCCCGCCCGGCGTCGGCGTCAGCGCGCCCATCGTCGGCACGTTCTACCGTGCCCCGGAACCCGGTGCGACGCCCTTCGTGTCCGAAGGGGACCAGGTCCGGCGGGGCCAGCAGGTGGGGATCGTCGAGGCGATGAAGTTGATGATCCCGGTCGAGGCCGACGCCGACGGCAGGGTGGTGGCCCTGCACGTCGCCGACGGCGCCGCCGTCGAGTTCGGCGAACGGCTCATGACCATCGACCCCGAGGCCGCCTAGGAGGTCGCCGTGTTCAACACCGTGCTGATCGCCAACCGGGGCGAGATCGCGCTGCGGGTCGCCCGTACGTGCCGCGAGATGGGCCTGCGCGTGGCCGCCGTGTACTCCACCGAGGACCGGGACAGCGCCGTCGTCCGCTTCGCGGACCAGGCGGTGTGCATCGGGCCGGGGCCTGCCCGGCACAGCTACCTCTACCTGCCCGCGATCATGGAGGCCGCCCGCCAGACCGGCGCCGAGGCGATCCACCCCGGCTACGGTTTCCTGTCGGAGCAGGCCGACTTCGCCGAGGCGTGCGAGGCCGAGGGGCTGACGTTCGTCGGCCCTCCCCCGGCTGTGATCGACCGGCTGGGCGACAAGTCCACCGCCCGCGCGGCGATGGCCGACGCCGGGCTGCCGCTGCTGCCCGGCACGATCGAGCCGGTCGGCGACGCGGAGGCGGTCGCGAAGGTCGCCGCGGACATCGGCTACCCGGTCATCGTCAAGGCGGTCGCCGGCGGCGGCGGGCGCGGCATGCAGGTGGTCCACGAGCCGGACGACCTGCCGCGGCAGTACCGGGAGATCCGCAGCACGGCGCAGTCGCTGTTCGGCGACGACCGGGTCTACGTCGAGCGCTACCTGCCCGCCGCGCGGCACGTCGAGGTCCAGGTGCTCTGCGACAGCCACGGCAACGGGGTGCACCTGGGCCAGCGGGACTGCTCGGTGCAGCGCCGCCGCCAGAAGATCATCGAGGAGGCGCCGGCGCCCGGCCTGCCGCGCGGGCTGGTCGAGCAGATGGGCCATGCGGCGGTACGGGGCCTGCTGGCGGCCGGGTACGTGGGCGCCGGCACCGTCGAGTTCCTCGTCGACGACCAGAGCCGGTTCTACTTCATGGAGGTCAACTGCCGGATCCAGGTCGAGCACCCGGTGACGGAGCTGACCCACGGCGTCGACCTCGTCCGCGAACAGCTCCGGATCGCGGCGGGCGAGCGGCTCGACGTGTCCCAGGAGGAGCTCGCCGCCCGTGGCTGGGCGATCGAGTGCCGGATCAACGCCGAGGACCCGGCCCGCGGCTTCCTGCCGACCCCGGGCCCGCTGACCGGGCTGCACCTGCCGGGCGGCCCGTTCGTCCGCGTCGACACCGCCGCCGTCGCCGGCGGTCGGATCTCCGCGGCGTACGACCCCTTGCTCGCCAAGGTCTGTGTCTGGGCGCCGGACCGCCCCCAGGCCCTGGCGCGGATGCGCCGGGCCCTCGCCGAGCTGTCCGTCGAGGGCCCGGGCATCAGCACCAACCGCGATTTCCTGCTCACCGCGTTGGACCACCCGCTCTTCGTCGCCGGTACGCACGACACCTCGCTCGTCGACCGGCTCACCGCATCGCACCCACGGGAGGAATCATGAGGTACTCCATCGACGACCTGATGCAGCTGCTGGTCACGAAGGTCGGGCTGCCGTCGGACATGCGTACGGCCGACCCGGACAAGACGTTCGGCGACCTCGGCCTGGACTCGCTGGCCTTCCTCCAGCTGCAGTCGGAACTGCAGGCGATGTACGGCTTCGAGCTGCCCGACGACCGCCCGCTGGCGTTCACCGTCGGCGAGATGACCACGGCCATCAACGAGCGCCTGGAGCGGGACGGGGAGCCGGCGGCATGAGCGAGCGAAGCGAGCGCAGTCAACTCAGCCGCCGGCGCTCTTGCTCCGCCGACCGCAGGGAGGTGGCGGCATGAGCGCACCCACGATCGGACACGTCGACAACTCCGTCCTCATCGAGGCGCCGATCGACGTCGTCTGGGACGCGACCAACGACGTCGAGAAGTGGCCCGAGCTGTTCACCGAGTACGCGTCCGCCGAGATCCTCGAGCGGTCCGGCGACACCGTGCGGTTCCGGCTCGCGATGCACCCCGACGAGAACGGCAAGGTGTGGAGCTGGGTCTCGGAGCGCACGCCCGACAAGGCGGCCCGCCGGGTCGTCGCCCGCCGGGTCGAGCCGGGGCCGTTCGAGTTCATGAACATCGAATGGCTCTACGAGACCGAGGGCAAGGGCACCCGGATGCGCTGGATCCAGGACTTCCGGATGCGCCCCGACGCCCCGATCGACACGGCCGCCATGACCGACCGGATCAACGCCAACACCGCGGTCCAGATGGACGTCATCAAGGACAAGGTCGAGAGGCTGGCCCTGCACGGGATCGGCGGGCCGAGCAGGCCGCAGCGCGCGGTCAAGACGGTGTCCATCGAGGACGTTCCCAGCAACCGGCGGCGCGGCGGCGACATCCGCGTCATCCTGTCGCCGGCCACCGTGGGGTCGACCGCGGGCTTCATGGGCACGCTGCGGCTCGCGCCGGCCGAGGTGGTGACCGAGCACTGGCACCCGTACTCGGAGGAGTTCCTGTTCTGTGTCTCCGGCGGGATCACCGTCCGGCTCGACGGGCGGGAGCTGCCGCTGCGCGCCAACGAGGGCGTGCACATCCCGCTCGGGGTCAAGCACCGGCTGATGAACGACGGCCCCGAGCCGGCGTTCCTGGTCTTCGCGCTGGGCCCGCTGGCGCCCCGGCCGGAGCTCGGGCACGTGGACACCGAAGTGCTGCCGGGGAGCGCACCATGAGCCGTCGCACGGTCGTGACGGGCGTCGGGGTGGTCGCGCCCGGCGGGGTCACCCGGAGCGCGTTCTGGGACATGCTGACCGCCGGGCGCACGGCCACGCGGCGGATCACGTTCTTCGACCCCGCCGAGTTCCGCTCGCAGATCGCGGCCGAGTGCGACTTCGACCCGCGGGCGGCCGGGCTGACCCCGCAGGAGATCCACCGCAGCGACCGGTTCACCCAGTTCGCCCTGGCGGCGGCCGACGAGGCCCTCGCCGAGAGCGGGCTGGACCTCGCGGCCGTCGACCGGGACAACCTGGCGGTGAGCATCGGCAGCGCGGTCGGCGCCACGACCCGGCTCGAGGACGAGTACGTCACCGTCAGCGACCACGGGCGGCTGTGGGAGGTCGAGGAGCGCTACGGCAGCCGGTTCCTCTACCAGGCCCTGGTGCCGAGCAGCGCGGCCGCCGAGGTCGCCTGCCGGTTCGGGGCGCACGGCCCGGCCGCGGTGATCTCGACCGGGTGCACCTCGGGCCTGGACGCGATCGGCCACGGCCACCAGCTCATCGAGGACGGCGACGCCGACGTCGTGATCGCGGGTGCGGCCGACGCGCCGATCTCGCCGATCTCGATGGCGTGCTTCGACGCGATCCGGGCCACCTCGGCGCGCAACGACGACCCGGAGCACGCGTCCCGGCCGTTCGACGCGACCCGGGACGGCTTCGTGATGGGCGAGGGCGGTGCCGTGCTGATCCTCGAGGAGCTCGAGCACGCCCGCCGCCGCGGCGCGGAGATCTTCTGCGAGGTCGGCGGGTTCGCCAACCGCAGCAACGCCTTCCACATGACCGGCCTGCGGCCGGACGGCCTGGAGATGGCGGAGGCGATCACCGAGGCGCTCGACCAGGCGCGGCTCGACCCGACCGCGGTCAGCTACGTCAACGCGCACGGCTCCGGGACGAAGCAGAACGACCGGCACGAGACGGCGGCGTTCAAGCGGAGCCTCGGGCAGCACGCGTACGACGTCCCGGTCAGCTCGATCAAGTCGATGGTCGGCCACTCGCTGGGCGCGATCGGCGCGATCGAGCTGGCCGCCTGCGTGCTGGCGATCCGTTACGGCGTGGTCCCGCCGACCGCGAACCTGGAGAACAAGGATCCCGAGTGCGACCTGGACTACGTGCCCAAGAACGCGCGGGAGCAGCGGATCGACGTCGCGCTGTCCGTGGGTAGCGGATTCGGCGGCTTCCAGTCCGCCGCTGTCTTGAAGAGGTGGACCTCATGACGCGGGCGGTGGTCACCGGGATCGGCGTCGTGGCGCCGAGCGGCCTGTCGGCCGAGGAGCACTGGCGCTCCACACTGGCCGGTGAGGTGCGGGTGGACAGCCGGGACGGCACGCTGGCCGGGCGGGTGGCCGGTTTCCAGGCCGAGGGCGCCGTCGACCCACGGCTGATCATCCAGACCGACAAATGGACCTGGATGTCGCTGGCCGCGACCCGGCAGGCGCTCGACGACGCCAAGTACGACCCGGCGGCGCACGACCCGTACGCCACCTCGGTCGTGCTCGCCAGCGGCTCCGGCGGCAACGAGTTCGGCCAGCGGGAGATCCAGGCACTGTGGAGCCAGGGGCGGCGCGCGGTCACCGCGTACCAGTCGATCGCCTGGTTCTATGCCGCGAGCGTCGGGCAGACCTCGATCCTGCACGGGACGAAGGGTCCCAACCAGGTGCTGGTCTCCGAGGGCGCCGGCGGCCTGGACAGCCTGGGCGCGGCCCGGCGGGTCATCCGGCGCGGGACGCCGACCGTGATCGCGGGCGGCACCGAGGCGCCGCTGTCGCCGTACGCCATCGTATGCCAGCGCACCAGCGGCCTGCTGTCGCAGCGCGGCTACCGGCCGTTCGACGCCGACGCCGACGGCTGGGTGCCCGGCGAGGGCGGCGCGGTGCTGGTGGTCGAGGACGCCACGACCGCGTCGGTGCGCGGAGCGCGACAGATCTACGGCGAGATCGCCGGCTACGCGGCGACGCACGACGCGTACCACCCGGACCGGCCCGCGCCGGACTCCGCGCAACTGGAGCGGGCGATGCGCAAGGCGCTCGCCGACGCGGGTGTCACGCCCGACGAGGTCGGGTTCGTGATGGCCGACGGCGCCGGCACGCCGGCGCTGGACGCCCTGGAGGCGCGGGCGATCCGCGCGGTGTTCGGCCGGCCCGTGCCGGTCAGCGCGCCGCAGGGGTTCGTCGGCCGGCTCTGCTCGGGCGGTGCGGCGCTGACCGTGGCGACCGCGCTGCTGGCCCTGCGGGACGGCGTCGTGCCGGCGGTGGGCAACCTCGCCCGGCCCGGCCACGACCTGGACCTCGTGCGCGAGCCGCGCCGGCTCGACGCCGACGTGGTGCTGGTCAACGCGCGCGGGTTCGGTGGTTTCAACAGCTCCGTCGTCCTGCGGCGGCACCGGGAGGAAGGTCTGCGCGATGCCGGATGACAGTCCAGTTCGGACGATTCTACGGATGCGGGCCCGGGAGGGCTGCGCCGAGGCGTTCGAGGCCGCCTGGCGGGTCGCCGCAGACGAGATCAGCCGGGTGCCGGGCAGCCTGCGCCAGGAGCTGATCCGGGACGCGGAGGACCCGCGGACCTTCCTGATCATCAGCGACTGGCGCGACCAGGAGGCGCTCGACGCGTTCGGGCCCAGCGCGGCCCGGGAGACGCTCACCGCGGCGCTGCGGGATTTGCGGGAGTCGGGCGAGAAGAGCACGTACGACCTGCTGCAGACCGTGATCGGCCACGGCCCGCGGATCCGGGTGCGGGTCACCGTGACCGTGGCCGAGGGCGAGGAGGCCGCGTACGAGAAGGCCTACCGCAAGGTGGCCGAGCGGATGCGCGGCACGCCCGGGCACGTGCGGGAGGAACTGCTGCGCGAGCCGGGCACCGGGACCTACCACATCTTCGCGGAGTGGCTGGACGAGGCGTCGTTCAACGCCTGGACGGACGACCAGTCCCATCTGGACCAGACCGCGCCGCTCATCCAGTACATCTGCGAGAACTTCGAGCGGGCGACGTACCACATCGTGGCCCGGCCGGAGGAGAGCCCCCAGCCGGGGGTCGTGGTTCAGGCACCGCGGCCGCAACCCCAGCCTTCGCGCCAGCCGGAGCCGTCGCGGGAGCAGGCGCCGAAGCCGGCGCCGGCGGCCGTGCCCAACGAGAGGTCTGCTGTGGACAGTTCAACCGACGTGCTCGTCGTGGGCGCGGGCCCGGCCGGCCTGACGGCGGCGATCGAGCTGGCCCGGCGCGGCGTCGCCTGCCGGCTGGTCGAGAAGCGGCCCGACGACAACGGCACCGCCGACAAGGCGATCGGCGTGCAGTGCCGGACGATGGAGATCTGGGAGAACATCGGCGTCGCCCGGGAGGCGATGGACGCGGGCATCTGGCTGCACGGCCAGACCGTGTTCGTCAACGGCCGGCAGACCCACCAGGTCGACTGGGACCTGCCCGACCTGCCGTACGCGCACGTCGGTCTCCCCCAGTACGAGACCGAGGCGATCCTGACCAAGTGCCTCGCCGGGCACGGGGTGCGGGTCGAGCGCGGCGTCGAGCTCAAGGAGTTCACGCAGGACGCCGACGGCGTGACCGCCTACCTGCTGGGCGCCGACGGCCGCGCGGAGACCGTGCGGGCGCAGTACCTCGTGGGCGCCGACGGCGCGCACAGCACCGTGCGGCAGAAGCTCGGGCTGACCTTCGAGGGCGGCATGGGCATGTTCCCGCAGCTGTTCATGCTGGCCGACGTCGACCTCGACTGGACGATGCCGGAAGGGCACCTGCTGCGCTTCATCGAGGTCGAGGACGACGAGATGAAGGGCATGCTCGTCTGCGTGCCGCTCAAGGGTCGCAACCGCTGGCGGGTGGCCACGCTCGCGTCGCCGCGCCTGCAGGCCGAGATCGGCTCGAACCCGATCCCGCCGGGCTTCTCCGCCGAGTACGACCCGCCCTCGCTGGCCGACGTCCAGGTCGTGCTGGACCAGCTCGCCCCGTCGGGAACGACGGCGACCAACCTGCGCTGGGCGTCGATCTTCCGGATCAAGCACGGCATCGTCGACCGTTACCGCGACGGCCGGGTGTTCGTCGCCGGCGACGCCGCCCACCTGCACCCGCCGGCCGGCGGCCAGGGCATGAACACCGGCATCCAGGACGCCTGGAACTTGGGCTGGAAGCTGGCCCTCGCGGTCCGCGGCGACGCGGCGCCCGCCCTGCTGGAGAGCTACGAGGCCGAGCGGCGCCCGGCCGGCAAGGCGATCGTCGACCGCGCGGTGAAGATCGCGTTCACCGACGAGATGGACATGGACGACGAGCGCGAGCAGTTCCTGCTCGAGATGCAGATGACGCTGAGCTACGCGGGCAGCGCGCTGGTCGGCGAGCACGGCGAGCAGTTCGACGGCGGGCCGCGGCCGGGCGACCGGGCGCCCGACGTGCACGACCTGCGGCGCTTCGGGGTGGGTCACGGGGTGCGGCTGTTCGAGCTGACCCGCGGCACCGGGCACACCCTGCTCGCGTACGCGGACGGCGGCACCACGGAGGCGGACTTCGCGGGCTTCGAGAAGCTGGCCGAGAAGGTCCGCGGGTTCGTCAACGTCTACGTCCTGGCCGCGCCGGACGCCACCGTGCCGGACGGGCTCGACCTGCCGATGCTGCGGGACACGCACGGCGGCTTCCGCTCCGCGTACGGCCTGCGCGGCACCGCCGCGTACCTGATCCGCCCCGACGGGCACGTCGGGTTCCGCACCGCACCGGTCGACCCGGCGGCGCTGGACGCGCACCTCGCCGGCATCTTCGCGCTAGGGGGAACCGCATGAACCGCACCGTGATCGTCGCCAAGATCCAGCCCGACGCGCAGCAGTCGGTGGCCCAGATCTTCGCGGCCTCCGACGCCACCTCGCTCCCCCACGACCTGGGGGTCCGGGCGCGCTCGCTCTACTCGCTCAACGACCTCTACCTGCACGTCATCGAGTTCGCCGACGACCCGACGGCGGCGCTGCGCAAGGGTCCGGAGCTGCCCGGGTTCCGGCAGATCAGCGACGACCTGCGGGCCTACATCAAGCCGTACGACCCGGCGACCTGGAAGTCGCCGCAGGACGCGGTGGCCCGCGAGTTCTACCACTGGCGGGGCTGACCGTCCGACGCCGCGGAGGGGCCCCGTTGCGGGGGCCCTCCGCTCGGCGTTCAGGGACTGGGTGGTCCGCGGCTCCGAGTTCGTCCCGCAGGAGATCACCCTGCGCCTGCCGGGCCGCCTGTGGGATGACTGAGCGGCCTCGGTAGCGTCCGGCGGATGAGCAACCTGCTGGAGATCGTGCTGGACTGCCGGCACACGGCCGAGCTGGCGCGGTTCTGGGAGGTCGCCCTCGGCTGGCGGATCCGGCCCTACGACGAGTCCGAGATCGCGCGGCTCGCCGCGCTGGGCCTGACACCGGAGACCGATCCGACCGTGGCCATCGACGCGCCGGACGGTTCGCTGGTCTTCTTCCTGCAGGAGGTCCCCGAGCCGAGGACCGCCAAGAACCGCATGCACGTCGACGTCCGGCTCCGGGACGAGGCTCATCTGGCGCACCTGCTGCGGCTGGGCGCCACGGTGGTCTCGGAGCACGACGGCTGGCGGGTCCTGGCCGACCCCGAGGGCAACGAGTTCTGCGCGCGGCAGCCGGCGCAGGCCGCCTGATCAGCCGACGTCGTCCTCGCGGTCGGCCTCCTCGACCGCGCCGCGCAGGCCCAGGCGTTCGCCCTCGCGCCAGGAGCGGTCGAAGCGGGCCTCGCCGAGGTGTGCGCGCAGCGCGGCCAGGTCCACGCCGGTGGACGGCCACGGCGGCACGTACGCCTGCATCCACAGCACGCTCGACGGCGTCTGGAACGTGCCCGCCGCCGCGGTCAGCCGGACCGCGCGGACGTGCCGGCCGCGGGCGCTCTCCAGGTCCGCGAGCGCGGCGAGGAACAGGCCGACGCTGGAGACGTCCCCGCTGGCCGCCGACGACCGCAGGCCGATCCGCAGGCTGTCGTGCGCGCCCCCGAAGTCGGCCCGGGCGACCGCGACCACCGCCGCCGTGTAGCGGGCCACCACGAGGCCGAGGTCGTCATCGACGCGGACGGAGATCCGCATCGCCTCCTCGAGGTGCAGTGCCGCCGTGTCCGGGTCGCCGGTGCGCAGCGCGAGCATGCCCAGCCGGCTGTGGAACAGGCTGACCAGCCAGTGCTCGTCGGTCCGCACGGCCAGGTCGTACGCCAGCCCGAGCAGCTCGCGGGCCCGGTCGATGTCGCCGTCCTGGGCCGCGTAGGACGCCAGCGGGCCCAGCGCCCGGGCCTCGGCGACCTTGTCGCCCGACTCGCGGGCCAGCGCCCGGGCCTCCTCGAAGAAGGCGCGCGCCCGGTCGTGCCGGTGGGAGACGAGCTCCATCGCGCCGGCCGCCACCAGCGCCCGGCCGAGCAGGAACGGGTCCAGCAGCGCCCGCTGGTCGAGCACGCGGCGCAGGTAGCGCACGCCCTCGTCGAGGTAGCCGCGACGCCACCAGAGCTGCCAGATCGACCAGCCGATCCGAACCGCGTCGCCGGGCCGGCGACGCTCCAGGAACCAGTCCAGCGCGGCGTCGAAGTTGCCGTGCTCGCGGTCCAGGCGTTCCAGCCACTCCGACGACGCCCCGGTGTTGAGGTACGGCTCGGCGGCCGCCGCCACGGCCAGGTAGTGCGCGGCGTGCCGCTCCCGGGTGGCGTCGTGGTCGTCGCCCAGCCGCTCGCGGGCGAAGTCGCGCACGCTGTCGATCACCTGGAACCGGATCGGCTCGTCGGCCTCGTCCCGGCTGACCAGGGCGGCGTCCACCAGGGACTCCAGCGCGGCCAGCACGTCCGGGTCGTCCTCGCCCGCCACCGCCTCCACCGCGGCGAGGTCGAAGCCGCCGGAGAACGCCCCGATCCGCGCGAAGAGCCGCTGCGCCTCCGGCGGCAGGAGGTCGTAGCTCCAGGCGAGCGTGTCGCGCAGGGTCCGCTGCCGGGCCGGTCGGTCGCGGGGCCCGCCGGTGAGCAGGCTGAGCTGGTCGTCGAGGCGGGCGGCGATCGCCACCGGCGGCAGGATCGGCACACGGGCGGCGGCCAGCTCGATGGCCAGCGGCAGGCCGTGCAGCCGCCGGGTTATCTCGAGGACCGGGCCGGCGTTCTCGTCGGTCAGCGTGAACCGCCGGTCGGCGGCGCGGGCGCGGTCGACGAAGAGCTGGACGGCGCTGAACCGCTGCGCGACGGCCGCGGAGACGGTCCGCGTCGACGGCGGCGGGGTGCGCAGCGGCTGGACCGCGAAGACCCGTTCGGCGGTCAGCCGCAGCGGCGCGCGGCTGGTCACCAGCGCGGTCACGCCGGGCGCCGCGCTCAGCAGCGTGGCCAGGTGCGGCGCGCTGCCGGCGACCTGCTCGAAGTTGTCGACGACGAGGAGAAGGCGCTTGGCGCGCAGGAACGAGGTGGTGTCGTCCAGGGAGCGCACGCCGCCGGAGGTACGCAGCCGCAGCGACCGGGCGAACGCCTCCCCGACGGCCTCGGGACTGGTCGCGGCCGACAGGTCGACGTACCGGACGCCGTCGGGGTAGCCCGCGGCGACCCGTTCCGCGACCGCGGCGGCCAGCCGGGTCTTGCCGACGCCGCCCGGCCCGGCCAGCGTGACCAGCGGCACCTGCTCGTCGGTCACCATCGTGGAGACCATCTCCAGGTCGATCTCCCGGCCGAGCAGCTGGGTGCGCGGCACCGGGAGCCGGCGCGGGTCGGCCGGCTCGGGCTCCGGTCCGCCCGGCTCCGGGCGGCCGACACGCTGGAAGCGCTCCGAGAGCAGCACCGCGATGTCCTGCTGCACGAGACCGCGCAGCTCCTCGGCCGAGCCGAAGCGGCGGTACGAGAGGTCGCCCGCCCGCCGGATCGAGTCGAGCAGCGCGGCCAGCCGCGGGTCCCGCGCCGGGGCGGGCTCGCGCACGTAGATCAGCCGGGGCATCCCGTCGGCGAGCCGGTACTCGTCCTCCAGCCCCGAGATCGTCATCCCCGGACCGACCCAGCCGTAGCTCGCGTCGTACACGCCGATGAAGATCTGGCTCTGCGCCAGGTACGACCGGTAGACCTCGCGCGGCGGGTGGGGCCGCGCGCCAGCCTCGAACATGACCGGCTGGAGGCGCAGCGCCGTCACCGCCTCGCGGACCGCCGCCCGCTCGGTCGCGAGCTCCGCGAGCGTCGAGCTGACGAACACCCGGAGCCGCTGGTCCGGGGTGAGGATGACCCGCTCGCCGCCGTCCAGGTCGGGCATGAGGTTCTCCTCCTCGGAGCCGGGCCGCACAACGCTAGGGGGGCGCGGGCCGAAATCCAACGGAGAACCCGGCCCCGCCCGGGTGACCCGCGTCACCGGGGCGCCGAACAGGCCGAGGGGCGTACGCGGGATCGCGCACACCCCCCATCCGGCACACCCGACTCAGTCGCTGGCCTGCCAGCTGTAGAACGGCTTGGCGACGGAGTCCTGCGGGCCACGCCAGCTCGCCGGGTCGTACGGCGCCACGTACGGTGCCAGGTCCTCGATGATCTTCGTGAACGCCGGCGCGTGGTGGTTCCCGCCGAGGCCCTCCGCCACCGCGGCGTCGGAACGCTCCATCAGGTGCACGTACACGTCGTCGATCGAGTAGAGCCAGCGGCCGCCGACGCCCATCTGGGTCGGCAGCGGTCCCTCGTCGGACTCGCGGAAGATCCGGGCCACCTCGGGCTCGGAGCCGGGCTTGATGCGCTGCACGATGAGCAACGGGTTCGCACCGCCGCCCGCCGACGACCGCTGCGGCGACACCCAGCTGTAGAACTCCTTGGCCACCGAGTGGGACGGGTTCTCCCAGTCCCGCGGGTACGGCGTCACGTACGGCGCGATGGCCTCCGCGATCTCCTTGAACGCCGGCAGGCCGCGGTTGTTGCCGGTCACCGCCGGGTCCTGCGCCCGCTCGACGACGTGGATGTAGAGGTCCTGCAGCGACAGCAGGATGCGCCCGGTCACGCCGACGTCCTGCGGCCGCGTGACCTTGTCGTAGTGGCCGAACACGTCGGCGACCTTCTGCTCACTGCCCGGGACGATGCGGCAGACGATCACGTTGCGGTATACCACGGCTGCTCCTCACAAAGGTTGGACAATGTCGGGTCAGGCGGAGAAACGGACGGGAAGCTCGATCAGGCCGCGGAACGGCGACGCCGCCGGCAGCCGGCGCAGCTCCTCGGCCGGCTTGGCGAGCCGCAGGCCGGGCAGGCGGCGCAGCAGGGCGCCGATGCCGAGCTGCGCCTCCATGCGGGCCAGCGAGACGCCGAGGCAGTAGTGCACGCCGTGCCCGAAACCGAGGTGTGGTCCCCGGTCGCGGCGCAGGTCGAGCCGGTCCGGGTCCTCGAAGTGCTCGGGATCGTGGTTGGCCGAGTTGATGACCACCCCGACGATCGATCCCTCGGGGATCCGGACGCCCTGGTACTCCAGGTCCTCGGTGGCGATCCGCGGGCTGGCCACCGGCAGCGGGCCGTCGAACCGGAGCAGCTCCTCGATCGCGTGCGGGAGCAGCTCCGGTGTCTTGCGCAGCAGGTCGAGCTGGTCCGGGTTGGTCAGCAGCGCGACCATCGCGTTGCCCATGAAGTCCGCGGTCGTCTGGTGGCCCGCGAACAGCAGCAGGAAGGTGGTGCTGACCAGCTCCCGCTCGCTGAGCACGCCCTCCTCGTCGCAGGCCGCGATCAGCATGCTGACCATGTCGTCGCCAGGCTCCGCGCGCTTGGCCGTGACCAGGTCGGTCAGGTAGCCGTGCAGCCAGGCCTGCGCCTCCTGCACGGCCGCCTTCTCCACCGCCGGTGGGCGGCCGGACGACCCGGACTCCCGGATCACCTGCGTCCAGTCGAGCACGCGCTCGCGGTCGCGCGTCGGGATGCCGAGCAGCTCGCCGATCACCATCATCGGCAGCGGGATCGCGAAATCGCGCATCAGGTCGGCCTCGCCCCGCGGCACGATCCGGTCGACCAGCTCGGCGACGATCTGCGCGACCCGGGGCCGCAGCGCTTCGAGCCGGCGCGGCGCGAACGCCCGTGAGGTGATCTGCCGCAGCCGGCTGTGCTCGGGCGGGTCGGAGTTGAGCATGTTCTTGTTCAGGCCCTCGGAGTTCGGCCCGAAGATGCGCAGGAAGTGCTGTCCCGGCCCGTACAGGTCCTTGGACAGCCGCGGGTCCGTCAGCGCGGCCTTGGCGTCGTCGAACCGCGTGATCAGGAACGAGTCGAACCGCGGCGACGTGACCGGACACACTGGACTGTCCGTGCGCATCTTGGCGAAGGCGGGATAGGGATCCACCGCGAACTCGTCGGTGTAGAGATCCGCCGCCGGTACGGCCTGGTCCGTCATCGTGCCTCCTCCAGCTCACGGCGGCGCCGCCCGTGCGGCGAACCGCGTCAAACCGGACATTAGCTCCGCTTCACGAGGTTTTCGGCAGTTTCATATCTTTATGCCGTTTCGGTGGAAGCAACGCCCTCTTGACGACGCGCCGGGCCGCCCCTAGATTGCTCACTAAATTTAGCCTCGAACAAAGGCGGGTCGATGGCACGGAGCGGGCAGGTATCACCGCGCGGCGATCTCGTCCGCGCCGCCGTGCTCGGCCTGCTCGGCACCCGCGGTGCCTCGTCCCGCGCCGACATCGCCCGCGTGCTCGGCATCAGCCCCGCGACCGTCACCCAGACCACGAAGGAGCTCCTGCAGCGCGAGCTGATCACCGAGCTGCGGTCGGTGCCCAGCAACGGCGGCCGGCCGGCCACGCTGCTCGGGCTGGTCCGCGCCGCGGGCGGCGCCATCGGCGCCAAGGTGACCGCCGACCACGTCGCGATCGTCTCCGTCGACCTCGACGGCACCGTCCGCACGTCGCGGTCCGTCCCCTTCGACCCGTCGCGGCCGGCGGCGCTCGAGGCGCTTGCCGGCATCCTCCGCGACGCTGTCGCCGCCCACGACGGTCAGCTGCTCGGCGTCGGCGTCGGCCTGCCGGGCGCGGTCGACTCCCAGACGAGCGGCCTCGTCGACGCGCCGACCCTGGGCTGGAGCCGGTCGCCGGTCGGCCGCCGGCTGCGCGACGCGCTCGGTGTGCCGGTGCTCGTCGACAACGACGTCAACACCCTGGCCGCGGCGCAGATCGTCTACGGCCACGGGCGCGAGTACGCGTCGTTCATGGTGGTCACGATCGGGCTCGGCATCGGCTGCGGCACCGTCTTCCAGGGCTCGGTGAGCCGCGGCGCGCACGGCGGGGCCGGCGAGATCGGGCACATCCCGGTCACCGACGACGGGCCGTCGTGCGGGTGCGGCAACACCGGGTGCCTGGAGGCCTACGTCGGCGAGGCCGGCCTCCTGGCCGCCGCCGTCGAGGCGGGCGCGATCGGGCCGCGCGGCACCATCGCCACCCTGGCCCGCGCCGCCCGGGCCGGCAAGCCCGCCGCCGCCGCGATCTACCGCGACGCGGGCCGGCTGTTCGGGCGCACCCTCGCCGGCGTCGTGCACACCGTCGACCCCGACCTGATCGTGCTGATGGGCGAGGGCATCCGGGACTGGGCGCTCTGGGAGACCGGGTTCGAGGAGTCGTTCCGAAGACAGCTCATGCCCGCCCGGCGTGGGATCCGGGTGCTCGCCGAGTCGTGGTCCGAGGACCAGTGGGCGGTCGGCGCGGCGAGCCTGGTGCTGGCGTCCCCGTTCGACGCCGTGGCCGCCGGCGCGCAGGGCGAGCTCGTCCGGGCCCGGTTGCAGACGCCGGAGGCCGCCCGATGAGGAAGCGGAAGCGGCATACCGCGGGCTGGGCGCTGTTCTTCCTCGCGCCGAGCGCCGTACCCCTGCTGCTCTTCACCGCCGTGCCGATGGTCTCGTCCCTGTGGGTGAGCCTGCACCGCTGGAACCTCATCTCGCCGATGGAGTGGGTAGGCCTCGACAACTACACGCACCTGCTGAGCGACCCCGGCACCCGCGACGTCTTCCTGCACACGCTGGCCTACTGCGCGGGCTATCTCCCGCTCGTGTTCGCCGGCGGGCTCGGGCTCGCGCTGCTGCTCAACCAGCGGATGCCGGGCCGTGCCTTCTTCCGCGCCGCGTACTTCCTGCCGGTCGTGACGAGCTGGGTGGTCGTCGCCCTGGTCTGGAAGTGGCTGCTCAACCCGACCAGCGGCCTGGTCAACTCGCTGCTCGGCGCGCTCGGGGCACCGCAACCGGGCTGGTGGACCGACCCGGCCTGGGCGCTGCCGGCGGTCATCCTCGCCTCGGCCTGGAAGGACCTCGGCTTCGTCATGGTGATCATGCTGGCCGGGCTGCAGGCGATCCCGCAGGACGTCGTCGAGGCCGCCCGCACGGACGGCGCCGACGCGTGGCAGCGGTTCTGGCGGGTGACGCTGCCGCTGCTGTCGCCGTCGACGTTCTTCGTCGTGGTGATCTCACTGATCAACGGCTTCCAGGTCTTCGACCAGGTGTACGTGATGACCGGCGGCGGTCCGTCGGGCGCCAGCCAGGTCGTCGTCGGCCAGATCTACGACCTCACCTTCCGGTACGGCCGGGCCGGCGAGGCGAGCGCGCTGTCCTGGATCCTGTTCGCCGTCATCCTCGTCATCACCGCGCTGCAGGTGCGCGGCCAGCGCCGGTGGGTGCACCATGCGTAGCACAATCGTGCGGGTCGTCGGCGTCGCCGCCGGCGCGGCCGTCATGCTCGCGCCGTTCCTGTGGACCGTGGTCACCTCGATCACCCCGGACGGCAGCCTGGCGGGCGGCCCGACGCTGATCGTCGAGGATCCGACCCTGGCCGCGTACCGGGAGCTGCTCGACGCCCTGCCGATGTGGCGGATCGCGTTCAACTCGTTCTGGATCGCGGCGGCCTCGACGCTGTTCCAGCTCGTCACCGGCTCGATGGCCGCGTACGGCTTCGCCCGCCTCGCCTTCCGCGGCAAGGGCCTGGTCTTCGGGCTCTACCTGGCGACGCTGATGGTCCCGATGCAGGTGCTGGTCGTGCCCCTGTTCATCGAGATGAAAACGCTCAACCTGCAGGACACCTACCTGTCGCTGCTGGCACCGTCGATCGCCTCCGCCTTCGGCGTGTTCCTGCTCCGCCAGGCGGTCGAGTCGGTGCCCCGTGAGCTCGACGAGGCGGCCACCATCGACGGGGCGGGGCACCTGCGGGTCTTCACCACGATCGTGCTCCCGCTGATCCGGCCCACCCTGGCCACCGTCGCGGTCTTCGCGTTCATGGGCAGCTGGAACTCGTTCCTCTGGCCGCTGGTCGTGATCCGGTCGCCGGAGCTGATGACGCTGCCGCTGGGCCTGTCCACCCTGCAGGGCCAGTTCACCACCGACTGGGCCGTGGTGATGGCCGGCTCCGTCTTCTCCGTGCTGCCGATCGCCGTCGTCTACCTGCTCGCGCAGCGCCACATCATCGCCGGGATCGCGCACACCGGCATCAAGTAGCAGTCCATCCCCTCGAAAGGAACGACATGAGGAGTCTCGTCAGACGCGGCGCCGCACCCCTGGTCGCCGGACTGGTGCTGGCGCTGGCCGCCTGCTCGCAGGGGTCGGCCACCCGCACGGAGGAAGCCGCGGGCGGCAAGACCACCGTCCGCTACATGAACTTCTCCGCGAACGACGGCCACGAGAAGGACCTCGACGCGATCAAGGCGGCGTTCGAGTCCGCCAACCCCGACGTCACGGTCCAGATCGAGACCATCCCGTACGCCGACTACTTCACCAAGCTCCAGACGGCGGTCGCCGGTGGCACGGCGGGCGACGCGTTCGAGCTCAACTACGAGAACTTCGTGACCTACACGGCCAACGGCTCGCTGGCCGAGCTGACCGGCGTCGACGCGGCGCCCTACAAGCCGTCGCTGCTCGACGCGTTCAAGGCCGACGGCAGGCAGTACGGGCTGCCCGCCTCCTTCAGCAACGTCGTGCTCTTCTACAACAAGGACCTGTTCGCCGCGGCCGAGGTGGACCCACCGACGGCGAGCTGGACGTGGGCCGACGAGCAGGCCGCCGCGGCGAAGCTGACCGACAAGGGCAAGGGCGTCTGGGGCGACTACCAGCCGATCTCGTTCTTCGAGTTCTACAAGACCCTCGCCCAGGCCGGCGGCACGTTCCTGGCGCCTGACAAGAAGTCGGCGACGTTCGACTCCGACGCCGGCCGCAAGGCCGCCGAGTTCCTGGTGTCCAAGGCCGGCACGACGATGCCGACCGAGGCACAGGGCGCCGGCACGCCCGACTTCGACTCCAAGCTGTTCAAGGACGGCAAGCTGGCCATGTGGCACAGCGGGATCTGGATGTTCTCGAGCCTGGCCGACGCGACGTTCGACTGGGACATCGTCGTCGAGCCCGGTGACACCACCAAGGCGTCGGCGATGTTCACCAACGGCGCGGTGGTCTCGGCGGCGAGCAAGCACAAGGAGGCCGCGCAGAAGTGGGTCACGTTCCTCACCTCGTCGGACGCGATGGTGAAGGCGCGGCTCGACACGAGCTGGGAGCTGCCGCCCGTCGCCGACACCGGCAAGGTCGCCGGCTACCTGACCGCCGGCAAGCCGGCCAACCGGCAGGCCGTCTTCGACTCGCTGGACGCCACCGTGCTGCCGCCGGTCGTCGAGCGGCAGCAGGAGATGCAGGACGCCGTGACCAAGGAGCTGTCCGCCGCCGCGGCCGGCCGCAAGGACGTCGCCACCGCCCTCGCCGACGCGGCCAAGGCCGTCGACGCCCTGCTCTCCTAGGAGGTTCCGTTGCCGACCACCGTCGCGCTGGCCGCCCGTAGCCACGCCGTCATCACGTCGCACCAGGACGCGGGAGGCGCCTATCCGGCCTCGCCGACCTTCTCGGCGTACCGCGGCTACGCGTGGCTGCGCGACGGTGGTTTCACCGCCGAAGGGGTGTCGCGGTACGGCGACACCGCCTCGGCGGACCGGTTCCACGACTGGGTCGACCGGGTGCTGGTCGCCCGGCGTGGGCAGGTCGACGAGCTGCGGTCGGCCGGCGGCGCGGTGCCGGTCGAACGCATGCTGCCCACCCGCTTCACCTTCGCCGGCGACAACGGCTCGGACCCGTGGTGGGACTTCCAGACCGACGGGTACGGCATCTGGCTGTGGGCGGTGGTGACCCACGCGGAGCGGCACGGGCTGGACCTGTCGCGCTGGCGGGCGGGGATCGAGGTCGCCGTCGACTACCTCACCGCTTTCTGGGACCTGCCCTGCTACGACTGGTGGGAGGAGCACGTCGAGCAGCGGCACGTGTCCACGCTCGGCGCGATCCACGGCGGACTGCGGGCGGTCCTTCCTTACCTCGGCGGCCGGCGCGCGACCGACGCGGCGGGCGCCGCCGACGCCGCCCGTCACCTCGCGCTGACCGAGGGCGTACGCGACGGGCACCTGGTCAAATGGCTCGGCTCGACCGCTGTCGACGGCTCGCTGCCCGCGTGCGTGGTGCCGTTCGGGCTCGTCGACGTCGCCGATCCGGTCGCCGCGGCCACGCTGGCCACGGTCGCGGCCGATCTCGACGTCGACGG
This sequence comes from Asanoa siamensis, assembly GCF_016862555.1. Lineage (GTDB taxonomy): Bacteria > Actinomycetota > Actinomycetes > Mycobacteriales > Micromonosporaceae > Asanoa > Asanoa siamensis. Next base: position 98,954 of record NZ_BONE01000006.1, on the reverse strand, counting down.
CGGTGTGCACCGGTTCCGTGCCGACGTGTTCTACGGCGGCGGGCAGTGGCTGCTGCTGTCGGCGCTGCTCGGCTGGAACCTCGCCCGGGCCGGCGACACCGCGGGCGCGCGGCGGCATCTCGCCTGGATCGCCGACCACGCGACCGCGGACGGGGAGCTGCCCGAGCAGGTGCCGGACCACCTGCTGCACCCCGCGAGCCGGCAGGAATGGCTCGACCGCTGGGGGCCGGTGGCCACGCCGCTGCTCTGGTCGCACGGCATGTACCTGATCCTCGCCGACGAGCTGGGAGTCCTGGCATGAACCTGGTGACGCACCGTCCACACGGGATCGAGCACCCGTACGCCACCTCGCTCGACCAACGGGTGCCGGTGCTGCCGTCGGTCGGCGAGCGCGTGCTGCTCGGCGTGTGGGCCGATCCGTCGGTGACCTCCGTGCGCTGCGAGTGGGCCGGGGCCGAACTGCCGCTCACGCCACGGGTCGCCGATGCCGCCGACGCCGCCGCGCTCGCCGGGGGCGAAGGCCATCTCGCGGGCGCGCAGGCGGCGTCGCTGGGTGGCGAGGGCGGCTGGGCGGTCGAGTCGCCACCCCTGACCGACGTGGCCGGCTACGACTACCGGTTCACCGCGACCACCGCCGACGGGCGGGTGGAGACCACGGCCTGGTTCCACGTCGCGCCGGCGCGGTGGACCACGACGCCGCCCGTCGGGCTCGACGCGACGCTCGTCGGCGGCGGCGAGCGGGTCGTCGACGGGTCGGTCGAGTGGCTGGTGACCGGAGCCGGCGTGCACCGGGCGCGGTTCGCGCTGGCCCTGCGGCCCGGCGACCACGTCGTCGGGTTCGGCGAGCGGTTCGACCACCTCGACCAGGCCGGGCGGCGGCTCGACGCGGTGGTCTTCGAGCAGTACAAGGCGCAGGGCGCGCACGGTCGCACGTACCTGCCGATGCCCTTCGCCCATGTGATCGGGCCCGACGGCGCCGGCTGGGGCTTCCACGTGCGGACCAGCCGGCGCACCTGGTACGACGTCGGCGCCGACCGGTTGGTCGTCGAGGTCGCGCTCGGGGGCGGCACGGCCGAGAAGGTCGACCTCGGTGTGTACGCCGGCAGCCCGACCGAGGTGCTCGGCGCGTTCCTGGACGAAGCCGGTCGCGCCGAGGAGCTGCCGGCCTGGGTGTTCCGGCTCTGGGCGTCGGGCAACGAGTGGAACACGCAGCGGATCGTGCTGGACCGGATGGACAGGCACCGCGAGCTGGACATCCCGGTCGGCGCGGTGGTGATCGAGGCGTGGAGCGACGAAGAGGGCATCATGATCCCCCGGGACGCGGTCTACGCGCCGCGCACCGACGGCTCGCCGTTCCGGGACGCCGACTTCAGCTATCCCGCCGACGGGGCGTGGCCCGACCCCGCCGGGCTGGTCGCGGAGCTGCACGCGCGCGGCATCAAGGTGCTGCTGTGGCAGATCCCGCTGCTGAAGACCGCGGCGTCCGAGCCGGGGTTGCACGCGCAGGTGCTCGCCGAGGGCGCGGCGCTGGTCGCCGGCGGGCACGCGGTGCGGGAGGCGGACGGTTCGCCGTACCTCAATCGCGGTTGGTGGTTCCCGAAGTCGCTGATGCCCGACCTGTCGACGCCGGAGACCCGCGCGTGGTGGACGGCGAAGCGCGACTACCTGGTGCGCGACTGGGACGTCGACGGGTTCAAGACCGACGGCGGCGAGCACGCCTGGGGGCACGACCTGGTGTACGGCGACGGCAGCCGCGGCGACGAGGGCAACAACCGCTACCCGGTGCACTACGCCCGGGCCTTCGGTGACCTGCTCCGCGCGCACGGCAAGGCGCCGGTCACGTTCTCCCGCAGCGGCTTCACGGGGTCGCAGGCGCACGGCGTGTTCTGGGCGGGCGACGAGGACTCGACGTGGGAGGCGTTCCGGAACTCGGTGACCGCCGGGCTGACCGCGGCCGCCTGCGGCATCGTCTACTGGGGCTGGGACCTCGCCGGGTTCTCGGGGCCGGTGCCCGACCCGGAGCTGTACCTGCGCGCCGCCGCCGCGGCCACCTTCATGCCGATCATGCAGTACCACTCGGAGTTCAACCACCATCAGCGCCCGCTGCGCGACCGTACGCCCTGGCACGTCGCGGAGACCTCCGGCGACGAGCGGGTCGTGCCGGTCTTCCGGAGGTTCGCCCACCTGCGCGAGCGCCTGGTCGGCTATCTGGCGCGGGAGGCCGCCACCACCATCGCCACCGACCGGCCGCTGATGCGACCGCTCTTCTTCGACCACCCCGCCGATCCGCACGTGTGGCGCCGGCCGCGGCAGTGGATGCTCGGCGCCGACCTGCTCGTCGACCCCGTCACGGCGCCGGGTGCCGTGGACTGGGTGAGCTATCTGCCGGCGGGCGACTGGGTCGACGTGTGGACCGGCGCGCGCGTCGCGGGCGGGCAGGAGCGGCGGCGGGACGTGCCGATCGACCTGATCCCGGTCTATTGCCGGGCGTCGGCGTGGCCCTCGTTCGACGGGGTGTTCGACGTGCGCTAGATCACCAGTCGAGACACGACGCGGGTCCGGCCATTAATCTGCCCTTCGCGTTAGGGCAGGCTTAGCTAAGGACTCGGGTGCGTCGACGACTGGTTGTGCTGGCGGGGGCGGCGTTGCTCCTGCTGGCGGTGCTGGCCAGCCTCGCGGTGGGCAGCAACCCGCTGAGCGTGGGCCGGGTCTGGCACGCGCTGTTCTCCCCCGACGGCGGCGAGGCGGCCAGCATCGTCTGGGACCTGCGGGTGCCGCGCACGCTGCTCGGCCTCGTCGTCGGCGCCGCACTCGCCGCGGCCGGCGTGCTGCTGCAGGCGCTGACCCGCAACCCGCTCGCGGAGCCGCGGATCCTCGGCATCAGCGCGGGCGCCTCGCTGGGCGTGGTCGTCGCGATCACGCTGTTCGGCATCGGCTCGCTGACCGGGTACGTCTGGTTCGGCATCCTCGGGGCGCTCGGAGCGGGCCTGCTCGTCTTCGGCGTGGCGGCGCGGACCCGGGACGGTGCGTCGCCGGTGACGCTGGCGCTGGTCGGCGCCGCGCTGGACGCCAGCCTCGGCGCGATCACCGCCGGCCTGCTCAGCGCCGACGCGCGTACGTTCGAGGAGTTCCGGTTCTGGGTCGTCGGCGGGCTGACCGGGCGCGACTCGGCGGTGGCGCTGCAGGTGCTGCCGTTCCTGCTGACCGGCCTGGTGCTCGCCGCCGTCGTGGCCCGCGGCCTCGACTCGCTCGCGCTCGGCGACGACGTCGCCCGCGGCCTGGGCACCCGGGTCGGGCTCACCCGCATCGGCGGTGGCGTGGCCGCGGTGCTGCTGACCGGCACGGGCGTCGCGGCCGCCGGCCCGATCGCGTTCGTCGGGCTCGCCGTGCCGCACCTCGCGCGCTATCTCGTCGGCAGCGACCAGCGCTGGGTGCTCGCCGTCTCGGTGCTGATCGGTCCGTCGCTGCTGCTCGCCGCCGACGTGATCGGCCGGGTGGTGGCGCTGCCCGGCGAGGTCTCCGCCGGGATCGTCACGGCGCTGATCGGCGCACCGCTGCTGGCCGCTCTGGTCACCCGGGCCAAGGTGGTGTCGGCATGAGCGCCGTCTCGTCGGTGCGGGTCGGTCGTGTCTCGCTGCTCGTGCGGCGCCGGGCCGTGGTCGTGTCGCTCGTCCTGGCCGCGCTGGTGGTCGTCGCGCTGGTGTTCGCGCTCTGGCTGGGCAGGCCCTATGTCGCGCCGGTCGACGTGCTGCGGTCGCTGTCCGGCGCGGGGACGCCGTACGACGTGGTGGTGCAACGGCTCCGCCTGCCCCGCGCGGTGCTGGCGGTGGCGGTCGGCGTGCTGTTCGGCGTGGCCGGCGCGCTCATCCAGAGCGTGGCCCGCAACTCGCTGGCCAGCCCCGACATCATCGGCATCACCCAGGGCGCGGGCCTGGCCGCGACGATCGCGCTGACCAGCGGCGCGGCCGCGGCCGTGATCGCGCCCTCGGCGCTGGCCGGTGGTCTCGCCGCCGCGGCGCTCGTGCTGCTGCTCGGCGCGCGGCACGGGCTGGCCGCGAAACGGTTCGTGCTCGCCGGTGTCGCGGTCGCCATCGCGCTGCGGGCGCTGACCGAGATCGTCATGCTCACCGCGGAGCCGATCGACGGCCAGCGCGCGCACATCTGGCTCGTCGGCACGCTCGCCGGCCGCGGCTGGACGGAGACGGCCTGGCTGACCGGCACGCTGGTGGTGCTGCTGCCGGCGCTGCTCTGGGCCGGCTGGTCGCTGCGGACGAGCTCCCTCGACGACGACACCGCCCGCGGGCTCGGCACCCGGCCGGTCGCCCGCCGCGTCGGCCTGGCCGCCGCCGGTGTGCTGCTCGCCGCGATGGTCACGGCGCAGGTCGGCGCCGTCGACTTCGTCGCGCTGGTCGCGCCGCAGGTGGCCCGCCGGCTGGTCCGCGCCGAACGCCCGCCGCTGGTCGCCGCCGGCCTCGCGGGCGCCCTGCTGGTGGTGCTCGCCGACCTGATCGGCCGGCTGCTGTTCGCGCCGACGCAGCTGCCGGCCGGCGTGGTCACGGCCGCGATCGGTGGCCCGTACCTGCTGTTCCTGCTCGTCCGGAGGAAGTCGTGAAGCTGACCGCACAGGATCTCGCCGCGGGCTACCACGACCGCGCGGTCTTCGCCGGGCTCGACCTTTCGTTGCCCGACGGCGAGTTCACGGTGATCGTGGGCCCGAACGCGTGCGGCAAATCGACGCTGCTGCGGGCGCTGGCCCGGCTGCTGCCCGCCCGCGCCGGCACGGTGCTGCTGGACGGGGCCGACATCACCTCGCTGCCGACCCGCGAGGTGGCCCGGCGCCTCGGGGTGCTGCCGCAGAGCCCGCTGGTGCCCGAGGGCGTCACCGTCTCGGACCTGGTCGGTCGTGGGCGCCAGCCGCACCAGCGGTGGTTTCAGCAGTGGTCGCCGTCCGACACGGCCGCGGTCGCCGAGGCGATGGCGCAGGCCGGCGTCGCCGAGCTGGCGGCCCGCCCGGTCGACCAGCTCTCCGGCGGGCAGCGGCAGCGGGTCTGGATCGCGATGGCGCTGGCCCAGCAGACCGGCACGCTGCTGCTCGACGAGCCCACGACGTTCCTGGACCTGGCGCACCAGGTCGAGGTGCTCAACCTGCTCAGCCGGATGCGCGACGGCGGCCGCACCGTCGTCGCGGTCCTGCACGACCTCAACCAGGCGGCCCGCTTCGCGGACCACCTCGTCGCGATGCGCGACGGCCGGGTGGTCGCCGCCGGCCCACCCCGCGAGGTGGTCACCGCCGACCTGGTCCACGACGTCTTCGGGCTCGACTGCGTGGTCGTGCCCTGTCCCGTGAGCGGCGCACCGCTCGTCCTACACACCTGAAGGATCTCGTGATGTCCACCCGTAGAACCGCAGCTTCGCTGCTCGCCGGCCTCGCGCTGGCCGCGGCGGCGCTGACCGCCTGCTCCTCCGACCCGGTGGCCCCGGCCGCCGACGAGGCGGGCACGCGGCAGATCACCCACGCGATGGGCACGACCACCGTCCCGGCGCACCCGAAGAAGGTCGTCGTCCTCGACACGGACAAGATCGACACGGCGGTCAGCCTGGGCATCACCCCGATCGGCGCGACGCAGCTCCCCGAGTACGACAAGCCGCCCGCCTACCTCGGTGACCTGTCGTCGGTGAAGGACGTCGGCGAGATCTCCGAGCCCGACCTGGAGGCGATCGCCGCCCTGCAGCCGGACCTGATCCTCGGCAGCAAGTTCCGCCAGGAGAAGTTCTACGACGAGCTGTCCGCGATCGCGCCGACGGTCTTCACCGACCGGGTGGGCATCACCTGGAAGGAGAACTTCCTGCTGGACGGCAAGGCGCTGGGCGAGGAGCAGAAGGCCAAGGACCTGCTGGCGGCGTACGAGAAGCGCGCGAAGGACCTAGGCACGAAGATCCCGAACGCCGCGGCCGTGAAGGTCTCGATCGTGCGCTTCATGCCGGCCGAGATCCGGGTGTACGGCCCGGAGGGCTTCTCGGGCATCGTCCTGGGCGACGTGGGCCTGGGCCGCCCGGAGCGCCAGCTCCTGGCGAACAAGGAGGACAAGCGCTTCGACAAGGTGAGCCCGGAGCGCATCTCCGACCTGGACGGTGACGTCATGTTCGTGACGGCCCAGGGCCCGACGGCCCAGGCGCAGCAGAAGAAGGTCACGGACGGCCAGCTCTGGAAGGACCTGGGCGCGGTCAAGGCCGGCAAGTCCTGGGACGTGGACCCGGAGACGTGGATGACCGGCATCGGCGTCACGGCGGCCAGCAAGATCCTCGACGACCTGGAGAGCCACCTGGGTTCCTGACCCTGACCCCGGCCCGGGGCGGCTGCTCGTCGTAGGCGTCCCGGATCACCAGCCCGTCACGTTCCATCGCGCGTTGCGTCTCCGACAACACCTTCGGGCTGATCGACCGCAACGGCACCCGCAGCTCGTTGAACCGGCGCGGCCCGTGCTCGAGGCACAGGACCAGCATGGCGGTCCATTTGTCGGTCGCGCCGTCACCGCCGAGGCACTGCGTCGCGGACACGCCGTGACCCCCGTCGTCCGCGATCTCGCCCGCCATCGCGACCTCCCGACCGCCGTCCGCGGCGACGTCACCGAGGCACGGGAGGTGGCCGCGATCGTCCGCGGTCACGACGCCGCGGTCAACGCCGTGAGCCCCGCCTCCGGGCCGGCCGAGCTGGCCCGTCTCGATCTCGATCCCGCGTTCTTCGTCCGGGCGTCCGACGCGCTGATCGGCTCCGGGGTGCCGAGAATCGTGGCGATCGGCCTGTTCAGCAACCTCGACGGCGCTGAGCTGCCACCCGCGCCGTTCCGGGCGTTCGCCGCGGCGCACGCCGCCGGGTTGGACCGGCTGCGGGAGTCCGGCACCGACTGGGCGATGCTCACCCCGCCGGCGACGCTGCTCGTGGACAGCCCACGCCTGGGCCAATACCGCCTCGGTACCGAGACCGCCGAGGCCGCGGCGTCCGGAATCCTGTCGTACGCGGACCTGGCCGTCGCCGTCCTCGACGAGATCGACAACCCGACGCTGCACCGCACCCGCGCCACCGTGTTCAACAACGCATAGACACGGAGCGCCCCGCGCCGGTTCAGGGTGCCAGGCCGGCCTGGATGGCCAGGATCGCCGCGCCTACGCGGTCGCGGCTGCCGGTCTTGGCGAGCACGTTGGTGACGTGGGTCTTGACCGTGCTCATCGACAGATACAGGCGCTCGGCTATCTCGTTGTTGTTGAGCCCGGCCCCGATCAGGGCGAGCACGTCGCCCTCCCGGCCGGTCAGCGCGTACGCCGTGAGGTCCACCCGGGAGGCCGGCCCGGTGGCCCGGACCCGGTCGAGGACGGCGCCGGTCACCTCGGCCGACAGGATCGCCTCGCCGGCCGCCACGGTGCGCACCGCGGCGATCAGGTCGGCGGCGCCGCACCTCTTGAGCAGGAACCCACGGGCGCCGGCGGCGATGGCGTCCAGCACGTACGCGTCGTCGTCGAAGGTGGTCACGATGATCACCGCCGGCGGGTCGGGAAGGGCGGCCAGTTCGCGGGTGGCTCGCAGGCCGTCGAGCACGGGCATCCGGATGTCGACGAGGGCGACGTCGATGCGGGGGTCGCGGCGCACGGCGTCGAGGAACTGGCGGCCGTCGGCCACCGCGGCGGCCACGTGCATGTCGGGCTGGGAGCGCAGGATCAGGCCGAACCCGTCGCGGACGAGCTGCTGGTCGTCGGCGATCGCGACCCGGATCACGGCGCGACCACGGGCAGGTCGGCCTGCAGCACGGTGCCGCCGCCGGCGCGTTCGACGAGCTCCCAGCCGCCACCGCACGCGCGCACCCGCTCGCCGATGCCGATCAGGCCCGAGCCCCGCACGGGTGCCCGCGCCGGGCCGATCCCGTCGTCGCTGACCCGCAGGCGCGCGCGATCGCCGACGCGGACCAACTCGACCCAGGCGGTGGTGGCTTTCGCGTGGCGGGCGATGTTGGTGACGGCCTCCTGCACGATGCGGTAGACGGTCAGCACGCCGTGCTCGTCCAGGCCGGGCTCGGGGTCGAGGTGCACCCGTACGGTCAGGCCCTGCTGGCGCAGTGGCTGGGCGAGCAGCTCGTCGATGTCCGCCAGGCGCGGCGGCGCGCTCACCGCGATCGCCGCGTCCGGGTCACGCAGGTGCACGACGAGCGTGTCGAGCTCGCCGAGGGCGTTGCGGCCGGTGGCGGCGATCGCCCGCAAGGCCGCCGCCGGGTCGTCGCCGAGCTGGCCCGCCTCGGCCTGCACGACCATCGCGGTGACGTGGTGGCCGACCACGTCGTGCAGCTTACGGGCCAGGTGGGTGCGTTGTTCGAGCCAGGCCGCCTGGCCGCGCAGCGCGCGGGTCTCCCGGGTGAGGGCCCGGCCGCGGGACCATGATCGCCAGAGGACGGCCAGGAGGTAGCCGACCGTCACGAACACGAACGGCTGCTCGTACGCGGAGAGCGAGTGGCCGACGGCCACAGCCGCGCCGGTCAGGCCGCCGAGCCAGCCCAGCCACGGGCGGCGGGCCGGGTCCTCGCTGGTCGAGAGGAACACGAAGCCCGCGCCGGCGACACCGAGCTGCACCGATTCCTGGGTGCTCACCGCGACCACGAATCCCGCGCAGACCGCGAAGACCGGGACCCGGTAGCGGGGCGGCAGCGCCATGGCTGCGAGGCCGACCGGGAGCACCAGCAACACCCACCCCGGCGGCAGCGTCATGCCCCCGTCAACGGTCGTGACCACCAGGATGACGATCAGGCCGACCACCACCCGGGCGGCCCGCCGTACCCGCTCGGGGTCGCGCAACACATCTTGTATTTCCGTCGCCACCTGCACATTCTCCGGCAGCGGACCGACCTGCGACCAGGTACCCGGGTACCGGATCGCCACGGCACCCGGGTGCCGCCGCCGCGCCCGGATCGGCACCGTGGCCCGTTCCGCCGGAACACCCCCGCGCACGACGCTTCGTGACATGACTCTCGCCGAGCCACGCGCCGCCGTCAGCGTGGGCCCCTTCCGTACGGTTCCCAACTCCATCACCGCCGTCCGTACGGTCGTGGCCGTCGCCATCGGTGTCGCCGCCCTCGTCGCCGGCTCGGTGCCGCTGATCGCGGTGGCGTACGGCGTCTACTGGCTCGGCGACATGCTCGACGGCTGGGCCGCCCGCCGGCTCGGTCAGGAGACCCGGGCCGGAGCGGTCCTCGACATCGTGAGCGACCGCGCGTGCACCGCCGTGCTGTGCGTGGGCCTGGTCGCGCTGGTCCCGGGCATCGCGGTCGTGGCCGTGGTGTTCCTGCTCTCGTTCATGGTGCTCGACACCATGCTGTCGCTCGCGTTCCTGTGCTGGCCGATCGTCAGCCCCAACTACTTCCACGAGGTCGACCGGCGGGTATGGGCCTGGAACTGGTCGCCGCCGGCCAAGGCCGTCAACACCGCGGGGGTCGTCGTCGCGGTCGTCCTGGGGCAGTACCCGCTCGCCCTGGGCATCGCCCTCGCCGTCGTCGCGGTGAAGCTGTGGTCGGCCGCCGTGGTGGTCGGGCTGCTCGCCCGCGACGGCCGGGCGTGAACGGCCTCGCCGAGGCCACCGCCGGGCTCGGGTACGGCCTCGCCTCGGCGCTCGTTCCCGTCGTCAACGCCGAGGCCTACGCCGTGATCGCCGGCCGGCACGGCGGCCACGCCCTGGTCGTCGTGCTCGCCCTGGCGCTCGGCCAGACCGCCGGCAAGCTGCTGCTGTTCGAGTCCGCGCGGCGCGGGACCGGCTGGCTGGGCCGCTGGTTCCCGCGCAGGAGCCGGTCGGGGCGGGCGGCGGCCCGGGCCGCGCGCTGGGCGGGACCGATCCGGCGCTGGCTGTCCCGCCGCCGCACCGGGCTACCGACCGTGTTCGTCTCCGCCGCCGTCGGGATCCCGCCGCTGGCTGTGGTCAGCTTCGCCGCCGGCACCGCGGGCCTGCGCCGTTGGGAGTTCGCCGGCGCGTGCCTGGCCGGGCGGGGCATCCGCTTCGCCGTCCTGGCCCTGCCGGCGATGCTCGCCTTCTGATCAGCGGGCGCGGGTGCGTTGGGTCAGGACCACGCAGGTCAGGACGACGGCGGCGGCCGCGAGGGAGGCCGGCGTGACGGTCTCCGACAGGAGGAGGGCCGACCAGAGCAGGGTCAGGATCGGCTGGGTCAGTTGGATCTGGCCCACCCGGGCGATGCCGCCGCGGGCCAGGCCCGCGTACCAGGCGAAGAAGCCCAGGAACATCGAGACCAGCGTCAGGTACGCGAAGCTCAGCCAGGCGTGCGCGGTCGCGTGCGGCGGGTGGGCGATCGCCGTGACCACCGTGATCGGGATCGTGACCGGGAGCGCCAGCAGCAGGGCCCAGCAGATCGTGCGCGCGCCGCCCAGGTCGCGGGCCAGGGCGCCGCCCTCCGCGTAGCCCAGGCCGCAGAGCGTCACCGCCGTGAGGAGCCAGAGGTCCGCCAGCGAGGCGGAGCCGCCGACCGTGCCGCTGGCCGCCAGGAAGACGAGGACCGCGACCAGGCCCGCGGCGCTCGACAGCCAGAACGCCGGTGGCGGGCGTTCGCCCGCGCGGAGCACCGCGAACGCCGCCGTCATCGCCGGGAGGATCGCGACGACGACCGCGCCGTGTGCGGAGGGCTGCGTGGTCAGCGCGAGCGAGGTGAAGAGGGGGAAGCCGGCCACGACGCCCAGCGCGACGACCGCGAGGCGGCGCCACTGGGCGCGGGTCGGGCGCGGTGCCCGCGACCATCGCAGGTAGGCCCAGGCGAGCAGCGCCGCGCCGACCGCGCGGCCGAAGGCGACGAACCACGGGTCGAGGTGCTGCACCGCGACCCGCGTCGCCGGCAACGACATGCTGAACGCGAGCACGCCCAGCGCGCCGAGGGCCAGCCCCGCCGACCGGTGGTCGCGGCCGGCCGCCGTTATCGGCGCCACCGCAGTAGCGCTACTCTTACTACTCATGAATGACGGTAACGCAGCCGATCGCGTTATCCAAGATCTCCGGCGACGGGCCGCCGCGGCCGACACCGGCACCAGGCTGCCGTCCGTGCGCGAGCTGACCGCCCTCCATCAGGCCTCCCCCGTCACCGTCGCGGAGGCCGTGCGGCACCTCGTGGCGCAGGGCGTCGTCGAGACCCGGCCCGGGCGGGGCACCTTCGTCGCGCCGAAGGGCGCCACCCGCCGGCCCTCCCCGGATCTCGCCTGGCAGACCGTCGCGCTCGGGCCGCGGCGCGCCGGCGAGGCCGAGATGCAGGCGCTGCTGGCGTTGCCCCCGGCGGGCGCGATCCCGCTCTCCGGCGGTTACCTCGACCCCGACCTGCAACCGGCCGCCGCCCTCGGTGCCGCGCTCGCCCGCGCCGCCCGGCAGCCCACCGCCTGGCAGCGCGGCCCGGCCGAGGGGCACCCGGACCTGCGGGCCTGGTTCGCCCGGGAGGCCGGCACCGGGCTGCGCCCTGACGACCTGGTGATCTGCCCCGGCGGCCAGGCCGCGCTCTCGACCGCCCTGCGCGCCCTCGCTTCGCCGGGCGACACCGTGCTCGTCGAGTCGCCGACCTACCTCGGCGCCCTCGCCGCCGCCCAGGCGGCCGGCCTGCGGGTGGTGCCCGTGCCGGTCGACGCGGACGGGGTGCGGCCCGACCAGCTCGGCGCCGCCTTCGAGCGCACCGGCGCCCGCCTCTTCTACTGCCAGCCGTTGTACGCCAACCCGCACGGCGCCACCCTGGCCGCCCACCGCCGCGCGGAGGTCGCCCGCGCCGTGGCGAGAGCCGGCGCCTTCCTCGTCGAGGACGACTACGCCCGCGACCTCACCATCGACGGCCCGGCGCCGGCGCCCCTCGCGGCCGACGACCCCGACGGGCACGTCGTCTACCTGCGTTCGCTGACGAAGTCGGCCGCGCCCGCCCTGCGGGTGGCCGCGATCGGCGCCCGCGGCCCGGCCGGCGCGCGGTTGCGGGCCGCCCGGCTGCTCGACGACTTCTTCGTGGCGGGCCCGCTCCAGCAGGCCGCGCTCGAGTTCGTCAGCGCGCCCGCCTGGGCCCGGCACCGCCGGGCGCTGCGCACCGCGCTGCGCGACCGCCGCGACGCGCTGCTCGCGGCACTCCGCCGGCATCTTCCGGATCTCGGGCCGCAGCACGTGCCGCGCGGTGGCCTGCACCTCTGGGTCCGGCTGCCGGCGGGCACCGACGATGTCGCGCTCGCGACCGCGGCCGCCGCGCAGGGCGTCATCGTCTTCCCGGGCCGGCCGTGGCACGCGACCGAGCCGCCGGCGCCGCACCTGCGGCTCACCTACGCCGCGGCACCGCCGGATCTGATGGACGAGGCGGTCCGCCGCCTCGCCCGCGCGATCAGGGCGTAGGTTCGAGACCTTCGAGGGCGTACGCCACCGCGGAGGTCAACGTGTCGGCGGAACCCGCGTTCCAGGCGTCGGCGTACTGCCCCGCCGCCACCTCCACGTCCTGCGACCCGGGTGGCCACGGCGGCACGTACGCCTGCATCCACGCCGTGCCCGCGAACCGCCGCAGCTTGCGGGCCGCCGCGGTCAACCGCACCGCCCGTTCCAGGTCGCCGGCGCGCCCCGCGAGATCGGCCAGCGCCTCCAGATAGGTCGCGCTGCCGGCCTGGTCGCTCGCGCCGGCCGAGAGCCGCAGCCCGTTCGCCAGATAGCCGAGCGCCGCCTGCTCGTCGCCGGCCGACGTCGCCGTGACCGCGAGGCTGTAGAGCGCGACCACCTCGCCCAGGTGGTCCTCGGTCTTGCGGGCGGTCCGCAGGCCGTCCGTGTACTGCTCGGCCGCCGCCGCGTAGTCGCCCTCGTTGAGCGGCACCAGGGCGAGCCGGGTGTGGTAGAGCGCGGCCATCCAGAGCTCGCCGATCCGCTCGCTGATCTGCTTGGTCTCGCCCAGCAGCGCACGGGCCTCCGCGTAGTCACCCCGCCCGAGCGCCAACTGGCCCAGCATCCCGGCGGCTCGGGCGTTCACGTCCTGGTCGCCGAGATCGCGCAGCATCGGCAGCACCCGTTCCAACTGCCTGCGCCCGCGCTCGCGGTCGCCGCCGAGGAAGGCGATCGCGCCGTCGCCGAACAGCGCGTGGGCGAACGCCCGCCGCGACATCACGGGTTCGTGCTCCAGCATCCGCCGCACCGTGCGGGCGCCCTCGTCGATGTGGCCGCGCAACCACCACAGTGGCCAGAGCATCCAGCCGAGCCGGACGGCCTCGTCCATCTGCTCGTGGTCGATGAACCAGTTGATCGCGGCGCGCAGGTTGTCGTGCTCGGCCGCCAGCAGGTCGACGGCCGCGGGATCGGTGGAGGTCTGGCCGACCGGCGGCGCGGTGGCCTCGGCGAACGCGAGGTAGTAGCGCGCGTGCCGCTCGTGGGTCTCGGCCCAGTCGAAGTCCTCGCGGAGCCGGTCGAGCGCGAACTCGCGGATGGTGCTGAGCATCGCCATCCGCGGCTCGGGCCCGCGGACGTCCTGGGTCACCAGGCTGCTCTCGATCAGCGAGGTGAACGCCTCGAGCACGGCGTAGCGGTCGGAGACGTCGACCAGCGCGCTGCCCGCCTCCAGGTCGAAACCGCCGGAGAACACCCCGATGCGGGCGAAGGTACGCTGCTCCGCCGGTCGCAGGAGCTGGTAGCTCCAGGCTATCGTGTCGCGCAGCGTGCGCTGCCGGGCCGGCAGGTCGCGGGCGCCGCCGGTCAGCGTGCCGAGCCCGCGGTCGAGCCGGTCGGCGAGCGTCCACAGTGGGAGGACCCGCACCTTGGCGGCCGCGAGCTCTATGGCCAGCGGCAACCCGTCGAGGCGGCGGACGATCTCGGCCACGGCGGCCGCGCCGTCGGCGTCGACCCGGAAGTCGGAGCGGACGGCCCGGGCGCGCTCGACGAACAGCTCGGCGGCGCCGTCGCGGTGGATCGCGGCCAGGGGATCCTGGCCCGTGCCGGGGATTCGCAGCGGCGGCACGTCGAACACGTGCTCGCCGGTCAGCCGCAGAGGGATGCGGCTGGTGACGAGGACGCGCACCCGCGGGCAGGCGTCCAGCAGCGTGCTGACCATGGTCGCGGACTCGGCGAGGTGCTCCATGTTGTCTATCACCAGCAGCAGCGAGCGGTCCCGCAGGTAGGTGACCGCGCTGTCCAGCGCCGACTGGTTGGGCATGGTCCACAGGTTCAGGCTGCTGGCGATCGCCATGCCGACCGACTCGGCGTCGGTGACCGCGGACAGGTCGGCGAACGCGACCCCGTCACTGAACGCCGGGCCCAGCGTCGCGCCGAGCTGCAGGGCCAGCCGGGTCTTGCCGACACCGCCGGGGCCGGTGAGCGTGACGAGCCGCACGTCGTCGCGGCTGAGCAGGTCGGTCAGGGCGGCCTGCTCGTCCTCGCGCCCGAGGAGCTGGTTGGGCGGCACCGGCAGCGCCGGTCGGGTGACGCTCTCCGGGCGCGCCGGGCCGCCCGGGTTGAACCGCTCGGTGAGCAGCAGGGCGACGTCGTCACCGACGACGCGGCGCAGCTCGTCGGCCGAGCGGAAGTGCCGGTAGCTGACCTGCGCGTCGTGCCGGATCCGGTCGAGCAGGGCGGCGAGGCGCGGGTCGCGGTCGCGCGCCGGCGACTTGACGTAGATCAGCTTGGGCATGTCGCCCGCGGCGACGAACTCGTCCTCCAGACCGGAGTGGTCGGAGTCGGGCGGGACGAAGCCGTAGCTGTCGCCGTAGATGCCGATGAAGAGCTGGCTCTGCCCGATGTAGTCGCCGTACACGTCGCTGTTGCCGCGCGGCCTGGCACCGAGCTCGAACATCACCGGGACCAGCCGCATCCGGGCGATGGTGTCCCGGACGGCGAGCGGCTCGTCCTCGAGCTCGTCGATGGCCGATGAGATGAAGATGCGCAGTCGGCGATCCGGCGGCTCACCCCAGCTTGCCATGAAAAATCATCACATCCCCCCGTCAGGACTGAAATTACCTCCTGACCGGGGGCCGCGCCCACTGACGGCGGGGCCCGGGTGCCGGGACCCGGGCCCTTGCTGCCTGGCGTTCAGCCCGCGCGGCGGCGGGCCCGGAACTGCTCGACGGGCAACCCGCCCCAGCCCCAGTTCTCGGTCTCGACCTCGTCGATGACCACGAACGTCGCGTCCATCGGCTTGCCCAGCACGTCGAGCAGCAGCTTACTCACGCCGTGGATGAGCTGCGCCTTCTCGTCCGCGGTGGCCGCGTCGGCGCCGGGCGTGCTGCCCTCGCGGGTGATCTGGATCGTGACGAACGGCATGCTCCGCCTCCTCGCTCAGTGTCCGGCGTTCTGGCCGCCGTCGACGTGCAGGATCGTGCCCGTGACGAACGGCGCCGTCTCCAGGTAGGCGACCGCGTCGACGATGTCGCTGACCTCGCCCATCCGGCCCACCGGGTGCAGCGCGTCGTACGTCGGGTGGTACTCGGCCGGGTGCATCGGGGTCTTGATGATCCCGGGTGAGACCGCGTTGACGCGCACGCCGCGGTTCGCGTACTCGATGGCCAGTGACTTGGTCGACGCCGCGAGGCCGCCCTTGGTCAGCGAGGCGAGCACCGAGGGCACGTTCGAGTTCGGCTGGTCGACGAAGCTCGTGGTGATGCTCACGACGTGCCCGCCGCCCGCGGCCACCAGGTGCGGCATCACCCGGCGGGTCATCTGGAAGAACCCGGCGACGTTGATGCCGACCACCAGGTCGAAGTCCTCGTCGGTGTAGTCGGTGAACGGCTTGGCGACGAACACGCCGGCGTTGTTCACCAGCGTGTCGATGCGGCCGAACCGCTCGACCGCGGCGGCGACCACCCGTTGCGCGGTCGCGGCCTCGGCGATGTCGCCCTGGACGGTGACGACCTCGGGGTCGTTCGACGGTGCGATCGAGCGCGACGTGGCCACGACGCCGTACCCGAGCTTCCGGTACGCCTCGACGAGCCCGGCGCCGATGCCCTGCGAGGCGCCCGTGATCACCGCTACCTTCTGTCCCTCAGACATTGCTCCTCCTCCGTGAATGGGTCGCTAGACGACCGGTCGCCTATGACGCTAGACGACCGGTCATGTATTCTCCAAGGCGTGGGACGGACCAGTGACGCGCGAGACAAGATCCTCGAGGCCGCGAAGGTGCTCATCGAGCAGCGTGGCTACTCGGCGCTGGGCGTCGCGGAGATCTGCGCGACGGCCGGCGTGCCCAAGGGCAGCTTCTACTACTTCTTCGAATCCAAGCAGGCGCTGGCGCTGACCGTGATCGACGAGCACTGGGCCGCCCAGCGCGCCCAGTGGCTCGCCGCCCTGGACGGCCCCGGCGACCCCCTGCGACGGTTGCGCACGCTGTTCGAGGCGACCGAAGAGGTGCAGCGGGCCGGCCAGCGCCGCTCCGGCGTGGTGGTGGGTTGCCTGTTCGGCAACCTCGCGCTGGAGTTGAGCAACCAGGCCGAGGAGATCCGCACGCGGCTCCAGGAGATCTTCGAGGCCCAGATCGACCTGATCGAGCGGGTCGTCGTCGAGGCGAAGGAGGCCGGGCTGGCCGGCGCCGGTGTCGACACCCGGGAGGCCGCGCGCTCGATCGTCGCCCAGATCGAGGGGCGGGTGCTGCTGGCGAAGCTGCTCAACGACCCGACCGCGCTCGACACGCTCTGGCGCAACAGCCTCGACATGCTGCAGGCGACACAGGTGACCCACTAGCCGGACGGCCCAGGTGGGGCCTGTTAGGATGCGAGTATTGCGGTTTCATGTTCCCCATACCTCGCATACGCCCGGGTATATTGCCACGGGCGTTTTGTGTTTGTGCCGGTTCGCCCGGCCGGGATGGATGCATGCG
Organism: Asanoa siamensis; assembly: GCF_016862555.1. Classification (GTDB taxonomy): domain Bacteria; phylum Actinomycetota; class Actinomycetes; order Mycobacteriales; family Micromonosporaceae; genus Asanoa; species Asanoa siamensis. Next base: position 82,125 of record NZ_BONE01000006.1, on the reverse strand, counting down.
GCAATCGCGGCGCCCCGCACGGTGCGGGGCACCATTCCGGAAGGTTAGAAAGAAAATGGCAGTAGGCACCGTCAAGTGGTTCAACGCCGAAAAGGGCTTCGGCTTCATCGCGCAGGACGGTGGTGGCCCCGACGTGTTCGCCCACTACTCGGCCATCGACTCGAGCGGCTTCCGGTCGCTCGAGGAGAACCAGCGCGTGGAGTTCGACATCCAGCAGGGCCAGAAGGGCCCGCAGGCGGCCAACATCCGCGTTATCTGACCGTGCCGACCGTGTCCCCGCGACACTGTCGGTGTCGCGGGGCACGGTCGTCGCCCGAGGACGGGGATTGACATGGACGGTCTCCGACTCACCTCGGCGCGACTCGTTCCCGAAGTGCGCCTCTTCCTCGCCGAGGATCCGACGATCCTCTGGGCCAGGCTCGAGGCCGACGCGGGCCACCGCATCTCCGCGCCCTACTGGGCCACGGCATGGGGCGGCGGCGAGGCCGTCGCGCGCTACGTGCTGGACGCGCCCGAGACCGTCGCCGGCCGCCGGGTGCTCGACCTGGGCTCCGGCTCGGGCCTCGTCGCGATAGCGGCCGCCATGGCCGGCGCCTCCGTCGTCGTCGCCAACGACATCGACCCGTACGCGCTGGCCGCCATCCGCGCCAACGCCAAGGTCAACGGCGTGAGCGTCGGAACCCTCGCCACCGACCTGCTGGAGCTCGCGCCCCGGGACGTCCTCGACAACCACGCCGACGTGCTGCTGGCCGGCGACGCGTTCTACGACGACGACCTCGCCGCACGGGCGCTCCCCTTTCTGCTGGCCGCCGCCCGGCGCGACGCCCTCGTGCTCGTGGGCGACCCGGGCCGCGGCCGGATCCCCGACGACAACTGGCAGGTCGTGAAGACCTATCCGGTGACGCCGATGACCGGCGAGGACTCCAAGCTCACGGTCGCCAACGTGCTCACGCCGCGGAACGTGTGACCGTCTTCAGCTCCAGGTAGCCCGCGAGCCCGGCCCGGCCGTACTCCCGGCCGATGCCGCTCGCCTTGTAGCCGCCGAACGGGCCGTCGAAGCTCATCGGGGCGCCGTTGACGGTGACCGTGCCGGTGCGCAACCGGCGGGCGACCGCCAGCGCGCGCTCCGGGCTCGCCGACCAGACGCCGCCCGACAGGCCGTACTCGGAGTCGTTCGCGATGCGTACCGCGTCGTCCTCGTCGTCGTAGGGAATGACGACCAGGACCGGGCCGAAGATCTCCTCGCGGGCGATCCGCATGCCGTTGTCGACGTCGGCGAAGAGCGTCGGCGTGACGTAGTTGCCCGCCTCCAGGCCGCGCGGCACCCGCGGGCCGCCGGTCACCAGGCGGGCGCCTTCGGCGATTCCCACGTTGATGTAGTCGATCACCCGCTGCTGCTGGTCGGGCCGGATCATCGGGCCGATGAACGTCTCGGGGTCGGCCGGGTCACCGACCTTGAGCGACTCGACCATCTCCGTGAGCGCGGCGACCACCTCGGCGTAGCGCGAGCGCGGCGCGAGGACGCGGGTCTGCAGGATGCAGGCCTCACCGTTGTTGGCGAAGGACCCGAACCGCAGGCCGGGTACGGCGGCCGCCAGGTCGGCGTCGGGCAGGATCACGGCCGCGGACTTCCCGCCCAGCTCCAGGCTGACCCGCTTGAGCTGTTCCCCGGCGATGGAGGCGATCCGCCGCCCCGCCCGGGTCGACCCGGTGAACGCGATCTTGTCGACGCCGGGGTGGGCGACGAGGTGCTCGCTCGTCTCCCGGTCCGCCGGCAGGATGCTCAGCACCCCCTCCGGCAGCCCGGCCTCGTGCCACAGGTCGGCCAGCAGCATCATGCTCAGCGAGTTCTCCGGGGAGACCTTGAGCACCACGGTGTTGCCGGCCAGCAGCGCCGGGGTCAGCTTGGCGGTCGCCGCGGAGAACGGCGAGTTCCACGGGATGACGGCCGCGACCACGCCGATCGGCTCGCGCCGGACGACGGTGTCGAACGTGACCGACGGGTCCGACGGCGCGACGACCTCCTCCCAGGCGAGCTCCTCGGCCGCCTGGAGATAGGCGTTGACCTGCCGGGTCAGGAACGGCTGGCCGAGCCGGGTGAACCAGGCCGCGGAGCCGTTCTCGGCGGAGATGACCGCGGCGATCTCGTCGGCCCGCCGCTCGCGCAGCCGGTTGAGCCGCCGGACGACGTCCTGCCGCTCCTTCGGGTCGGTGTGCGGCCACGGTCCGTCGTCGAAGGCCGTCCGGGCCGCCGCCACCGCGTCATCCACATCGGACGGCGTGGCCTGGGCGACCCGGCCGAGCACGGACCGGTCGTGCGGCGAACGGATCTCGAGGAGGTGCGGGTCGGCGGGGGTGACCCAGCGGCCGCCGACGTAGAGCTTGTCGCGCGTGATCATTTGGTCTCCAGGTCGGTGGAGCGGCTGACGGGAGCCCACTTCCGCATCTCCGCGAGGCGCTCCTCCTCGTGGGCGAGGGCGATGTCGAGGGCGTCGTTGCCGAGCAGCAGGCGACGCGGTGCGTCCGGACCGTCGACCAGGTCGGCGATCACCCGCGCCATCCGAGCCGGGTCGCCGGGCTCGCTGCCGCTGTAGGCCACGAACCGGCTCTGCCACTCCCCGACCGTCGAGGCGTAGTCGTCGCGGGTCGGGCCGGACGTCCGGGCGGCGCCGGCCGCCCAGCCGGTGCGCATCCCGCCGGGCTCCACCACGGTCACCTTGATGCCGAGCGGTGCCACCTCGCTGGCCAGCACCTCCGAGAACCCGGCGACACCGAACTTCGCGGTCTGGTACGGGCCGAGCCCGGGTGTGCCGCCGACCCGGCCGCCGATCGACGAGACCTGGACGACGTGGCCGGACCGCTGCGCGCGCAGGACGGGCAGCGCCGCCCGGGTCACGTTGACCACCCCGAACAGGTTGGTCTCGATCTGCGCCCGGAACTCGTCCTCGGGGAAGTCCTCGACCGTGCCGCTGGTCGCGTAGCCGGCGTTGTTGACCACGACGTCGAGCGAGCCGAACCGGTCCACCACGGTCGCGACGGCGGCGCGGGTCTCCGCGGCGGAGGTCAGGTCGACGGCGAGCGTGAGCAGCCGGTCCGGGTACGCGGCCCGTAGGTCGGGCAGCGCGTCGGCGCCGCGGGAGGTCACGGCCACCCGGTCGCCCTGCTCCAGCGCGGTGCGGGCGAGCGCCCGGCCGAGGCCCTGGGAGCCACCGGTGATCAGCCACGTGCGTGTCATAGCGAAACTCCTGTTTCGTGTCGAAGCTTGGTCGCTAAGTAAGACACTAGCGTGGCATTAAATATTTCCCACACCCCCGCTGTGATGCATCTGACTGGTCAAGCGCGGCACGCGGGTATGATCGACGCACCATGAGAGCTGATGCCGCCCGCAACCTGGCCGAGGTGCTGCGGGCCGGCGCGCGCCTGCTGGCCGAGGACCCGAGCACACCGCTGTCGGCGATCGCCAGCGCCGCGGGCGTCGACCGCAGCACCGTCCACCGCCGCTTCGCCACCCGCGAGGCGCTGCTCAGCGCCGTCTTCGAGGCCAAGCTCGACGATGCCGAGCGGGTCATCGACGAGGCCCGGCTCACCGAGGCGCCGGTGCCGGTGGCGCTGCACCGCTACGTCGAGGGGATCATCCCGGTCAGCCGCGCGTGGCCGGGCGACACGCGGCGGATGATGCGGGCCGACCCCGCGGCCGAGCGCCGCGCCACGGAGCAGAGCGCGCGGATCGACGCGTTCGTCCGGCGGGCGGCCGACGAGGGTTTCCTGCGTGCCGACACGTCCCCGGCCTGGGCCCGCGCGGTCCTCGACCAACTCGTCAGCACCGCGACCTACCGGTTCCCCGACATGACCCCACCGCAGGCCGCCGACCTCGTGGTCGACACGTTGCTCAACGGCCTGGGCCGCTGAGCCCGTCGACCGGCCTGGGGCCGCCGAGCCCGTCGACCGGCCTGGGGCCGCTGAGCCCGTCGAACGCGACGGCGAGCATGCGGTCGCGCTGCGCGGCGGAGGCGAAGTTCACGGTGGTGTACGCCATGGCGAAGCGCATCACGTCGTCGATGTCGACGTCGCGGCGGAACACGCCGGCGTCCTGCGCCCGGGCGAGCAACGGCCCACCGGCCGCGTAGAGGGCTTCCGTCGCGGCCTGGTGGGCGGGCGAGCCGCGTTCCAGCCCCGTGGCGACCGCGCGCTTCGTCGCGACGTACTCGATGAAGCGGCGCAGCCAGGTCGTGATCCCCTCCCACGGACCCAGCGCGGCGGCGTCCCGCGCGGCGCGGCAGACCGCGTCGACCTCGGTCAGGTAGACCGCCTGGATCATCTGGCCCCGGGTCGGGAAGTTGCGGTAGAGCGTGGCGATGCCGACACCGGCCCGGCGGGCGACCTCGTCCAGCGGGGCGTCGGCGCCGAACTCCGTGAACACCTCGTTGGCCGCCGCCAGCAGCGCGTCGAAGTTGCGCGCGGCGTCGGCGCGGTGCGGCCGGTGCACCCCGACCGCGGTCAGGTCGACCCCCGTCATGGCCACCACCCTCGAACCGGAGTACGGTTATCAGTAATCCGATAACGCGGCTCCGCTTTTCCGGAGTCCGGTTATCAGCTTACCTCTCTCGCACAGGACTCCTTCGATGACTCTGACCTCAGCTCCACCGGTGGTCCGGCCCCGCACCACCTCGCTCGTCTTCACGCTGCTCGGCCTCGGCGCCGGGACGTTCGCGATGTTGCAGTCGCTGCTCAGCCCGGTGCTGCCGACCCTGCAGCACGACCTGGGCACCACCCAGGCCGGCGTGTCCTGGGTGCTGATCGCCTGGCTGCTCTCGGCGTCGGTCGCCACCCCGATCCTCGGCCGGGTCGGCGACATGATCGGCAAGCACCGCGCCCTGCTGGTGGTGCTGGGCGCCATCGCGGTGGGCAGCCTGGTCGCGGCGCTCGCGCCGTCCATCGGCGTCATGGTCGTCGGCCGGATCATCCAGGGCCTCGGCGGCGCGATCTACCCGATCTCGTTCGGCATCATCCGCGACGAGTACCCGGCGCACCGCGTGCCCCGGGCCGTCGGCGCGATGTCGAGCGTCATCGCGGTCGGCGGCGGCATCGGCACGGTCCTCGCCGGCCCGATCAGCGACGGCCTCGGCTGGCGCTGGCTGTTCGGTATCCCGCTGCTGCTGGTGCTGGCCATCGGCGCGCTGGCCGCGCGGTTCGTGCCGACCTCACCGGTGCGCAGCGGCGGCCGGATCAACTGGGCCGCGGGTGCGCTGCTAGCCGTGTGGCTCGTCGCGCTGCTGCTGCCGTTGAGCCTCGGGTCGAGTTGGGGTTGGCTGTCCGGGCGTACGCTCGGCGCGTTCGCACTGGCGGCGGTGAGCTTCGCCGCCTGGGTCACGCTGGAGACGCGCTCGGCGAACCCACTGATCGACATGCGGATGATGCGCCAGCGGGCGGTGTGGACGACGAACCTCGTCGCGCTGCTGTTCGGCGCCGCGATGTTCGCGGTCATCACCTTCCTGCCGCAGTTCATCCAGACACCGCCGAGCGCCGGGTACGGCTTCGGTTCGAGCGTGACGGTCGCCGGCCTCCTGGTGCTCCCGACGCTCGCGGCGATGGCGGTGGGGGGCATGGCCAGCGGACCGATCCACCACGTGGTCGGCTTCCGGGCGCAACTCGCGTACGGTTCGGCGTTGCTGCTGGTGGGCTGCCTGGGCTTCGCGTTCTGGCACGACACGGCGTGGCAGGTGGCCCTCGGCGGCGTGGTCTTCGGCCTGGGGCTCGGATTGGCCTACGCGGCGATGACGAGCGTCATCGTGCACACGGTAGCCCCGGCGATGACAGGCGCGGCGACAGGCATGAACACGAACATCCGCACGATCGGCGGCGCGATCGGCACGGCCCTGGTAAGCGCGATCATCACAGGCTCGGCGGGCGAAACCGGCACACCGACCGCCACGGGCTACACGACGGCCTTCGCAACCCTGGCGGCCATCGCCGCCCTGGGCGTGGTGCTCTCCCTGCTGATCCCGACCGCCCGGGGTCGCACCTGACCGGCCGCGACGGTCAACCCTTGACCGCCCCCTGGAGGCCGCCGACGATCTGTTTTTCCGTCAGCGTGAAGAAGAGCAGCGCCGGGACCATCGCCAGGGAGGTGAAGGCGAGGATGCCCGCCGTGTCGCTCGTGTACTGGCTCGAGAAGTTCTGCACGCCCAGTGGCAGCGTGTGCAGGTCGACGTCGCTGAGGACCAGGAGTGGGAGCAGGAACGCGTTCCAGCTCGCCACGAAGGCCAGCACGCCGACCGTGACCAGCGCCGGTTTCGACAGCGGCAGCGTGATGCGCCAGAGGAAGCCCAGGCGGCCCGTGCCGTCGATCGCCGCCGCGTCCTCGAGTTCGCGGGGTATGGCCGTGAGGAACGGGCGCAGGATCACGATCGTGATGGGCAGTGAGAACGCCACCTGGGGCAGGATCACGGCATAGTACGAGTTGGTCAGGTCGAGGTCGCGCAGCATGAGATAGAGCGGCAGGATCGCCGCGCCCGCGGGGAAGAGCAGGCCCAGCGTGAAGAAGGTGTAGAGGGCCTCGCGGCCGCGGAAGGTGTAGCGGGCCAGCACGTACGCCGCGCACAGGCCGAGGACGACCACGCCGAGCGTCGTGCCGAGCGCGACCACCGCGCTGTTCCACGCCTGCGACCAGAAGTCGCTCTGGGTCAGCACCCGCTGGTAGTTGTCCCAGACCCACGGGTCCGGCAGGCCGGCCGGGTCGGCGACGATCTGCGGCGTCGTGCGGAAGCCGCCCACGATGACGTAGACCACCGGGGCGATCGAGACGGCGGCCACGGCGAGCGCCAGCGCGTACATCAGCGGGTTGCCCCACGAGAAGGGGCGGGAGGAGGTCATCAGTTCGCCCTTCCGGTGAGCGCGCCCTGGATGTCGCGGCGCAGCAGGAATCGCTGGAACAGCAGCGCGGCCACGAACGAGATGACGAACAGGATCACGGCCACCGCGTTGCCGTAGCCCCACAGGCGCGCGAAGAAGCCGTTGTCCACCATGTACGTCGCCATGGTGGCCGAGGCGCCCAGCGATCGCACCGCGGGCACCGAGGTCACCCAGATCACGTCGAAGACCTGCAGCGACCCGATCATCGACAGGAACATCCAGATTCTGATCGTCGGGCCGAGCAGCGGAAGCGTGACGTGGCGCTGGATCTGCCACCAGCCGGCGCCGTCGATCGCGGCTGCCTCGGTCAGCTCGTGCGGCACATTGGACAGTCCGGCGAGCAGCAGGATGATGGCGAAGCCCACATATTTCCACGTGAGCACGAAGAGCAGGGTCCAGATCACCACGTCGAGGTCGGCCAGCCAGGCCTGCACCAGCCCGCCGAGGCCGATCGAGCGCAGCAGGGCGTCCATCGTGCCGCCGTCGGTGAGGATCAGCTTCCACATGATGCCGACGGTCACCTCGGCCAGCACGTACGGCACGAAGACCAGCAGCCGGAACACCGTGCGGCCGCGGAAGCGCCGGTTCAGCAGCAGCGCGACGGCCAGCGCGATCGGGCCCTGCACCAGCAGCGAGCCGACCACGATGACGGCGTTGTTGCGCAGCGCGTCGAGGAAGATGGGGTCCTGGAACGCCAGCACATAGTTGTCGAAGCCGACGAAGTCCGTGGGCGGCCCGACCCCGCGCCAGCGGTAGAGGCTGTAGTAGACCGCGAAGCCCATCGGCACGAGCACGAACATGACGTACACGGCGATCGCGGGCGTGGTCAGCCCGATGATCTCGTACCACTTGCGTCTGGTCTCGGCGGCCCGGGTCGACGAGCGCCGGACGCGGCGGGGACCCGCCGGCGGCGCGGACGCGCCGCCGGCGAGGTCGAGGGTGCGGGTCACTTCTTGGCAGCCGACTTCATCGCGTCGACGACCTGTTGCGGCGTGCCGTTGCCGGCGAAGATCGCGACGATCGCGTCGTTCATCGCGTTGCCGACGGTGCTGCCGAACGCGGTGTCCAGCCAGAGCTGCACGTAGGTGGCGCTGGAGGTCGCCTCCAAGATGGACTTGAGCGCCGGGTCCTGCACGCCGCTCTCGGCACCCTTGGCGACAGGGAGGCCGGTGCCGGTCTCGGCGTAGCCCTTCTGCACCTCGGGGCTGACGATGTACTTGAGGAACTCGACGCACTCGGCCGGCGCGTTCTTGGCGCAGGAGAAGCCGTCGCCGCCGCCGAGGGCCGCCTTCGGGTCGCCCGCCGCGCCGGACAGCGCCGGCACCGGGAACCAGCCGAGGAACTTGGTCACCGCGGCCGGGTCCTCCGCGACCGTCTCGAGCGTGCCTCTGTTCCAGTCGCCCATCAGCTCCATCGCGGCCTTGCCGTTGGCGAGCAGGCCGTTCGCGCTCGTCGGATCGTTCTGGCCCGGCGTCGCGATGAAGTTGTTCTGGAACGGCTTGGTGTCGATGAAGGCCTTGAGGTCCTCGCCCGCCTTGACGAAGCACGGGTCGTCGAAGGTGAGGTCGACCGAGGCCTTCTTCAGCGTGTCCACGGAACAGGACCGCAGCGCCATGTTGTACCACCAGTGCGCCGCCGGCCACTTGTCACCGGCGCCGACCGCGATCGGCACGACGTTGATCGCCTTGAGCTTGGTGACCGCGTCGTTGAGCTCCTGGAACGTGGTCGGCGGCGCGGCGATGCCCGCCCGCGCGAACATGTCCTTGTTGTACCAGATGCCCTCGATGCCCATCCGGAACGGCAGCCCGTACTGCTTGCCGTCGACCTGCCAGATCTCCGCCGCGCTGCCGATGTTGCCGACCTCGGTCTTGACCTGGTCCGTGATGTCCTTCAGGTAGTCGGCCTCCACCTGCTCGCGGATCTCGCCACCGCCCCAGGCCTGGAAGATGTCCGGCGGGTCGCTGGTCAGCAGGGCGGCGGGGAGCCGGGTGCGCTGGAGTTGGTTGGTCTCGATCGCCTCGATCTGGATCGTGACGCTCGGGTGGGCGGCGGAGAAGTCCTTGGCGACCTTCTCCCAGTAGGTCTTGCCGGGACCGTCCTGTGAGGCGTTGTGCCACCAGGTCAGCGTCACCGGGTTCGCGTACAGGTCGCTGGCGGGTTCCTCGTCCTCGCCACCACCGCCGCAGGCGGACAGCGCGAGCGCGCTGGTCAGAAAAATCGCGAGAAATGCCCTAGCTCGGTGCTTGATCGCCATCGATGTCTCCTCGACCGGTCAGTCGCGGTGCTCGGCATTGACGGCGAGTGTTCCAGTCATTTCTCGCCAGTGTCAATCGTTATCGATATCGGTTTCGAAACGCTGCGTTAACCGCGACGGCGGGCAGCTATCCTCATCCGCGTGGCGTTCCCGCAGCGTGTGAAGATGTCGGACGTGGCCCGCACGGCCGGCGTCTCGGTGGCCACCGTGTCCAAGGTCGTCAACGGCCGGTACGGGGTGGCGCAGGCGACCGTGGAGCGCGTCCAGCAGGTGATCCACCAGCTCGGCTACGAGGCGAGCCTGGGCGCGCAGAGCTTGCGCAGCCACCGCACCAACGTGCTCGGCATCCTGGTCGCCGAGTTCGAGCCGTTCTCGACGGAGCTGCTCAAGGGCGCGTCCAAAGAGGTCGCGGGTACGGGCTACCAGCTGCTGGCCTACTCGAGCGGCGACGGCGGTGGCACGGCCATCGGCTGGGAGCGGCGGTCACTGGCCCGGCTGTCCGGCACGCTGATCGACGGCGCCGTGATCGTGACCCCGACGGTGGTCGAGACCAAACAGGACTTCCACGTGGTGGCCGTCGACCCGCACACGGGCCCGTCGGGCCTGCCGACGATCGACTCCGACAACTTCGCGGGCGCGGTGCTCGCCACCAACTACCTGCTCTCGCTGGGCCACCGGCGGATCGCGCACCTCAGCGGCCGCCCCGACCTCGAGTCGGCCCGGCTGCGCGAGGCCGGCTTCCGCAAGGCGATGGCGGACGCGGGCCTCGCGGTCGACGAGAGCCTGGTGCGGATCGGTGGGTTCCGCGCCGAGAGCGCGGCCGGCGCGGCCGCGGAGCTGCTCGCGCTCCCCGACCGGCCGACCGCGGTGTTCGCCGGCAACGACCTCTCGGCCATCTCCACGATGGAGGTTGCCCGGGGCATGGGCCTGTCGGTGCCCGACGACCTGTCGGTGATGGGGTTCGACAACGTGCCGGAGTCGGCCTCGGTCAACCCGCCGCTGACGACCATCATGCAACCGCTGCAGCAGATGGGCGCGTCGGCGTTGCGGCTGCTGGTCGACCTCATTGCCGACGTCGAGCGCGACATCCACATCCGGCTGCCCACCGAGCTGGTGGTCCGCGCGTCCTGCGCGCCCTGTCCCCCGTCGGCCCCGAGCTGACGGAGGAGGGCACGACACCGGACGCCTGCGAACCGGGACCGTCGTTCACCGCACCAGGGGCAGGCCCAGCTCCCAGAGGCGGTCGGCGGCGTCCTCGTCCATTGCGTGCGCGGCCACACCACTGCTGGCGTCCGGGCCGCCGGCCACGACCGGCGCCTCGCGGTTGTCCTCGAAGTAGCGCCCGGTCACCCCCGCCACCGTCGGCGACCCGGCCAGCAGCACCGTCGTCGACGCGCCCTCGGCGGGCGTCTTGTAGTGCGCCGGCACCACGAGCCGGCCCGACTCGTCCATCGCACCGAACCGGACCATGGTCTCCCGGTCGATGTGCCGCTGCAGCTTGGTGTGGATCGTGCCCGGGCCCAGCGCGTTGGCCACGATGCCGTCGGCCGCCCAGCGCCGGGCGAGGCCCACCGCGAGCAGCACGTCGGCCGTCTTCGACTGCCCGTACGCGGCCCAGCCCTCGTAGGGCCGGACGGCGAACTGCGGGTCGGCGAAGTCGACCGGGTGCGCGAGGTGGGCCCCGGAGCTGACCGCGACGACCCGGCCACCGGCGTCGGCGAGCGCGCCGTGCAGCCCGTACGCGAGCGCGAAGTGACCGAGGTAGTTGACCGCCAGTTGGAGCTCCCAGCCCTCGGGGCTGGTCTGCCGGTCGGGCAGCGCCATGATCCCGGCGTTGGCGACGAGGGCGTGCAACGGCCCGTCCCAGTCGGCGACGAACGCCCGCACCGACGCCAGGTCGGCGAGGTCGAGCCGGCGGGCCAGGACACGGCCGGGTGCCGCCTCGTCGATCAGCGGCTTGGCGTCGGCGGGCTCGCGGGTGGCGACGGTGACCTCGGCGCCGGCGCCGGCGAGGGCCCGGACGGTCTCGGCGCCGATCCCCGAGGCGCCGCCCGTGACGATCATCCGGCGGCCGGTCAGGTCGACGCCGGCGAGGATCTCAGGTCCCGTGGTACGTGCATCGAAATCTGTCATGGCGGCTACGCTACGAAGCGAAAGCCGGACGATGAATAGTTGAGAGTGCAGCCTTCTTTAGCGAGCGTCCAACCATGGATCCTTTGGAAGACGTCCTGACGTTGATCGGCGTCAACGGCCACCTGTCTGCCAGCATGGCCGCGGGCGGGCGCTGGGGCCTGCGCTTCAACCCGCTCGACGGGGTGAAGTTCAACGCCCTGCGCCGTGGCCGCTGCCTGCTCACCGTCGAGGGCCTGGCCGCGCCGATCGAGCTGGCCACGGGCGACTGCTTCCTGCTCACCCGGCCGGTGCCGTTCGTCCTGGCCAGCGACGCCGACACAGCACTCGAACCCGCCGACCCGGTCTTCGCCGCCGCGGGCCCCGACGGCGTCGCGCGGGCCGGCACGGGCGACGAGGTCGCCCTGATCGGCGGCAGGTTCAGCTTCCACCAGCGGGCCCGGGCGCTGCTGCTCGACGGCCTGCCCCCGGTCATCCACGTCCCGGCCGCGACCGCGGAGGCGGGCGCGGTGCACTGGGCGATCGACCGGATCGCCGACGAGGTGCGGCACACGCGGATCGGCTCGACGCTCGTGGCGGAGCACCTGGCGGTCGTGATGCTGATCCAGGTGCTCCGCTTCCACCTGGCCACGGCGGCCACCCCCGGGTCCGGCTGGCTGGCGGGTCTGGCGGACCCGGTGGTCGGGCCGACCCTGCGGGCGATGCACGCCGACCCCGCCGCCCGGTGGACGGTCGAGTCGCTGGCCGGCGCGGCGGCCGTGTCCCGGTCGACGCTGGCGGCCCGGTTCCGCGACCTCATCGGCAAGGCTCCGCTCGACTACCTCACCGGCTGGCGCATCGAGCTCGCCGCCGCCCGGATCCGTCGGGGCGACGGCACCCTGGCCGCCATCGCCCGTGACGTCGGTTACGGTTCCGAAAGCGCGCTGAGCGTGGCGTTCAAGCGGGTCACCGGCACGTCACCCAGCCGATACCGGTCCGAGGCATCCTGACGGCCGAGAAAGTTCCGGGTCACGTGCATCGCCGCGGGGGCTCCGGGCCGTTCTACGGCAGTGGCGGAGGGAGCGGCCGGTTTGAAACCAGCTGACGAGGACGGGTTCCGCGAGTTCGTGGCGTCCGAGATGGCGACGCTGCGCAAGCTCGCGTACGTCACGTGCGGCAACTGGCACGCCGCCGAGGACGCGGTGGCCAACACCCTCGCGAAGCTCTACCCGCGGTGGGCCGGCCTGGACCGCCCGGACCTGTACGCGCGGACGATGGTGGTGCGCGCCGCCATCGACGAGACGCGTCGGCCCTGGTGGCGCCGCGAACGGTCCGCGGGCCACGAGCTGCCCGACGTGGCCGGCTCCGACCCCAGTGGGATCACGGACGAAGGCCTGCGGGTACGCGCGGCGTTGCGCGCGGTGCCCGCCCGGCAGCGGGCGGTGCTGGTGCTGCGCTTCTACCTGGACATGACCGTCGAGGAGGCCGCGGACGTGCTCGGCGTGCGCACCCCGACGATCCGCAGCCAGACGAGCCGCGGCCTGGCCAACCTCCGCGAAGCACTGGCCGCCAGCGGCGTGGACCTCGACGAAAACCCGGAACCAGGAGCGTGGATAGATGCGGCTCAAGGACATCGTGGATCTGGCGACCTCCGAGGCACCACCCCCGCGCTACGACGTTGACGAGATCGTCGCCCGGGGGCGCGGCGAGCAGCGCCGGCGGCGCACCCGGACCTGGGCGACCTCCGGCGCGGCCGCGCTGGCGGTGCTCGGCGTCGTGGCAGCCGCGGTGCAGGCCGGCACCGAACGGGCGCCGGCGGAGGTAGCCGCCGCCTCGGCCGGGCCGCTCGTGCCGGTCCCGGTCGACGCGCCGCCGTTCACGTTCACCGTCGACGGCTATCAGGTGGGCCGGTTGCGGGTGGCCCGGCCGATCGACGTGTCCCGGTCCTACCAGCTCTCGCCCGTCTACTCGGACGATCTCGTCACCAACGACCGGGCCGTCGACCCCGACGAGCCGGCGGTCTCGTCCCCCAGCCTCTACGCCTACCTCACCGTCTACCGACCCGGCGCGTACGACCCGTCCAGGCTCCCCGGCGCGACGACGGTGGACGTCGGCGGCCGCCGCGGCCTGGAGGCCACCGCGCCGAACCCGGGCGGCATGGCGATCGTCCGCACCCTGGCCTGGGAGTACGCCGACGGCGCGTGGGCCGTGATCGACGCGAACTCCAGCGAGGCCGAGGACCCGTCCGCGGCGGAGTTGCGCGCGCTCGCCGCCGGGCTGCGGGGCACCGCGCCCCGCCCGGCGAAGGTCCCGGTCACGCTGGGTCACGTGCCCGACGGCTACCGGCTCGACGAGGTCGCGATGCACGCGATGACCGGGCTCAACGGCATCGCGTCCGCCCGGGACGGCGACCACGCGGGCCTGCTGTTCAGCCGGCCGGGCCAGCCGACGTCCGGGCTCACCGAGCCCTTCGGTGGTGTCGAGGGCCGCGACGTGCCGAACAGCTTCGTGGTCTACGTGGTCCCGGCCGGCAACTCGAACCAGCGCCCGTCGCCGCGCGTGACCTGTGGCGCGTACTTCTGCAACCGGTGGTCACCGGACGGCGCCGTGAACGTGCAGGTCGCCAGCGGCGGCCCCGGTGCGCTGCCGACGCCCGAGCTGGCGAAGATTCTCTCCGACATCACCCTCGCCGACGTGGCCGACGAGTCCACGTGGACGCGGGCGCCCGCCGTGGTCAGGTAGGTCACCGCCGCGCGCGGAGGCGGTCGAGGCCGTCGAGGAGCAGGTCGAGGGTGAACTCGAACTCGACCTGGCTGTCGCACCAGCCGAGCGTGGGGTCGCCGGCGCCGTGCATCTCGTGGGCGACCATCGCGGTGATGTGGGGGAGGGCTTCGGCCAGCGCCGCCAGGTCGGCCTCCGCGGTGTCGGGGTCGAGGCTGCCGCCCGCGGCCGCCGGGCTGAAGACCTCCTGGGCGAAGCCGAACGGCAGGCTGCCGAACGCGTGGATCGCCCGGTGCGCGAGGTGGTGCGAGAACCCGGCGTCGAGCAGCGTGCCGACGATCCAGTCGAAGTAGGCGAAGACGTCGGGCGGGATCGTGCCGCGCGTGGTCAGCAGGCCGGGGGCCCACGGGTGCCGCAGCATGACCGCGCGGGCGGCGAGGAAGCGCCGCCGCAGCCGGGTGCGCCACTCCCCCTCGGCCGGCTCCGGCGCGGCCGCCGCCAACTCCGCGAAGACCGTGCCGAGGACGCCGTCGAGCAGCGCCTCCTTGCTCGGAACGTAGAAGTAGAGCGACATCGCCTCGACACCCAGGTCGGTGGCGAGCCGGCGCATCGTCAGCGCCTTGACGCCCTCGGCGTCGGCCAGTGCCACGGCGGCCGCGAGCACCCGCTCCCGGCTGAGCGGCTCCCGAATTGTCTTGTCTGCCATCTGCTTCCCCACGCTGGTGGTGTCACCTTACCATGTAAGGCGCCTTACATTGTAAGTCGAAGGGATTCCGGAGATGCCGTCGATCCGCACCGCCCGCCTGACCGGTCTGTTCTACCTGGGCCTCGCCGTCGCCGGCGGCCTGAGCTTCCTGCTCATCCGGTCGCGCCTGTTCGTCGCCGACGACCCCGCCGCGACGCTCGCCAACCTGCTCGACCACGAGTCCCTGGCCCGCGCGGGCATCGCGTTCGAGTTGCTCACGGTGCTGACCCAGGCGCTCGCGGCGGCCTGGTTCTACCGCCTGTTCCACGCGGCCAACCGCTTCGCCGCCGCCGCGATCGCCGCGTTCGGCCTCGTCAACGCGGTCGCGGTCCTGGTGAGCAGCGCCCTGCTGGCCACGGCCCTGGAAACGGCCCGCGCCGGCGGCGACGCCGCGCCGGTCCAGTTGCTCCACACGGTGAGCGGCCACCTCTGGTCGGTCGGCGGCCTGTTCTTCGGCCTGTGGCTGATCCCGATGGGCCGCTGCGTCCTCGACTCGGGCTGGATGCCCCGCGCTTTGGGTTGGCTCCTCGTCGCGGGCGGCGCCGGCTACGTCCTGAGCGCCTTCGTCCGCTACCTCTCCCCCGACACGGCGACGATCGCCGACACCCTCGCCTACCCGGCGACGGCGGGCGAGCTCTGGATGATCGGCTACCTCCTGATCCGCGGCGCCCGCCGGCAGGCGCCGGACCGTTCCCCCGCGGCCACCCCGCAGCCGGCAACGCTGTAGGCGACGTCAGCCCGCCCCGGCGGGCCGGGCGGTCAGGCCCGTCGCGGTGGCCTGGAGGAGGCGGGTCAGCCGGGGTTCGAAGTCGAGCGCCGCGTGCCCCCAGCGCGGCTCCTGGGCGTAGAGGTCCGCCAGCGTCGGTGTCGGGTGCGCGAGTTGCCACAGGTTGGCGGTCAGGGCCAGGGTGACGGTGAGCAGATCGCGCACCTGCGGCGCGGACAGCGCGCCCGCCCCGGTCAGGGTCGCGACGATCTCGTCGTACGCCGCGAAGCTGTTGGTCTTGTAGCGGCGCGCCCGGTCGACGGACACCTCGCCCTCCAGGCTCAGGGGCACATGGGTGAGCAGGTCACAGAACAGGGGCAACGCGGCGATCGAGGCGCCCACCTCGGCTGCCAGGTCGGCGGCGCGCAGGCCGTGCGCGCCGGCGAGCCGCGCGGCCAGTGAGTCGCGCCATTCGCCCCAGCCACGTTCGGCCAGTTCGAGGAGCAGCTCCATGGCCCCGATGGCCCGGATGCTGCTGGTCGGCAACGGCAGCGGCGACTGGTCGCACCGCGTGGACACCAACACGCTCTGGGGCGGCAACCTCGGCCTGCTCGGCTTCAACGTCGGCTGGTACCTGCCCCACCACCCGGAGCAGGCCGGCCCGGCCGCCGAGCACGCCCTGCGGGCGATCCGCGCGGGACTGCTCGACATCCGCACCGAGACGCTGCCCCTGGCCGACGCCGCCGAGGCGCACCGCCGGCTCGCGGCCGGCGCCGTCGGGGGACGGATCCTGCTCACGACCGCCTGACCAGGGAGTTCACAGGTTGGCTCATTAACGTCCTTCACGTTCGGCGGCCGTGGGGTCACCGGTGGGACTGATGGGCTGGATGTGACATGCGGCGGCGGAAACGGATCCTGATCGGCGTGCTGTCGGCGCTGCTCGTGCTGGGCGCGGCCGGCGGGATCGGTGGCTGGGCGTACGCCCGCTCGCTCAACGGGCATCTCGCCCGCACCGACGCGTTCACCGACGTGCCGCGGGAGAGCCGGCCCGAGCCCGTCGTCAAGGGTGCGCTCAACGTGCTGCTGCTCGGCAGCGACTCCCGCGACCCCGACAAGACCTCGGACTCCCGTACCGACACGATCATGGTTCTGCACGTCGACGCCGACCACAAGAAGGCCGAGGTCATCTCGATCCCCCGCGACACCTGGGTGTTCGTGCCCACCTCGCCCGACGGCGAGCACGGCAACACGATGGCGAAGATCAACGCGGCGTACGCGTGGGGCGGCACGCCGTTGACCGTGCAGACCGTCGAGACGTTCACCGGCGTGCACATCGACCACGTGGCCCTGATCGACTTCGCCGGGTTCGCCCAGGTCGTCGACGCGCTCGGTGGCGTGGACCTGAAGATCGAGAAGACCATCAAGTCGATCCACTCTCCATATCGGACGTTCAAGAAGGGCACCCAGCACCTCACCGGCGCGCAGGCGCTCGACTACGTGCGGCAGCGCTACCAGTTCGCCGACGGCGACTTCAGCCGCGAGCGGCACCAGCGCGAGTTCCTGCAGGCGTTGCTGGACAAGGCCGCCGGCGCCGGCACGCTGGCGAACCCCGTCAAGCTCAACGGTTTCCTGCAGGCCGTGACCAAGTCGATGACGGTCGACCAGGACTTCGACCTCGTCAACACCGTGGTTCAGCTCCGCGACCTGCGCAGCGACGACCTGACCTTCCTGGGCAGCCCGAGCACGGGTACGGGCGACCGCGACGGCCAGAGCGTCGTGCTCTCCGACAAGACGAAGGCCAAGGCGCTCTACCAGGCAGTCGCCGACGACACCGTCCAGCAGTACCTCGCCGCCAACACCTAGGCCCGCTCCGAGAAGAGCCGCGTGCCGGAACCCTGGCGCTTGGCCTCGTACATCGCCTCGTCCGCGTCCCGGAGCAGCGCCTCGATCGGCTTGTCGCCGCTGACCGCGACGCCCACGCTGGCCAGCGGGCGCACCGTGTGGCCGCCGATCGAGAGCGGCCGGCCGAGCGCCGCCTCGATCCGCCGGGCGGTGGCCAGCGCGGCCCGTTCGGTCGTGTCGGCCAGGATGACGCTGAACTCGTCGCCGCCGAGCCGGGCCACCGTGTCCCCGGGCCGGACGCTGCGGCGCAACCGCTTGGCGGTGACCCGCAACAGCTCGTCGCCGGCCTGGTGACCCAGGCGGTCGTTGACGTCCTTGAACCTGTCGAGGTCGAGCAGCAGGACGGCGGTGCCCTGGCCGCGGACGCCGGGCTCGTGCAGCGCCTCCGCCCGCTCGTTGAACAGCGCCCGGTTGGCCAGCCCGGTCAGCGGGTCGTGGCTCGCGTCGTGCCGCAGCCGGTCGCGCAGGGCGACCGTGTCGGTGACGTCGCGGACGTTGAGCACCACGCCGCCGACCGCCGGATCATCGAAGCGGCCGGTGGCGATCACGTTGAGCCAGACCGTCGCGCCGTCGACGCGCCGGGCGGCCAGCTCGAAGGAGCCGTTCGCCGCGCGCCCGCCGAGCACCGGCGCCAGCAGCCGGTCGAACCGCCCGCGGTCGCGTGGCCGGAGCACCTCGCCCGCCCGCCGGCCCACCGCCGCGGCCGGGTCCTGGCCCAGCACCGGCCGCAGCGCCGGGGTGCCGTAGGTGACCACCCCGCCGCGATCGAGCACCAGCGTGACGTCCGACGAGTGCTCGACCAGCGACCGGAACCACCGCTCGCGCTCGGCCAGCGTGTCGACCGAGTCGTCGAGCTGGGCGACCAGCCGGGCGTTCTCCACGAGCAGCAGGTCCTGACGCAGGATGATCAACGCGGCGATGACGACGGTGCCCATCGCGACGCCCCAGGTCCGCACGGTCAGGCCCTCGTCGGCGAGCTGGCCCACGAGCAGCAACTGGGTGGCGGCGAGCGCGACCAGCGGCACGAGGAGCCGGGCGCGCCGGCCGCGCAGCCCGGTGGACGTGCGCCGGCCCAGCCGCTCGAGGCAGGGCGCGGCCGCGAGCAGCAGCGGCGGCACCAGCCGGCCGATCAGCGCCAGGCGGGCGTCGTCGACGCCGGCGACCTGCGGGTTGAGGGCGCGTTCGAGGCCGTGCAGGACGAACGCGACACCGATCGCGAGACCGCAGGCGGTCACGAACGGGGCCGCGCCGACCACCAGCAGGCGGGTCACCGCGAACGCCGAGACGAACATGATGATCGCGCCGATCGCCGTCCAGACCCGCTGCGCGGGGTTCTCGGCCTGGCCCGCGCCGCTCAGCGCGATCGTCCAGACGAAGACGGCCGCGGCCACCAGCACCGTGCTCGCCTCCAGCCACAGCCCGTGGCGCTGCCGCTGGTCGCCGTCGGTCGGCACCGGGCCGAGCATGAAGCAGAGCAGGAACGCGGAGCCGACGGTGAGCAGTGCCGACGGGACGGTCCAGGCGGCGCTCTCCCGCCCGGGCTCCACTATGACGTCGATCGCCCGCAGCAGCGGGCTGACGGTGAACAGGACCCCGCTGGCCGTCGCGGCCCGCCAGAACCGGCGGGTCAGCGGGGAGCGGTCGGTCGCCGTGGCCAGTTGCCAGGACAGGCCGGTGAACACCAGCGAGCAGGCCGCCTGGGTCGACCAGGACGCGACGGCCGGCGCGGGACCCACCGCGATCGCGATCGTCGCCGCGACGAACATCGCCAACAGCGCCCACAGCCAACTCTGGGGTCTCAGTGCTCGTCTCCCGTACCCTCGCCGGCCCCGCAAACCTTCATCAGACCACGCGGCATATCCCACACGGGCGGGTACGCGGATCGTCGGCCGCGCGGGCGGGCCTAGGGTGAGCCCATGCCCGCTATCGGAACCTCCGTGTACGCCGCCGCCGACGACCGCTACGACGCGATGCCCTACCGCCGCTCCGGTCGTAGTGGGCTCAAGCTGCCCGCCATCTCACTCGGCCTGTGGCAGAACTTCGGCGGCGAGCGGCCGCTGGAGAACCAGCGGGCGATCCTCCGGCGCGCCTTCGACCGCGGCGTCACCCACTTCGACCTGGCCAACAACTACGGCCCGCCCTACGGATCGGCCGAGGAGGCGTTCGGGCAGATCATGGCGAGCGACCTCCGGCCGTACCGGGACGAGCTGGTCGTCTCCACGAAGGCCGGGTACGACATGTGGCCGGGGCCGTACGGCATCTGGGGTTCCCGGAAATATCTGCTCGCCAGCCTCGACCAGAGCCTGGCCCGGATGGGCCTCGACTACGTCGACATCTTCTACTCGCACCGGTTCGACCCCGAGACGCCGCTCGAGGAGACGATGGGCGCGCTCGACGCGGCGGTACGCCAGGGCAAGGCGCTCTACGTCGGCATCTCGTCCTACTCGCCGGCGATGACCGAGCAGGCGGTGCGGATCCTGCGGGACATGGGCACGCCGTTGCTGATCCACCAGCCGTCGTACTCGATGCTCAACCGCTGGATCGAGGACGGGCTGCTCGACGTGCTCGACCGGGAAGGCGTGGGCTGCATCGGCTTCTCGCCGCTGGCGCAGGGCATGCTGACCGACCGCTACCTCGACGGGATCCCGGCGGGTTCCCGGGCCGCCCGCGAAGGCTCGTTCGACGCGGGCTGGCTGACCGGGGAGAACCTCGGCAAGGTCCGGGCGCTCAACGACCTCGCCCGCGGCCGCGGCCAGACGCTGGCGCAGATGGCGCTCGCCTGGACCCTGCGCGACCCGCGGATGACCTCGACGCTGATCGGCGCCAGCAGCGTGGCGCAGCTCGACGACAGCCTGTCCGCGCTGGACAACCTGGCGTTCACGGCCGACGAGCTCGCCGAGATCGACCGCCACGCCACGGAGTCCGACCTCAACATCTGGGCCCGCTCCTCCCAGGCCGGCTGAGGGTCTTCGATACGGTTGCACCGTGAACGGCTACGGGGCACGGCTGGGCATCGACTTCGGCACCTCGCACACCGTGGCCGCGCTGGCCGAGCACGGCCGGCCGCCGCGGGCGATCCTGTTCGACGGCTCGCCGTTGCTGCCGTCGGCCGTGTGTGTCGACCCGTCCGGGCGGCTCGTGGTCGGCCGGGACGCGCTGCACCTCGCTCTGTCGATGCCCGCCGGGTTCGAGCCGACGCCCAAACGCCGGGTCGACGACGGCACCGTGCTGCTCGGCGAACGCGAGGTGCCGGTCGAGGAGCTGATCGAGGCCATCCTCGCCCGGGTGCTGGAGGAGGCGAAGCGGGTCGCGCTGGGGCCGGTCACCGGCACGACCCTGACCTTCCCCGCCTCCTGGGGCAGCCGACGCCGGGACCTGCTCCGCGCGGTCGCCGAACGGACCCTGCCCACGGTCTCGCTCGTCGCGGAGCCGGTGGCCGCCGCCAGCTCCTTCGCCGACCGCGCGCTGCCGGTCGGCCAGTGCGCACTGGTCTACGACTTCGGTGGCGGCACGTTCGACGCGTCCGTGGTGCGCCGCCACGCGACCGGCTTCGAGACGGTCGCCACCGAAGGGCTCGCGGACTGCGGCGGGTTGGACGTCGACGCGGCGATCGTCGACCATCTCGGCGGCACGGTGGGGCAGCGGGACCAGGTGGCCTGGCGCCGGCTGACGAACCCGGGCGACGTCGCCGACCGCCGGGCCAGCCGCCAGCTCTGGGACAACGTGCGGGCCGGCAAGGAGATGCTCTCCCGCGCGACGACGACCCTCGTCCACGTGCCGCTGATCGACGCGGACGTGCCGCTCGGCCGCGAGGAGCTCGACGAGCTGACCGCACCGGTGCTCGCCCGCACGCTCGACGCGACGCGGGCGGTCCTCACGGCGGCCGGGATCGCGGACCGTGAGCTCGGCGCGGTCTACCTCGCCGGCGGTTCGAGCCGGATGCCCGCGGTCGGCACCGCCCTGCACCGCGCCCTGGGTGTCGCACCGACGCTGGTGGACCAGCCGGAGCTCGTCGTCGCCGAGGGCAGCCTGCGGGCGACGGCGGCGCCGTCCGACTCTCCGGCGACGGCGGCGCCGTCCGACTCTCCGGCGACGCCCGCGGCCGTGCCCCCGCCGACCCGGCGACCGAAGCGGGTGGCGGTATGGTCCGGGGTGGCGTTGGCTGTGGTCCTGGTGGCCGGTCTCGCGGCGATTCCCACGATCGGTCGTCGCGGCGATGGCGGCGCCGACCCGCGCGCCGCCGTGACGGGCACCGCGACCGCCGGCACGCCGTCCGGCACACCGTCACCGTCCGCCTCCGCATCGTCCAGGGTGGACCCGTGCGTGCTCGGAAGCTGGCGGCTGACGTCCGGCACCCAGCAGCACATCATCAACGGCGCAGAGCAGCAGTTCCGTGGCGGCGCGGGCAAGACCGCGGTGTACCGCGCGGACGGCACGGTCACCCTCGACTACAAGGCCAGCGCCGCGTACACCGCATCCGTCGGCGGGGCGAACTGGCGGATGGTGTACCGCGGTGTCGGCACCATGAACGTCCGGCACGCCGACGGCCTCGAATACACCCGCGACATCAAGGCCAAGGGCTCGTACCAGTTCTACCGCAACGGCGAGCGGCGGAGCTCCGGTGCCTTGGACTTCCTCCCGGAACCGTCGCGCTACACCTGCATCGGCGACGAGCTGACGTTCTACTACAGCACCGGATCCGAGGAGTTCTCCCGCGTCCGCTAGCGCGGCGCCGGACCGGTGGAGTCGCGGACTACCAGCCTGTGGCCGGTGGGGCGGCGGCGGGCCCGGGCCGACTTGGGTTTCAGCGCCAGCTCCAGCGCCATCCGGCCCAAGTCGGTCATCGGCAGCCGGACGGTGGTGAGCGACGGTGCCAGGTCGGCCGCGACCGAGACGTCGTCGAAACCGACGACCGACATCCGCTTCGGGACCGGGATCTTCTGTCCACGAAGGACTGACAGCACGCCCATCGCCATCGCGTCGTTCAGCGCGATGATGGCCGTCGTGTCGGGGTGGTCGCGCAGGATCCGTTCCGTCGCGCGGCAGCCGCCGTCGCGGGTGAAGTCGGTGTGCACCACCGGCATCTCCGCGGGGTCCAGCCCGCGGTCGCGCAGCGCCCCCAGCACCCCGGCCATCCGGTCGGTCACGGTCGTCAGGCCGCCGGTGCCGGCCGCCACCGCGATCCGCCGGTGGCCCAGGTCGAGCAGGTGCGCGCCGAGCGCCCGCCCGCCGGCCTCGTTGTCGGGCAGCACCGCGTCGACGCCGAGCGCGTGCCGGCCGATGACCGCTACGCGGCCGCCCAGGCTCTGGAACGCGGTCAGCTCCGCCTTGGTCTCCGCCTCGATCCGCGGGTCGTTGTAGCCGGACCCGGCGATGATGATGACACCGACCCGCTGCGCGATCAGGTGCCGGATCTGCCGCAGCTCGTAGTGCGGGTCGCGGCCGGAGTGGCAGATCTGGACCATCAGCCCCTGCTCGCCGGCGACCTGGATGACCCCGCCCGCGATCTCGGAGAAGTAGGGGTCGTCGACCTGGTGCACGACGAGCCCGACCGAGGAGCTGGCCCCGCCCGCCAGCGTGCGCGCATAGGGGTTGGCGACGTAGCCCAGCTCGGCCGCGACCTGGCGGACCCGGCTCGCGACCTCCTCGCTGACCCCGTCGCGGCCGGTGAGCGAGCGGGACGCGGTGGCCAGCGAGACGCCGGCGCGCTCGGCGACGTCGACGAGCCGCAGTCGCGGTCCAGGCTTGGGCATGCGTGACTCCCGGGCGGGCATCGATCCAGCGACACGTTTGACTATTGCCAGTGGCCTATGCCACAGCCTAGGCTACGAAAGCGCTTTCGCAAGCGCTTCCGTCCCCGGCTCGAAGGAGCGCCCGGAGATGTTGAACCGAACGACCCGCACCAGATGGGCCACCGCGGTCGGCGCGACCCTCGCACTCGCGCTCGGCGCCTGCGGCGGCGACGAACCAGAGCAGGCCTCCACCGACGAGCCCATCGTCGTCGGGATCTCCTTGCCGCTCACCGGAGACTTCTCCGAGCCCGGCAAGGGTGTCCAACGTGGTTACGAGGCCTGGGCGAAGATCACCAACGACAAGGGCGGCCTGCTCGGCCGCACGATCGAGCTCAAGGTCCTCGACGACCAGTCCAACGCCGACCGGGTGGTGGCCGACTACGAGCAGCTGATCGGCAGCGACCAGGTCGACATCGTGGTGGGTCCCTTCTCGACCCGCCTGGTCGTGCCCGCCGCCCGCGTGGCGGAGGAATACGGCATGCTCTTCGTCGAGCCGGCCGGCGCGGCCGCCGAGGTCTTCCAGCAGGGCTTCAAGAACCTGTTCTACGCCGCACCGGCGGTGGCCAACGACCACTACAACCACCTCGCCGAGCACCTGCTCGCCCTCCCGCCGGGGCAGCGTCCGACCACGGCCGCCTACGCGGCCATGGACGACCCGTTCGCCCAGGGCACGGCCTACGGCCTCAAGGCCAAGCTCGAGGCCGGCGGCGTCAAGACGGTCGTCGACGAGGTCTACCCGCCGAACACCACCGACTTCAGCAGCATCGCCGCGAAGATCGCGACGTCGAAGGCCGACATGGTGGTGGGCGGCTCGCAATATCAGGACGGCGTCAACCTGATCGTCGCCCTGCAACAGCTCAACTACCAACCCAAGCTCGCCGCGTTCTCGACGGCGCCGACCAGCCCCGAGTTCGCGGCGGCCATCGGCAACAAGACGGCGGGCATCCTCTCCCCCACGGGTTACACGCAGGACGCGCCGTACGAGTCGAACAAGGAGTTCGTCGAGAAGTACACGGCGCAGTTCGGGTCGCCGCCCGAGGAGGACGAGGCCAACGCCTACACGACGGGCCAGGTCGTGGCCGCCGCCATCACCGCGGCCGGCTGCGCCGAGCAGGGCGAGTGCCAGAAGAAGCTGGTCGACTGGGTCCGCGCCAACAAGGTGGACACCGTCGTCGGCCCGCTCTCCTGGGACGAGACCGGCAAGCCGCAGGGCGCCCACATGATCCAGCAGTGGGTGGGCGGCGAGATCAAGATCGTGCTTCCGGCCGACGCCAAGGAAGCCGACCTCGTCTACCCCAAGCCGGCCTGGTGAGCTGAATGCCGTCCGGCGCCCTGCTCTTCCAGAGCGTCATCCTCGGCCTGCTGCTGGGAGGGCTCTACGCCCTCCTGGCGGCGGGGCTGACGCTCTACTTCGGAATCATGCGGGTCGTGATGATCGCCCACTCGGCGTTCCTCATCCTGGCCGCCTACCTGGCCTGGTGGTCGCACACCGAGCTGGGCATCGACCCGCTGCTGTCGATGGTGGTGACCGTCCCGCTGTTCTTCGGCTGCGGGGTGCTGCTGCAACGGCTGCTGCTCGCCCGGCTGCGGGCGGTCACGCTCACGATGATGTCGGTCCTGCTGACGTTCGCGATCGCGGTCGTCATCGAGGGCCTGCTCGGTTACGTCTTCTCGGGCACGCAGCGCCGCATCCAGCTCGGCTACGGCGCGGCGAGCCTGGAGCTGCTCGGCGCCCGCATCGCGGTGGTCAAGCTGATCGCGTTCGGGCTCGCCGGCGTCGCGCTGGCCTCGCTCTATCTCGTCATGAAGAAGACGACGTTCGGCTGGGCGCTGCGCGCGACCATCCAGCACCGCGACGCGGCCAAGCTCGTCGGCATCGACACCGACCGGGTGGCCGGCTACGGCTTCGGCCTGGGCCTCGCCACGGCGGCGGTCGGCGGCACGGCGCTCTCCCTCGACACCACCATCTACCCGTCGCTGCACTGGCACTGGATCGGCCCGCTGATGGCCATCATCGTGGTCGGCGGCCTCGGCAGCGTGCCGGGCGCGGCCGCGGCGGCGATGGTGCTGGGCCTGGCGCAGAGCCTGCTGCAGATCGAGCTCGGCACGACCTGGGCGCAGACGGTGTTCTACATCGCGCTGTTCCTCACGCTCGCGGTGCGGCCGCAGGGATTCTTCGGAGGTCGCCTTGCCCAGCGCTTCTGAGCGGCTGCTCACCCCGACCCGGGCGGCGGGCGGTGTCGCGCTCCTCGCGTTCGCGGCGGTCGCGCTCGCGTACCCGTCGATCGCCCCGAATCCCTATCTCCTGTCGGTCGGCATCGTGGTGCTCAACTACGCGGTGCTCTCGACGAGCTGGAACTTCGTCGGCGGGTTCACCGGCTACATCTCGCTCGGCCACGGCGCCCTGGCCGGCCTCGGCGCCTACGGCACCGGCCTGCTCGTCACCAAGGCAGGCCTGCCCAGCTTCGTCGCGCTGGCGGCCGCCGCGGTGATGGTCGCGGTGCTCGCGGTGCCGCTCGGGTACGCGGCCCTGCGCGTCCGCGGCGCCTCGTTCGTCATCGTCTCCATCGCGCTGGTGCTCGTCACGCTGCTGGTCTTCCAGAGCTGGGCGTCGTTCACCGGCGGCTCGCGCGGCCTCAACGTGCCCCGCCCGTTCCCGGGGCTGCTGCGGCCCGAGCACCACCGCGTGTTCTTCTACCTGTTCCTCGCGCTGCTGGCGGTCGCGCTGCTCGTCTGGTGGCTGATTGACCGGTCCCGGTTCGGGCTGGGGCTCAAGGCGATCCGCGAGGACGAGGACAAGGCCGAGGCACTGGGCACGCCGACCTTCGCGTACAAACTGGTGGTTTTCGTCGTCTCGGCCTTCTTCACCGGGCTGGCGGGCGGCCTCTACGCGCTCTGGTTCGGCGACCTCGACCCGATCTTCCAGTTCAGCATCCTGACCGGCTCCTACATGGTGCTGATGGCGCTGCTCGGGGGCGTCCGCAACCTGTTCGGCCCGCTGGTCGGTGCGCTGCTCGTCGGGTCGGCGCTCGAGTACTTCAAGGTGGAGTTCGGCAACACGCCCCTGCACCTCGTCGCCACCGGCGTGCTGCTGGCGCTGGTCGTGCTCTTCATGCCCGACGGCGTGCTGCCCGCGCTCGGCGCGCTGTTCCGGCGCTTCTCCCCCACGACCGACAGCTCGATCCGCGAGGTCACGGCCGCGGAGCTGGCCGCCCAGCGCACCGGAGGTGACCTGCATGCGCAGTCTCGAAACGGTTGAGCTGACCAAGGCGTTCGGCGGCAACGTCGTGCTCGACAAGACCTCGGTGAGCTTCCGGCACGGCAAGGTGAACGCGCTGATCGGGCCCAACGGGTCCGGCAAGACGACGTTCTTCAACTGCGTCACCGGGATGATCCGGCCCGACAGCGGGCGGGTCACCTACGGCGGCACCGACATCACCCGCCGCACGCCGCACGTGATCGCCCGCGCGGGGCTCGGCCGCACGTTCCAGCTCTGCCGGGTCTTCCCGCGGATGACCGTGCTCGACAACGTGCTCGCGGCCACCCGACCGCACGGGGTCAACCTCTTCCGCGGGGCGCGCGGGCGGGCCGAGGTCGACCGGGCCCGGGACTGGCTGACCCGCCTCGGCATCGAGCACCTCGCCGGCGCCGAGGCGCGCAACCTCTCGTGGGGCCAGCAGAAACTGCTGGAGCTGGCCGGTGTGCTGATGAGCGAGCCCGAGACCGTGCTGCTCGACGAGCCGGCCGGCGGCGTCAACCCGGCGCTGCTCGACCGCATCGGCGGGCTCGTGCGCGACCTGAACGCCGAGGGCCGCACGTTCGTCATCGTCGAGCACAACATGGACCTGGTGATGAGCATCAGCGACCACATCGTGGTGTTCGACCGCGGCCGGCCGATCGCCGAGGGCCCGCCCTCGGTCATCCGCACCGACGAGCGCGTGTTGGGAGCCTACCTTGGCGTCTGAGATCGAGCTCCTCGATGTCCAGGCCGGCTACGGCCGGGCCGCACCGGTCCTTCGTGGACTGACCGTCGAGGTGCCGGCGGGCACGATCGTCTGCCTCGTCGGCCCCAACGGTGCCGGCAAGTCGACCGTCCTCAAGGTGGCCAGCGGCCTGCTGGCGCCACGGTCCGGCACGATCAGGGTCGGCGGCGTCGAGGTGACCGGGCAGGGTCCACAACGGATGCTCGCCAGCGGCGTCGCGCACGTGCTGCAGGGGCACAGCGTCTTCGCCGAGATGACGGTCGCCGAGAATGTGCTGCTGGGCGCGTACACCATCAAGGACAAGGCGCGGGTCGCCGCGCGCACCGAGTTCGTCCGCGACCTGTTCCCCGTCGTCGCGGAGCGCTGGGACACGCTGGCCGGGCTCCTCTCCGGCGGCCAGCAGAAGCAGGTCGAGTTCGCCCGCTCGCTGATGGTCGACCCCAAGGTCGTGCTGCTCGACGAGCCGTCGATGGGCCTCGACCCCAAGGCCACCAGCACCGTGTTCGAGCAGGTCGTGCGGATGCGCGACGCCGGCACCGCCGTGCTGCTGGTCGAGCAGAACGCCCGCCGCGCGCTGGAGACCGCCGACATCGGCTGCGTGCTCGACCTCGGCCGGGTCCACATCTCGGGTCCGGCCGCCGACCTGCTCGCCGACCCGCAACTGGCCGATCTCTACCTCGGCGGCCGGCCCGCCGAACCCCGCCCGTAAGGAGGCATTCAGTGCGGAAAGCCGTCCTCGCCACCGCCACCGTCCTCGCCGCCGGCCTGTTCGCCGGCACCGCCGCCATGCCCGCCTCGGCCACGAACGACGGGCCCCGCGACGTCTACCCGTCCCTGCGCGACGATCTCGTCTCCTACTACGACTTCGACCACCCGGTCTCCGGCGACGCGGCGCTCGAGCGCGACCAGGGTCGGTCCGGCACCGAGATCGACCTCGTCAACGGCGGCACCGCGATGCGCGTACGCGAGCGGGCCTTCAAACACAGCGGCAACGCGCTGCAGACCCGGCAGGTGGATCCGGCTGTCACGGGCAACGACGACTGGAAGGCCGGCATCTACGCCCAACCGGGTGTGCGCACGCTGCGCCCGTTCAACGCCGTCGCGGGTACCACCGTGATGGGTTGGTTCAAAGTGGACATGGACGGGCCCGCGCTGAACTCCAACACGCCGGCCCCGGACGACCGGTTCAACGCGATCGGGCTCGCGGGCGTGCTGACGGGCGACTCCGACGGGCACGGCGTGCGCGCGCTGCTGGAACTGATCGACGTCAACGGCGAGCTTCGCCTGGTGGCACTCGGTCGGCGGCTCGACGGCGGCAACTCGCAGACGTTCGCGGCGAGCCAGCCGTGGCAGGCGCTGCTGCCGCGCGGTGAGTGGGTGCACCTGGCCGCCACGTTCGACTTCGGCGACGGCACGCTGGCGCTCTACCGCAACGGCCGGCCCGTCGAGGGGTTCTACACGCGCACCGACGACCCGTGGCTCGTCGCCGGCCCCGGCCCGCACGTGACGACCGCGTCGGACCCGCGCGGCATCAAGATCGGTGGCAGCTTCCCGCAGGACACCCGCGAGCAGAACCCGTGCGACTGCCGGATGGACTCGCTGATGTTCCTCGACACCGTTGTCTCGGCGCGCGACGTCGAGAAGCAGTACCGGCACATGACCCGCGGGCGCTGACACGCCCTTCCGTCCCACGAGAACGGAGTCAACTCGCCGTGCGCAGATCCCTGGCGACCGCCTGCCTCACCGCCGGCACGCTTGCCCTGTCCCTGCTCGTCGGGTCGCCCGCCCACGCCGCGGACCCGATCTACGACCCCGTGCCGACCGCCCAGGTGCAGAGCCGGCTCGGGCTGGTGCTCTCGGAATACACGTCATTCCCCAAGTCCGAACCCACCCCCGCGCCGACCGACGGCCGGCTCATGCGGCAGGCCCGGATCAACACGATCATGGAGGTGCCGGACGGCTCCGGGCGCCGCGCGGTGCCGGACCTCAACGGCAAGCTCTACTTCGTCGAGGGCGGCGTGCCGCACGTCTACCTCGACGTCGCCGGGACGTTCGCGCCGCAGTTCTTCTCCGGACGCGGACTCGGCCAGGGCTTCGGCTACGTCGCGTTCCACCCCGACTTCAAGCGCAACGGCAAGTTCTACACGATCCACACCGAGCAGGCCTCGCTGACGACCGAGGTGCCCGACTGGCAGCAGGCCGGCACTATCCTGTTCCACGGTGTGATCAACGAGTGGACGGCCGGCGACCCGGCCGCCGCCACGTTCGAAGGCACCCGGCGCGAGGTGCTGCGGATCGGCTTCGCCGGCCAGGTCCACGGCATCCAGGAGATCAACTTCAACCCGACCGCGCGGCGCGGCGACGCCGACTACGGCAACCTCTACCTGGCGGTCGGCGACGGCGGCACCGGCGTGCGGAACACCGAGCCGCAGAACCTGGCCCTCCCGCACGGCAAGCTGCTGCGGATCGACCCGCTCGGCACCAACGCGGCGTCCGGGGCGTACGGCATCCCGCCGTCGAACCCGTTCGTCGGCCAGGCGGGCAAGCTCGGCGAGATCTTCTCGTACGGCTACCGCGACCCGCACCGGTTCTCGTGGGACCGCGCCACCGGCAGGATGTACCTCGGCCACATCGGCGAGCACGCCATCGAGGCGATCTACGAGGTGCGGGCCGGCGACAACATGGGCTGGAGCGAGCGCGAGGGTGCGTTCGTCTTCGACAAGGCGTCCACCAACCCGTGCGACAAGATCTTCCCGCTCCCGGCCGATGACGCGGGATACACGTACCCGGTGGCGGCCTATGACCATGACCCCGCTCCGGGCTGGAACTGCACCTCGGACGTGGGTGTCGCGGTGGCCGGCGGGTTCGTCTACCGCGGCCGGGACGTGCCGGCGCTGCGCGGCAAGTACGTCTTCGGCGACCTGGTCGACGGCCGGGTTCTCTACACCGAGGCGTCCGAGATGCGCCGGGGCCGCACGCCGGCGACGATCCACCGGCTGGCGCTGTTCAACGCCGCGGGTGAGTCGGTGCGGATGCAGGACCTGTCGGCTCCGGGCGCGCCCGGCGACCCGAACCGGGTCGACCTGCGGTTCGGCACCGACGCGCAGGGTGAGCTCTACATCCTGGCCAAGGCGAACGGCAAGATCTGGAAGGTCACGGGTACGCGCGAGTTCGCGAGCGGCGCCGTCGGCAACACGTCGGTGCGCGACACGATGCGCCCGACCAACTGGGCGCCGGTGACGCCGTCGAAGTGGCAGTTCCGGAACGGCCAGGTCATCCTGGCCGAGGCGGGCGAGGCGCGGCCGGGCCCGCGGCGACCGTTCGAGTACGCGGTGCTGACGGCCGGCCCGGTGTTCGGCGCGGTGGAGGTCACGGGCGAGGTCCGGCTGGACACACCGGTCGAGGTGACCAACCGCGACGTGATCATCGTGTTCGGCTACCGGTCCGACACGGAGTTCTACTACGCGCACGTCTCGACCGACAACACGATCCTCCCGCACAACGGCATCTTCAAGGTCAACAACGCCGACCGCGAGCGGATCGACTACCAGTGGAACGGCCGTTCACTGGGCGCGAACCCGGCGATCGTCGACGCGAAGTGGCACACGGTGCGGGTCAAGCACCTGCCGGCCACCGGCGAGATCGCGGTCTATGTGGACGGTGCCCGGGATCCGCTGATGACCGCGAAGGACACCACGTTCACGTCGGGCCGGGTGGGCTTCGGCTCGTTCGACAACATCGGCCGCCTGCGCGACCTCCGGGTCACGGGCACCCCGGCGACCTGACTGGGGGCAGGGAAGGCGGGGCGCGGTGACGACGAGGTCACCGCGCCCCGCCGCCGTTAGGCTCGGGTGATGAGCGGTTGGTTCCTGCTCGGCGCGCCGTGGGACAGCTCGGGCTCGCGGCGTGGCGAGGAGCGGGCACCCGGCGCGCTGCGCGCGGCGGGACTGGCGGGCCGGGTCGCCGTGGACCTGGGCGACGCGGCGACCGTGATCGGCGGCGAAACCCGCGACCCGGCGACGGGTGTACGGGCCTTGCCGGACACCCTGGCCGCTACGCGGGCCCTGGCGGAGGCCTTGGCGCACGGGATGCGGGCGCATCCGGAGCTGCGACCACTGGTCGTGGGTGGCGACTGCAGCCTTTTGCTGGGGGTGTTCGCTCATCTGCGGCGCGCGCACGGTGACGTCGGGCTGTGGCTGGTCGACGGTCACCCGGACTACGTCGACGCGCAGGCGTCGGACACTGGCGAGACCGCGGACATGGAGTTCGCGGCACTCACCGGCGCCGGACCCGCGGTCCTCGCGGGTCGGCAGGTCGTGGTCGCCGACGACGAGGTGCTCCCAGGGCGGCAGGGTCGGTCGGATGAGATCGCGGAGACCGCGCCGATGGTGGCGAGTCGCCACGCGGCCCTGATCGGCCATCGCACGACGGACCTCGACGCCGGCGCGGTGGCGGAGTTGGCCCGGGTTCCCCGCGACGTGCTCACCATCGACGCGCGGGCGGTCGTCGACGATCCGGGCGCTGCCGGCCGGCGCGCGGCGGCCTGGGCCGCCGGGCTCGGCGTGCCGATGTGGCTGCACGTGGACGTGGACGTGCTCGACCCGTCCGCCCTGCCCGCGGTGACCTATCCACAGGCCGGCGGGCCCGATCTCGACGACCTCGCGGACCTGCTCGCGCCGCTCGCGGCCGCGCCCGGGCTGATCGGCGTGAGCGTCGCCGACTTCCGCCCGGACCTGGACCCGGACGGCCGGCACGCCAACCGGTTGGTCGCCCTGCTCGACCAGGCACTGTGGACTTGAGCCGGTCGGGTCACCGGGCCATCGATCCATCATCGCGGACCGCGACCCGCCCGTCAGCCCGCGTTCGCGGGCACCGCGGGAGTCGCGGCCGTCCGGTGGGAGCGGTGCAGCGGGACGACCATCGGGGTGTCGGTGGCTGGGGCCGGGATGACCAGGCACGGTACGCCGAAGACCGTGGCCACCAGGTCCGCCGTGAGGATCTCGGCGGGCGGGCCCTGGGCGACGATCCTGCCCGCCTCCATGACCACCAGGTTCGTCGCGTAGCGGGCCGCCTGATTGAGATCGTGCAGCACCGCGACGATCGTGCGGCCGCCCTCGTGCAGTTCCGCGCAGATGTCCAGGACGTCGATCTGGTGGGCCAGGTCCAGGAACGTCGTCGGCTCGTCCAGCAGCATGATCGAGGTCTGCTGCGCGAGCACCATCGCCAGCCAGACCCGTTGGCGTTGGCCGCCCGACAGCTCGTCGACGTAGCGGTCCGCCAGGTCCGTCACCCCCGTCAGGCGCATCGCGTCCGACACCGCGTCGGCATCCTGCGCCGACCACTGGCGCAGCAGGCGTTGGTGCGCGAAGCGGCCGCGGGCCACCAGGTCCTCCACCACGATGCCCGGTGGGACCAGCGGTGACTGCGGCAGCAGGCCGAGGCGGCGGGCGACCTCCTTGGTCGGGTACGACGCGATCTCCGCACCGTCCAGCACCACCGCACCCGATCGCGGGCGCAGCACCCGGGCCAGCGCCTTCAGCAGCGTCGACTTGCCGCAGGCGTTCGGGCCCACGATGACCGTGAACGAGCCGTCGGCGATGTCGAGGTCCAAGGTGGAGACGACCGGGGATCCGTCGTACGCCAGCGTCAGTTCGCGCGCACCCAGCCGAGCCGAAGTCATGTGAGCTGCCTTCCCCGTCGCCACTCGCCGGCGAGCAGCCACACCAGATAGAGGCCGCCGAGGGCGGCGGTGACGACGCCGACCGGGAGGTCCAGCGGCAGGATCCGCCGGCCCACCCAGTCGGAGACGGTGAGCAGGAACGCGCCCATCGCGGCGGCCGCACCCAGGCCGGCGCCCGGCGAGCGGGTCAGCCGGGACGCGAGCTGCGGCGCGGCCAGGGCCACGAAGGCGATCGGACCCGAGACCGCCGTCGCCACCGCGGCCAGGGCGACGCTGACCACCGCCAGGACCAGCCGGGACCGTTCGGCCCGGATGCCGTGCGCCGTCGCGGTCTCGTCGCCCAGGCTGAGCATGTCGAGGTCGCGGCCGTAGCGGAGCACCAACGGCAGCAACAGGACGAGCGCTCCGCCGATCAGCGCCACCTCGAACATCGTGCTGTTCGTGATGCTGCCGATCAGCCAGAGCTGCGCCTCCATCATCTCTTCCAGCCGGGCCCGCACGATCAGCAGCGTGTCGAAGGCGACCAGCATCGCCGAGACGCCGATGCCCATCAGCACGAGCCGCACCGGCTGAGCGCCGCGCCGGAAGGCCAGCAGGTAGATGACGCCGAACGTGGCCAGGCAGCCGACCAGCGCGCCGGCCGCGACCGCGAGGCCGTCGCCGCCGAGGAGCAGCATGACGACGAGCGCGCCCGTCGCCGCACCGGCGGTCAGGCCGATGAAGTCGGGGCTGCCGAGCGGGTTGCGGGTCAGGGTCTGGAAGATGCCGCCGCTGATGCCCAGCGCGGCGCCGACGAGCATCGCCACCAGCACCCGCGGCAGCCGCAACTCCCGCACGACGTAGGCGGTGCCGTCGCCGGCCGTGCCGAACAGCGACCGCAGCACCTCGCCGAACGGCACCGGGAAGTCACCGGTCGACAGGTTGACCAGCGCCAGGGCCAGCGCCGCCAGCACCAGCACCGCGCTGACGACCACGCTGCGCGGGCGGACCCGGAGCGACCAGGCGCCCGCCCGCACGGTGACCCGGCGGGCGCTCACAGCACTCCGACCCGGCGCCGGCGGCACAGCGCGATGAACACCGGGCCGCCGATCAGCGCGGTGATGATGCCGACCGGGAGCTCGGAGGGAGCGACGACCACCCGGCCCAGGACGTCGGCGACCAGGAAGACCACGGGCCCGAGCAGCGCGGACATCGCCAGGACGGCCCGGTTGTCGGTGCCGACGAGCAGCCGGGCTGCGAACGGCACGGCCAGGCCGAGGAAGGCGATCGGGCCGACCGCCGCAGTGCCCGCGCCGCAGAGCAACGTGACCACCACCATGCCGGCGAACCGGATCACGCCGGGGCGCGCGCCGACCGCCTTGGCCGCCTCGTCGCCGAGGGCGAGCGCGTTCAGGCCGCGACCGAGGGCCAGCGCGCCCGCCACCCCGAGCGCCAGGAACGGCAGCACCTGGAGGAGCACGTCGTAGCCGCGGTCGGTGAGCGAGCCGACATCCCAGTGCCGGTAGCGCAGGAAGGAGTCGGGCCGGGTCGCCAGCACGGTCCAGATCAGCATCGTGAGGACCGCGTCGACGGCGACCCCGGCCAGCACCAGCCGGTCGGGCGTCGGGACCCGCCCGGCGCCGCCCAGCAGGAACACCGCGACCGAGAGCAGGCCGGCGCCCGCGAACGCGAACCAGACGTAGCCGCCGAGCGAGTTGGTCCCGACGAACGCGATCGCGATGACGACCCCGGTGGCCGCGCCGGTGTTGACGCCCAGCAGGCCGGGCTCGGCGAGCGGGTTGCGGGTCAGGGCCTGCATGACCGCGCCGGCCAGGCCCAGGGCGGCGCCGACCCCGATTGCGAGCAGCGTCCGCGGGAGGCGTACGTCGTGGACGATGGCCGACTCCGCGGAACCGTCCGGATGCCACAAAAGGTGCCATACCGTGCCCGGCTCGATCCAGCGCGTGCCGATCGCGACGCTGAGCACGACGGCGACGCAGAGCAGCGCGAGCGCGCTCGCGACGCCGATGGTCGAGCGCCGGCGCGGGGCGGGCCGCCGGGGCGGGGCGGTCTCCGTCGGCGCCGGAGAGACCGCGGTGAGCAATCCCGCCTCCCTCGTAGACAGTTAGGGCAGGCTAACCTATGCTCCCGGTCGAGTCCAGCAATGCTCCACCGGAAGGAACCCCATGCGTCTGGGTCGTCATATCGCCGCCGTGACCAGCGTTGCGCTGCTCGCGGCCGGCCTCTCCGCCTGCGGGTCCGACGACCCGACGGACGCCGCGCCCGCGGCCGGCTCGGCGGCTGCCTTCCCGGCCGTCATCGAGCACAAGTACGGCACGACCACCGTCCCCGCCGAGCCGAAGCGCATCGTCGTCGTCGGCCTCGTCGAGCAGGACGCCCTCCTCGCGCTGGGCATCACCCCGGTCGCGACTACCGAGTGGTGGGGCGAGCAGCCCGGCGCGATCTGGCCGTGGGCCAAGGACGAGCTGGGCGGCAACCCGGTCCCCCAGGTGCTCAAGCCGACCGACGGCATCGAGATCGAGAAGGTGCTGGCGCTCGACCCGGACCTGGTGCTCGGCGTCTACTCCGGAATGACCAAGGAGGAGTACGAGAAGCTCTCGGCGCGCGTACCCACCGTCCCCGAGCCCAAGGGCGTCATCGACTTCGGCGCGAGCTGGCAGGAGCTGACCCGGGTCGTCGGCGCCGCGGTCGGGAAGACGGCCGAGGCCGAGAAGGTCATCTCGGACATCGAGGCGCGCTTCGCCGCGGCCCGGCAGGCCAACCCCGCGTTCGCGGACAAGGTCGCCGCGGTGGTCACCTACTACCAGGGCATCTACGTGTACGGGTCGCAGGACGCCCGCGGCCGCTTCCTGAAGGACCTCGGCTTCAGGCTGCCCGACGGGCTGGACGCGTTGACCGGCACCGAGTTCGGCGTGACGCTGAGCCCGGAGAAGACCAACCTGGTCGACACCGACGTCCTGGTCTGGCTGATCGACGACTACGCCAAGGACAGGGCGTCGATCCACGCCAACCCGCTGTACGCCACCCTGAAGGTCAAGAGCGAGGCCCGCGACGTGTTCCTCGAGAACGGCGAGGTGCTCGGCGCCGCGACCTCCTTCATCACGCCGCTGAGCCTGCCCTACCTGCTGGACAACCTGGTGCCGCAGATGGCGACGGCCATCGACGGCGACCCCGCGACCGAGGTGAAGCGGGCCCCGCGGCAGTGACCACACCGCTGATCGCGTTCGCCGGCGTCGCCGTGCGGCACGAGCTGCCCGGCGCCGCCGACGACGCGATCCGGTACGGCCGGCCGACCCCGGCGGGCGTCTCCTTCGACGTGCACCCGGGCGAGGCCGTGCTGCTGCTCGGCCCGTCCGGGTGCGGCAAGTCGACGCTGACGTTGACCTGCAACGGCCTCGTCCCGCAGGTCGTCACCGCCCGGATGGACGGCGCGGTGCGGGTCGCCGGCCGGTCCACCGTGGACTCTCCGGTCCCGGAGCTCGCCGCGCACGTGGCGATGGTGTTCCAGGACCCGGACGCCCAGGTCGTGATGGCCACCGTGCTCGACGAGGTCTGCTTCGGCCCCGAGAACCTGTGCGTGCCGGCCCCCGAGGTGCGCGAGCGGGCGGAGGACGCCCTGCGCACCGTCGGTCTGTGGGACCGGCGCGACGACGACCCGGCCCGGCTCTCCGGCGGCGGGCGGCAGCGGCTCGCGATCGCCTGCGCGCTGGCGCTGCGGGCTCCGTTGCTCGTGCTGGACGAGCCCACCGCCAACCTGGACCCGGCGGGGGTCGAAGAGGTGCACGCCCTGCTGCGCCGGCTCGTCGCCACCGGCGCGCACGCGGTGCTGCTGGTCGAGCACAACCTCGACACCGCCGTGGAGCTGGTCGACCGGGTCGTCGTGCTGGACGGCGCGGGGCGGCCGGTGCTCGACGGGCCGGTCCGGCCGACCCTGGCCGACAACGCCGATCTGGTGGCCGAGCTGGGTGTCTGGTTGCCACAGTCCACACTGGCCGCACTGCGGCTGCGCGACCACGGCGTGGACCTGGCGCCGCTGCCGCTGACCCCCGGCGAGCTCGCCGCCGCGCTCGACGCGCGGCCCGCCCTGCCGCCGCCTTTGGCACCGCCGGCACCACCACCGCCGCGTGAACCGGTAGTCCGGGTGTCCGGGCTGACCGTGCGCCGCGGCGGCGTACCGGTCCTGCACGACGTCGACCTCACCGTCGCCGCGAGCGAGCTGGTGGCCGTGGTAGGTGCGAACGGCGCCGGCAAGACCACGCTGGCCCAGGCGGTCGCCGGCGTGTTCGCCCCACCCCGGGACACGGTGCGGATCGCCGGGGTCGACCCGGCCCGGTCCGACGGCCGCACGCTCTCCGGGCTGGTCGGCTTCGTCTTCCAGAACCCCGAGCATCAGTTCGTCACCGGCCGCGTCGACGACGAGCTCGCGCACGGGCTGCGGCTGCGCGGCGTGGCGGCGGCCGAGGTGACGGCGCGGGTCGACGACGTGCTCGACCGGTTCGGGCTCACGGAGCTGCGCGACCGGCACCCGTTCCTGCTCTCGGGCGGCCAGAAGCGGCGGCTCTCGGTCGCCACGGCGATCATCTGCCGGCCCCAGATCCTGGTCCTCGACGAACCCACGTTCGGGCAGGACCGGCAGCGGGCCGGAGAGCTGCTCGGC
Source organism: Asanoa siamensis (assembly GCF_016862555.1). Taxonomy (GTDB): domain Bacteria; phylum Actinomycetota; class Actinomycetes; order Mycobacteriales; family Micromonosporaceae; genus Asanoa; species Asanoa siamensis. The sequence continues at coordinate 44,664 of NZ_BONE01000006.1, read as the reverse complement.
CTGCTCGCCGACCTGCACCGTGCCGGCACCACGGTGCTGGTGGTCACCCACGACATGCAGCTCGTCGCCGACCACGCGACCCGCGTGGTGGTGCTCGCGGACGGCCGGGTCGTCGCCGACGCACCGCCGGCCACCGTCTTCGCGGACGCGGAAACCCTTGCCCGGGCGGGGCTGCGCCGCCCGCCGCTCGCCCGCGCGACCGGAGCGCTGGTCAACCACCCGGAGTGGCGCGCGGTCACCCGGCTCGCCGACGTCCCGGCCGGAGCCGTCGCGGCGGTGCGCCCGTGACCGTGACGGACCTCCGGTCGTACAACCCGTTGGTGAAGGTCCTCGGGCCGATCCCCGCGATGGTGGTCGCCATCGGCTCCCGCGACCCGGTCACCCCCGCCCTGTTCGCCGCGCTCGCCCTCGCCCTGCTGCTGGCCGGCGGCCGGCTACCCGCGCGAACCCTGGGCCTGGTGGTCGCCGGGACGACCGCGCTGGTCGGGGTGATGACCGTGTCGTTCGGTGCGTGGACCGACCCGGCGCTCGTCGACCACACCCACGCGCTCGTGCGGCTCGGGCCGCTCACCCTCTGGTCGGGCGCGCTGGAGAACGGGCTCGCGACCGGCCTGCGGGTGGCCGCCGTCGTGCTGCTCGCGTTGGTGTCGGGCCTCACCACGGACGGCGCCGACCTGGTCCGGGCGATGATCACGCAGCTGCGGCTGCCCTACCGCGTCGGCTACGCCGGCCTCGCCGCCATGCGGTTCGTGCCGCGCTTCGGCCAGGAGCTGGAGACGATCCGCAGTGCCCACCGGGTCCGCAGGGTCGCCGGCGGCCGAGGTCCGGTCGCGGCGGTCGGACGACAGCTCGGGTACGCGATCCCGCTGCTGGCCGGCGGCATGCGGCACGCCGACCGGGTGTCGCTGTCGATGGAGGCGCGTGGCTTCGGCGCCCACCCCACCCGCACCGAGCGCCGGCACGTCCCGTTCCGGCTCCGCGACGTCGTGCTGCTGACCGCGCTGGTCGCCAGCGCCCTGCTCCTACCCCTCGTGTCCGGAGGTCCACGGTGAAGAAGATGACGACCCGGTTCCTGATGGCCTGCGCGGCCATCGGGGCGGCGACCGGCGTGCTGCTGATACCCACGAACTTCGCGGCGTTCAGCGTCTCGGCGAGCGTTCCCCTGGCGTACGCGCCGATGGTCGGGCTCTGGATCATCGGCCCGGTGGTCGCGCTGGCGGTGCTGCGCCGGCCCGGGTCCGCGGTGCTCACCACGTTCATCGCCGGTGTCATCAGCATCCCGACGCCGGCCGGGCCGAGTGCCGTCGTCACCTGCCTGATGGTGGGCACCGCCATCGAGCTGGGCTTCCTGGTCACGCGGTACCGCGTCTGGGCACCCTGGCTGTTCCACCTCACCGCCGCGGTCTTCACCGTCCTCTATGCACTGTCCGCCTACGCGGCCTTCGACATCTCCACGATGCCCGCGTGGGCGCAGGTCGTCTTCTTCGCGCTGATGCTGGGCAGCCAGGCCGCGTTCACCGCGCTCGGGCTCGTCGTCGCGCGCCGTCTGGAGGCCACGGGCGTCGCCCGCGGCATCGCACCCCGTCGTACCGTTCCGGAGGCCTGAGCAATGGCGAGCTACAAGGGGCGCAAGCCTGTCGACCCGCACGTCCTGATGGTGGACGTGGTCGGCACCAAGCACATCAGCCCGCACGTGATCCGGGTGACGCTCGGTGGCGCCGGGCTCGACCAGTTCACCGCGGTCGGCTTCGACCAGTGGATGCGCCTGTTCCTGGCGCGCGAGGGCCAGGAGACACTGCGCCTGCCGACCCGCTCCTCGAGCATGTGGTACGCGCAGTACCTGGCCACACCGCGGGCGAAGCGGCCGCACGTGCGCAACTACACGGTGCGGGCCTTCCACCGCGACCTGCGGGAGCTCGACGTCGACTTCGTCGTGCACGTCGAGGCCGACGGCAGCAGCGGGCCGGCCGCCGCGTTCGCCACGACCGCCCGGCCCGGCGACCAGATCGGCCTGCTGGACCAGGGGGTCGGCTACAACCCGCGGCACGCCCACGACTGGACGCTGCTCGTCGCGGACGAGACCGGGATGCCGGCGGTGGCGGGCATCTGCGAGTCGCTGACGGACGAGGCGCGCGGTCTGGCCATCGTCGAGATCCCGAGCGGCGCGGACCGCCAGGCGTTCCGGACGCCCGACGGGATGCGGGTGGTGTGGCTGCACCGGGACGAGGCGCAGGCGCCCGGTGTGCCGGGTGCGCTCGCGCTGGAGACGCTGCGCGGCGCCGATCTGCCGGACGGGGTGATGTACGGCTACCTGGTCGGCGAGTCGGCGCTCGTCACGGGCGGACGTAAGCACCTGATTACTGAGCGTAGTATTTCCAAGGCGCACGTCGACTTCGTCGGGTACTGGCGGCACGGCCACGCGGCCAGGTGACAGCGGGTGACAGGCCTCACGAGGGGAATTTCGTGAGGTCTCGTCCCTCTTTCGCCGGATACGCGGGATTACCGGGAGTCGCGTTCAGGTGGCCTGGCTACGGTGGGCTCTCCGCCCGAGACGATTCCCCCGGGAGTTGAACCACCATCAGCCACGACGAAGCGGGTCCCCACGTCATCGAGCTCGGCGCCATCCGACCAGCACTGGTCCGCGCCGCTCGCCTGTTCGCTGAGACCGTGCTCGTACCGACGGGCCTTCTCTACATCCTGTTGCACACGGCCGGGCTGCTGCCCGCGCTGATCGCGGTGATCGGGTGGTCCGTCGGCACGGTGACGATCCGGTGGATCACCGGCCGCCACCTCCCCGGCACGCTGCTCGTCTGCACGGGCGCGATGGTCGCGCGGGCCTCGGTCTCGCTGGCGCTGTCCAGCGCGCTGATCTACTTCGTCCAACCGGTGATCGCCTCGGTCTTCATGGCGGCGCTGTTCCTCGGCAGCGCCCTGCTCGGCCGGCCCATCACGATGCGGCTGGCCCGCGACTTCGTCCACCTGCCGGCGCACCTGCACAGTCACCCGGGGCTGCGCCGGGTCTTCATGCAGACGGCCGCCCTGTGGGGCCTGGGCCGGCTGGTCGACGCGGGGATGAGCCTCGGCTTCCTGCACATCGGCCTCGACGCGGCCCTGCTGTCCCGGGGCGTGCTGAGCGGCGTCCTCACCGTCGTGATGGTCGGCGTCTGCGCCCTGTGGGGCATCCGGGCGTTGCGCCGGATGCCGGACGTCACCTTCAACTTCGGTCGCAAGTCGACGCCCGCGCCGGCGGCGACACCCGCCCTCGCCGCGGCCTGACCCTCGGCGCTCACGGCCGGCCGCACCCCTCAACCGCGCCGGCCCGGCGCCGCGGCCAGGGTCCGACGTCCCGGCGGAGGCCATGCTGGCGGCGCTGGCGCCCTGGGTGGCCGGGAGCGCGATGGTCAACTTCATGGGCCACTACGACGCGGCGGCCGGCGGGGCCCGGCGGGGCTACGAGCCCGCGACCTACGAGCGACTGGCCCGGATCAAGCGGGCGTACGACCCGGCGAACCTGTTCCGGTTCAACCACAACATCGCGCCGGCGGGCTGACGGACCGCCGGGTCGGGGGTCAACCGCCATTACTCAGGCGCCGTGACGCCGCGCGGGCACGACGGTTGGACGCGGCGCGCCGGTTCCGGCGCCGGGCGCAGGTTCAGCGCGAGCAGCGCGGTCACCGCGATCCCGCCGGCGATCACGAACACCGCCGTCCGGAAGCCGTCCGCCGTGGCCACCCGCAGCGAGTCACCGGTCAGGCCCGCGGTGCCCGCGTCGGCGACCAGCACGAGCAGGGCGAGGCCGACGGCGGCCCCGATCGACGTGCTGGTCGACGTGATCCCGGAGGCGACACCCTGCTCGCGGTCGGCCACCCCGACGCCGGCGGCGATGAAGATGACGGTGAACGAGATGCCGTCGCCGACGCTCATCAGGATCAACCCCGGGATCAGCGCCGCGTACGAGCCGTCGGGTGACATGGCCAGGCCCAGCGCGAGCGCGCCGACCGCGCCGACGGCGAGCGCCACCACCAGCGTGGGCCGCAGGCCCCAGCGGGTCGCGGCACGGCCGGCGAAGAGCGAGCCGGCGACGACCACGACGGTCGGGACGAGGAACGCCACGCCCGTGCCGAGCGCGTCGTAGCCGCGTACGTCCTGGAAGTAGAGGGTCAGGAAGTAGAGCACCGAACCGAACGTCGCCCAGAACATGAACGCCATGGCCACGGCGGTGGCGAGGTTGCGGTTGCGCAGCAGGTGCGGCGGCACCAGCGGGTCGCGGCCTCGCCGTTCGATGACCGCGCAGGCCGCCAGCGCGACCACCGCCCCGGCCAGGCTGGCGACGACGCCCGGCGACGCCCAGCCGAGGTTCGGGCCCTGCACGAGGGCGAACACGAACAGCGTGATGCCGAGCGCGGCGGTGAGGGCGCCGGGCAGGTCGAACCGGCGGCCGGCCTCGCGGCCGCGGTCGGCGGGGATCAGCACGAACGCCAGCAGCAGCGCCAGACCGGCCAGCGGCACGTTGACGAAGAACACGGCCTCCCAGCCGAGCCCCTGGGTCAGCACACCGCCGAGCAGCACGCCCACGACGAGTCCGGCCGCTCCGGTGCCGCCCCAGACCGCCACGGCCCGGTTGCGCTCGGGTCCCTCCGGGAAGGTGGTGTTGATCAGCGCGAGGGTGCTCGGGAAGACCAGCGCGCCGCCGAGGCCCTGCACGGCCCGGGCCACGAGCAGCACGACGGGGGTCGGGGCCAGGCCGCCGAGCAGCGACCCGACCGCGTAGAGCGTCAGGCCGGCGACCAGCACCCGCCGGCGGCCGAGCAGGTCCGAGGCGCGGCCGCCGAGCAGCAGGAAACCCGCCGACGCCACGGCGTACGCGCTGATCACCGCCTGCAGGGTCTGGGTCGAGTAGCCGAGCCCCCGGCCGATCTCGGGCAGCGCGACGACCACGATGTACTGGTCCAGCGAGACGATCAGCATCGCGAACGCGAGCAGCGCCAGGACCGCCGTGCGCCGGCGGGCTTCGGTCGTCATCCTGTGGGCTCCCGGGTGATCTGAGGATTCTTCCTTTTCGAGCGGGTTCGCCCGGCTAGCCTGACATCGCGGCCCGTCCCGGAGCCGCCGGACACGCGTGACGAACCGTCACGGGACACAGAAGGCAGCCGAGGAGGGCTCGCATGACGCTCGCCATCGACACCCCGCAGCTCGTCGCGCGCTTCGTCGACGTGCGGTCCACGACGGACGCGCTGGCCGCGCGGTTGACCGCCGAGGACCAGACCGCGCAGTCGATGCCGGACGCCAGCCCGACCAAGTGGCACCGGGCCCACACGACCTGGTTCTTCGAGGAGTTCGTGCTGCGACCCGACCCGTCGTACACGATGTTCGACCCGAGCTACCGCTATCTGTTCAACTCGTACTACGAGGCGGTCGGGCCGCGGCATCCGCGCCCGCACCGCGGGCTCGTGACGCGACCGGGCGTCGTCGACATCGGACGGTACCGGGAGTACGTGACCGAGGCGGTCGTGCGGGCGCTGGACGCGGGGCGGCTGGACGACGCGGCCCGCGCGCTCGTCGAGCTGGGGTGCCACCACGAGCAGCAGCACCAGGAGCTGCTCGTGATGGACGTCAAGCACCTGTTCTCGACCCACCCGTTCGGTCCCGTGTACGTCGAGCGGCCGGCGGACGACCTGAGCGCCCCGGCGGCGCAGGGCTGGTCGCGGATCCCGGGCGGGATCGTCGACATTGGACACGACGGACGCGGGTTCGCCTACGACAACGAGGGGCCGCGGCACCAGGTGCTGCTGGCGGACTTCGAGATCGCCGATCGGGCGGTGACGGTGGCCGACTGGCTGGAGTTCATGGCCTCCGGCGGCTACGGGCGGCCCGACCTGTGGCTGTCGGACGGGTGGGCCACGATCCGGGCCGAGGGCTGGGTGGCGCCGGGCTACTGGGAGCTGGTCGACGGGCGGTGGACCACCTACACGCTGTCCGGGCGGCGGCCGGTGGTGCCGGGCGAGCCCGTCTGTCACGTCTCGTTCTACGAGGCCGACGCGTTCGCCCGGTGGGCGGGCGCCCGGCTGCCCACCGAGTTCGAGTGGGAGACCGCCGCTGCGCACCGGGCGGGTGAGCGCGGACAGTTGCTCGACGTCGACCGGGTGCATCCGGGCCGGGCGGGCGCGGCCATGGTCGGTGACGTGTGGGAGTGGACCGCGTCGGCGTACCTGCCGTATCCGGGGTTCGCGCCCGCCGCCGGGGCCGTGGGTGAGTACAACGGTAAGTTCATGTCCGACCAGCACGTTTTGCGCGGCGCCTGCGCCGCGACGCCGCCGGGGCACGAACGGCTCACCTACCGGAACTTCTTCCCCGCGCGGTCCCGGTGGGCGTTCAGCGGGCTGCGGCTGGCCCGGAGCGCGGCGTGACGACCGGCGGGCTCGCCGGCGACGCGCTCGCCGGGCTGTGGCAGACGCCGCCGTCCCTGCCGGCGCGCTGGTTCTACGACGAGCGGGGCAGCCGGCTCTTCGACGAGATCACCCGACTGCCGGAGTACTACCCGACGCGGCGCGAGGCGGAGATCCTGCGGGCGCACGCGGCCGAGATCGCGGCGGGCAGCGGGGCGGACACGCTGGTCGAGCTCGGCGCCGGCATGTCGGTCAAGACCCGGATCATGCTGGACGCGTTCGTGGCGGCGCGGGGCACGCTGCGGTTCGTGCCTCTCGACGTGAGCGAGGTCGTGCTGACCGAGGCCGCGGCGGCCATCGCCCGCGACTATCCCACCGCGACGGTCGAGCCCGTGGTGGGTGACTTCGACTCGCCGCTGTCCTTCCCGGGCGAGCCGGGCGGGCGCCTCGTGCTGTTCCTCGGTGGCACCATCGGGAACTTCGACGACGAGCGGCGGGCGGCGTTCCTCGGGCGGCTGCGGGCCGGGCTCGGCGTGGGCGACCACCTGCTGCTCGGCGCCGACCTGGTGAAGGAGCCCTCGCGGTTGCTCGCGGCGTACGACGACAGCGCCCGGGTCACCGCCGAGTTCAACCGCAACCTGATCGAGGTGTTGCGGGCGACGCTGGACGCCGAAGGGCTCTACGTCGACGACTTCGAGCACGTCGTGCGCTGGAACGCCGAGCAGCACCGGGTCGAGATGTGGCTGCGCGCGCGGCGGGACGTGACCGCGCGGTTCCGCGCGCTGGGCCGCGACTGGAAGCTGCCCGCGGGCGACGGGATGCTGACCGAGATCAGCGTGAAGTTCCGCCTGCCGGCCCTCGGCGCGGAGCTCGCGGCCGCCGGGTTCGCGGTGGCGCGCACCTGGACCGACCCGGCCGGCGACTTCTCCGTGACGCTGGCGCGCGCGACCTAGCGCGGGGCCGTCGCCCGGGCCAGGACACGGGTCCAGCCCCGCTCCGGGGCGGCCCAGACGTGGCGGTCCGCGTAGTCCCAGGCGTAGACCGGGTTGCCGTCGCGGACCAGGTCGCAGAGTTCTGGCAGCGCCAGCTCGGCGGCGGACCACTCGTAGAGCCGCTGCAGGCGGGGTTGGATGACGCCGTAGTCGAGGGTGTGGCCGAGCCTGTTCTCACGGTCCAGATAGGACCGCAGCTCGCCGGCCGGTGGGTAGTGGTCCGGCAGGACGCGGCGCAGCGCGAGGAACACGCCGGCCATGCCGAGCCGCGGGTCGCCGAGGAACCGGCCGAGAACGGCCAGGCGGCCCAGCGCGAGGCCCGGCGCGGCGACCAGCGCGTGGGTGTAGAGCACGCGGAGCAGCGCGACGTTGAGGAAGAAGCGTTCGAGCACGGGCTCGCCGTCGGCGAGGCCCCGGTGGTCGAGATAGCCGCGGACGATGCTGGCGTTGTGGGCCGCGTACCAGTGCCGTGGGGTCGGCTCGTCGATGAACCTCAGCCATAGGCTGACGGCGGGCTCGGTCGTGTCGCCGGCCGGGGTGCCGCCCGAGCGGGCCATGGCCTCGCAGCCGTCGCGGAGCAGGCGCTCGTTGACCGCCCGCCACCACGGGCTGCCCGCCGCGGGGTCGAGTACGCCGCGGTCGGCCTGCCAGTGCATGAAGGACATCGCGGCCCGCCGGAACGGCACGTGCCGCGGGGCGCGGCCGAACGGGCCGCGGTAGGTACGCGACAGCAACGCGATGCGCTCGCGCGGCTCGTCGCGCACCGCGGCCACCTGCGCGGCGGCCCACTCCGCGGCGGCGTTGCCCATGCCCGTCCCTCCTGGGGCCGAGGATACGGGCCGGACGGCCGTCAGGCCTGCGACGGCGGCTTCGTGGCGGCTCCCGGTCCGGTCGCGGGCGGCGGCGTCGGGGAGCCGGCCGGGGCGGGCGACCACGCCTGCGGGGGCAGGATGCCCAGCTCCTGGGCGATCATGGTGGCGTTCACGGGCTCGACCCGGGCGCGCATGTCCGCGTACGCGGCCAGCGTCAGCGGTGCGATCAGGATCGCCACCGCGGCGGTGAGCACCGCGCTGATCAGCGTGGACAGCAGGACGCCGACGACCGTGCCGCCGGTGCCCGGAGCGGCGCCGGCGATCATCGTCTCGGCCACCACACCCACGATGCTGCCGAGCAGCGTGACGCCGATGCTCAGCCCGATGATCGTCGCGACCCGCCCGGCCGACGCGCCGAGGTCCCGGTGGAACAGGCTGAACGACCGGCTGATGGCGCTCGTCCGCTCGACCGCCACGACGACCGGCAGCACCGTGAAGACGGCGAGCACGTAGAAGACGGGCAGCACGCAGAGGCAGAACGCGACGAAGTAGAGCGGGAACGTCAGGAGCTGCCAGCCGATCAGCGGGAACGCCCGCCGCACCGCGAGCCGCAGCGCCGCACCGATCCGCACCGGCGCGCCGACGGCGACGCTGGCACCGACGTGCACGACGGCCGTGGTCACGATCGCGCTCACCACGACGGACAGCAGCGCGGAGACGAGGCCCAGTCCCATCACCACGGCGATCGGCGTCCAGTCGACCTGACCGGTCGTCTCGCCGGCGAGGACGTCGTCCGTCAACCGCTGGTCGACGAACGTGAGGTAGACGGCCAGCGGCGCCTGCAGGAGCAGCGCCAGCACCACCCCCAGCCCCTGGACGACCGCCAGCGGCTGCCAGCCGCGCCGGACGATGTCGACGCCGCGGTTCCACCAGCCGCCGTAGGTCGGGCTGACCAGCGGGTCCGCGTACTGCTGCAGCGGCGGCTCGTAGCCACCGCCCGGCACACCGGCGGGATAGGGATAGGTCGGGGGCCACCCGGTCATGCTCGCCTCGGCAACGAATCGAACGCTGTCGCCACCGTGGCCACAGACGGATGATCACCTTAAGGCGTCCGGGCGCGCCGTGGTGCCCCCGCATCCTAGGCGCGCCTGAGGCGGGCGCGCGTCCACGCGTCAGTAACTTGTCGGCATGGCAGTATGTTAGTACAAAGCCTTGACAGGAGAATGGCGCGGCGGCAAACATGGCAGCCCGACGTACAGGCAGCACATGGCCCCTGGATTGGACGGGAAGCGGATGCGCATCGGGCTCGCGGGTGTCGGTCGGATCGGGGCGTTCCACGCCAGGACCCTGGCCGCGCTCGACTTCGTCGACGGACTCGTCCTCATGGACGCCGACCCGGAGGCCGCCGCGGCCCTCGCCGCCGAGGTCGGTGCCGGCACCGCGGCCGACGCGGAGCGGCTCCTCGACGCCGGCATCGACGGGCTCGTGATCGCCACCCCGACCCCCGGGCACGCCGCGCTCCTGCGGATGGGCATCGCCCGGGGCGTCCCGACCTTCTGCGAGAAGCCCGTCGCCGCCACGCTGGCGGAGACCATCGACCTCGCCGACCTCGTCGCCGCCTCCGACGTGCCGGTCCACATCGGGTTCCAGCGCCGCTTCGACGCCGGCTACCAGCGGGCGAAGCGGGCCGTGGAGTCCGGCGATCTCGGGTTCGTGCACACGATCCGGGCCAACACCCACGACCAGGCGCCGCCGCACGCCGCGTACATCCCCACCTCCGGTGGGATCTTCCGCGACTGCAACGTGCACGACTTCGACATCCTGCGGTTCGTCACCGGCCGCGAGGTCGCCTCCGTGTACGCCACCGGCGGCAACAAGGGCGCCGACTTCTTCGCCGCGGCGGGCGACGTCGACACGGGCGCGGCCGTGCTCACGCTCGACGACGGCACCCTCGCGCTGGTCTCCTCGACCCGCTACAACGGCGGCGGCCACGACGTGCGCATGGAGGTGCACGGCGAGCGCGGCACCGTCGCCGTCGGCCTCGACCACTCGCTGGCCATGGACTCCGCCGAGGATGGGGTCGACTTCCCGCGCGGGCCGCGGAAGTGGTCGTTCATGGAGCGCTTCCTCCCGGCGTACCGGGCCGAGTTGACCGCCTTCGCCGACGTCGCCCGCGGCGTGCGCCCCTCGCCCTGCACCGTCCGCGACGCGCTGGAGGCCTTCCGCGTCGCCGAGGCCTGCGAGCTGTCCCGGGCCGAGCACCGGCCGGTCGCCCTCACCGAGATCAAAGGACTGTAGATGAGCATCACCCCGAGGATCGCCGGCGCGCCCATCTCCTGGGGCGTCTGCGAGGTGCCCGGCTGGGGCCACCAACTCCCGCCGGACACCGTGCTGCGGCAGATGCGCGAGCTGGGCCTGGCCGCGACCGAGTTCGGCCCCGACGGCTTCCTGCCCGACGATCCCGGCGTCAAGGCGACGACCCTGGCCGCGTACGGGCTGCGCGCGGTCGGCCAGTTCGTGCCCGTGGTGCTGCACGAGCCGGGCCACGACCCGCTGCCGGACGTCGCGCGCGCGATGGACGGCCTGGTCGCCGCGAAGGCCTCGACGGTCGTGATCGCCGCCGCCACCGGGCAGGAGGGCTACGACGACCGCCCGGTGCTCGACGACGCCGGCTGGTCGACCCTGCTGGCCAACCTCGACCGGATCACCGACGCCGCGGCCGACCGGGGACTGCAAGCCACCCTGCACCCGCACGTCGGCACGATGGTCGAGAGCGGCGCCGAGACGGAGCGCGTGCTCGCCGGCAGCCGGATCGGCCTGTGCCTCGACACCGGTCACCTGCTCATCGGCGGCGGCGACCCGGTCGCCATCGCGCGCCAGCACCCCGACCGGATCGCCCACGTCCACCTCAAGGACGTCCGCGTCGACTGGGCGGCCAAGGTCCGGGCCGGCGAGGTCGCCTACACCGACGCGGTCGCGGCCGGCATGTACACCCCGCTCGGCCAGGGCGACGTCGACCTCACCGCGATCGTGTCGGCGCTGGAGGGCGCCGGCTACACCGGCTGGTACGTCCTCGAGCAGGACACGGTCCTCGACGGCCCGACCGACGGCCCGGTCGAGGCGGTCCGGGCGAGCATCGCCTGGTTGCTCGACGCGAGCGCGGGAGCCGCCCGGTGACCGCGTACGACCTGGTGGCCATCGGTCGCGTCGGGGTCGACCTCTACCCGCTCGAGCACGGCGTCGGGCTGGCGGAGGTCAGGCACTTCGAGAAGTTCCTCGGCGGCAGCGCCACGAACGTCACGGTGGCCGCGGCCCGGCACGGCCGGCGCGCCGCCATCATCACGCGCACCGGCCGCGACGCGTTCGGCGGCTACGTCAACAAGGCGCTGCGCGAGTTCGGCGTCGACGACGCCTTCTGCACCCCGGTCGACGGCCCGCCGACCCCGGTCACGTTCTGCGAGGTCTTCCCGCCGGACGACTTCCCGCTCTACTTCTACCGCTACCCCACCGCGCCGGACCTCATGATCGAGCCCGACGAGATCCCGGTCGACGCGGTCCGCGACGCGGCGGTCTTCTGGGCCACCGGCACCGGCCTGTCGCAGGAGCCGTCGCGGTCGGCGCACTTCGCCGCCTGGCAGGCCCGCGGGCGGCGCCGGCACACGATCCTCGACCTCGACTACCGGCCGATGTTCTGGCCCGACCCGGCGCAGGCCGCCACCCAGGTCGGCCGGGCCCTCGAACACGTGACCGTGGCCGTCGGCAACCGCGAGGAGTGCGCGGTGGCGGTCGGCGAGACCGATCCCCAGCGCGCGGCCGACGCCCTGCTGGAGCGCGGGGTCGAGCTGGCGATCGTCAAGCAGGGCCCCAAGGGCGTGCTCGCCGCGACCGCCGACGAGCGGATCGAGGTGGCGCCGTTCCCGGTGGACGTGGTCAACGGGCTCGGCGCCGGTGACGCCTTCGGCGGCGCGCTGGTGCACGGCCTGATCGCCGGCTGGGACCTGCGCCGCACGCTGACGTTCGCGAACGTGGCCGGTGCCATCGTCGCCTCCCGACTGGAGTGTTCCAGCGCCATGCCCACCTCCGCCGAGGTCGACGCCCTGCTCGCCGGTCAGGAGCGGCGATGACGACCGTCGACGAGCTGACCGAGATCCGGGTACGCGAGCCGCACCGCATCGTCGACGGCTGGGCGACCCGCAAGCGCCGCGACCTGGTCGGCGCCGACGGCCGGCTGCTGATCGTCGCAGCCGACCACCCGGCCCGCGCCGCCCTCGGCGTCCGCGGCGACCGGATGGCCATGGCCTCCCGCGGCGACCTGCTGACCCGCCTGGCGACCGCGCTGTCCCGCCCCGGCGTCGACGGCGTGCTCGGCACCCCCGACGTGCTCGACGACCTGCTGCTGCTGGGCGCGCTGGACGGCAAGGTCGCGATCGGCTCGATGAACCGGGGCGGCCTGCACGGCGCGGCGTTCGAGTTCGACGACCGGTTCACCGCCTACACGACCCGCGAGCTGGTGGCCCGCGGTCTCGAGGGCGGCAAGATGCTGACCCGGATCTGCCTGGGCGACCCGGCCACGGCGGCGACGCTCGAGGCCAGCGGGCGCGCGGTCACGGAGCTGGCGGATCATGGGCTGATGGCGATGGTGGAGCCGTTCCTCTCGGTCCGGGAGGACGGCAAGGCGCGCAACCTGCTCGACCCCGACTCGACGATCACCTCGATCCACGTGGCCGCCGGCCTCGGGGCGACGAGCCGGCACACCTGGCTGAAGCTGCCGGTCGTCGCCGACCTGCCGCGGGTGATGGCCGCGACCACGCTGCCGACGCTGCTGCTGGGCGGCGACCCGAGCGGGCACCCGGACGAGACCTACGCCGCCTGGGGGCGCGCGCTGGGGCTCCCGGCGGTGCGCGGCCTCGTGGTCGGGCGGGCACTGCTCTTCCCGCCGGACGGCGACGTGGCCACGGCCGTGGACACCGCCGCCGGGCTGGTGCACGGATGACCGACAACGCCCGCTGGGTCCGCCCCTACGGCACCGCGACCGACGGACCGTTCCAGGTATCCATATCGGACTCCGTCGAGGGCTGGGAGCACACCAGCCTGCGCGTGGCGACGATCGCGCCGGGCGACGCGGTCGAGCTGGCCACCGGCGACAGCGAGTTCGTCGTCGTGCCGTTGCGCGGCGGTCCCGAGGTCAACGGCACCCGGCTCACCGGTCGCGCCGACGTCTTCGCCGGCCCCACCGACGTCGCGTATGTGCCGCCGGGCGCCGAGCTGAGCGTGCGCAACCCGGGCACCGACCCGATCACGGTCGCGCTCTGCGGCGCCAAGGCGACCAGGCGGGCCGAGCCGCTCCCCTTCCGCCACCTGGCGGCGCAGGACGTGCCGGTCGAGCTGCGCGGCGCCGGGACCGCTTCGCGCGAGGTGCGCAACTTCGGCATTCCCGGCGTCCTCGACGCCGACTCCGTCATCGCCTGCGAGGTCGTCACCCCGGCCGGCAACTGGAGCTCCTATCCCCCGCACAAGCACGACGAGGAGCGCGCGGGCGTCGAGACCCGGCTCGAGGAGATCTACTACTTCGAGGTGCGGGCGGAGAGCGACGACGCCACGGACCCGGTCGGCTACCAACGGGTGTACGGCACCACCGAGCGCCCGATCGACGTCCTGGCCGAGGTGCGCTCCGGCGACGTGGTGCTCGTCCCGCACGGCTGGCACGGCCCCGCGATGGCCCCGCCCGGCTACGACCTGTACTACCTCAACGTGATGGCCGGCCCCGGCGCCGAGCGCGCCTGGCTGATCTGCGACGACCCGGCCCACGCCTGGGTCCGCGGGTCCTGGGCTGGCCAGGAGATCGATCCCCGGCTCCCGATCGGAGGACGCTGATGACCGCGACCGTGCGGCTGACCGTCGGCCAGGCCGTCGTGCGCTTCCTGCGCGCGCAGTGGACCGAGCGCGACGGCGAGCGCCGGCGCCTGTTCGCCGGGTGCCTCGGCATCTTCGGCCACGGCAACGTCGCGGGCCTCGGCCAGGCGCTGCTGCAGGAGGAGGGCCTGCCCTACGTGCTGGCCCGCAACGAGCAGGCGATGGTGCACACCGCCGTCGCGTACGCCCGCCAGAAGGACCGCCTGCAGACCTGGGTGTGCACGGCCTCGGTCGGCCCGGGCTCGACCAACATGCTGACCGGCGCCGCCCTGGCCACCGTCAACCGCATCCCCGTGCTGCTGCTGCCGTCCGGCACGTTCGCGACCCGCGTCGCCGGGCCGGTGCTGCAGGAGCTCGAGGTGCCGCAGGCGCCCGACATCACGGTCAACGACGCCTTCCGGCCGCTGTCGCGCTTCTTCGACCGGGTGAACCGGCCGGAGCAGCTTCCGGCGGCACTGCTCGGCGCGATGCGGGTGCTCACCGACCCGGTGGAGACCGGCGCGGCCACGATCGCGCTGCCGCAGGACGTGCAGGCGGAGGCTCACGACTGGCCCGTCGAGCTGTTCGCCGAGCGCGTCTGGCGGATCCGCCGCCCGGCACCCGAAGCGGCCGACATCGCCGACGCCGCCGCGCTGATCCGGGCGGCGGAGAAGCCGATCGTCGTGGCCGGCGGCGGTGTCCACTATGCACAGGCCGAGGACGCGCTGGCCGCGTTCGCCGGCGCGACCGGCATCCCGGTCACGGAGACCCAGGCGGGCAAGGGATCCCTGCCGCACGGCCATCCCCAGGCGATGGGCGCGGTCGGCTCGACCGGCACGACCGCCGCCAACGCGCTCGCCCGCGACGCCGACCTCGTGATCGGCGTCGGCACCCGCTACAGCGACTTCACCACGGCGTCGCGGTCGGCGTTCCAGCACCCGGACGTCCGGTTCGTGAACGTCAACGTCGCGAGCTTCGACGCCGTCAAGGAATCCGGCCTGGCCGTGGTCGCGGACGCCCGGGAGGCCCTGACCGCGCTGACGGAGGCACTCGAAGGCCACACCGTCGAAAAGCCGTATCGCGAACGTCAGGCCGCCCTGTGGCAGGATTGGGACTCCACAGTGGAGGACGCCTACCACCCGCCGGCCGGCCGGACCGCCGACGGCGTGCTCACCCAGGGCGAGGTGCTCGGCACCGTGAACGAGCTCTCGGACCCCCGCGACGTCGTCGTCTGCGCCGCCGGCTCGATGCCGGGCGACCTGCACAAGCTGTGGCGGGTCCGGGACCGCAAGGCCTACCACGTCGAGTACGGCTTCTCCTGCATGGGCTACGAGATCCCCGGCGGCATCGGCGCGCGCCTGGCCGACCCCGACCGGGACGTCTTCGTGCTGGTGGGCGACGGCTCGTACCTGATGAACCCGACCGAGCTCGTCACCGCCGTGCAGGAGCGCGTGAAGATCATCGTGGTGATCGTGCAGAACCACGGCTTCCACTCGATCGGCTCGCTCTCCGAGTCGCTCGGCTCGCAGCGCTTCGGCACCGCCTACCGCTACCGGGACACGGAGACGGGCCGGCTCGACGGCGGCAAGCTGCCGATCGACCTGGCCGCCAACGCCCGCAGCCTCGGCGCCACCGTCATCGAGGCGCGGAGCGCCGAAGAGCTCGAAGAGGCCGTCAAGAGCGCCAAAGCGGCTCCGCAAGACGGCGGCCCCGTCGTCATCCACGTCGAGACCGACCCGACGATCCACGCCCCGGACAGCGAGTCCTGGTGGGACGTCCCGGTCAGCGAGGTCAGCGAGCTCGACACCACCAGGGCGGCTTACGACGCCTACGTCACGCACAAGAAGGCCCAACGACCGCTGCTGACGCCGACCGACCGGAAGGACGCCCGATGAACACCGTCACCCACCTGATCGCCGGCCGGCCCTGGGCGGGCACCGCCGCGCGTACCGGCGAGGTGTTCAACCCGGCGACCGGCGCTGTCAGCGGCCGGGTCGACCTCGCCTCGGCAGAGCTGGTCGGCGACGTCGTCGCCACGGCCCGGAAGGCCTGGTCCGGCTGGGCCGACGCGTCCCTGGCCAAGCGCACCCAGGTGCTGTTCGCGTTCCGCGAGCTGCTCAACGCGCGCAAGGACGAGATCGCCGCCCTGATCACCGCCGAGCACGGCAAGGTGCTCGACGACGCCCGCGGCGAGGTCATGCGCGGCCTGGAGGTCGCCGAGTTCGCCTGCGGCATCCCACACCTGCTCAAGGGCGGCTTCACGGAGAACGCCTCGACGAACGTCGACGTCTACTCGATCCGCCAGCCGCTCGGCGTCGTCGCCGTGATCGCGCCGTTCAACTTCCCGGCCATGGTGCCCCTCTGGTTCGTGCCGGTCGCGATCGCCTGCGGCAACGCCGTCGTCCTCAAGCCGAGCGAGAAGGACCCGTCCGCGGCCGTCGCGGTCGCGAAGCTCTGGACCGAGGCCGGCCTGCCCGACGGCGTCATGAACGTCGTGCACGGCGACAAGGAGGCGGTCGACGCGCTCCTCACGCATCCCGACGTCAAAGCCGTGTCATTCGTCGGCTCCACACCAATCGCCAAATATGTGTACGAGACGGGCACGGCGCACGGCAAGCGGGTACAGGCCCTCGGCGGCGCGAAGAACCACATGCTCGTGCTGCCCGACGCCGACCTCGACCTCGCCGCCGACGCCGCCATCAACGCGGGCTTCGGCTCGGCGGGCGAGCGCTGCATGGCCATCTCCGCCCTGGTCGTCGTCGACACGGTGGCCGACGACCTGGTCAAGCGGATCGAGGACCGGATCGGCCGGCTGCGCACCGGCGACGGCACCCGCGGCTGCGACATGGGCCCGCTGGTCACGAGGGCGCACCGGGACCGCGTCGCCGGCTACCTCGACGCCGGCGTGGCCGAAGGGGCGACGCTCGCGGTCGACGGCCGGACGGGCGAGTTCGACGGCGCCGCCGACGGCTTCTGGCTCGGCCCCACCCTTTTCGACCACGTCACGCCGGAGATGTCCGTCTACCGGGACGAGATCTTCGGGCCGGTGCTCTCGGTCGTCCGCGTCGGGTCGTACGACGAGGGGCTTGATCTGATCAACGCCAACCCGTACGGGAACGGCACCGCCATCTTCACCAACGACGGCGGTGCGGCCCGGCGCTTCCAGCGCGAGGTCGAGGTCGGGATGGTGGGCGTCAACGTGCCGATCCCGGTGCCTGTTTCGTACTACTCGTTCGGTGGTTGGAAGAACAGCCTGTTCGGCGACAGCCACGCCCACGGCACCGAGGGCGTGCACTTCTTCACGCGCGGAAAGGTGGTCACCTCGCGCTGGCTCGACCCGAGCCACGGTGGACTGAACCTGGGCTTCCCCCAGAACACCTGATGTACTGTGCCCGGGCGGGTGTGGACGCCCGGTGCGCGGGAGGACGACGAAGTGGTGTTGACGGGCTCGAACCTGCCCGCGGTCGGGGAGTACAACCAGACCGTCGTGCTCGACGCCATCCGTCGCCACCCCGACGGCAGCACCCGCTCGAAGCTCGCCACCGCCACCGGCCTCAGCTCCATGACCGTCGCCAACGTGTGCCGCCGGCTGCTGGCCAGCGGGCTGATCGAGGAGCACGGCACTCGGGTCAGCGGCCCGGGTAAACCCCCGGGCATCCTGCGGCTGAACCCGGCCGGCGGGTTCTCGATCGGCGTGCACATCGACCCCGCAGTCGTCACGTACGTGGTCGTCGACCTGGCCGGGGAGGTGCGCGACCACACCCGCAGCGGCACGCCGTCCGCCCAGGACCCGGCGTCGGTGATCGACGAGATGGGCCGCTCGATCAACGCGCTGATCGAGACGTCCGGCGTCGACCGCTCGCGGGTGCTCGGCATCGGGATCGCGACACCCGGCCCGGTCAACATCGCGGACGGCATCGTGCTCAACCCGCCGATGCTGCCGCACTGGCACCGGGTCCCGCTGCGCACGGCCCTGAGCGCGGCGACCGGCCTGCCGGTGCTGCTGGAGAAGGACGTGACCGCCGCGGCCGTCGCCGAGCTCTGGTACGCCGACGCGGCGGACAGCCGCGACTTCGCGTTCATGTACTACGGCACGGGCCTCGGCACCGGCATCGCGGTCGGCGGCGAGGTCGTCCGCGGCGTCAGTTCCAACGCCGGCGACCCGGGCCACATGACCGTCGACCCGAACGGGCCCGAGTGTGTCTGCGGGCGGCGCGGCTGCGTCGGTTACAGCACCACGCCGCGCGCCCTGGTCGAGCGGGCCCAGCGCGAGGGCATCGTGCCCGGGGCCGCGGCGGGCATCCCCGAGGTCGACGCGGCCTTCACCGCGCTGGCCGCGCTGGCCCGGGCCGGCGACGCCGCCGCGTACGCCGTAGTCGCCGACGCCGCCCGCCAGCTCGCCCGCGCGGTCGTCGTGCTCGTCAACCTGCTCGACATCGAGCGGGTCATCTTCGGCGGCCCGTTCTGGTCGCGCATCGCGTCGATCGTGCTCGACGTGCTGCCGAGTGTGGTGCGGTCCGATCCCGCGCTCGTGCCGCCGCACGACGTGCGGTTCACCGAGTCCGTGATCCCCGTGGACGTCGCCGCGGTCGGTGCCGCGACCCTCGTCTTCGACAGCACGTTCTCGCCCAGGGCGTCGACGCTGCTCATCTCCGCAGGCTGAGCCCTGTTTCAGACGGGAAAACTCTTCGTTGCGCCGAGTTTGAAAACATGATTTGCTAATTCCCGATCTTGCCAGGGTCCCCTCCGACCCGTCTTCGAAAGGCGCTTCGGCCTCGATGCAGAGCTACGCCGTCTTCGTCCCGCACTTCCACTGGGACCGCGAGTGGTACGAGCCGTTCCAGGTGTTCCGCCACCGCCTCGTGGAGGCCTTCGACGTGGTCCTGGAGACCGCGTGCCGGGACCCGGAGTTCCGCTTCACCGTGGACGGCCAGACGGCGGCGATCCTCGACTACCTGGAGATCCGCCCGGAGCGCGCCGAACTCGTCCGGCAACTGGCGGCGGAGGGCCGGCTCGCGCTCGGTCCCTGGTACATCCTGCTCGACGAGTTCCTCTGCTCCGGCGAGACGATCGTCCGCAACCTGGAGATGGGCTGGGCCGACGCGACCGCGCTGGGCCGTGCCATGCCGCTGGGCTACCTGCCCGACATGTTCGGCCACGTCGCGCAGATGCCGCAGATCCTGCACCGGGCCGGCATCGGGCACGCCGCGCTCTGGCGGGGCGTGCCGGGCAGCGTCGCCGGCCACGCGTTCCGGTGGGCGGCGCCCGACGGTTCGGCCGTACGCACGGAGTTCCTCTTCGACGGCTACGACAACGGCCTCGACGTGATCCTGGTGCCCGCGGTCATCGACCGCGCGCTCGCCGACTACACCCGGATGACGGCGCGGCGTTGGGGCGGCGACCCGGTGCTGGCGATGGTCGGCACCGACCACAACGCGCCCGACCCGCGGCTCGGCGACTGGCTGCGCGCGGCCGGCGGCATCACGGTCGCGACCATCGAGGAGTACGTGACCGCGCACGCCCGCGCCGAGGTCCGCGAGACCGTGACCGGCGAGCTGCGCGGCCACGTGCGCGGCAACATCCTGCCGGGCGTGCTCTCGGTGCGCGCGGAGCTCAAGGCGGCCATGGCCACGGCCGAGCGGACCGTCGACCACGCGGAGCGGTTCGTCGCGACGTGGGGCGGCGCCGGCGAGGCGCCGTTCCTGAAGCTGGCCTGGCGGAAGATCGTCGAGTCGTCGGCGCACGACTCGGTGGTCGGCTCGGGCACCGACGAGACCTCGGACCAGGTGCTCGCCCGTCTGGAGGAGGCCGCGCAGGCCGCCCGCGCGGTCCGGGACGGTGCGCTGGCCCGGCGCGCGGCGGCAGTGCCCGCCGACGCGTTCGTGGTCGCCAACCCGCTGCCCTACGACCGGGTCGCGGTCGTCGAGGTCGCCGCCGAGCTCGCCGCCGATTCGTACGCCGCCCGGACCGGTGACGGCCTGCTGCTGCCCGCCCAGCCGGTGGCGTCCGCGCCGACCGTGCTCGGCGACGAGAAGGTGCCGGCCGCGGAGCTCGACCGGGTCCTGCGCCGGATCCACCGGCGGGAGCTGTTCGGCAAGCTGATCGACCGCGTCGTGCTCGAACCCGGCCTGCTCGAGTTCCACCTCGCCGACGTCCCGGCGACGCCGGAGTTCGACCTGATCGCGCTCCGCGACGCGGTCGCCGACGCCGCCGCCGGGCATCCCGGACAGTGGGTGGTCCGCACGCTCGCCGCACCGGTCGTCACGGTCGCGGTGGCCGTCCCGACACCGGCGTCGGGGTCGACGGCGATCCGGGTCGTGCCCGGCGCGGCCGGCGCCGACGGCGTCCGCGTCGACGGGCACACGCTCGCCAACGGCCAGGTCACCGTCACGGTCGCTGCCGACGGCACGCTCGACCTGGTCGGCGCCGACGGCACGCGACTGACCGGCGTCGGCCGGCTGGTGGACGGCGGCGACCGGGGCGACAGCTACAACTACGGGCCGCCGCGGCACGACCTGCTGGTCGACGCGCCCATCCGGGTCGAGGTGGAGGTCGTCGAGGCCGGTCCGGTGCGCGGCGGCATCCGCGTGCGGCGCGACTACGCCTGGCCCGCCCGCCTCGCGGACGACGTCGACCGCCGCTCCCCCGAGACCCGGCCGGTCACGGTCGAGACCGAGGTGCGCCTGCACGCGGGCGAGCCGTTCGCCCGGATCACCACGCGCTTCGTCAACCCGTCGGCCGACCACCGGCTGCGTTTCCACGTGCCGCTGCCCGGGCCGGTCACCGGTTCCGCGGCCGAAGGGCAGTTCGCGGTCACCGAGCGCGGGCTGACCAGCGAGGGCGGCTGGGGCGAGTACCCGCTGCCGACGTTCCCGGCCTCCGCGTTCGTCTCCGCCGGCCCGGCCACGGTGCTGCTGGAGCACACGGCGGAGTACGAGATCGTCGGCGACGAGCTCGCCGTCACGCTGCTGCGGGCGGTCGGTGCGATCAGCGTCAACCTCCATCCGCTGCGCGACGAGCCGGCGGCGCTGCACCTGCCCGCGCCCGGCGCGCAGTCGCTGGGCCGCGAGGTCGTCACGCGGATGGCGATCCTGCCGTCCGGGCGGGGCTGGCGTGCCGCCGGGGCCGTGCGGGCGGCGGAGCTGTTCCGCAACGACGCGTCGGTCCGGCGCGGCGCCGCCCCGGCGGGCACGCCGCTGCCGGCCGCCGACACGGGCGTCCGGGTGACGGGCGAGGACGTCGCGGTCTCGACGGTCCGGCCCGTCCCCGGCGGCACCGAGGTCCGGCTGATCGCGATGGCGCCCGACCCGGTGCGCGCGGTCGTCACCGGCCCCTTCCGGACGGTCGAGACCACCACCCTGCTCGGCGAGGTCCTGGACAGCGCCGACACCGAGGGCGAGCTCAGCACCGCGCTCGGCCCGTGGGAGATCCGCACCATCCGACTGAGGAAGCAATGACGCTTACCAGAATCAGGGAGAGACGACGCGAGTCGCTGTACGCCGTCGCGTTCGTCCTGCCCGCCACGATCGGCTTCGTCGCGTTCTACCTCGTGCCGACGGTGCGCGGGGTGTGGCTCAGCTTCACCGACTACGACCTGTTCTCGGCCGGCGAGTTCGTCGGTGCCGAGAACTACGCGAAGATCGTCGACGATCACGTGTTCTGGAACGCGCTCCTGGTGACGCTGGAGTACGTCGTCGTCAACATCGGCCTCCAGACGGCCGTCGCGCTGCTGCTGGCGGTGCTCATGCAGCGGCTGGCCCGGTCCGTGGTCATCCGCGGCATCCTGCTCGTGCCGTACATGGTCTCCGGTGTCGTCGTGGCCCTGCTGTGGCAGTGGCTGCTGGACTACCAGATCGGCATCGTCAACAACGCGCTCGACTTCGTCGGCCTGCCGCGCCAGTCGTTCTTCGGCGACCCGGCGCTGGCGATCGTCACCGTCGCGCTCATCAACGTCTGGAAGAGCATGGGCTACACGGCCCTGCTGCTCTTCGCGGGCCTCCAGGCCATCCCCAGGGACGTGTACGAGGCCGCGGCGATCGACGGCGCCTCGGAGGCGAAGCAGTTCTGGCGGGTGAGCCTCCCGCTGCTGCGGCCGGTCCTGGCGCTCGTGCTGATCGTCTCGTTGATCGGCTCGTTCCAGATCTTCGACACGATCGCGGTGACGACCAAGGGCGGGCCGGTCAACGCGACCCGGGTCATCTACTACTACATCTACGACCTGGCCTTCAACCGCTACGACTTCGGGTACGCGTCGGCCATCGCGCTGGTCCTGTTCGTGATCCTGCTCGGCGTCACGCTCGTGCAGCTGCGCCTCACCCGTGCTGACAAGTCGGATCTCGCGTGAGGAACGACCAGATGACCGCGACCGCTGCCCGCCGACGCGTACCCCTCGGCAAGGTTCTCGCCTGGATCGTGCTCGGGCTGTTCCTGCTCGCCACGCTCTTCCCGTTCTACTGGATGCTGCGCACCTCGTTCTCCACGAACGGCGCGCTGGCGGGCCACGCCAACAGCCTGCTGCCGGCCGAGTCCACGTTGGACGCCTACCGGCGGGTGCTGGGCCTGTCCAGCGTCCGCGAGGCCCTGGAACAGGGCGGGTCCACGGCCCGGGTGAACTTCTGGCTCTACCTGCGCAACTCGTTCGTCGTGGCGATCACCACCACGGTCGCGCAGACGCTGTTCGCCGCCCTGGCCGCGTACGCGTTCGCCCGCCTGCGCTGGCCCGGCCGCAACCTGGTCTTCACGCTGTTCCTCGCCGCGCTGATGGTGCCGCCCATCTTCACGACGCTGCCGAACTTCATCCTGATCCGGGATCTCGGGCTGCTCAACACGTTCCTCGGCATCGTGCTGCCGAACCTGCTGATGTCGCCGTTCGCGGTGTTCTTCCTGCGGCAGTTCTTCCTCAACATCAGCCACGAGATCGAGGAGGCCGCGCGGCTGGACGGGGCCGGGCACCTGCGGATCTTCTTCCGCGTCATCGTGCCGATGAGCGCCGCCCCGATCGCGACGCTGTCGATCCTCACCTACGTGGCGGCGTGGAACGACTACTTCTGGCCGCTGCTCGTGGGCCAGGACGAGAACGTCCGGGTGCTGACCGTCGCGCTCGGCATCTTCAAGGCGCAGACACCGAACGGCGGGCCCGACTGGGCCGGGCTGATGGCCGCGACCGTCATCGCGGCGCTCCCGGTCGTCGTGCTCTTCACGCTGCTCGGCAAGCGCGTCATCAACTCGATCCAGTTCTCCGGGTTGAAGTGAGCTTTGTTCCCCCCTACCAACGAAAGGAACCACGCAACGATGAAGTGGCGTAAAGGTGCCGTCGTGGCGACGGCGGCGCTGGCCGCCGCCGGCCTGCTGGCCGGTTGCGGATCCTCCGGGTCCGACTCGGACTCGGCTGCGGGCGGGAAGGTGGACCTGAGCTACTGGCTCTGGGACGCCAACCAGCAGCCCGGCTACCAGAGGTGCGCGGAGGCGTTCACGGCCGCGAACCCGAACATCAGCGTCACGGTCAAGCAGTACGGCTGGGACGACTACTGGAGCAGCATCACCACCGGCCTGGTCAGCGGGACCGCGCCGGACGTGTTCACCAACCACGCGTCGTACTTCCCCACGTTCGTCGAGAAGCACCAGATCCAGCCGATCGACGACGAGGTGAAGTCGGAGAACGTCGACCTGGCCGCGTACCAGAAGGGCCTGCCCGAACTCTGGGTCGGCACCGACGGCAAGCGCTACGGCCTGCCGAAGGACAACGGCGTCGTCGGGCTCTACGTCAACGACGGTCTGCTCAAGGACGCCGGGAAGTCGGCCGCGGACCTGGCCGACCTGACCTGGAACCCCAGCGACGGCGGCACCTTCGAGAAGCTCATCGCCCACCTGACGGTCGACAAGGCCGGCAAGCGCGGCGGCGAGGCGGGCTTCAACAAGGGCGAGGTCGCGGTGTACGGCCTGGGCCTCAACGGCGCGGGCGACGGCGCGGGCGAGTCGATCTGGGCGCAGTACGCGCTGTCGAACGGGTGGGACTACTACTCGGGCGAGGCGGCCAAGCCCCACTTCAACTACGACGACCCGAAGTTCCAGGACACCCTGACATGGTTCAAGGGCCTGTCGGACAAGGGCTTCATGCCGTCGCTCAAGATCGCCACGAGCGGCGTCGGCATGCAGCAGACCTACGGCGCCGGCAAGTACGCGATGACGACCGACGGCGTGTGGAGCGCCAAGTCGTACTTCGAGCTGAAGGACGTGAAGACCACGGTCGCGCCGCTGCCGACCGGGCCGACCGGCCGCCAGTCGACGGCCAACAGCCTCGGTGACGCCGTCACGGCCACGACGAAGCACCCCGCGGAGGCGAAGAAGCTCCTCGTCTTCCTGGGCTCCAAGGAGTGCCAGACGATCATCGGTCAGGCGGGCGTGGTGCTGCCGGCCATGACCAGCGCGACCGAGGACGCCAAGGCGACCTTCCAGAAGAGCGGCATCGACATCGCGCCGTTCCTCGCGCCGACCACCCACACCACCCCGGTGGTGCCGCAGTGGGCCGACGCGATGGCCATCTTCCAGCCGGCCATGCAGGCCTTCCTGAACGGCCAGGCGGGCGCCGACAGCTTCACCAAGGTGAACGAGCAGATCAACGCGCTGTACCAGTAAGGCTCTGTGCGGCGGGGCAATCGCTGTTCGGCGGTTGCCCCGCCGTTCTCATGGCTCGACGGTGACGTCCGTGCAGTCCGTCGTGCGTACCGCGTCGGCGGGCCAGGCGCGCCTCGGCTCGAGGTCGTTGGTGGTGACGGTGAGGCCGCGCACGCTCTTCGCGTCGACGAACGGCGTTCCACAGTCGACGAAGCGGTTCCGTTCGATCGTGATGCCGCTGTGCACCGCGCCGCCGGACACCGTGTTGGTCGGCTCGACCAGGACGGCCGGCGCGGTCAGGCGCAGGAAGGCGTTGTCGCGGACGGTCAGGTCGCGGACAGGGCCGGACTCGAACCACTGCGCCGCGTCGCCGGAGACGAACAGTCCGGCCATCCCGGTGTCGTCGAACGTGTTGGCCTGCACCACGCAACGGCCGCGGGTCGTCAGCAGGACGCCGCGGGTGGGAATGCCGGCGAACACGTTGCCGACGATCCGGACGTCGGCGGTGTACGTGACGTTCTCGGCGGCCCAGCTGTCGTCGGCCAGCGCGGCGGGCAGGTCGCGGTCGACCGTGACGGTCATGGTGGTCGGATCGGTCTCGTGCGGCCCGTCGACCGTGACGACCCGGGCCCGGAACGCGGTGTCGGCCGCGAGGCTCGCCCGCTCCACGAACTCGACCTCGTCGCCGGGGTGGAACGCGGCGAAGCCGGCGGTCTCCGGATGGCGGTAGGTGAGCGTCACCGTGCGGTCGTCCCGGCGCTCGCCGATCGGAAGGTAGGTGCCATGGACGTTGATGGCGTCGTCGTGCGCGTTCTCGAACAGGCAGCGCTCGATCCGGACCTGACCGCCGACCGACGACAGGTTGACGAAGTCGGCGTAGCTGGCGGTGTGCCGGCCGGTGGCCGGGTCGGCCTGGAACCGGGTGTCGCGGATGACGAGGTCGCGGCTGAGCTGGCCGAGGATGCCGAAGCCGTGCAGGTAGTGGACGCGCAGGTCCTCGAAGGTGACGCGCTCGCTCTCGGCGACCAGCATGCCGGGATGGTCCCGGACCGTAGGGCGCATCTGGTAGACGAGGCCGCTGTCGTCGGCGACGCGGTCGGTGTCGTACTCGATCACGATCTGGCGGTCGCCCTCCGCCCGGATCGCCCGTACGCCGGTGAACAGCGGGTTGTCGCACCGCCGTACCCGACCGGTCTTGGGGTCGTAGACCTGGGTGTAGTCGAGCCCGTCGGAGCCGGTCCAGTAGGGCCGGCCGTCCCGCCCGCGCTCCCCTTCCCACCGGACGGTCGTGCCCTCGATCCGGAAGGTGACGTCGGCGGGCACGGCGAGTTGGCGCCAGGTGCGGCCCGTGGCGACGACGCGGGCCTCGACCAGGCTCGGGGCGTGGTGGTCGAGGGCGAAGCCGGTGAACC
The DNA here is from genome assembly GCF_016862555.1 of Asanoa siamensis. Classification (GTDB taxonomy): domain Bacteria; phylum Actinomycetota; class Actinomycetes; order Mycobacteriales; family Micromonosporaceae; genus Asanoa; species Asanoa siamensis. The sequence goes on along the minus strand of NZ_BONE01000006.1, from coordinate 18,556 downwards.
GGACGTTGTGGGAGTCGAGGACCGCGACGGCCGTCTGGAGGCCGTGCAGGACCACCTTGGCGTCGGTGCCGCGGACGACGAGGTCCCGCGCGCCCTCGACCAGCATGGCGATGGTCTTGGTGCGGTAGCGCGGGTCGGCGCCGACGGTGTTGGAGACGTAGAGGTCGCGCCGCTCGGCGTGCTCCGGCCAGAGGGCGTAGGTGCCCGGCGGGAGGAGGATCTCGGTCTTCCGGCCGGATCCGCTCGCGTCCCGGAACGCCGCCGCGAACGCGGCCGCCGAGTCGCGGGCCCCGGTCGGGTCGGCGCCGTGGTCGACGACGTCGAGGACGCGCATGCTTCTCCCCTGCCTAGTATGTCCTTACAAATTCACCCTATCGAGAGAACGCGCATGAGCACCGAGGACCCCGCCCACGTCCATGTCTCCGAGACGCCGGCGGGCCGGTGGCTCGAAGCGTTCCCGCTCGGGAACGGCCGGCTGGGGGCGATGGTGTTCGGCTCGCCCACCGACGAACGGATCACGCTCAACGACGGCTCGGCGTGGTCCGGAGACGTCTCCAGCGAGGAGCGGCAACGCGCGATCTCGGCTGACGACGCGGCGGTCGCGCTGGCCTCCGCCCGGGCGGCGCTGGCGGCCGGGCAGTTCGACGAGGCGACGCAACAGGTGCGGCGGCTGCAGAGCGACTACACGCAGAGTTACCTGCCGTTCGGCGCGCTGTCGCTGGAGGTCGGGCATCGCGGGTCGCCGGTCGGCTACCGCCGGGAGCTTCGCCTGCGCGACGCCGAGGCGGTCGTCTCCTATCGGGTCGGTGGGTCGCGGGTGACCCGGCGGGCCTTCGTCTCGGCGCCCGACCAGGTGCTGGTGTTCAGCCTCCAGGTCTCCGGCGACGAGGGCGTGGACGTCTCGCTCGGGATCGACAGCCCGCTGGCGGTGCTGGACCGGGGTGACGGTTTCGTGACGGTGCGGTTGCCGAGCGACTCGGCGCCGCCGCACGAGCCCGATCTGGCCGCGCCGGTCTACGACGAACGGCCGTCGGTGCGCGGGGCGATCGTGGCCCGGTGGGCGCACGACGGGGTGTCCGTCGGCGGTTTCCGGGCGACCGGGGTGCGTCGGCTCTTGGTCGTCGTGGCGACGGCGACCACGTTCACCGCCGTCGGGCGGGCGCCCGCGGGCGACGAGACCTCGGCGCTGGCCGCCGCGGTGGCGACCGCGGAGGCGGCGCTCGGGCTGGGTGCCGCGCGGTTGGTGGAGCGGCACAGGGCGGCGCATCGGTCGCTCTACGACCGCACGTCCCTGCGGTTCGCCGGTGGGGAGCCGGCACTCGTCGCCTATCTGTTCCACTTCGGACGGTACCTGCTGATCAGCTCCTCGCGGCCCGGCGGGCTGCCGGCGACGTTGCAGGGCCTGTGGAACGACTCGATGCGTCCACCGTGGAGCGCCAACTACACGGTGAACATCAACACGCAGATGAACTACTGGGCGGCGGAGACGGCCAACCTGGCGGAGTGCGCGGAGCCGCTGGTCGACCTCGTGGCGGCCCTGCGGGAACGCGGTGCGGTGACGGCGCGGCACCTGTACGGCGCGGCGGGCTGGTGCGCGCACCACAACACCGACGCGTGGGCGTACACGTCGCCCGTGGGCCGCGGGCAGGCGGACCCGGCGTGGGCGTTCTGGCCGCTCGCCGGCGCGTGGCTGTGCCGGCACCTGGTCGAACGGGTCCGTTTCGGCGCCGCCCCCGACCTGGCCTGGCCGGCGGTGTCGTCAGCGGCGGAGTTCCTGCTCGACTGGCTCGTCGAGCAGCCGGACGGCTCTCTGGGGCTGTCGCCGTCGACGTCGCCGGAGAACCACTTCACGGGGCCTGACGGCGGCTCCTACGCGGTCGACCTGACGTCCACGGTGGACTTGAGCATCACCCGGGAGCTGCTGGCCTCGGTCGCGGAGTTGGCCGCCCCGCTCGGTCTTTCCGCGTCGCCGCTGGCCCGGCGCGCGGCGGCGGCCCTCGCTCGGCTTCCTCGGGTGCCGATCGGCGCCGACGGCCTGGTCCAGGAGTGGCTGACCGATCGTCCGTTGCCGGAGCCGCACCACCGGCACCTGTCGCATCTCTACGCGGTCTTCCCGGGCGCGGACACGTCGCCGGCCCTGGCGGAGGCGGCGAGCCGCTCGCTGGACGCCCGCGGGGACGACTCGACGGGTTGGTCGCTCGCCTGGAAGCTGGCGCTGCGCGCCCGGCTGCGGCAGGCAGACCGCCTCCCCGCGTTGCTGGCTCTGGCGCTGCGCCCGGTGCCGCCGGACGCGACGGGCGAGCACGGCGGCCTCTACCCCAACCGCTTCTCGGCCCATCCGCCGTTCCAGATCGACGGCAACCTGGGTTTCACGGCCGCGGTGGCGGAGTTCGCGGTGCAGAGCCACGCGGGCGTGGTCGACCTGCTGCCGGCCATCCCTTCGGACTGGCCGGCCGGCCGCCTCACCGGCCTGGTCGCCCGCCCCGGCGTGGTCGTCGACGTCGAGTGGGACAGCCAGGGAGCCCTGGTGGCGGCCCGGCTGTCCGCCGCCGGGCCCGTCACCCGGGTCGCGGTCCGGTGGCGGGACGCGACCCAGCGCGTGGATCTCGCCGCGGGTAGCGTGCGGATCGTCCCCGCCTCCGAGGGACGACTCACGGTCGAAAGGGTCTGACGAGATGGCCGGTTGGTCCGCGGTCGCGGTCACCAACCCCGGCGCGCGCCCGCCCGTCCCGGACGGGTCGTCGGCACGGCGTCGCCGCCCGCGACCCTGGCGCTGACGCCCGACGACGCCGCGGACGTCCCGATCGACCTGTCCGGTCTGGACGAGATCCCGTGGGCCGACCTGGAACACGCCCACGGCCCGGCCGACGACGTGCCGGACCTGATCCGGGCGCTGACCGACCCGTACGGCGACTGGGACGAGACGCTCGACGAGCTGTTCGGCGACAACCTGCTGCACCAGGGGACCTGCTATCCGGCAACCGCGCCCGCCCTGCCGTTCCTGACCCGCATGATCGTCTCAGGCGCGTTGCCGGCGGCACAGCGGCTCGACCTCTACGGGTGGTTGCTGACCGCCGCCGGCCGGCAGGCGGACGACCTGCTCACGGACGCCGACCGGGCCGCGGTCGCGCACCGGTCCCCCGCCGCCGACGACGACGCCCGGGGGTCCACCGCGTCGTCGGTGCGCAGGTGCCCCTGCTGCTGGAGCGCTGGGACCGGGAACCACCCGCGATCCGGTACGTGCTCGTCTGTCTCGCGGCGCTCTATCCCGCTCTGGCGGGCGGGGCCGGCGCGCACGCGGCCGCCATGCTCGAGGACCTCGACGGTACGCGACCCGGGGCGTACCTGAAGCTGGCGCACGCCCTCCTGCTCGCCCGGGAGGGGCAGGCCCTGGCCGTCGCGGCCGACATCGTGGCGTGGGAAGACGACCACGACCCGGGCCGGCTGGACGCGCCCGGTGTCGGCGACACGGTCAAGGCCGGCCATGTCCTGGCGGAAGGAGCGCTCGGGGTGCTGCCCGCCTAGGCTGGCGCGATGGCCGGTTGGTCCGCGGTGTGCGGCACCCACGACTTCACGGTGCCGAGCGAGGCGCACGCGCGTTCTCTGGCGGAGGCGCTGGCCGCGTACGGGTTCCCGCTGGTCACCGCCAGACCCGCGCGTCGCGCCGGCGAGTGGATCGTCACCGCGCTCGACGAAGGGCCCTATCCGGCCGACCTCGCGGGGCACCGCACCATCGACGCGGTCGGTCGCCGGGCCGCACTGGTGGCTCGCCGGCACGCCGGCTGTCCGAGCGGTGGCAGCCGCGCGGACCACGCGATGCTCGCGCTGGTCCGGCCCGCCGACACGCCCGTGGTCTCCACGAACCCGGGCGGCCGGCCGCCCGTACCCACCGTGGTCGTCGCCCTGGCTCCACCGCGCGCGACCCTGCGCCTGACGCCCGACCACGTCACGGACGGGCCGATCGACCTGTCCGGAGTGGACCGGATCGCCTGGGCCGACCTGGAACACGCCCACGGCCCGGCCGACGACGTCCCCGACCTGTTGCGCGCGCTCGCGGCTGACGGCGACTGGCCGGACGCCCTCGACGACCTGTGCGGAGACTTCCTGATCCATCAGGGAACCTGCTTCTCCGCGACCGCACCCGCCGTGGCGTTCCTGACCGACCTGGTCGTGTCCGGGGCGCTGCCCGCCGCGCGGCGGCTCGACCTCTACGCGTGGCTGCTCGTCGCCGCCGACCGGCCGGCCGCCGACCTGCTCGCCGATGCCGCCCGCGCCGTGGTCCGGCAGCGGCCGCCCGCCGCGGGCTTCCGGGCCCGCGAGGTGCGGCACACCGTCGGCGCGCGGCTTCCCGCGCTGCTGTCCTGTTGGGACAGGGAGCCCGCCGCGAACCGGTTCGCCCTCACCTGCCTGGCCGCGCTCTTCCACCGGCCGTGCCCCGACGAGGTCGACGGCCCGCTCGACGGCACGCAGCCCGGCTCCTACCTGGACCTGGCCCGCGCCCTCGCCCACGGGCGGGACGGCGCGGCCCTGGCCCTCGCGGCCGACATCGTCGCGTGGGGCGAGCGCCACAACCCGGGCTGGTTGGAGGCGCCCGGCGTCAGCGACCGGGTCAAGGCGGGCCACGTGCTGGTCCGCGGAGCGCTGGGCGTCTTCGACGACGCCGAGGCTTGACGCGGTCCGCCACGCTGGATCGCGGAGGTGACGCGATGCCGGACAGCACGCGACGCGAGGAAGCCAAGCTGCCACCCCGCTGGGTCATCCGCAGCTTCTGGTCGGTCCACCGTGGGCTCTTCCGAGCGACCGGCGGCCGCCTGGGCCTGAAGCCGCCGCGCGGCGACGACTACGGCCTGATGCGCCTGACCGCGACGGGCCGCCGCAGCGGCCGGCCCCGCAGCGTGATGCTCGGCTACTTCGAGGACGGCCCGAACCTGGTCACGATGGCGATGAACGGCTGGGGCGACCCGGAGCCGGCCTGGTGGCTCAACCTGCGCGCCAACCCGGACGCCCGCATCGAACTGCCCGGCGGCCAGGCGCGCCAGGTCCGCGCCCACGCCGCGACGGGCGACGAGCGCGCCCGCCTCTGGGACCGCTGGCGCACGATCGACAAGGGCCTCGACGCGTACGCGGCCCGCCGCTCCCGCGAGACCGCCGTGGTCGTCTTCACCCTGCTCACCGACTGACGAACGTCACCGCCAACGCCGGATGGTCCGTCGTGCCCGCCATGTCGACGAGCCGTAGGCGGCCGCCCGGCCCGGTGACCGCCACGTGCTGCAAGCCGCCGTCGGAATCGTCCGCGTAGCCGGCCGGCAGGCACGTCGACAGGTCGCCGAGATTGAAGTCGCCACCCACGACCAGCCGATCCTGGAACGTCGCCGCGACCGCCGTGAAGAAGTGGCGGCACCCGCGGGTGGTCGGCGCGCACAGCCAGGCGCGGCCCTCCGGGCCGGTCGGGTCCTGGAAGGGGTACGTGTCGCTCCGCGACCCCCGCGTCGACCGGGACCGCACGAGCAGGCCGATCTGAGCGCCACGCCCGCGGCGACCGCGAACGCCGCCAGGTAGTGCGTCAAGTGTCGGATCATGGCCGTCTCCCCCGGGTCGTGTCGCGCCTACCCACCATTCGGCACCGCCGGCCGGGTGGATGGCTCCCCAGATGTTGGGCTCACGGTTTCCGGCCGGCCAACGGTTGTGCCCGCGGTTGATCCGTACGACAGTCAGCATGCCGACCAGCACTTGACCATCACGATGGGAGGAAATGTGTCGTTGACCTTCTCGCGTCTGTCGCGTGTGGCGGCCGGTGGTGCGATCGCCGCGGTCGTCCTGCTCAGCAGCGCCGGCGCGGCCGCGGCCGGTGGGCAGCACGGCTCCGGTGACGACGTGCGGTTCGCGACGTTCAACGCGTCGCTCAACCGCGGTGTCGCCGGGCAGCTGCGCGCCGACCTGTCCACTCCGGACAACGCGCAGGCCCGCGTCATCGCGGAGATCGTGCAGCGCGCCCGGCCGGACGTCCTGCTGATCAACGAGTTCGACTACGACCCGGTGGCGGCCACCTTGTTCCGCGACAACTACCTGGCCGTGGGGCAGAACGGCGCCCGGCCCGTGCACTACCCGTACCACTTCATCGCGCCGAGCAACACCGGCGTCGCGTCCGGGCTCGATCTCAACAACGACGGCACCGTCGTCACCACGCCTGGCGCGCCGGGGTACGGCGACGACGCGCTCGGCTTCGGCGCCTTCCCGGGCCAGTTCGGCATGGTCGTCTACTCGCGCTACCCGATCGACCGGCGCGACGTGCGGACGTTCCAGCACTTCAAGTGGAAGGACATGCCGGGCGCGCTGCTGCCCGACGACCCGGCCACGCCGGCACCGGCGGACTTCTACTCGCAGCAGGAGCTGCGGGTGCTGCCGCTCTCCTCGAAGAGCCACTGGGACGTGCCGATCGAGATCGGCCGGCGCACCGTCCACTTCCTCGTCTCCCACCCGACGCCGCCGGTCTTCGACGGCGCCGAGGACCGCAACGGGCGGCGCAACTTCGACGAGATCGGCTTCTGGTCCGACTACGTGACGCCGGGCAAGGGCCGCTACGTGTACGACGACAAGGGGCACCGCGGCGGCCTGCGGCCGGGCTCGTCGTTCGTCATCGCGGGTGACCAGAACTCCGACCCGCTCGACGGCGACAGCATCCCGGGCGCGGCCCAGCAGCTCCTCGACAACCGGTGGATCGACGACGCGTTCGCGCCGTCGAGCGCGGGCGCGGCCGAGGCTGCGACGCTGCAGGGCGGCGCCAACGCGACGCACCGCAGCGACCCCCGGTTCGACACGGCGGACTTCGCCGACACCGCGCCCGGCAACCTGCGCGCCGACTACGTGCTGCCCTCCAAGGCGGGCCTGAAGGTCCGCGGTGGCGGCGTGTTCTGGCCGGTCCAGGCCGACCCGCTGTCGCGGCTCACCGGCGTGTTCCCGTTCCCGAGCTCCGACCACCGCCTGGTCTGGCTCGACGTGCGCTGAACACACGCAGGAGGGGCCGTTGCCGGTCGGCAACGGCCCCTCCTGCGTCGGCATCACAACACGGTGACCGCGGCCGTCTCGAGGTCGTACCGGGCGCCCACCACCCGCAGCGCGCGGGCCGCGACCGCGTCCCGGATGATCGCGCTGCCCGCGACCAGCCGCCCGACCTGGTAGCGGACGTTGGCCCGCACCGCGTTCTCGATCGTGTCGCCCGGGTGGTGCAGCACCGGCTCCACGGCCGGACGGATGGCGTCGACGAGGGCGCCGATGGACCCGGGCGGCGTCGTGCCGTGCTCGATCGACTCGACGGTCGCGACGACCGCCCCGCACCGCTCGTGGCCCAGCACCACGATCAGCGGCGAGGCGAACTCGGCCACCGCGTACTCGATGCTGCCGGTGACCGCCGCGTCGACGACGTTGCCGGCGACCCGGTTGTCGAAGACGTCGCCGAGACCCTGGTCGAAGAGCACCTCGGGGGCGACGCGGGAGTCGGCGCAGCCAAGAACGACCACGAACGGGTCCTGGCCGGCGGCCAGCCGGCGTACGTCGGCCAGCGTCTGGTGCGGGTGCCGCGAGCGGCCGGCGCGGAAGCGGGCGTTGCCGGCCAGGACGTGGGCCAGCGCGGCGGCCGGGGTGTCCGGCGTGCCGGTGTAGGCGGCCGCCGGCACCTGTGCGGCGACGGCGCCCAGGCCGGCGGCGACACCGGCGGCACCGAGGCCGGTCAGCACGCCGCGACGGCTCAGGGAATGTGCATGCGTGGATGTGTTGGTCACGGCTCGACCGTAACCCCGGACGGTGACGTGAAAGTGTCGCGCATCTGCCAGTCCGGGGTGGCAGGTCGATGTAGCGGGCGTTACATTGACGCCCACTGGACAGGGGGCCGGCGATGCGTGAGTGGCTCGTCCGCCTGGCGATCGCCTTCGGCGTCCTGCTGGCCTCGTGGGCGCTGCTCTTCGTGCTCGCCCGCCGCCTGCCGCCGGGCATCCTGCGCGACCTCGCGGCCTTCATCCCCGACTGCGTCACCGCCGCCCGCCGCCTGCGCAAGGACCCGCGGGTCCCGCGCCGGGCGAAGATCGCGGTGGTGTTCGCCGGCCTCTGGGTGGCCAGCCCGATCGACCTGATCCCCGAGTTCATCCCGATCATCGGCCCCCTCGACGACATCGTCGTGGTGGCCCTCTGCCTGCGCTACGCGGGCCGTCAGGTTCCCCGCGAGGTCCTGCTGGAGGCCTGGCCCGGCGAGCCGCGCCTGATCAACCGTCTCCTCGGCGACCCGGCTCGCGGAGGTCGGCCCGGGTGATCGCGTTGCGGGAGACGGCCTCGTTGGCCAGCCGCACCCGGCGGCGCTCGCCCTCGCCGGTGATGCCGAACTTCGCGTAGAGCCGCAGCAGGTGCTGCTTCACCGCCGCCTCCGTGACCACGAGCGCCGCCGCGATCTCGCGGCTGGAGGCGGGCTCGGTGAAGGTCTCGCCGGCCAGCAGCGGGCGGCAGAGCTGGATCAGCACGTCGCGTTCGCGGGCGGTCAGGTCCGGCGGTGGGGCGCCCGCCTCGGTGACCTGGCCCGCCGGTACGCGGCCCGCGCGCAGCACGAAACGGGAGGCGCCCGCGCGGATCTCGTCGCCGTCGGCGAGGGCGCGCTCCTGCCAGATGCGCCGGCCGTTGACGAAGGTGCCGTTGCGGGAGCCGAGGTCGCGCACGCACCAGCCGGCCGGGTAGCGCTCGAAGACCGCGTGCAGCCGCGACAGCAGCCGGTCGGCGGGCACGGCGAGGTCGTTGGAGTCGGCGCTGCCGAGGCTGAGCCGGTCGGCGTCCAGCCGGATCATCGACGGGCCGGCCGGGCCCCACATCTCCAGGTAGCCGGTCATCGGTCGGCGATCCGCACGGCGTACTTGCCCTCGACGCCGTCGCCGCCGACGACGAGGTCGTAGTCGCCGGCCGCGAGGGCGTAGGGGCCGTGCTGGCGACAGCCGAGCGTGTTGCCGGCGATCAGGCCACCGCCGGCGCGGAAGAGCTGCCACGGCACGAGATCGGCACAGACGTAGCCGGTCACGTACACGGCGCGGTCGGCGTCGAGCCGCAGGCGGTAGTGGCGGCGCTCCCCCACCCCCAGCGTCCGGACACCGTCCGGGGGCTCCCGGGCGCCGATCGCGATGCCCTGCGCGGTGGTGTCGTCCACACCGTCCGGAGTGGACGTGCGGGCCGGGCCGGCGGCTGACGGGCCGGCGGCGGTCGGGCTGGTGGTGGCGCGCCCGGCGCCGCCGTCGCCCGCCCGCCAGCTCTCCCGCGTCGCCAGCGCGACCGCGACGGCGGTGACCAGCACGACGGCCGCCGCCACCAGCGTCCACCGACGCCGGGCACCGGCCGGCGCCCGCTCCACCAGCGGCCGGTCGAGCAACGGCCCGGCTACGCCGTCGTCGTCCGGCACCGTCGGCGGCGTCCCTGGAGCCACCGGCGGAGGTGTCCACTGTGTCGACAGGATCCGGGAGCTCGCGTCGACCGGGTCCGCCTCGTCGCCGACCAGGGCGAGCAGCAGCGCGCGGGCCGCCGGGCGGCGGCCGGGATCCTTGTCGAGTGCGCGGGCGACGAGGTCGCGCAGCGGCTCCTCCAGTGCGCCGAGGTCGGGCTCGTCCGACAACACGCGGTGCATCAGGGCGTACGGCGCGCCCGTGCCGAACGGTGGGCGGCCCGTGGCCGCGAACGTGACCACCGCGCCCCAGCTGAACACGTCGGTCGCCGTCTCGGTGCGGCCGCGGAACTGCTCCGGCGCCATGTAGGCGGGTGTGCCGACCACGTGGCCCGACTCGGTGAGGCTCTCCAGCGCGTCCAGGGCGCGGGCGATGCCGAAGTCGATGACCTTCGGACCCACCCGCGACAGCAGCACGTTGCTCGGCTTGAGGTCGCGGTGGACGACGCCCGCGGCGTGGATGCCGTTGAGCGCGGCCGCGATGCCGATCGCCAAACTGTCCAGGGTGGACCCGGTCATCGGGCCGTCGCGGCCGACCGCCGCCGACAGCGTCGGCCCCTCGATGTAGTCGGTGACCAGGTAGGCGAGGTCACCGTCGGTGCCCGCGTCGAGGACCTGGGCCGTGCAGAACCGGGCGACCCGGCGGGCCGCCGCGGCCTCGGCGGCGAACCGGGCCCGGAACCGGGCGTCCCGGGCGTACTCGGCCCTGATGACCTTGACGCACACCCGGCGCCCGTCGTCGCGCGCGCCGAGGAACGCGACGCCCATGCCGCCCTCGCCGAGCCGGCCGAGGAGCCGGATCCCGCCGACCCGACGCGGGTCGCCCGGATGCAGGACCGGCGCCGGTGCGCCGGTCCGCCGCGCCTCGTCACCGGCGTCCAGCGTCATCGCGCGCATTCTACGAAACCGGTACGCGCAGCGCGCCCTTCGCGTAGCGGTCCCAACTCAGCAGGTAGGTGCCGTTCGCCGGGGCCGGCACGAGGAAGCAGGCCAGCCCGCCCTGGGCCGTCGCGTGCGGCGGCGGGTAGATCTGCGCCCGGCTGCAGTTGTCCGCCGTCCCGACCGCCGTACCGTCGGGCAGTCGCAGGTGCAGGTCCCGGTCGAACACCCAGGCGAACCCGGCGTCCGTGTTGTTGGTGGCCGAGAACGTCAACCGCAGGAACTCCTGGCCGCTCGGGGCCTGACCGTGCAGCAACGGTTCGTCGGCGCGCACCTCCGTCGCCGAGACGGTCATGAAGACCGCGCCGCTCGCGTTGCGCAGCACCTTGCCGGTGACCGGCACCGGCCGGGGCTCCAGGGCGACCAACCCGTCCGGCCCGGTGAACGGCACCGTCGCCTGCCGGTCCGCCGCCTTGCCGATCACCATCTCCGCCTCGGGGAGCACGAAGTGCTCGTCGACGACGAACGCGTAGACGCCGGGCTGGCTGCGCTGCGCCGGCACCTCGGGCAGGTCCAGCAGCGGGTTGTCGATCTCGGCGTAGGTGCGGCCGCCGACGACCAGCAGCGCGGACTCCGTCGGCGACTCGGCGTGCTCGGGGCTCAGGTTCTGGAAGACGCCCTCGATCGTCACGGCCTTGCCGCCACCGGCCGACGCGTCCACGACCCGGGCCGCGCCGAGGGTGACCTTGAAACCGGCGTGCCAGTACGACTTGTTGATCTGGATCTCGGTGGTGGCGGCCGGCGCCGTGCCCGCGGGAGCGTCGCCCGGCCCGGTGCCACCACCGGATCGGGGCGTGCAACCTGTCAGGGCCAGCAGGGCCGACATCGCCAGTAGCCACGGCTTCCTCATGCGACCAATATGGCGTCCGGTCGATGGCCGGCGACATGGCCGCGCGGTGACGCTTCCGCCGCTGATCAGGCAGGTCGGTCTTACCGGAAGGTAAGGCGTCAGAGGGTCACGGCGATGGCGACCAGTGGCGGGCGGCGCAGGCGCACGAGCCGGGCGAACCAGTTGCCGATCCGCGACGAGACGTACTTCTTGGCGAGCTTCTGCCGTGCCGCCGCGGTGCCCGCCTCGTCCAGCACCCGTGCGGTGCCCGTGGCGGTCGGTGCGCCGGTCTTGATCCGGCCGCGCAGGTCGCAGACCGTGACCTCGACCGTCGGGTTACGGCGGATCCGGCGCACCTTCCACGACCGGGCCTCGGTGACGACGAGCAGCTCGTTGCCCTCGGTGACGTGCCACACCGGGGTCGCGACGGGGGTGCCGTCCTTGCGGTAGGAGACGAGGCTGACGTGCTTGCTGCGGCCGATCTCGTCGATCACGCTCATCGGCGAAGCCTAGCGCCGACGAAACAGGCCCGGCGAGCGATGCTCACCGGGCCCGGGTTCGCGGCCGTCTAGCCGATCTGCTTCCACGGGCCGTTGCGGTCACCGGGTGCCTGGTTCCGGGTGTACCACCTGGCTTCGTAGCGCTTGCCCTGGTAGGTCACCCGGTCACCGGCGTTGTAGATCCGGCTCGGGGTCCACGCGGCCGGGCTGCCGTCCGCGGGCGGCGGCGCGATCTCCTCCCACGGGCCGGTCGGGTTGCCCGGCTCCTGGTTGCGGGTCCAGTAACTGGCCCGCCAACGCTTGCCGGCGTGCTCGACGAGCTCGCCGCCGTTGAAGATCCGCGACGGCGTCCAGATCGCGGCACCCGCCTCGGTGATGGCGAGCTCCTGCCACGGGCCGGTCGGGTCGCCGGGCTTGTTGCCCTTCGCGTACCAGGAGGCCACGAAGACCTTGCCCTGGTAGGTGACCCGCTCGCCGGTGTCGTAGGTCTGGCCCTGGTTCCACTCCGCCGGCAGGTTCACGGTGACCCTGACCGGCACCTCGACCGCCTCGAGGTGCGCGCTGCCGGAGTACGCGACGGTCATCTCGTGCGTGCCACCGGACAGGCCCGGCGGCAGCGTGAACGACACGTCGCCGTTCGCCACCGCGGCCGAGCCCCGCACCGTGCTGCCCTCGCGCAGCGTCACCGTCCCCGTCAGCGGCGCCGGCGCCGCGTCGACCTTGACGGTCACCTTCGCCGCCGTACCCCAGGCGACCGGGGCGGTCGTGGCGGTCACCGTCGGTTTGCCCATGGCCGTGCGGAAGACCGCGGGCTGGGCGACGGCCATACCGCCGTCGGTGCTCCTCGCCTCCACCACCCAGGCGTACGAGGTGCCCGGCAGCAGGTTCGGCCAGCTCACCTTCGCGGTGCCGTTCGCGGCGACCTCGTCGGTGCCGAGCACGCCGGCCGGGACGTACGCGGCCAGCGAGTCCGTGCTGAACGACGTCTTGCGCGTGCTCAGGTCGACCGGCAGCTTCAGGTTGTCCTCGGCACCGTTGTAGCGCGGCCTCGGCTGGCTGCCGTCCGCCCGGATGTCGTATTCGGTGGCACCGAAGTTGTCGAGCAGCGGCGAGTAGGTGTCGATGGACATCTCGGAACGGTCCACGTCGAACTGCAGCAGGCGCAGGAAGCTCGCGCCGAACTGGAGCCGGTCGGTGGCCTTGTGGTCGACGGTGCCGTCACCGTTGAGGTCGATGTTGCCGGCCGGGTCGACCCGCTCGGGCCACAGCTCGCCCGCGGACACCGTGTAGAACTGGTAGTCCGCCAGCAGCTCGACCACGTCGTGCGAGACCGTGACGCCGACCTTCGACTTCACGTTGGTGCCGACGCCGTGCTCGTGACCGGCGAGCACCAGGAACACGTTGGGGTTGGTCTCCACCACCATCTTGTAGAGCGGCGAGCCGTCCGGCGCGGAGAACGTCGCACCCCGACCGTCTGGGTTGGACGACGGGCGCAGGTAGTCGTGCGAGAGCAGGATGCCGTTGCGGTCCTTGTAGCGCTTGAAGACCGAGTCGGCCCAGCGGGCCTCCTCCGGCGTCACGCCGTACGACAGGCCCACCGCGACGAAGTCGAGCCCACCGGCCGAGAACAGGACGTAGTTGTTCTGGTTGTCCCTGCCCTTCGTGACCGTGCCGTCGGCGTTGGTCACCTCGTCCCACGCGTGGTACTCGGTGCCGGCCGGCCAGGCGTCCGCCACGCCGTAGTAGCGATCCGCCCCGAACGTCCGGCTGAACCGCGACTCCGGGCCGGTCTCGGCGCCGAGCTGGTTGTCGTGGTTGCCGGCGATGACCTGGTTGACCACGCCCCAGTCGTCGAGCACCTGCTGGAACTCCGACGCGCGCTCGAACTCGCGCCTGACCTGGTCGTCGAGGCCCGGCCGGAGCAGCGAGCCGTCCGGGTTCTTGGCCAGCGGGTCGTAGTAGTCGTTCTCGATGATGTCGCCGGTGTGCGCGGTGTAGGCGATCTTCCGCCCGGCCGCGTTGTCGGCGATCCACTGTGTCGTCTCACGGTACGCCGCCGCGAAGACGGCCTGCTCCTCGGCGACCTGCACGTCGGAGGGCTCGGCCCGGCCGTCGAAGTCGTCGTAGGTGCCGCCGGCCGCGCCCTCGGTCACGTACTGGGTGTCGGTGAAGTGGGCGAGCGCGAAGTCGTACGCGTCGGGATCCTCGAACCGGTCCTTGTCGTTCTGCGCCGAGGAGTCCCGCGGCGACAGGTCGTCGGCGAACGGGTCCTCGCCGGTGACCATGACGCGCACAGTCGCGCCATCCCGGAGGCCGTCGGTCAGTGGCGCCGTGAGCACGGTGCTCTTGCCGGCCTGGCCACGGGAGCTGGTCAGCACGACCCACTTCTTCGCGGCCGGGTCCCAGACCCGCAGCGCGACGACGCGGGCCGGGTCGATGGTGCCCTCCCAGCGCAGCGTCGGCGCCTTCTGGTCGGCGGCGAGCGCGAGATCGTAGCGCTGGAACACCACGTCCCGGCTCGACGACGTGTCGATGCTGCGGCCGTCCAGCGGGTGCAGCGACGCCACGTCGACCCCACCCTCGTGCGCGGCGTCCAATGTGGTCGGAACGGCGGCCGCCACGCCCTGGTAGCCCGCGGTCGGCGCGACCAGGTCGGCCTTCGTGAACGTGGCGGTGAGCGCCATCCCGTCCTCGCCCGGCACCTTGGCCGAGAGCGTGGCCGACGGGCCGTTGGTGCCCTCGACCACCGACGACAGCTCCGTCGGCACGTCGGGGATGCTGGCGCTGGTGAACCTCACCTCGCGGGTGGCGGTGTTGCCGAGCTTGTCGGTGGCGGTCACCGCGAGCGTGTGCGCGCCGGCCGGCAGGCCGTGGCCGATCTGGTCACCGACCTTGACCGCCTTGCCGTCGAGCATGATGGTCGGCGTACCCGCGACGCCCGTGGCGTCCTTGACCCGCACGTCCAGCGCGACCGTCGCCGTCAGCCGCTGGCCCTCGGCCGGCACACTGCTCTCGACCACCGGCGCGGCGTTGTCCACGGTGAAGCCGCGGGTGGCCGTCCGGTCACCGCTCTTCGCGGTCACGGTGTGCCGGCCGTCGTCGAGCGTTTTCGTGTCCACATCGGCCCGCAGGCCCTTCGCCGGCAGGTCGACCTCGAAAAGAATCTCCTTGCGCAGCGCGTTGTTGTAGGTGCTGCCGCAGGTGCCGTCACCGACGAACGTGGTGACCTGTGAACCCGTGGGATACGTCGACGAGCCGATCGTCACGTTGGTCTGCGCGACCATCTTCGTCAGCCGGGTCGCGGTGCCACCGGCCGGCAGGAGCTCGAAGTCGCGCATCGTGAAGTCGTCGAAGTTGCCCGTCGGGCAATCGGCCGCGACCGTGGTCGGGTTGATACCGGCCACGAAGTCGAGCACGTTGATGCCCGGCACCAGCCACTCGTTCGGGAACGCGAGGACCGCGGTCTCCTTCTCCCATATGCCCAGGTCTAGCGGGATGCCGTTGACCAGCACCTGGTTCTGGTAGCCGCCGTCGGTGCCGTTGCCGCCGATGAACAGCCGCAGCCGGGCGTCCTCACCGCTGGCGAGCGTGGCCGTCGTGCGGGTCGTCTCGGCGCCGGCGATGGTGAAAACGAACTCGGCGTCCTTGTTGGCGCCGCAGGTGCCGTCGCCGAGGGCGAGCAGCGCGTCGGCGGTCGGGGTGCGGACACCGGCGGTCACGTACGAGACGCCGGCCGGCGTGGCCGTGCCGGTGCTCGGCGCGAGGCCGACCGTACCGCGGTCGATCCGGAAGTCGTCGTGGTTCGCGCACAGGGTGGCGCCGCTGCCCGAGTTGTAGTCGCCGGTGACGACCTGGATGGCGTTGTCGCCGGGGCGCAGGAACCGGTTGGGCAGCTTGACGGTGACCGCCTCGGCCGCCGTCGCACCGAAGTCGCCGCCGAGGTCGACCCGGTTGCCGTTGACCGTCAGGTAGTTGTGGTAGCGCGCCTCGATCGAGTTGCCGGCCGCCACCGTGAAGGTGAACGTCGAGGTGCCGGTGGCCAGCGTATCGGCGTTCTGGGCCGGCCTGCCGTCGAGCGAGATCGCGTCGACACCGTCGCCGTCCTTCGGCGTGGCCGCGATGATGGGCTGGGTGCCGCGCACCAGCGCGCCCTCGGCGGGCGTCACCTTGGCCGAGCCGGCCGGCGGGTTGTTCACCGTGACCGACACGCTCGTCTTCGCACCGGACTCGGTGATCGCCTCGATGGTGTGGTCGCCGTTGGACAGCTTCCGGGTGTCCAGCGCGTGGCTCAGGCCGGCGGTGCTGCCCGGCTCGCCGGAGACCACGAAGGTCAGCGGCTGCTTGAGCCGCGGCGTGGAACTGCCACAGGTGCCGTCGCCGAAGCTGTAACTGAACAGGTTCTGCTCACCGTCGACGACCACGCCGAGCAGGCTGAGGCTGATGCTGCTCAGCGGAAAGTCGTCGAAGTTCGGGCAGCGCCCGCCCTCGCCGTTGGGCAGCACCTCGTACCCGATGGCGTTGGTGTTGGTCGAGTCGACCCAGTTGGCGCCGGCCTGCACGGTGACGGTGTTGACGCCCGGGCGCAGCCACTCACCGGGGAAGTCGAGCACGCCGGAGTTGCCGCCCGGGATGTCCGGGAAGTAGACGCGGTCGGCGTCGACCGTCCGGTCGTTGACGGTGATGTAGTTGTGGTAGCGGGCCTCGGTGCCGTTGCCGCCCATGTCGAAGGCGAAGTGCGCGGTGCCGGCCGTACGGTCCGCGTCCACCGCCTCGCCGTCGACCGTGATCCGCGCGACCGAGTCGTTCTCGGCGGTCGGTTCGGCCTTGACGGTGACGGTGCCGTCCAGCGCCTGACCGTCGCGGACATTGAGCGTGGGCGCGCCACCGATGCCCGGCGGGGCCTCCGCGGCACTGGCCGGCACGACGACCGCGGTGGCGGCGACGGTGACCAGCGCTATGGCGAGCGCGCGTACTCGGCGCTTCATGAACGGTGTCTCCCTCATGCGGTGAGTTGGATCGCGGCGACGGTCGTGAGTCCGGCGCCGAACAGGGTGATGCCGACCGCGGCCACGACGGGCGCGACGCGGGCGGCGAGACGGACGGAGGCGTACGCGCGGGCGCCGCGGGTCACGACGGTGCTGCCGCCGACCGCGAGCAGACCGACGCCGAACAGCACGACGGCCATCCCGACGCCGAAGGCCAGCACCAGCAGCAGCGCGAAGCCGGCGCGGCCGAGGAAGAGCCCGGTGACCAGCACGAGAAACGCGGCGGGTGAGGGCGTGAGCCCGCCGGAGGCACCGAGCAGCAGCAGGCCGGGGCGCTCGTGATGATGATGGTGGTCGTGGTGATGGCTGTTGCGTCGTCGGCGGAGCAGCCAGACCCCGGTGCCGACGACGAGCAGCCCGGCGGCGAGTTGCAGCCACCGGGTGAGGTCGGCCATCCCGATCACGTCGGAGAGAGACAGGAACGTCCAGGCCAGACCGATCACGAGTACGGAGAGCGTGTGCATCACGGCGACCGACCCGCCGAGGAACGCCGCGTCCCGGACCCGGCCACGGGACCCGACGAGGTACGCGGCGGCGAGGCTCTTGCCATGCCCAGGTGCGACGGCGTGTCCGGCCCCGGCGGCGAACGCGAGCCCGAACGCGAGGGGTGTCACCCCGGGCGACTGGATGGCGCTCTGGAGCTGCTCGGCGAGCGCGCTCATGCCGTCTTCCGCCTGCGCCGCAGCACAAGAGTGACGGTCCCCGCGACGAGCAGGACACCACCGACCACGGCGCCGATCTGCCCTGCGGCGGAGCTGCCGGTTTTTGGCGCGGGCCCGTCGAGCGACCAGTCGTGCGACGGCGCGTCCGACGTGTAGACGGCGCGGGCGCCACCGGGCCCGGTCGCGAGCGTCTTGTAGGCGGGGTTCAGGTCGGTCAGCGTCCGCACGGCGACGGTGACCTGGTTCGCCGGCGCGCGGCAGTCATAGTCGATGGCGGCCCCGGCCCGCGCCAGGTCGCGCGGGTTCGCGACGGTGCCGGCACACTCATCGCCGTCACTGCGGACCGTGATCTGCTCCAGCAGATAGTCGGCGAACCGCGGCGAAGACCCCACCGCGGCGGCGTCGGAGTCCTGGTAGAACACCGCACCGTCGAGCAGCACCCGGTCCTCGGGCAGCACCCCGAGCGCGACCCCGAGCGTGGTCAGATCGTCGAGCCCGCCCACCTTCCACCGCACCCGCACGACCTCGGGCCGCGCGGGATCACCCTCGATCGCGACGGTCTGCGGATCACCGAACGGATGCGCCCGAGCCGCCCCGGGCGCGCAGAACACAGCGACGGCACACGCGACCACACACGCGAGACCGCGAAAACGCACGGGACAGCACTCCAGATGGGACAGATCTCAAGGCAACGCCCGAATCTCAACCACCTCGATGAAACACCCGCACCCACACCGGTGATGCCAAAATGAACAGTGCGTTGACCTCTATGGCGGAGCACTCCTCAGCCCATAGAACGCGGGCTCGCTATACGGCGGGGGAACATCCCGAAACCGCGCGACCCGAACCTCCCACTGACTCCGCCGCCGCTGCCGATCCCGCCGCTCCCGATCGCGATAAAAGGTCTCCGGCGGCCGAGCAAGCCCGTAGATATCGCCCCACCACTCCCCGACCTGCGGATCGAGAATGACATCAAGATGCGCAGGAAACCGCCGCGAAGCCCCATCAAGCGTGTTCTCACTATCAACAAGCGGCAGAAGCCGCCGCTGACGCTCATCAACGACAACAATCCGAAACCCGCAGGCTTTCAACAGCCGCTCCATCATGTCCAAACT